>NZ_CAMPHV010000029.1 GCF_946886105.1 uncultured Pseudomonas sp. | reverse complement strand
CAGATCGTGGTGGCAGCTCGGCACTTCCCAGGTCAGGAAGTAGCGTGCGGCTTGCAGCTTGCCTTGATAGAAGTCGAGGTCCGCCGGATTGCCGGCCGCCAGCCCCTGTTCGGCCTTGATCGCCTGTTCCAGCCAGCGCCAGCCGATCACCATATGACCGAAGACTTTCAGGTACAGCGCCGAGTTGGCCAGGCCCTGATTGACCTTGCCGCTCATCAGATCGCCGAGCAGCGCCAGGGTGACCGCCGACAGCCGCGCCAGCAATTGTTCGAGCGGTTCGCGCAGGGCATTCAACGATGGGTATTCGCTAGCCTGCTGGCAGGTGCCCTGGATCAGCTTGACCAATTGCTTGAGCGCGGCGCCGCCGTTCATCGAGACCTTGCGCCCTAGCAGGTCGAGCGACTGGATGCCGTGGGTGCCTTCATGGATCGGGTTGAGGCGGTTGTCGCGGTAGTACTGCTCCACCGGGTAATCGCGGGTGTAGCCATGGCCGCCGAGAATCTGGATCGCCAGCTCGTTGGCCTTGAGGCAGAACTCCGAGGGCCAGGATTTGACGATCGGGGTGAGCAGATCCAGCAGCTCCAGGGCGCTGCGGCGTTCTTCCTCGGTGGCCAGGGTCTGGGTGTCGTCGAACAGGCGCGCGGCATACAGGCCGAGGTCGAAGGCGCCTTCGACATAGGCTTTTTGCGTGAGCAGCATGCGTCGCACGTCGGCGTGCTCGACGATCGCTACCTGCGGGCTGGTCGGGTCTTTGCCGTCCGGTTGGCGGCCTTGCGGGCGCTGGCGGGCGTAGTCCAGGGAATACAGGTAACCGGCGTAGCCGAGCATCACCGCGCCCATGCCGACGCCGATGCGCGCCTCGTTCATCATCTGGAACATATAGGACAGGCCAGCGTGCGGCTTGCCGACCAGATAGCCGACGCAATCGCCGTTATCACCGAAGTTCAACGCCGTGGACGTGGTGCCGCGCCAACCCATCTTGTGGAATAGCCCGGCCAGCACCACATCGTTGCGCTTGCCCAGGCTGCCGTCGTCGTTGACCAGGAACTTCGGCACGATAAACAGCGAGATGCCCTTCACCCCGGGCGGCGCGTCCGGCAGTTTGGCCAGCACCATGTGCACGATGTTCTCGCTCAGTGGATGGTCGCCGCCGGAGATGAAGATCTTGTTGCCCTTGAGCCGGTAGGTGCCGTCGCCGGCCGGTTCGGCGCGGGTGCGGATATCCGACAGCGACGAGCCGGCATGGGGCTCGGTCAAGGCCATGGTGCCGAAGAAGCGGCCCTCGATCATCGGCTGCAAAAAGCGCTGTTTATGCTCCGCGCTGCCGAAGGCTTCGATCAGGTTGGCCGCGCCCATGGTCAGGAACGGGTAGGAGGTGGTCGCCGCGTTGGCCGACTGGAAATGCGCGAAGCACGCCTGCGACAGCAGGTTCGGCAGCTGCATGCCGCCCACTTCGAACTCGCGGGTGGCGTTGAGGAAGCCCGCCTCGAGGAAGGCATCCACCGCCGGCTTGACCTCGGGGATCAGCACCGCGGCACCGTCGATGTATTCCGGCTCGTGCTCGTCGTTCTTGCGGTTGTGCGGGGCGAACAGGTTTTCGGCGATGCTGCGGGCGGTGTCGATGGCCGCATCGAAAGTCTCGCGGCTGTGTTCGGCAAAGCGCTCGCGCTGGGTCAGGGCTTCGGCGTCGAGCACTTCATAAAGTTCGAAGGCCAGATTGCGGGAGCTGAGCAGGGACTCGGACATGGGCTACCTCCAATGGAATGGCGCCAGTCTAGGTCGCTGAATAATCAGCGCCTAGCTTCATCCATCGGCGTGATAAAGCGGTAAAACCTGCTCAGTGCAGAATGGCCGAGCCTCCTTGCCGGAATAGCGAACCACCGCCTTGTAGCCCGGATGCAATCCGGGGAGCGCTTGTGCGGCTATCACCGCGTCCCGGATTACGGGGGCGCTTTTGCAGGGTGGACATGGCGAAGCCTTGTCCACCGATGGCGGCCCAGATGGCGGACAGAGCTTGCTAGGCAACAGCTAGCCTTTGCCCTCGCTACGCCGCCGCTCGGTCACCGGAATACCGCCAATGCCCCAGTTGTCGGTATCCACCTCGTCGATCACCACCACTGTGGTCGCCGGGTTCTTGCCCAGCACATCGACCAGCAGTTGCGTCGCGCCTTCGATCAATTGGCGTTTTTGCTCGGCGGTGGCGCCTTCGCGGGTGATCTTGATATTCACATAGGGCATGTCATTACCTCCTCTCTGATAAATGCACGGGTGCCGCAAACGACCAGGCCAGGGCCCAGAGCAAGGCGGCGGCGCCGAGGGCGAAGCTCTGCCCGAGGCTGCCGCCTTGGGCCAGCCATTGCTCTGCCAGCCAGGGGCCGAGCAACTGGCTGCCGCCGTACAGCGCGATCAAGGCGGCGGACAAGCGCGGGCCTTGATGCGGATGCAGGCTGCGCGCCAGGCGTTGGGTGAGGAACACGCTGCCGATAAAGCTGCCGCCAACCAGAACGGCGCAGAGCAATACGCCGATTTGCCCCGGCCACAGCAGCGGCGCCGCCGCGCCCAGGGCCTGGGTCGCGTAATTGACCAGCAGCGCGCGGCGATCGCCCAGGCGCGCGCCAAGATGATTCCACAGGGCGATCGAGGCCAGGCTGGCCAGTGCCGTCCAGCGCCAGGCGCCGCTCAATAGCGGATCGCCCGCCGGCAGTTGTTCGTGGGCCAGGGCAGGGAGAAAGGTCATCGGCAAAATGTAGCCGAGGCCCGCGCCGGCATAAGCGAGAAACAGCGGCGTGCTGGCGCGATCGAACAGCTTGCTGGTCGTTTGCCGACTGGCCGAGGCGTGGGGTTGCACTTTGAGCCTGGCGAGCAGGCAGGCGCTCAGCAGGGCGATCGGCAGGGCCAGGGCCGCGGCCGGCCACCAGCGCTGCGCCCCGCTGACCCAGTCCGCCGGCCAGTCCGCCACGCCGCTGGAGAGCAACAGCCCGCCACCCAGACCGAGGTAGATCAAGCCGCTGAGGCGCGTGCGTTGCTGCTGCGCCAGCCACTCCAGCACCAGCGCCGGTGCCTGGACGAACACCACGCCATTGCTGATGCCGTTGGCCAGACGCAGCAGGAGCAGGCTCTGGTAGTCCTCGGTAAAACCCTGGGCCAGGGTCAGCGCGGCATTCAGCAGCAACGCCAAAGGCAGGGCGATGCGCATCCGCTGCGGCGCATGCAGAGCCAGGGCGAGCAGCGCGCCGAGCAGGTAGCCGATGTAGTTCCAGGTCGCCAGGCGAGCGCCCTGTTCCAGATTGAGCAAACCGTCGTCGATCAGGTGCGGCAGCAGCGGGGTGAAGGCGAACCGGCCGAGCCCATGCACCACCACCAGCGCGCTGGCACCGGCGAGCAGGGCGAGGAAGATGTGACGGGGGTGGGCTGTGGTCATGGGGGAGACACCTGGGTCGAGTCCTAGCAGGCCGTTGAAACTACCTGCGTTGGCAATACTGCGTTAAAAACAGGCTCGGAATGCTCATTTACAGCAGTAAACTCGCGTGCGAGCCCAGTCCGCTTCCTCGCCTGTTTTTGTGGGGACGCCTAGTCATTGTCTTGCCTGCCTCGCCTACGTTTTCAACGGCCTGCTAGAACCTTAGCGGTTGTGCCAATTCGACTGGTAGTGAAAAATACTGCGACTGTTTTTCACTAATAGTGAATCGGAGGCTGACCATGTTGCCCTGGGAACGGCTCAATCCCCAATTGCTCAGGCATTTCCTCGCGCTTAGCCGTGCCGGCTCGCTGAGCGCGGCCGCCCAGCAATTGCACTGCGTGCCGTCGAATGTGTCGGCGCGCTTGCGCCAGTTGGAAAGCCAACTCGGCGCTGTGTTGTTTCAGCGTCAGGCTCAACGTCTGCGCCTGACCCCGGCGGGGGAGCGCCTGGTGAGTTACGCCGAACAACTGGAGCAGCTGTGCCAGGCCGCCTGGCGCAGCGTACAGGAGGACGTCTGGGCCGGCGAGCTGCGGCTGGGTTCGATGGAAACCACCGCTGCGGTGCGTTTGCCCGAAGTGCTGGCGGCCTTTCACCGCGACGCGCCGCGGGTCGATGTCAGCCTGCTGACCGGCACCAGTCGCCATCTGGTCGAGCAGGTACTGGCCGGGCGCCTGGACGCCGCGCTGATCGGCGGTCCCTTCGAGCACCCGCTGTTGGATGCCGAGGTGATCTGGCGCGAGGAGCTGATGCTGGTGCTGCCCGCCAGTCCGGCCGGCGAGTCTTTGTTGCAAGGGCCGGTCAGCCTGCTCGGCTTCCCCGAGGGCTGCCACTACCGCGAGCGCCTGGAGCGTTGGAGCGAGCGCCATGCCGTGCAGGTCGGCGCGCGCCAGAGTTACGGCTCCATCGACGCCATCCTCGGCGGTATCGCCGCCGGCATGGGCATCGGCATGCTGCCGCGCAGCCTGCTGCAACTGCACCCGCGCGGTCGCCTGGTGGCCGCCAAGGTCATCGACAGCGACCTGGCCGCGGCGCCGACCCTGCTGATGCGCCGTCGCGACGCTCCCAACCACCCGGCGTTGGAGCATCTGCTCGAACTATTACGCGCCCAGCCGCTGCAATCGGTCGCTTGAGCGATTTACACTGCGCGGCCACAGGAGCCCATCTATGAACTACCGCCACGCCTTCCATGCCGGCAACCACGCCGATGTACTGAAACACTATGTGTTGAGCCGCTTGATCGCCCTGCTGTCGCGCAAGGAGGCACCGTTCGCCTACCTCGACAGCCACGCCGGCGTCGGCCTCTACGATCTGCAAGGCGATCAGGCCAGCCGTACCGGCGAATGGCTGCAAGGCATCGACCGTCTGTGGCAGGCCGAGAACGTGCCGGACCCGCTGCTCGACTACCTGGAAGTGATCCGCGCGATGAACCCCGATGGCGTGCTGCGCCATTACCCCGGCTCCCCCGAATTGGCGCGCATTCTTTCCCGCGAACAGGACCGCCTGCACCTCAACGAAAAACACCCGGAAGACGGCCGCCTGCTCAAGGAAAACATGCACGGCGACCGCCGCGTCGCCGTGCACCTCGGCGAAGGCTGGCACGTCCCCCGCGCCCTGCTGCCGACCCGCGAGAAACGCGCGTTGCTGCTGATCGACCCGCCGTTCGAACAAGCCGACGAGCTGGAGCGCTGCGTGCAGGCGCTGAACGACGCCATCGGCCGTATGCGCCAGGCGGTGGTCGTGATCTGGTACCCGATCAAGGATCTGAACCAGCTCAAACGTTTCTACCGCGACCTGCAAAAAAGCCCCGCGCCGAAACTACTACGCATCGAGCTATACGTACAGGCCGCCGACGACGCCCAACGCCTGAACGGCTCCGGCCTGGTCATCAGCAACCCGCCATGGGGCCTGGAAGACGAGTTGAAACAGGTATTGCCCTGGCTGACCAGCCTGCTCCGCCAAGGACAGGCGGGGTGGCGGATGGATTGGTTGATCGAAGAGAAGGCGGCTGGCTAGCGGCAGGCCGGGTATCGCTAGGCGATACTCACCGCATCACTCATTGCAGCATTGTCGTTAACGTTGTTGCTGCATCTGCTTGGCGCGTTCGACATATTGCTGGTATTGGGGAATAGCGATCGCCGCCAGGATGCCGATCACGGCGACAAAGATGAATGCACAGACTATCGCCATCACCGCGGTGGAACCGCTTTTGACGTTGCCGTACTTGCGCTGCCAGACGCTTTCGTTGCTGCAGAAAAACACGATGCTTTCGATCAGGGAAACGATGGAAGGAATCCCGCTGCCCCAAAACAGCAGATAAAACACGCCCCACCATTGCCCCAGGTAGAAACGGTGAATGCCTAGGCCACCCAGGAAAAGCGCCAACACGCCAGCGGTGATTTTGCTTTTGGGATTGAGGTTTTGGCTGGCCAGGCAACTCGGGCATTGATTGGCATCGGCGGTGATCTTGCTGCCGCACTGGCGGCAAAAGACGCTGGCGATGGTCAAGTCGGCCTGAGGGGCCTGGTAGGGCTGTGCATCCATGATCGCTGTCTTCCATTTTTGGTGGCGCGCATTCGGCGGGCGCGCACTTTATCAAGGCAATTTGATATCGCCAAGGAGGGCGGCAGAGTCGATTTGTCTTATGCGCAATCCGTTGAGGACATGCGCTTGTCCCTCCTTGGGGCGTGAGATTTGCTCTATACAAACCTAGGCGGTGGGGTAGGTGTATTTCAGCCGCTTCAGTAGGCATTTTCAGACTTTTATTCGGGTGTTTCCCGGTCGAGCGCGCTGATCGTTTATTGATCAATGTTCCTGTCAGGGTAGATGGCAACTATGTTGTTCGGTATTCTGCCACCGCTCCTCGGTCCGGCGGGGCGCCTATTCGATACGAGCGGCTGCAGAATTAAAAGGAATTAATGATGTTTGAAGAAAGCCGCAGTTCGCGCCTATTTATCTCTGCGTGTAACCGCCGATCTTTTACAGCGGTGATACCGCAGTGTCTTTTGGGGGCATGCATTCTGGCTTTCTCTAGCGGAAGCGGAGTTTATGCATCCACACTGACGCTATGGGATCGTTCACAAATCAACGGAGTGGACTCATACCTGTCGTATCAAGAGGCGTGTGATGCTTATCAAAAAAATATTCTTTCGTATCAAGAACGTCGATACACGCAAGTGGCTTCAAATCAATGGCAATGCTTGATCTATGACCCACTGGGAGTTCGCTATCCTCCTTACTTGGTACATTTGGGTTATGTCACGAGCAGGCAAATTTCATGTGAGTTTGGTCATGAGGGTTCTGTCTGTAATGCGCAGCTTCCCAACTGCGAAAACGGTACTTTTGATCCCAATTCAAATAAATGTGTAGATGCATCTGAAAATGGGGTGTCCAATACTCCCTGCACCAGTATACCGAATGAAGAACTGAAGCGAGTAGTTGGAAATCCAATTAACTTCGTCAATGGCAATAAGTTTCATCAGGAAGTTTATTTCAGTTCAGCGCAACCAGGTGGTATTAGCTTTCAGCGTTACTACAACAGCTCAGATGCTATTTGGCGTCATAGTTATTCGGACAAATTAACTTTTCAGGGTGATCGAATAATTCTGAGTCTGTCAGACGGCAAGGCATTGCGCTTTTTATCGAGTGGTGCACCTGCAGATGCTGCGGCAGCAGCCTATGGCGATTTGCGGGCACAAGGCAGTGCTTGGCAATTTATTACCAAAAGTCAAACCACCTACGATTTTGATGCTCAGGGCCGGCTGGTAACCCTAAGGCTGAGAAATGGTAGTACTCAGCGTCTTTCTTATGTCGTTACTGACCTGAGTACGCAGGTATTTGTCGATGATGACTTTGGTAATCAGCTTAACTTTAAGCAAAACCTTAAAGGCGGGCTATATGCCTTGACTGCTGCCAATATGACGATGAGTTTCGGCCACGCCAATGGCCTGCTTGTAAAAGCTACCAAGACCATCAATGGCCAGCAGTATATCCGGCAGTACCACTATGAAGACCCGTACAACGCACTGAACCTGACGGGGCTTACGGATGAGCGTGGCGTGCGTTATGCCACCTGGCGCTATGACGTCCAGGGGCGGGCCATCTCAAGCGAGCACACGGCTGGCGCTGACAAGGTACGCATTACCTACAACGCTGATGGTTCATCCACTGTCGTTAATGAACTGGGCAAGAAGGCTACTTACCGCTTTCAAGCCATTGGTGGCAGCAAGAAGATTATCGCCATCGAAGGCGAGCCCTCCGCCAATTGCCCGAACAGCAACTCCACCTTCACCTACGACGAGCGCGGCCTGCTCAAGACCAAGACCGACAACAAGGGCAACCTCACCACCTTCGATTACAACGAGCGTGGCCTGGAGGTCTCCCGCACCGAAGCCGCCGGCACACCGCAGGCGCGCACGGTGACTACCGAGTGGCACCCGTCGTTGTTCTTGCCGGTGACGGTGACCGAGCCTAGCCGAATCACCCGCTACACCTATGACGATCAGGGTCGGCAGCTCAGCCAAACCCAAACCGATCGCTGATTTCAACGAGAATTGAAGATGAACAAGACTTTGTATGGTGCCTGCCTAGTTTCACTCAATCGGTTATTCGAGGTGCAACGGTTTGCTAAGCTCGGTCTGTCTCTGATTATTAGGGGCACTGCGCTACGCAGCTCTGAGCGTCGTAGGGGCTCAATTAGTCTCCAGAGAATAGTTCCTGTGTCCGGGGCGCAGCCAGTATTAAAGATGTTAACAGTCTTGCTGCTTGTACTTGCGCCAGGGATTGCAACAGCAGCATGTACTTGGTCGTTTATCCATGCGCGTCAAATTGATGTGAAAGCCGGTAGCGCATACGAAGCTTGCGCAGCTGGACTAGCTTCATCGTATGTAGGAGGGTGGAGCAGCAAAGTAACAGGTATTCAAAACTTTTCTACTAGTGGTGCAGATTACTACCATTGTCTTGTACAGCTGCAGGCATGCAAAACATGCCCAATGGTAACCCCGAGCCCAGCTTGGAATGTGCAGGGTTTTTCTCTTACCGCAGTACTCGTTAATGGTAACGGTTATCACATTAAGGCCTCTTCTCTTGATGATGCAACTGGAACATGCAATCAGCATTCGACAACAATTCAACTCGGTGAGTCGCTGCCGCAGCAGTGTTCTGTCGCATCGGTGACGCAAATAAAATCAAGTGAATCGGGCGATGTTGGGAATCCTATCAATGCAATAACTGGAAATAAATACCAATTAGAACAAATTTATAAAAGCCCGTCGGGCACAATAGATGTCTCGCTAACCTATAATACCTATAGTCCGCGCTGGCTACATAGTTACTCAGATAGGCTGTCTATTACGCCAAGTTACATATATTTTTATAATGCACAAGGGCGCAGCTTTGCTTTCTCAAATTCCAGCGCGCTCATCGCTAGTCTCACCCCACAGGGCGGTACTTTAACCAGGACAGAGTCAGGGTACGAGCTTATTCACCCTCTCGCCGGACAGCTTAAATTCAATTCCAACGGCAGAATGACAGAGGTAAAAAGAGTCGGCAAGGGTCGCATTACCATTGCGTACACGGCGGGTGATATATATAAAGCATCAAGTGCGAGTTTTCCATCCCGTATACTTACACTGACATCGGATGTGGGAGAGGTCGTTACGTTAGTCGACGATGTTATCGGTGGGTTTGTGCGCGTATCATCCGGAGCATTCACTGCGGCCTTTGCGTTTTCTGCCAAGGGAATGCCTGCCTTTTTGATAAAGTCAATCGATGGTGCCTCTACTCCGCTGCGGTCTTATTATTATGAGGACAGTCGTTTTCCTAAATATTTAACTGCAATCATGGACGAGCGCAGAATTAAATACGCAACATGGACTTATGACACACAAGGTCGCGCCATTTCCAGTGAGCATGCCGACGGTGCTGAAAAAGTACTAATCAGCTACAACAGCGATGGTTCCCGCACCGTCACCAATCCATTAGGCAAAAAAACTATTTTCCGCACGGCCAATTTCAACGGCATCAAACGCATCACCGCCATCGAAGGTGAACCCTCGGCCAATTGCCCCAACAGCAACTCCACCTTCACCTACGACTCGCGTGGTCTGCTCAAGACCAAAACCGATAACAAAGGCCACCTGACCACCTACGACTATAACGAGCACGGTTTAGAAATCTCACGAACCGAAGCCGCCGGCACGCCCCAGGTGCGCACCGTCACCACCGACTGGCACCCAACGTTGTTCTTGCCGGTGACGGTTACCGAACCCAGCCGCATTACCACCTACACCTATGACGATCAGGGCCGGCAACTTAGCCAGTCCGTGACCCAACGCTGATAGCAGAAGGACCTGACATGAATCTATTTCTCAAGCGCGCGAGCCTGTTGTCGCTCGCGTTGGTCTGTGCCTGGTCGTCGGTTTCCGCCACCGAACGCAACTGGAGTTACACCTACAACAGTCTCGGCCTGATCGAAACGGCCGACGGCCCGCGCACCGATGTGCAGGACGTCACCACCTATGGCTACGACGCCCAGGGCCACCTGACTAGCGTCACCAACGCCCTCGGCCATGTCACCCAGCTGTCCAACTTCGACAACTACGGCAACCCACAAAACCTGGTCGACGCCAACGGCGTCAGTACGAGTCTGACCTACACGGTGCAAGGCTGGCTGGCCTCGGTCAGCACGGCCGGCAGCACCACCAGCTTCGAGCACGACGCCATCGGCCAGATCGTCAAGGTCACCCGTGGCGATGGCAGTTGGCTTGAGTACACCTGGGATGGCGCCCGCCGTCTGACCACGATCAGCAACAACCTCGGCGAGAGCATCGAGTTCAGCCTCGATGCCATGGGCAACCGCACCGCCCAGCGGATCAAGGATGCCTCCAGCAACCTCACTCAGCAGCAAACCTGGGTCTACGACGAACTTGGCCGCCTGTTACGTTCGATAGGCGCGCAGGGCCAGACCAGCCAGTACGGCTACGACCTCAACGACAACCCGACGCAAACCACCAACCCCAAGCAGCACAGTCACGCCCAGGCCTACGACGCCCTGGATCGTCTGGTCAGCAACACCGACCCCCTGAATGGCGTCACCGCCCTGGCCTACGACGCCCAGGACAACCTGACCCAGGTCAAAGACCCGCGCGGCGTCACCACGGGCTACCAGTACGACGGCCTGGGCAACCTGCTCCAGCAGACCAGCCCGGACAGCGGCACCACCACCTTCAGCCACGATGCCGCCGGCAACGTCATCAGTAAGACCGATGCCCGTGGCGTGGTCACCACCTACACCTACGATGCTCTCAACCGCCTGACTGGCCGCCAATACCCGGTCAACCCGGCGCTGAATGTGCAGTACCACTACGACATGACCGCCGACGGCAACAAAGGCATCGGCCGCTTGACCGCGGTCCAGGATGCCAGCGGCGTGCTCGGCTACCACTACGATGCGCGCGGCAATCTCACCGAGCAGCTGCGCTCGGTGGCGGTAAATGGTGTGGATCAGTACGACCGCCTCGGTTACGCCTATGACGGCGCCAACCAGCTGAGTCGTATCGACTACCCGCTAGGCTTCAGCATCCACTACGTCCGTAATGCCGCCGGCCAGGTCAGTCAGGTGCAATTGCAGGTCGGCGACGGCCAACCCAGCGCCTTCGCCAGCAACCTTAGCTACTTGCCGTTCGGTCCGCTGAAGAGCCTGACCTGGGCCAACGGTGTCAGTCTGAGCCGCAGCTACGATCAGGACTACCGCCTGAGCGAACAAAGCGTGGCCGGCTGGAGCAGCACGTACGGCTATGACGCCAACAGCAATATCGAAACGTTGAACAGCAGCCTGCTCGGCGACCTCAACTACAGCTACGATGCCCTCGACCGCCTCACGGCCGAGCAGCGTGCCGACCGCGAACTAAGTTACAGCTATGACGCCGTGGGCAACCGCACCGCTAAAAGCACGGTTGCCATCGTCAATGGCCTGCCACAACCCGGCAGCTCGCAAACCTACCAATACGCCAACGACAGCAACCGCCTGACCCAGATCGACGCGCAAGCGGTCACCAGCGATGCCGCCGGTAACCTGACCCAGGACCGCGCCGATCGCGAGCTGGTCTACGACGCCCAGAACCGCCTCACCGGCGTCAAGCTCGCCGGTAACAGCGTGGCGGAGTTCCGCTACAACGCCCTCGGCCAGCGCACCCATAAACTCAGCGCCCAAGGCACCACGACCTTCCTTTACGGGCCGGATGGGCAACTGTTGGGGGAACAACTGTTCAACAGCCAAGGCGTCAAGGTCAGCGGCCAGTACTACATCTGGCTCGACAGCATGCCCTTGGGCGGTATCAACATTACTTACGACGGCCAAGGCGCCATCGCCAGCAGCACCCCGTTCTACCTACACAGCGACCACCTCAACACCCCGCGCCTGGCCACCAATCAAACCCAGCAGACTGTCTGGCAATGGCAATCCGACGCCTTCGGCGTAGGTTCGGCCAGCGGTAGCCTGATGATGAACCTGCGCTTTCCGGGGCAGTACTACGACCAGGAGAGTGGGCTGCACTACAACTACTTCCGCGATTACGACCCCGAGACGGGGCGGTATGTTGAAAGTGATCCGATTGGGCTCAATGGCGGGTTGAATACGTTTGGGTATGTGGAAGGGAACCCTATTACTCGTATAGATATTCTAGGGTTGATGGGTAGTACTGGGGTTAAACCACAACTCCCTGTTCCTCCAGAGGCAGAGCTCGAAGAAAAATGTGACTGTGAAGAGGTACTAAATACCTGCTTAATTCTGGTTGACTGGTATCCGGCAGCCTCTCGTATTGCAGGGGGACTACTTGGCGCTGCAGGAGGACGTACTGCTGCGGCAGGAGGAGCTGTTCCAGCAGCAGGAGCAACTTCAGTTGCTGGAGCCGGGCCTCAGATTATTGAGGCGATGACAGGAATGACCCATAGCGGTCTCATACAAGCGTGCTATGTCGGGTATAAAGATTGTAAAGCACGATGCAGCTGCGAACCGGAGGGCTCGAAATGAAGTTTGGTGTTTTAGCTGGATACGTCATTTCTGTAATAGCAGTGTTTACGTGGGCCGAAATGGGCAGTCCAGAACTTTCAGAGAAAGTGTCCCGCCTTTATCAAATAATCCCAATTATCCTCTGTGTGACCTTTGGAATATTTTCCTCCTACATTTTAAAGGTAGAGAGGGATATGAATAAAATTAAGGGCATGCAAGCAAAGTTGGGCGACTCACTCCAAGATTAGCAAACTTACCCGGATATTCTTGCTGAGTCAGGGGAACTCAGAGGTAGAGTCGATGTCAAGTAAATCGGTTCTGACTCTGAGGTTCCATGGTCAGTGCTATCTGGTGCGCTTTTCGGCATTTTGTTGGGCGATCATTACGTAGTTGGCCGCAGCGGCGAAGTCACCGCGGCGTAGCGAATTCTGGTGGCTGCCTGTGTCTGCTTCGTTGGGCTTCGCGAAGCTCAGCCCCAACCTACGAGCTGAGCGCAGCCACACGCGCTACCCCGGCAAACAAACCCCAGTCCCGCCCAGCCCGCAATATCCCCCCGGATTCTTCGCCAGGTACTGCTGGTGATAGGCCTCGGCGTAGTAGAAGGGCGGTGCTTCGGCTATCTCCGTAGTGATGGGGCCGAAGCCGGCTTTGGTCAGTTCGGCCTCGAATTGTGCTTGGCTCGCTTGGGCGGCGGCCAGTTGTTCGGGGCTGTAGCAGTAGATCGCGGAGCGGTATTGGCTGCCGATGTCGTTGCCCTGGCGCATGCCCTGGGTCGGGTTGTGGGCTTCCCAGAAGACCTTCAGCAAGGCCTCGTAGCTGGTTTGCTTGGGGTCGAAGACCACCAGCACCGCTTCGGTGTGGCCGGTGAGGCCGGAGCAGGTTTCTTCGTAGGTGGGGTTCGGGGTGTGGCCGCCGGCGTAGCCGACTGCGGTGGTCCAGACGCCCGGCTGTTGCCAGAAGCGCCGCTCGGCGCCCCAGAAGCAGCCCATGGCGAATACCGCTTGCTGCAGGCCGGCGGGGAAGGGCCCTTGCAGCGGGTGGCCGTTGACGTAGTGGGCATCCGGCACTGCCAGCGGGGTGTCGCGGCCGGGCAGGGCTTGCTCGGCGCTGGGCAGTTCGAGTTTGTGGGCGAGAATTTGCGAGCGCAGAACCATTAGCCGTTTCCTCGTTTCAGGCGGGTTTTCCAAATAGACCACGCAGTGGGCGCGGCGTTACGGGTGTTGGATGAGGCCGGGGACGCCGGTGTGCCGGACCACAGCGAACTGGCTCCCACATGGGCGGTCATCTAGCCCCGGCAAGGGTAGCGTTTCAGGCTATCGGCCAGTTGGCTGCCGGCGATCGGTTGGTCGAACAGGTAGCCTTGGCCGATATCGCAGTTGTGCCGGCGCAGGAAGGCCAGTTGTGCGGCGGTTTCGATGCCTTCGGCGACGACTTTGAGCTTGAGGTTATGGGCCATGGCGATCACCGCCGAGGTGATTTCCATGTCGTCCTGGTCCTCGGGGATGTCCATGATAAAGCTGCGGTCGATCTTGATCACATCGATGGGGAATTTCTTCAGGTAGCTCAGCGATGAGTAGCCGGTGCCGAAGTCGTCCATGGCCAGGGTCAGGCCGAGGCTTTTCAGGCGGCTGAGTTGATGGCGGGTGTCGTCGGTGGCTTCCAGCAGCAGGCCTTCGGTCAACTCAAGCTCAAGCAGGCCGGGGTCGAGTTGTTCTTCGTGCAGAATCGCCGCAATCGAGCCGACCAGATCGATATCGGAGAACTGCTTGGGCGAGAGGTTGATCGCCACTTGCAGGTTGCCGAGCCCGGTTTTGCTCAGTTGCTGACTCATGCGGCAGGCTTGGCGTACCACCCATTTGCCGATGGGGATGATCAGCCCGGTTTCTTCGGCGACGCTGATGAACTGATCCGGGCGGATCATGCCTTTTTCCGGGTGGTGCCAGCGCAGCAGCGCCTCCAGGCCGAGCAGCCGGCCGCTTTTCAGGCACAGCTTGGGCTGGTAATAGACTTCGAGTTCGCTCTGGTCGAGCGCGCGCCGCAGGTTGTTCTCGACGAACAGCTTGTAGTTGGCTTCGGCGTTCAGCGTCTGGTTGAACACCTGCAGCTGGTTCTTGCCGTTGGCTTTGGCCTTATGCAAGGCGATGCCCGCGTGTTTCATCAGGGTTTGCGGGTCGTTACCGTGTTCGGGCGCGCAGGCCAGGCCGACCGAGCCGGTGAAGCTGATCAGGTGGCTGTCGACGAATATCGGTTGTTCGAGGCTGTGCAGCACCTGTTGCGCCAGTTGCTGAGCGGCGGCCAGGTCGGCTACGCCCATCAATATGGCGAATTCGTTGCTGGCGAAGCGCGCGAGGATGCCGCCGCTGTCGATGCTGGCGGACAGCCGTTCGGCCAGGCTGATCAGCAGCTTGTCGCCGGTCTGATGGCCGAGGCTGTCGTTGATCCGCTTGAAGTTGTCGATGTCCACCAGCAGCAGGCAGACGGGCGGCGGCGCACTGGCGGCGAAATGTTGGTTCAGGCTGCGGATGAAGGCGTAGCGATTGCCCAGGCCGGTGAGGCTGTCGACATAAGCCAGACGCTCGATATGTTGCTGCGCCTGTTTGCTCTTGCTGATGTCTTCATAGATGCCGATGTAGTGGGTCAGGGTGCCATCGTCGGCATGCACCTTGGAAATCGACAGCTGCGCCCAATAGGGCTCGCGGTTTTTGCGCAGGCTCTTGAATTCGCCCTGCCAGCTGTTGTTTTCCGCGAGGCTGGCGCGGGCGGCGTCGAACAGGCCGCTCAGGTTTTCCAGGGCGGGCAGTTCGGTCAGACGCCGCCCCTTGACCTCGTCGGCGTCGTATTGGGTGATGGCGGTGAAACTCGAGTTGACGTATTCCACCTCGCCATTGCGGTTGACCAGAATAAAGGCGCTGGCGCTTTGTTCCACGGCGCGTTGGAACAGGTGCAGCGCGCTGGTGGCGCTGCGCCTTTGCTGGTTGCTCAGCACGTGGGCGTATTGGTCTGCCAGCTCGCCGGCGAAGGCCACCTCGTCCGTTTGCCAGACGCGTTCTGCGCCAACGTGTTCCATGCACAGTACGCCGACCACTTCGCCATCGACGCGGATGCTGGCGTCGAGCATGGCGCCAATACCCAGGGGGATCAGGTAGTTATCGCGTAGTTCGCGGGTGCGCGGGTCGGTAAGGGCGTTATACGCATCGATCGCCCGGCCGCCCTCTAAGGCTTGCAGGTAGGCGGGAAATTGATTGATATCGATAGGCGCCGGACATTCGTGAGCCTGGATATCGCTACGGTACAGCACCACCGGGTCGAGGCTGTGTTCGTGCAGGGTCCAGATACTGGCGCGGGCCACACCGTAGATTTCGCAGGCGGCCCGGGTGATTTGTTGGGCGGCCTCCGCCAGCGGATCGGCAGCGCTGTAACGTTGTTGCGCCAGACGCACGATCAGGTTCTGCTGCGCGCGAGTGCGGGCTTGTTGCAGCTGATCTTGCTGACGTCGCTGTTGCTGCAAGGGGTTGTGGGCCTTCGCTGGCGCCTGCGCCTGTACCAGATAGCCGCGCAGTAAATGGCGGCCATGCTGCTTGTAGGGTTCGCCCAGTTCGAGAAAATCGAGGGGGCCTAGGGGCGTATGCAGGGTGTATTGCACCAGGTAATGCGTCTGCTGCACGAGTTGCAACTGAATGCTTTCATGCAGCTGGTGGCGCACTTCGGGCTCCATCAGGCTGGCGTAGGGCGAATCCAGCAGGGTGCAGAGTTCGGTGGCGGCGACGCCGAGTTGGCGTTCGCAGGCCGGGTCGAGGAACAACAGGGTCCAGCTGGCTTCGTTGAGCCGCTCGAAACGCAACATGCCGAGCCGTGCCGGCACTGGCAACTGCGTCACAACCTCGGCCGCTAAACTATTAGCGGCATCGGGATGGCTTTTCATCGATTGGCTGGCTTCCAGTATGCTGATCGAAGCGAGGTCTCGGCTCGCTTCACTATAGCTATCGGTAAGGGTGCATCATGCGATTGCGACTGACAAGAAAACTAATGACCGTCGTGCTGCTGGGAGGCTGTCTCGCGGCAACGGCTGGCTGGGCTGCGGAGCCCTCCGCCGGCTTGAGCAGTTCCGAGCAGGCGCGCTACCTGACGGAGCTCAAACGCCTGTACCTGACCGAGAGCGATCGCCAGGCGCTGCTCGCGCACAGCAACGACCTGCTGAAGACCTACGCTTTGCGTGCGGCCTATCAAGTCGGTCAGGCCGAACGCAAGGATCTGATCTACCAGTTGGCGCTGGGCGCGCCAGGCGAGTTGGTGTTGCGCGAAGAAACCCGCGATCCGCAGAGCGGCAACGTGGCGGTGCACAACCAGCGGATAAGCCTGTACGGGGTCGATCCCTTTATCGAATACGACTGCCCGCTCTCGGGTATCAGCTGTGTGTTGAACAACCCGGCCGACGGCCGTCCGTTGTTGACCATAGTGCGTGATCACCAGGGCGCCGCCGAACTGGCCAAGGCGCTGAGCTTTCTGATTCGCAATCTGCAGAAGGGCTAGGGCCCTCGCGCCTGGCTCTATGAAATAGGCAAAAAAAACCCCGCCAACGAGGCGGGGTTGAGGGTACGAGCGTGGCGTGCTCGAAAGTTGAAGCGGGTGTTACAGAAGCATGGTGCGGATATCCGTCAGCACGTCGCCGAGGCGCTTGGTGAAGCGTGCGGCGGCGGCGCCGTTGATCACACGGTGATCGTAGGACAGCGACAGCGGCAGCATCAGCTTGGGCTGGAAGGCCTTGCCGTCCCAGACCGGCTGGATGGTCGCCTTGCTGACGCCGAGGATCGCCACTTCCGGCGCGTTGACGATCGGCGTGAAGCCGGTGCCGCCAATATGACCGAGGCTGGAGATGGTGAAGCAGGCGCCCTGCATGTCGTCGGCCGCGAGTTTCTTGGTGCGGGCCTTTTCCGCCAGAGCGGCGGCTTCGGCGGCGAGTTGCAGCAGGCTCTTTTGGTCGACGTTCTTGATCACCGGCACCAGCAGGCCGTCCGGGGTGTCCACGGCGAAGCCGATGTGCACGTACTTCTTGCGGATGATCGCCTTGCCGCTCGGCGCCAGCGAACTGTTGAAGTCCGGCAGTTCCTTGAGCAGGTAGGCGCAGGCTTTCAATAACAACGGCAGCACGGTGAGCTTGACCCCGGCCTTCTCGGCCACGGCTTTCTGTGCGACGCGGAAGGCTTCCAGCTCGGTGATGTCGGCCGAATCGAATTGGGTCACGTGCGGCACATTGAGCCAGCTGCGGTGCAGGTTGGCGGCACCGACCTGCATCAGGCGGGTCATCGCCACTTCTTCGACTTCACCGAACTTGCTGAAGTCGACCACCGGAATCGGCGGAATGCCGGCGCCGCCGGTTGCGCCGGCTGGCGCTTCCTTGGCCTTCTGCAGCATGGCTTTGACGTGCAGCTGCACGTCTTCCTTGAGGATGCGCTCTTTCGGGCCGGTGCCTTTGACTTCGGCCAGGTTGACGCCGAAATCACGGGCCAGCTGACGCACCGCTGGGCCTGCGTGCACTGCGCTGCCGCTGGACGGCACTTGCGCAGCCGCCGCGCTGGCGGCCGCAGCCGACAGTTTGGCGATGGCGTTGACCTCGGCGACCACCTCGGGCGCTGCGCCAGCGGGAGTGCTATGCACCGCCTGAGCGGCTGCCGGGGCCGCAGCAGGAGCCGCAGGCGCGGCGCCGGCCACCTTGAGCTTGAGGATCAGGTCGCCGGTGCCGACTTCGTCATCCAGCTTGACCTCGACGCTTTCCACCACGCCGGCAGCCGGCGAGGGGATTTCCATGCTGGCCTTGTCAGATTCCAGGGTGATCAGCGACTGGTCGGCTTCCACCGTGTCGCCGGCCTTGACCAGTACTTCGATGATCTTGGCCTTGCCGGCGGAACCAATATCCGGCACGTGGACATCCTGCACGCTGGCGCTGGCCGCAGGCGCCGCAGCGGCTGGCGCCTGCGCCGGAGTTTCGGCTTTCGCCGGCTCCGCCGCCTTGGCCGGTGCTGGAGCGGGAGCGGACTCGGTGGCGCCCTCGGCTTCGAGTTCGAGCAGTTCGTCGCCTTCCTTCAGGCTGTCGCCGAGCTTGACCTTGATGCTTTTCACCACGCCGGCTTTGGGCGCCGGGATTTCCATACTGGCTTTATCCGACTCGAGGGTCAGTAGGCTCTGGTCGGCTTCGATGCGGTCGCCGACTTTCACCATCAGTTCGATCACTTCACCCTCACCGCCGCCGATGTCGGGTACGCGAATCAATTCACTCATCGTTTCGCTCCTTAGCAGTCCAGCGGGTTGAGTTTTTCCGGGTCGATACCGAACTTGGCGATGGCGTCGGCCAGCACCTTGGCTTCGATTTCGCCACGGTCTACCAGGGCTTCGAGAGCGGCGAGGACAACCCAGTTGCGGTCCACTTCGAAGAAGTGGCGCAGCTTCTTGCGGCTGTCGCTGCGGCCGAAGCCGTCGGTGCCCAGGACCTTGTATTCCTTGCTCGGCACCCACTGGCGAATCTGCTCGGCGAACAGCTTCATGTAGTCGGTGCTGGCGATGACCGGGCCTTTACGCCCTTTCAGGCACTGCTCGATATGGGTCTGCTTCGGCTTCTGCCCCGGGTGCAGGCGATTGCTGCGTTCCACGGCCAGGCCTTCACGACGCAGTTCGTTGAAGCTGGTGACGCTCCAGACGTCGGCGCCGACGTTGAACTGCTCGCGGAGGATTTTCGCCGCCTCGCGCACTTCACGCAGGATGGTGCCGGAGCCGAGCAACTGGACGTGATGCGCGGCTTCCTTCTTGTCTTCCTCGAGCAGGTACATGCCCTTGATGATGCCGTCTTCGGCGCCTGCGGGCATCGCCGGCTGCTGATAGGCTTCGTTCATCACGGTGATGTAGTAGAAGACGTTCTGCTGTTCTTCCATCATCTGCCGCGTGCCTTCGCGGATGATCACCGCCAGCTCGTAGCCGTAGGTGGGGTCATAGGTGCGGCAGTTGGGGATGGTCGCGGCCATGATGTGGCTGTGGCCGTCTTCGTGCTGCAAGCCTTCGCCGTTCAGCGTGGTACGTCCGGCGGTGCCGCCGATCAGGAAACCACGGGTGCGGCTGTCGCCGGCGGCCCAGGCCAGGTCGCCGATACGCTGGAAACCGAACATCGAATAGAAGATGTAGAACGGCAGCATCGGCTGGTTGTGGCAGCTGTAGCTGGTGCCCGCGGCGATGAAGGAGCTCATGGCGCCGGCTTCGTTGATGCCTTCCTCGAGGATCTGACCTTTCTTGTCCTCGCGGTAGAACATCACCTGATCCTTGTCCACCGGCTCGTACAGCTGACCGACCGAGGAGTAGATGCCGAGCTGACGGAACATGCCTTCCATACCGAAGGTACGGGCTTCGTCCGGGATGATCGGGACGATGCGGCTGCCCAGCTCCTTGTCCTTGACCAGCTGCGCGAGGATGCGCACGAAGGCCATGGTGGTGGAGATTTCACGATCGCCCGAGCCGTCGAGAATGGCCTTGAGGGTATCCAGCGGCGGGGTCGGAATGCTGAAGCTGTTGACCCGACGCTGCGGCACGAAGCCACCGAGGGCGGCGCGACGCTCGTGCAGGTACTTGTACTCGGCGCTGCCTTCTTCGGGTTTGAAGAATGGCAGGTCTTCGAGTTGATCGTCCTTGACCGGAATGTCGAAGCGGTCGCGGAATTTCTTCAGGCTGTCGACATCGACCTTCTTGGTGTTGTGCGCGGTGTTCTTCGCTTCGCCGGCACCGGTGCCATAACCCTTGATGGTCTTGGCCAGGACCACGGTCGGTTGACCTTTGTGGTGCACGGCTTCGTGGTAGGCCGCATAGACCTTATAGGGGTCGTGGCCGCCACGGTTGAGTTTCCAGATTTCGTCGTCGGAGAGGTCTTTGACCATCTCTTTCAGTTCTGGGCTGTTGAAGAAGTGTTCGCGCACGAAGGCGCCGTCTTTGGCTTTGTAGTTCTGGTACTCGCCGTCAATCACTTCATCCATGCGGCGTTGCAGGATGCCGTCTTTGTCCTTGGCCAGCAGTGGGTCCCAGAAGCGACCCCAGACCACCTTGTTGACGTTCCACTGGGCGCCGCGGAACACGCCTTCGAGTTCCTGGATGATCTTGCCGTTGCCGCGTACCGGGCCGTCGAGGCGCTGCAGGTTGCAGTTGATGACGAAGATCAGGTTGTCCAGCTTCTCGCGGCCAGCCAGGGAAATCGCACCGAGGGATTCCGGCTCGTCGCACTCGCCGTCGCCGAGGAAGCACCAGACTTTCTGCTTGCCGGCAGGGATATAGCCGCGGTCTTCCAGGTACTTCATGAAGCGCGCCTGGTAGATCGCCTGGATCGGGCCCAGGCCCATGGACACGGTGGGGAACTGCCAGAAGTCCGGCATCAACCACGGGTGCGGGTAGGACGACAGCCCCTTGCCATCGACTTCCTGACGGAAGTTGTTGAGCTGCTCTTCAGTAATCCGACCTTCCATGAAGGCGCGGGCATAAACGCCCGGCGAGGCGTGGCCCTGGAAGTAGATCAGGTCGCCGCCGTGTTCGTCGGTCGGGGCCTGGAAGAAGTAGTTGAAGCCGATGTCGTACAGGGTCGCCGAGGAGGCGAAGCTGGAAATGTGACCGCCCAGATCCGGGTCTTGCAGGTTGGTGCGCATCACCATGGCCAAGGCGTTCCAGCGCACCAGCGAGCGGATGCGGCGTTCCATGAACAGGTCGCCGGGCATACGGGCTTCGTGGCCTACCGGGATGGTATTGCGATACGGCGTGGTGATCGCATAAGGCAACTGGGTGCCACTACGGGTGGCCAGTTCGCCGAGGCGGGTCATCAGATAATGTGCGCGGTCTTCACCTTCACGGTCGAGGACGGATTCCAGCGCGTCCAGCCATTCCTGGGTTTCGACGGGATCAAGGTCTTGCATGGCTTGCTCCAGGGCGGAAAGGCTTCCAGAATCGGAGGCCTGGGGTTCGTGGCCGACTTCGTGAGTGGCCGCGTAAATTCTTGGTTTGACCGGGGATAGGGCCGGCTCTGTGTAGTTTTACTACATTTTGAAGCTCTTTTCAGCCTCTGAGATACAAATGCGGGTAGTAAAACTACAGTTATTTTTTTGTCCGTGATTTTCCCCGCTCTAGTTCGGGCATTTGCCGCGTCGGGCAGCCCGCCGAAAAAGGATAGACCATGAGCCTTCCCGTGCTGGCCTCTTTGCCGGTCACCCTCGAATCCCTGGCACTGAATGCCGAGCAAGCCTTGCGCGCAGTCCTGGCGGGTTTTGACAACGCTGTGACGTCGAGTTTTGCGGCCTGGCCACATGCCCGGCACGAGGCATGGCGTCGTGTCTGCGCCGCCAGTGATTTCGTCAACGAGCACGCTTTGCGCGACCCGCAGATGTTGCTGAGCCTGGCCGATAGCGGCTTGCTCGAACGTGCCCTGCGCGGTGGCGAGCTGCGCGAGCAACTGGTCGCGGCGCTGACCGATTGCGAGGGTGAAGACGAGCTGGCCAAGCGCTTGCGGCGCTTTCGTAATCGCCAGCAGCTGCGCATCATCTGGCGCGATATCACCCGTCAGGCCGATCTGATCGAAACCTGCCGCGACCTGTCCGACCTCGCCGATGCCTGTATTGATCAGGCGTACCAATGGCTCTATCCGCGCCACTGCACGCAGTTCGGCACCCCGGTCGGGCGTCGTAGCGGCCAGGCGCAACATATGGTGATTCTCGGCATGGGCAAGCTGGGCGCCCATGAGCTGAACCTGTCCTCGGATATCGACCTGATCTTCGGCTACCCGGAAGGCGGCGAGACCGAGGGGGTGAAACGCCCGCTGGATAATCAGGAGTTTTTCATCCGCCTTGGTCAGAAACTGATCAAGGCGCTGGATGCGATCACCGTCGACGGCTTCGTGTTCCGCACCGATATGCGCTTGCGGCCCTATGGTTCCTCGGGTTCGCTGGTGTTCAGTTTCAACGCACTGGAGCAGTACTACCAGGATCAGGGGCGCGATTGGGAACGCTACGCGATGATCAAGGCGCGGGTGGTCGGCGGCGATCAGCAGGCCGGCGCGCGCCTGCTGGACATGCTGCGGCCCTTCGTTTATCGGCGCTACCTGGACTTCTCTGCGATCGAAGCACTGCGCACCATGAAGCAGCTGATCCAGCAGGAGGTGCGGCGCAAGGGCATGGCCGAGAACATCAAACTCGGCGCCGGCGGCATCCGTGAGGTGGAGTTCATCGCTCAGGCGTTTCAGCTGATCCACGGTGGGCGCGACCTCAGCCTGCAGCAGCGTCCGCTGCTCGGCGTATTGAAGACGCTCGAAGGGCAGGGCTATCTGCCGCCGGCGGTGGTCGAGGAGCTGCGCAAGGGTTACCAGTTTCTGCGCTACACCGAACACGCCCTGCAGGCGATCGGCGACCGGCAGACGCAAATGCTCCCGGACAACGACCAGGATCGGACGCGGGTCGCCTTTATCATGGGCTTCGACAGCTGGCAGGCGTTTCACGAGCGGCTGATGCACTGGCGCGGTCGGGTCGATTGGCATTTCCGTCAGGTAATCGCCGACCCTGACGAGGATCTCGAGAGCGCGGATGACGAGGCGGTCGGTGGCGAGTGGCTGCCGCTGTGGGAGGACGTGCAGGACGAAGAAGCCGCCTGCCGGCAACTGGCCGAGGCGGGTTTCAGCGATGCGCAGGCGGCCTGGCAGCGCCTGGCCGGGCTGCGTAACGGCAACCAGGTGCGCGCGATGCAGCGGCTCGGCCGCGAACGTCTGGATGCCTTTATGCCGCGGCTGCTGGCTCAGGCGGTGGAGCACGACAACCCCGATCTGGTGCTGGAGCGGGTGTTGCCGCTAATCGAGGCGGTTGCGCGGCGTTCGGCCTACCTGGTGTTGCTGACGGAAAACCCCGGCGCGCTGCAACGGCTGATGACGCTGTGTGCGGCCAGCCCTTGGATCGCCGAACAAATCACCCGCTTCCCCTTGCTGCTCGACGAGCTGCTCAACGAGGGGCGTCTATTCAAACCGCCGCTGGCGCCGGAGTTGGCCGCCGAGTTGCGCGAACGCCTGATGCGCATCCCCGAGGACGACCTGGAACAGCAGATGGAGGCGCTGCGTCACTTCAAGCTGGCCCACCGTCTGCGTGTGGCGGCCTCGGAGATCGCCGGCAGCCTGCCGTTGATGAAGGTCAGCGATTACCTGACCTGGCTAGCTGAAGCGATTCTCGAACAGGTGCTGGCGTTGGCCTGGCGCCAGACCGTGGCCAAGCATGGTGCGCCTTTGCGTGCCGACGGCAGCCCGTGCGACCCCGATTTCATCATCGTCGGCTACGGCAAGGTCGGCGGTATCGAGCTCGGCCATGGCTCGGATCTGGATCTGGTGTTTATCCACGACGGCGACCCGCAAGCCGAAACCGATGGCGCCAAACCCATCGACGGCGCGCAGTTTTTCAATCGCCTGGGCCAGCGGATCATCCACTTGCTGACGGCACAGACCAATTCCGGCCAGCTTTACGAGGTGGATATGCGCTTGCGGCCCTCCGGCGCCGCGGGCTTGTTGGTCAGTTCGCTCGGCGCCTTCGAGCGCTACCAGGAGAACGAGGCCTGGACCTGGGAACACCAGGCGCTGGTGCGTGCGCGGGTGCTGGTCGGTTGTCCGCGGGTGGGCAAGGCGTTCGAGGCGGTGCGGGCGCAGGTTCTGGGGCGCGAGCGCGATCTGGACAAGCTGCGTGTCGAGGTCAGCGAGATGCGCGCGAAGATGCGCGACAACCTCGGCAGCAAGACCACCGCCGCCGGCACCGCGGCCAACGCCTTCGAGGCCACGGCCCCGTTCGATCTGAAGCAGGACGCCGGTGGTATCGTCGATATTGAATTTATGGTGCAATACGCGGCCCTGGCGTGGTCGCGACAGTACCCGGTACTGCTGGAGTTCACCGATAACATCCGCATTCTGGAAGGGCTGGAGCGTGTCGGTTTGTTGCCGGGCGAGGATGCCCGCTTGCTGCAGGACATTTACAAAGCCTACCGTTCGGCCGCGCACCGTCAGGCCCTGCAAAAACAGCCGGGGGTGGTCGGCGGCGATCAGTTCCAGGAGCAACGACGCGACGTGATGCGCATCTGGCGGGAGCTGGGCTTGAGTTGAGGCGGTCGGGCGCGACTTGCGATCGACTACGCTGTACCGAGCGAAACGTATAACCGGATTAACGTAGCAATCGAACTAATCTAGCTACCGAATAAATGTAGCGACCGAATTTAAGGAGCAGGCAACTATGTCGATGGCCGACCGTGATGGCGTGATTTGGTATGACGGCGAACTGGTGCCGTGGCGCAACGCGACCACCCATGTGCTGACCCACACGCTGCACTACGGCATGGGCGTATTCGAAGGCGTGCGCGCCTACGACACTCCGGACGGCACGGCGATTTTCCGCCTGCAGGCGCACACCGACCGGCTGTTCGACTCGGCCCATATCATGGGCATGAAGATTCCCTTCTCCAAAGACGAAATCAATGAAGCCACCCGCGCCGCCGTGCGTGAGAACAACCTGGAAAGCGCCTATATCCGCCCCATGGTGTTCTACGGATCCGAAGCTATGGGCCTGCGCGCCAGCGGCCTGAAAGTGCAGGTGATAGTCGCCGCCTGGAGCTGGGGCGCCTATATGGGCGACGAAGCCCTGCAAGTCGGGATCAAGGTGCGCACCAGCTCCTTCACCCGCCACCACGTCAACATTTCCATGACTCGCGCCAAGGCCAACGGCAACTACATCAACTCGATGCTGGCCCTGCAGGAAGCCATCTCCGGCGGCGCCGACGAGGCCATGTTGCTGGATACCGAAGGCTACGTGGCCGAAGGCTCGGGCGAGAACATCTTCCTGGTGCGTAACGGCGTGATCTACACCCCGGAAGTTACTTCCTGCCTGAACGGCATCACCCGCAACACCATCCTGACCCTGGCCGCCGAGCATGGCATCCAGGTGGTCGAGAAGCGCATCACCCGCGATGAGGTGTATATCGCCGACGAAGCCTTCTTCACCGGCACCGCCGCCGAAGTCACGCCGATTCGCGAAGTCGATGGTCGGCAGATCGGCGCCGGCCGCCGTGGCCCGGTGACCGAGAAACTGCAAACCGCCTATTTCGACCTGGTGACCGGCAAAACCGCCAACCACGCCGAATGGCGCACGCTGGTTAAATAAACATTCGGCTGCGCAGGATGGGTGGAGCATGGCGATACCCATCGGATGGCGCTGCCGATAGTTAAGCGTTGAGTCTGTCCGGGAGGCGTAAGCCTCCTTGGTCGTTTCTGGAAACCGCATGAAAATACTGATCGTAGGCCCCAGTTGGGTGGGCGACATGGTGATGGCGCAGACGCTGTTCAGCTGCCTGAAACAGCGCCACCCGGACTGTGAAATCGATGTGTTGGCGCCCGACTGGAGCCGGCCGATACTCGAGCGCATGCCCGAAGTGCGGCAGGCCCTGAGCTTTCCGCTGGGCCATGGCGTGCTCGAACTGGCGACCCGGCGCAAGATCGGCAAGTCGCTGGCTGGCCAATACGATCAGGCGATTCTGCTGCCCAACTCGCTGAAATCCGCCCTGGTACCGTTTTTCGCCGGTATTCCCGCGCGTACCGGCTGGAAGGGCGAAATGCGCTATGGGCTGCTCAACGACGTGCGCATTCTGGATAAAGAACGCTACCCGCTGATGATCGAGCGCTTTATGGCGTTGGCCTACGAGCCGGGTGCCGAGCTGCCCCAGCCGTATCCACGACCGGCACTGCGGATCGAGCCGGCCAGCCGCGATGCGGCGTTGGCTAAGTTCGGTCTGAGCCTGGATCGCCCGGTGCTGGCGCTCTGTCCCGGCGCTGAATTCGGCATCGCCAAGCGCTGGCCGAGCGAGCATTACGCCCGGGTCGCCGAGGCGAAGATCCGTCTTGGCTGGCAGGTATGGCTGTTCGGCTCGAAGAACGATCACCCGGTCGGCGAAGAAATTCGCATGCGTCTGATTCCCGGCTTGCGCGAGGAAGCGACGAACCTGGCCGGCGAGACCAGCCTGGCCGAGGCGATCGACCTGCTGTCCTGTGCCGGCGCCGTGGTTTCCAACGATTCCGGGTTGATGCATGTGGCGGCGGCGCTCAATCGCCCGTTGGTGGCGGTCTACGGCTCCACCTCGCCTGGCTTTACTCCGCCGCTGGCCGATCAGGTGGAAATCGTCCGTCTGGGCCTGGAATGCAGCCCCTGTTTCGATCGCACCTGCCGCTTCGGCCATTACAACTGCCTGCGTGAACTCAAGTCGGGCACGGTGATCGAGGCGCTCGATCGCCTGGTGGCCGATCCGCTAGAGGTCCAATAGTGCGGGTTCTACTGGTTAAAACTTCCTCGCTCGGCGACGTCATCCATACGCTCCCGGCATTGACCGATGCCGCGCGCGCGATACCCGGCATCCAGTTCGATTGGGTGGTGGAAGAAGGCTTCGCCGAGATTCCCGCCTGGCACCCGGCCGTCGCCCAGGTGATTCCGGTGGCGATCCGCCGTTGGCGTAAGCACCTCTGGCAGACCCTTCGGAGCGGCGAGTGGACGCGCTTCAAACAGCGCCTGAAGGAAAGCCGCTACGACCTGGTGATCGATGCCCAGGGCCTGCTGAAAAGCGCCTGGTTGACCCGATACGTCAAGGCGCCGGTTGCCGGGCTGGATCGCTTTTCCGCGCGCGAACCGCTTGCCAGTCGCCTGTACGACCGCACCTACGCGGTGCCGCGCGAACAGCACGCGCTGCAGCGCGTGCGTCAGCTGTTCGCCGAGGCGCTGGGCTATCCCGTGCCGCAGGATGTCGGCGACTACGGCCTGAACCGGGCACAACTGGCCGGCGCAGTGACCCAGCCCTACCTGTTGTTTCTGCATGGCACCACCTGGCCGAGCAAGCATTGGCCGGAAGCCAATTGGCGCGACCTGGCCGAGCACATGAGCGCCCAGGGCTGGGCGATTCGTTTGCCCTGGGGCAATGCCGACGAGCGCGCGCGTGCCGAACGCCTGGCCGCCGGTCTGGCTAACGTCGCGGTGCTGCCCAAGCTGAATCTGGCTGGCGTGGCCAAGGTGATCGCCGGGGCCAGCGCTTGCGTGGCGGTGGACACCGGTCTGGGCCACCTGGCGGCGGCGCTGGATGTACCGAGCATTTCGCTTTATGGTCCGACCCGGCCGGGCCGGGTCGGGGCTTACGGCCGCTCGCAGATTCACCTGTGCGCCACCGGCCCGGATGCCGGTTTGGGCGACCGTCACAAGCCCTGCTTCGATACTCTGACGCCCCAGCGGGTGGCAACCGAGTTGGAAGCTTTGCTATTGGCCGAGGAAGCCGTTTGATGTCGCTGCCGAGAATTTTCCCCGGATTTCGTCCGGGCTACACGAGTGAAGGGCGCGCCTGATGCAACTGGCTTTTATCCTCTACAAATATTTCCCCTATGGCGGTTTGCAGCGCGACTTTATGCGCATCGCGCTGGAGTGCCAGGCGCGCGGCCATGCCATTCGCGTGTATACGCCGATCTGGGAAGGCGAGGTGCCGGCTGGCTTCGAAGTCGTGGTGGTGCCGGTCAAGGCGCTGTTCAATCACAAGCGCAACGAGAAACTCAGCGCCTGGATCGCCGTCGATCTGGCCAAGCGCCCGGTGGACCGGGTGGTGGGCTTCAACAAGATGCCGGGGCTGGATGTTTATTACGCCGCCGACGGCTGCTTCGAAAACAAAGCACAGACCCTGCGCAACCCGATCTACCGTCGCTGGGGGCGCTACAAACACTTCGCCGACTACGAGCGCGCGGTGTTCGCCCCGGACGCCAAGACCGAAATCCTGATGATTTCCGAAGTGCAGCAACCGCTGTTCATCAAGCACTACCACACCCCGCGGCAGCGCTTTCATCTGCTGCCGCCGGGCATCGCTCAGGATCGTCGCGCCCCGGCCAATGCCGCGCAGATCCGCGCCGAGTTCCGCAGCGAATTCAATTTGGCGGATGACGATCTGTTGCTGGTGCAGATCGGCTCGGGCTTCAAGACCAAAGGCCTGGACCGCAGCCTGAAAGCCCTCGCCGCGTTGCCGCGCGAGTTGAAGAAGCGCAGCCGGCTGATCGCCATCGGCCAGGACGACCCGCGCGCCTTCCAACTGCAGGCCAAGGCGCTGGGAATCTCCGAGCAGGTGCAGATACTCAAAGGCCGCAACGATATTCCGCGCTTCCTCCTCGGCGCCGATTTGCTGATCCACCCGGCCTATAACGAAAACACCGGCACCGTGCTGCTGGAAGCCGTGGTGGCGGGGCTGCCGGTGCTGGTCACCGATGTTTGCGGCTATGCCCACTATATCGCCGAAGCGGACGCCGGGCGGGTGCTGCCCAGTCCCTTCGCCCAGGAACAGCTCAATCAGGTCCTCGCCGAGATGCTCGCCGACGACCAGCGTCGCGCGTTCTGGGGGCGTAACGGCCTGGCCTATGCCGACTGCGCCGACCTCTACTCCATGCCGCAGCACGCGGCCGACATTATCCTGGCGACGCGTTCATGAAGCTGGTGCTGGCCGAACCCTTTAAAACCCTGTGGGCCGGGCGCGACGCCTTTGCCGCGGTCGAGGCCCTGCAAGGCCAGGTCTATCGCGAGCTGGAAGGCCGCCGTACCCTGCGCACCGAAGTCGCCGGGCGCGGCTATTTCGTCAAAATCCACCGCGGCATCGGCTGGGGTGAAATCGTCAAGAACCTGCTCACCGGCAAACTGCCGGTATTGGGTGCGCGCCAGGAATGGCAGGCGATTCGCCGCCTGCACGAGGTCGGTGTGCCGACCATGACCGCGGTGGCCTATGGCGAATGCGGCAGCAACCCGGCGGCGCAGCACTCCTTTATCGTCACCGAGGAACTGGCGCCGACCATCAGCCTGGAAGATTTCTGCATGGACTGGCCGCGTACGCCGCCGCCAGTCGCACTCAAGCACGCCCTGATTGCCGAGGTGGCGCGCATGACCGGACGCATGCATCGCGCCGGGGTCAACCACCGCGACTGCTATATCTGCCATTTTCTGCTGCATACCGATAAGCCCGTAACTGCCGAGAGCTTTCGCTTGTCGCTAATCGATCTGCACCGCGCCCAGAGCCGCGTTGCAGTGCCGCTGCGCTGGCGCAACAAAGACCTGGCGGCGCTGTATTACTCGATACTCGATATCGGCCTGACCCGGCGCGACACGCTGCGTTTTCTGCGCGATTACTTTGCCGAATTGAAGGGCCAGCAATCGCTACGTCAGACCCTGCGCGACGAGGCATCCTCGCTCGCCTGGCTGCAGCGCAAGGCGGACAAGCTTTACGCGCGCAAGCAGCGTTATGGCGGGGCGTTGTAATTGGCGATAGGCGGAGTACCTGTCGTGTCGAATTATTAAAAGGGGTTGTGTATGAAATTCCAGGGTCTGACGGTCGCAGTGCTACCGCCCAATGCGTTGGGCGATGTGACCCTCTATCTGCATCTGGCCTGGCAGTTCCACCAAGCCGGTGCGCAGGTGCGCTTTTTTTCTAATCCGCTGTTTCCGGCCCGGGAGTTTTTTAATTGGTTGCAGATCGAGCCGGTTGGGCAGATGGATCTGTGGCAATTGGCCGGTGAGTGCGACCTGGTAATTGCCTATTTCAATTATTTGCCCCAAGACGCAGTCGAGCGCGAACGCTGCCTGGAGCGTCAGAATATTGCCTATGTCACGGCGAAAAAACTGCCTAAGAACATTCCCCTGCATGGGCGCGATCTAATGGTCGGCGAACTGTGCTTCAAAGCCGCCAGCATGCCGTTCTGCCTGGACTCGCGAGCCGGGTTGTCAATGCGCGAATGGATCGATCGGTATGTCGAGACGGTGTATGGCATTCCTGTGATCGATTCCTTGGGTATGGTTTCCCCAAGTCTGCGCCGTGAGCCGGGCAATCGGGTGCTTATTTTTCCGACCTCGCCGCACAGCAAGAAAAACTACTCCATGGGTGGCTTCTTGCGCTTGGCTCGTCGCCTGCAGAAGCTCGGTTGGCAAGTTGAATTTATCGGCATGCCGTCCGAGGAAGAGGCGTTGAAGGCCTACTTCGTTGGCTTTCCTGTATTCAGCTTCGGCGATGTTGGGGCGCTGATGGCCCATATGGCGGACGCCCTTGCGGTGATCAGCAATGACTCCGGTGGCGGTCACTTGGGGTCAATGATGGGTTTGCGCACTTTCACCATTGCTCGTCGTCATGAAAGTTTCGTCTGGCGTCCAGGTTTTAACACCCAGGGAATGGTATTGGCTCCGCGTTTTCGTTTTAAGTGGCTGAATGGCGATTACATCTGGCGGCCTTTCGTGCAGGTCGGGCGGATTGTCAAAGCGCTTGGTGCCTATACCCCTGAAGTTGGATCGCTTTCGCAGAGTGACTCGCGCTAATGGCCAGCTGGATACTCGTTGACGAGTACCGGGCATTGCTCGCCGACTTCGGCAGCCTGGAAGCGGTATTCGCCCTGCAAGGCGAGCGTCTGACCAAAGACCCACTCTCCGAAGTGATCCGTATCGAGCGCGACGGTGTGCGCTATTACGTCAAGCGCTACTGGGGCGCGGGCAAGGGTTTGCGCCGCTATCTGGGGCGGCCGCGGGTCAAGGCCGAATGGCAGAATCTGAAAAATTTCGCCAAGTGGGGGGTGCCGACCGCTGCCGTGGTTGCCTATGGGCTGGAGCGCCAGTGTGGACGGTTCGTTCGCGGCGCGCTGATCACCCGCGAATTGGCCGGTACCGAAGATCTGGCGCTGCTGGCCAAACGTGACGATCCGCGCTTGCGCGATTCGTGCTGGGTGGATGGCGTCAGTCGCCAGTTGGCCCGCGCCACGCGCGTTATGCATGACCATCACTTCACCCATAACGATTTGAAGTGGCGCAACTTGCTGGTCAACGATCAGGCCGAGCTGTTCTTTATCGATTGCCCTACCGGCGCATTCTGGTGGGGGCCGTTGTTGCGCTATCGCATGACCAAGGATCTGGCCTGTCTCGACAAGATCGCCAAGTACAAGCTGTCGCGCAGCCAGCGCTTGCGCTTTTATCTGCAATACCGCGGGTGCGCGAGCTTGCAGGGTGGCGACAAGGCGCAGATCAGGCAAATCGTCGATTTTTTTGAGGGTAGGGAATGACGGACTTCATTGCCGCGCAGGATCGCGCATTACTCGAGCAACATGGCCTGGCCAGCTTTGACGCGCTCTGGGCGCTGCAGCTGGAAGCGGTGGATGAGCCCAATACCGAGCGTGGCGGCTGGAGCAGCGTGTATCGCCTGGATCTGGGCGAGGCGGCTTTTTACCTCAAGCGGCAGAGCAATCATTTGGCTCGCAGCCTGTTGCGCCCCTTCGGCGAACCGACGTTCACCCGCGAGTTCCGCAATATCCAGCGTTTTCAGGCACTGGCTATTCCCGCGCTGGAGGCCGCGTTTTTCGCCGAGCGGCGAGTGGCGGGCGAGCGCCGGGCGATCCTGCTGACCCGCGCCTTGGATGGTTGGTGCGACCTGGATAGCCTCCTGCCCAGCTGGCAGTCGCGACCACAAAGCGAGCGCGCGGCTATTCTGCGTGCCTGTGCCGAGTTGGCTAAGCGCCTGCATGCGGCCGGTCAGTTACACGGATGTTTTTATCCCAAGCATATCTTTCTCAAGGAAGACGGCCTCAAAGAGAGCGGCGGGGCGTTTCAGGCGCGCTTGATCGATCTGGAAAAGATTCGCCCGCTGCTGTTCGGCGAGCGCGAGCGGATCAAGGACCTGGAGCCCTTGCTGCGCCGCGCCAGCGTCTGGAGCGAGGTTGAAGTGCGCGAATTGCTGACTGCCTATCTACCCCAGGGCGACGATATCGCGCATTGGCTGCAGCGCCTCGGTGCGCGGCGCAACAATAAGGATGCCCGCCGGTGAACCTGGTCGAATTGAGTCAAGCCGGCCGCAGCCCCGCATTGCCGTTGCAGGTCGAATTGGCGGATGCCGCGGGCCCGGCGACCCTGCGGCTTGAACAGTTGTTACGGGTGCTGCCGGGGCAGCGCTATGTCGGCCTGGCCGAATGGCGTGGACGTAAGGTGCTGGCGAAATTGGTCGTGGGCGACAACGCCGCGCGGCATTTTCAGCGTGAGCTGCAAGGCGCGCGCTGGCTGGCCGAGCAAGGCTTGAATACCCCGGCGCTGCTGGCCGACGGCTTGCGCGAAGGCGAGGGCGGCTGGCTGCTGTTCGACTACCTCGACGGTGCCGAAAGCCTGTGGGATGCCTGGCGTGCGGTCGAGCAACAAACACCGCTGTCCGACGGCCAACAAATGGTGCTCGGCGAGGCCCTGAACCTGATCGCCCAGCTGCACGGTAAGGGCCTGTGGCAGGCCGACCTGCACCTGGACAACCTGCTGCGCCATGGTGATCAGCTATTTATCATCGACGGCGGCGGGGTGCGCGCCGAGGTGCCCGGCCAGCCGCTGTCGCGCGACAAGGTGCTGGAGAACCTCGGGGTGTTCTTCGCCCAATTGCCGACCGAGCTGGAGCCCCATACCGAAGAGCTGTTGGTGCATTACCTGCTGGCCAATGGCGAACATGCTCTGCCGTTGGAGGCCTTGCTTGAGCATGTCGCCAAGGTTCGGCGCTGGCGTTGGCGCGACTATTTGAAGAAGCTCGGCCGCGATTGCAGCCTGTTTTCCGCCAAGGTGGGGGCCTTCGGCCTGCGCATCGTGCGCCGCGAAGACGAAAAAAATCTGGAACCACTGCTGAACAACCTCGATCTGTTGACCGAGCAGGGGCACATCTACAAGACCGGCGGCTCCGCCACCGTGGCACGGGTCGAGTTGGGCGGTCGCGCGTTGGTGAGCAAACGCTACAACATCAAACACCTGGCGCACTGGCTCAAGCGTTTCTGGCGGCCGAGTCGCGCCTGGCACAGCTGGGTCGAAGGTCATCGCCTGCAACTGCTCGGCATATCCACACCGCGGCCGCTGGCGGTGGTGGAGCGGCGCTGCTGCTGGTTGCGCGGGCGTGCCTACCTGATTACCGAATATTGCGACGGGCAGGATATAATCGCGCGCTTTCAGCCCTACTTGGCTCAAGAAGGGCAGGCTTTGCCGCCGGAATCCGACCTGTTGGCGCTCGATCGTCTGTTCGCCGCCTTGCTGCGCGAACGCATCAGCCACGGTGATTTCAAGGGCTACAACCTGCTCTGGGATGAACAGTTGGCGCGCTGGTCGCTGATCGACCTCGACGCCATGCAGCAGCACCACGACGAACGCAGTTTCGCCAAGGCCTATGCCCGCGACCGCGCACGCTTTTTACGCAACTGGCCAGCCGATTCCGCGCTGTTCAAGCTGCTCGACCAACGCATACCGCAGGTGCCAGGCACCTGCTCGAAATAGAGGCAAAACCAGTGGCATTGACCATTCTCGGCCTGTCCGGCGCCCTTAGTCACGATCCTTCCGCTGCCCTGTACATCGACGGCAAGTTGATCGCGGCCGCCGAAGAAGAGCGCTTCGTGCGCGACAAGCACGCGAAGAACCGCATGCCCTACGAGTCGGCCAAATTCTGCCTGGAACAGGCCGGGATCACCCCCGCGGATGTCGATGTGGTGGCGATCCCCTTTGCGCCGATCAGCCTGTTCGGCGAAGCGCGCTGGAAGTACGCCAAGCGCTACTGGTACGCCCCGGACCGCGCCCTTGATGCGATCCTGATGGGTAACCGCCGCTACAAGCGCTACCGCAACAAAATCGTCTGGTGCCTGGAGCAGCTGGGTTTCGACCCGAAGAAAATCAAGATCGAGCCGGTCGAGCACCACCTTGCCCACGCTTCCAGTGCGTACCACTGCTCCGGCTTCAAAGAGAAGACCGCGATCCTCGGCATCGACGGTAAAGGCGAGTACGCCACCACCTTCTTCGGCTACGGCGAGAACGGCAAGATTCACAAGATCAAGGAATTCTTCGACCCGGATTCCCTCGGCGGCCTGTATGGCGCGATCACCGAATTCCTCGGTTTCGAGATGCTCGACGGCGAGTTCAAGGTCATGGGCATGGCGCCTTATGGCGATGCCAGCAAGTACGATTTCTCGCGCCTGGCCAAGTTCGAAAATGGCGAGCTGGTCATCAATACCGAGTACGCCAACGTTATCGGCCTGCGCCGCTACAAGGAAAACGGCAAGGGCTTCTACTTCTCGAAGAAACTGATCGAGTGGCTGGGGCCCAAGCGCGTCGGCGATATCGCCGATGATCCGTACATCCATTACGCCGCCAGCATGCAGGCGCTGTTCGAGAAGCTGGCGCTGCAGATGATGGAACATTACCTGGGCGACATCATCCGCGAGACCGGCAAGATCGCCTTCGCCGGTGGCTGCGCGCTGAACGTCAAGCTGAACCAGAAGATCATCGCCCGCGACGATGTTAAGGAACTGTTCGTTCAGCCCGCCTCCGGCGATGCCGGTACCGCGGTCGGTGCCGCGGCCTATGTGTCGCACCAGCGTGGCGTGCCGGTGGAGAAGATGGAGCACGTCTACCTCGGCCCGTCCTACTCCAACGAAGACGTGATCGCCGCCTGTGCCCGCCACCCGAGCAAACCAGTATTCAAGCAAATCGACAACATGCCGCAGCGCATCGCCAAGATCATGGTCGAGGGCAATCCGGTGGCCTGGTTCCAGGGCCGTATGGAGTTCGGCCCGCGCGCCCTCGGCGGTCGCTCGATCATCGGTTGCCCGAGCATTCCGGGTGTGGCCGACCGTATCAACGAACAGATCAAGTTCCGCGAACGCTGGCGCCCCTTCTGTCCGTCGATGCTCGACACCGTCGGCCCGCAGATGCTCAAGGTCGACCATCCGAGCCCGTTCATGACCTTCACCTTCGAAGTCAATGAAGAGTGGAAGACCCGCGTCAGCGAAGTGGTGCACGAAGACGGCACTTCCCGTGCCCAGGTGCTCAAACGCGAATACAACCCGCGCTACTACGACATGATGCTCGAGCTGGAGAAGCTCACCGGTAACGGCGTGTCGCTGAACACCTCGCTGAACCGCCGCGGCGAACCGATGATCTGCTCGCCCACCGATGCGCTGAACATGTTCTACGGCTCCGACCTGCAATACCTGATCATGGAAGACATTCTGGTGGTCAAGGACGGCAAGGATTGGTATGAGCAGCTCTGAGACGACAGCGGCCGAACAACCATGGGTGCTGCAGTTTTGCCATGGTTATGACGGGCCTTTTCTGGATTGCGCCCGTCAGTACGCCAGCCTGTTCGCCGGCACCCGCTACAAGGTGCTCACGGTTTTTCTCACTGGCGCGCCCGATCCGGAGGTCGCCGCCGGCTGCGCCTCCGATGAGGTGCTGTTCCTCGATTACCACTCCAAGGATATTCGCGGGCTGAAGCTGCGGGCGATCCGCGACTTGCGCGCGATCGCCCGCTCGCGGCCTTTCGCCCTGTGCCTCGCGCACCGCTTCAAGCCGCTGTATATCGCGGCGCTGGCCACCGCCCTGCCGATTATCGGGGTCAATCACGCCTTCGGCGTCTACCAGCGCTGGCCGCGGCGGTTATTCGCCCAGGCGTTTCGCCGTCGCGTGAGTTTGCTCGGTGTGTCCGAGGCGGTGCGCGACGATATCCGCCGCTGTCTCCCCAGGTGGCCGGCCGAGCGCATCGAGGCGTTGCACAACCGCATCGATGTGGCGCAGTTGCAAGCCAGCCAGCTGAGTCGCGTGGTCGCGCGTGACGAGCTGCGCTTGCCGGCCGATGCCTGGATCGTCGGCAACGTCGGGCGCCTGCACCCCGACAAGGATCAAGCCACTTTGATCCGCGGCTTCGCCAAGGCCCAGCCTCGGCTTCCCACTGGAAGCGTACTGGCGATACTGGGTAGCGGGCGCTTGGAAGATGATCTGAAAGACCTGGCCAGGGAGCTCGGCGTAAGCCAGCAGGTGCTGTTTCTCGGCCAAGTGCCCGAGGCCAAACGCTACTTCAAGGCTTTCGATGTCTTCGCCTTGAGTTCCGATCACGAACCTTTCGGCATGGTTCTGCTGGAGGCCATGGCCGCCGGCGTGCCCTTGCTCGCCACCGCCTGCGGCGGCGCGCGCGAAGTGGTCGAGGGCGTCGGCGTGCTGTTTCCCCTGGCGGACGACGACGCGCTGGCTCAAGGTTTGCTGCATATGGCGCAACTGGATGCCGCGCAACGCCGGGCTTGTACCGAGGCCATGCAAGCGAGGTTGCGCGAGCAGTTTTCGGATGAAGCTATAACTCGCCGATTCTGGGCGTTGCCGCTGATCGCGCCCTTGCGCGCCGGTGACTGACGTGGCGACCGCTAACCAGCCGGAGATCCCCGCGGCAGGAGCCTGGGCCGCCAAGGCGCGGGCGTTGGATCGTTATCGTTGGTTGTTGCTGCGTGAGCGGCATGGATTGCTCGGTAGTGCCTTGCGTTACAGTCGTGACGCGCTATTGGATATCGTCTTCGGTATTCGCGCACATCTCGCTATGCCGAATTCCAGGGCTATTTCAGAGTCTTGCGACTTTTTACTGCTACAGGGCTCGCCTAAGGTCATTCCGCTGCAGCGTAAGAAGCGTTTGATCGAAACGCTGCGATCCCGTGGTCACAATCTGGTTGAGTCTGCTCATCAGGAGCCACGCAGTGTTATCGCCCAGCAACTGCTGGCCCGCCCGCTACAGCCTGTGCCACTTCGTTACTTCGGCTACGCCGCCTACGCCGAGTGGCTGGTACAGCGGCATGATCCGCGCTTGCTGATCAATGATCGTAATGGCAGCCTCTGTGCTCCCTTCATGCGCTTGTCGCTTAATCAGCGACGAAGACTATTGGTGCATCTGGCGCATGCCTCGACCGTTGAAAAGTCCAGGCGACTGGGCATGAACGACTATGACTATTACCTGTTGTTTGGGAAAAGTTCGGAGGAGGCGTTGATCAGGCGCCCACTGCGTTTTGGTACCTCCACCGTGTTACTGGCGGGCTCTCATATGATTGATTCCGCATTTGATCTGCCGGCGGCGTCTCCTTCGTTGAAAGCACTCCTGGTATTAGGCGTTGGCCCTGATAAGGAGAAAGAAGCCTGTTATCTGCAAAATTATCGATTGATAACAGAGTGGGCGGCAGAGCATCCAGAGCGCCGTGTTCTGATCAAGGGGCACCCACGAAGCCGTATGGTGTTTTGGATTCAGGTGGCGTCGGAACAACCAAATATTGAGGTATTGCCGGCGAGTTGCCCGTTGGAGAAAGCGCTTGAGCAAGCTTCTATTGCAATCAGCTTTATGTCCAATGCCGTTATAGAGGCAGGCCTGGCTCGGCGTCCGACAATCTACGTTAATACATGTCGGGAGAAAGAAATTTTTGAGCAGGAACGATTTTTCGGTCCCGCGGTTAAGAGTGCCGTTGTGTTGCAGGAGCGCATTCAATCGATTGAGCAGGACTATCTGCGGCATGTTGCCCGTGCCGAGGATTTTGCCGGTTTTCATTTGGCGGGTGGTGTTAAGGGGCTAGAAAGAACAATTGCTACTTTGGAGGCTCTTGCCTGTGGGGCGGAACTGCCGGCCGATATAGAGCGGACGAAGTTGGCGGAAACTATTTAGGCTGTCTGCATTTAAGTATTCTCTTTATTTAATTAAAAAATTCGTTATCGGTTGAGGTTGGGATATGGGGTTGGTAAGTTTCGTGCGCGAGAACGCTGTGGATATCGCGCGAAGATGGGCTGCGGCGGGGTTCGTGGTGTTTTTAGCAAGTTCTTTTTTCTTGGCGAGTAGTCGTCAGAAAACGGTTTTCTACATGCTTGTCGCAGTGCCATCGTTATTGTTATTTGTACGGTTTGGGTCGTTGCTTCGTGCAAATACCCGCCCCTTGGTTACGGTGCTTGCGTTTCTGGCCTATTTTTCGCTGAGTTCGTTATGGTCAGGCGAGGCTGCCGAGTCTCTGGAGGATGCTCTTAAATTCAGCCTCAGCATCCTCTGCTTGATGCTCGGGGCCGAGGCGGCGAGTAGCCGATTTTCTCCTGATACTATGGCGCGATTTATTGTTTGGATTGGCTCCGCTGCCGCTTGTTTTTATACCCTGATGATCCTTTGGAAAGGCCCAGATTTCGTCGCTTTGTTAGCCAGCAGAAGCTCCTTTCAAAGTCTGAGTGGCTGGGGAGTAAGTAATCCAATTTCATCTGCGATATACCTCAGTGTCTTGGTTCTGGCTGCCTGGTGGTTGCTTCCAAATAAGCCGAGGCACATACAGTTGGGACTGGTGCTGTTAATGGCGGTCAGCGTGGTACTTGTGTTTTTGACGAAAAGCCGTGGTCCGATGTTGGCGTTATTTGCAACGTTGTTACTCCTGTCTTTCTGTAGAAGAAGTCGTGAAGATGTTTTATTGCTGGTTTTCGGTTGTCTTGCTGCTTTGGCGATTATGTTAACGACGGACGTTTTCTCTATAGCCATGCAGCGCGCAACAGCGCCAAATTATCGACTGGAGATTTGGGGGCAGGCGCTGGAACAGGTTCGCTATAGTTTATTTTTTGGGCAAGGGTTCGGTCATAACGCGAATATTGAAATTTTGCCGAATGTATCTGTCACCCATTCGCACGCTTCGGTGCTTGAAGTGTTCAGGGTTGGCGGCTTGATCGGTGGCGGTCTGTTTCTGAGTGTACTGTTCTATCTTACTAAAGATTCCATTTCGAGTCGCCGCGGTATGTTCTTCCTGCTGTGGCTTATCTTTGGATTGCTCTGCTTGTCAACCAATGGGCGAATGCTGCTAGGCCGACCTTCTATCGAGTGGTTTTGTTTTTGGATTCCATTGTTTCTTTTGTATTTCTCTACACGGCATCACCCTGTAGAGATGCCGTCGGACGCGAGTCATCGGTAGCGCTACAAATCTCTAGAGAAGTTAAGCATGGTGATTGCCGGTTAGAGAAAATCGGCCAGAGAGGCGTCGGTGCCGTACTAGATATTTAGAGTCAACAAGGATTTCCTGTTAATTCGAAGCCTTCCTGGCGTGGGCGTAGTGCTCCATCAGCTGCTCCCAGGGAAATCCTTGGACTTTGCGGCGTAGTAGGTAGCTGTGCATATGTTGAAAATTGCGCCGAACCATTCTTGAGCCGAGCGGGCGACGCTTGAAACGCATGTCCAAGAAATCGATCAAACCGAAATTTCCATCGGCAGTGAGCAATACGTTCCCCAAGTGCAGAGAGCGGAAATAGATGCCGAGTTGATGTAAATGACAGATGTAGCTGGCCAGTCTTGGCAGTAGTGCATCAAAGTCTAAGCGGGAACTCAAAAACAGTTTGTCTAGTGACGTACCTTGAAGAGGTGCATACAAGCACGCGCTTATCGCCTGTGTATGGTCGATCCAGCAACACTCTTTGATAGCAGGGGTGCTTATGCCTAACGCCTGCAAGCGGGCCGCGTGCTTGGCGAAGCGCAAAGCGTCCGGCCGCCAGCGAGCCAATGGCAGGTACCGTCGGCTACGAAAGATCTTCAAGATATTCCCCTGAGGCAGGCGCAGTACTTTGGGGCCTTTCCCGTCTTTTTCCAGGACTTCTCCGGTGCTCAGCCAGTCTTGCAATTCGTTCGCTGTTACAATCCGCATCTCATCTCTCTAGCCAGTCGCACGAGGCCTGCCGCATGGCTGATTCTGCACAGCAATCCAGTTTGAAAATTTACTTTCGATTGCTGAAATATGTTGTTCCCTACTGGCTTGCTTTCGCCGTCAGTATCGTGGGCTTCATGCTTTTTGCGTCGAGCCAGCCGATGCTGGCGCATATGCTCAAGCTGTTTCTCGATGGCTTGCAGAGTCCAGAGCATGCCACTCTGCTGGGCGTGCCTATGATCTATGGCGTGCCGCTGTTGATTGTACTCATTGCGCTCTATCAGGGCATAGGCTCTTTCCTGGGTAACTACTATTTGGCCAAAGTGGGGCGCGGGGTTATCCACGACCTGCGCTGCGCCCTGTTCGATAATCTGCTGACCCTGCCCAATCGCTATTTCGACAATCACAACTCCGGACATTTGATTTCCCGCATCACCTATAACGTGACCATGGTTACGGGCGCCGCTACTGATGCGATCAAGGTTGTGGTTCGTGAAGGGCTGACGGTGGTGTTCCTGTTCGGCTATCTGCTGTACATGAATTGGAAACTGACCCTGGTGTTGCTCAGCATCCTGCCGGTCATTGCCCTGATGGTCGGTTCGGCCAGCCGCAAATTCCGCAAACAGAGCAAGAAAATCCAAGTGGCTATGGGTGACGTGACCCATGTCGCCTCCGAGACGATTCAAGGCTATCGGGTGGTTCGCAGCTTCGGCGGCGAGGCCTATGAGCAGCAGCGCTTTCATCATGCCAGCGCGGATAACATGAACAAGTCGCTGAAGATGACCCGCACCCAGGCGGTGTATACGCCCATGCTGCAACTGGTGATATACAGCGCGATGGCGATCTTGATGTACTTGGTGTTGTACCTGCGCGGCGATGCGTCGGTCGGGGAGTTGGTCGCCTATATCACCGCGGCTGGCTTGCTGCCCAAGCCGATTCGCCAACTCTCCGAAGTCAGCGCCACGATTCAGAAAGGTCTGGCTGCCGCGGACAGCATCTTCGAGCAGCTCGATGAGGCCCCGGAGACCGATCAAGGTAGCGAGGAGCGCGAGCGGGTTAGCGGGCGCCTGGAGGTGCGCGACCTGAGCTTCACCTATCCCGGTACCGAGAAACCCGTGCTGGATAATATTTCCTTTACCGTCGAGCCCGGGCAGATGGTCGCGCTGGTCGGCCGCTCAGGCAGTGGCAAGTCGACCCTGGCTGGGCTGATCCCGCGTTTCTACCATCATGAGCAGGGGCAGATTCTGCTCGACGGTATCGATGTCGAGCATTACACCCTGCGCAATCTGCGCCGCCATATCGCCCTGGTGACGCAGCACGTGACCTTGTTCAACGATACCGTGGCCAACAATATCGCCTACGGCGACCTGGCCGGTGCCCCCCTTGAGGATGTACGGCGTGCGTCCGAGTCGGCCTATGCAGCCGAGTTTATCGAGCAGATGCCGCAAGGCTACGACACCTTGGTCGGGGAAAACGGCGTGTTGCTGTCCGGCGGCCAGCGCCAGCGTTTGGCGATTGCCCGGGCGCTACTCAAGGATGCGCCCCTGTTGATTCTCGACGAGGCCACCTCGGCGCTGGATACCGAATCCGAGCGGCATATCCAGGGGGCGTTGGATGAGGTGATGAAGGGGCGCACGACCCTGGTGATCGCGCACCGCCTGACCACCATCGAAAAGGCCGATCTGATCCTGGTGATGGACCGCGGGCAGATCGTCGAGCGCGGCAACCATGCTGAACTGTTGGCGCTCAATGGCTATTACGCGCGCCTGCATGCCAAGCAGTTCGAAAACCAGGACGAAGCGTCTGAGGTTGTGTGCGAGGGCTAACTCCTCGCGCAGATCGATCGCCGTGTCCGGCTCTCGCTGAGCAAATCCGCCGGTCGGCCCGCAACTAGGGCGAGGGCTCGGTGGTAGATGTTATGATCCCCGGCAATTTTTTCACCCCGGAGTCTTTATGAAGTTGTCCATGCCGCATTTCGACCAAGCCGCCGTTCTGGTGGTGGGCGATGTCATGCTCGATCGTTATTGGCATGGCGGCACATCGCGGATTTCTCCGGAAGCGCCGGTGCCGGTGGTCAAGGTCGAGCAGATCGAGGATCGTCCGGGCGGTGCGGCTAACGTTGCGTTGAACATTGCGGCACTGGGTGCGCCTGCGGTGTTGGTCGGTGTGACGGGCGAGGACGAGGCGGCCGAGAGTCTGAGCGATAGCTTGCAGGCGGTCGGGGTGAGCGCGCATTTCCAGCGGATCAAGCATCAGCCGACCATCGTCAAGTTGCGGGTGATGAGCCGCCACCAGCAGTTGTTACGCATGGACTTCGAAGAGCGTTTCGAGACCGATAGTGCCGCCATGGCGAGCAGCGTCGAGTCATTGCTCGCCGGCATCAAGGTATTGGTGCTGTCCGATTACGGTAAGGGCGCGCTGCAGAACCATCAGGCCCTGGTGCAGTTGGCGCGCAGCAAGGGCATCGCCGTGCTCGCCGATCCCAAGGGCAAAGATTTCTCCATTTATCGCGGCGCCAGCCTGATCACGCCCAATTTGCATGAGTTCGAGACCATCGTCGGCGATTGCCATGACGAGGCCGAGTTGGTGGCCAAGGGGGCGGCCCTGATGAGCGAGTTGGAATTGGGCGCGCTGCTGGTGACCCGCGGCGAGCACGGCATGACCCTGCTGCGCCCGCAGCAACCGCCGCTGCATTTACCCGCCCGCGCCCGTGAAGTGTTCGATGTCACCGGTGCCGGCGACACGGTGATTTCCACCCTGGCCGCCAGTCTGGCTGCCGGCGAGGAGCTGCCGCAGGCCGTGGCCTTGGCCAATCTGGCCGCAGGAATAGTGGTCGGCAAGTTGGGTACCGCGGCCATCAGCGCCCCTGAGTTGCGCCGGGCGATACAGCGCGAGGCCGGTTCCGAGCGCGGGGTGTTGAGTCGGGATCAGCTACTGGTCGCCATCGACGATGCCCGTGCCCATGGCGAAAAGATCGTCTTCACCAACGGCTGCTTCGATATTTTGCATGCCGGTCACGTCACCTATCTGGAGCAGGCACGGGCTCAGGGCGATCGCCTGGTACTGGCGATCAACGACGATGCTTCGGTCAGCCGTCTGAAAGGCCCTGGCCGGCCGATCAACTCGGTGGACCGGCGTATGGCCGTGCTCGCCGGTCTCGGTGCGGTGGATTGGGTGGTGAGTTTCAACGAAGACACTCCAGAGAGCCTGCTGCGCGAAATCAAGCCGGACGTGCTGGTCAAGGGCGGCGACTATGGCATCGAGCAGGTGGTCGGTGCCGATATCGTCACCGCCTATGGCGGTGAAGTGCGCGTGCTGGGGTTGGTGGAAAACAGCTCGACCACCGCGATAGTCGAGAAAATCCGCAAGCAATAAGGCAGCTGTACGCTCCGCCTGGCTACTGCGGCTTGCGCGGCGCCGGGCGCGCCTTGGCGGAGCTTTTCGCCTGGGCGGATAGCTGCTGTTGGCATAGCCAATCCTTCCAACGAATACGCTCATCGCGTACCAGCCAGCCATCCTGGGGCGCGAAGCTTTCGGCCAGCCACAGGCCGCGGGTGCTGGCGGGCGTCAATATGCCGTGTTTGAGGGTCAAGAGTTCCGCCGTAGGACGGCCCTGATGCAGCGGAATCAAATAGAGGTCGGGGCGTGCGCGGTTGAGGCGGGCGATCAGTTGGCCGTCTTCCAGATGCTCGTCGACATGCATCAGGCTGAGCTGCTTGATCTCCTTTGGCAGGGCCAAATGCAGGTCATAGACCAGTTGCAAGGATGCCGTGGGCAGGTGCACATAAGCGCGCGGGCGCTCCAGCAGCTTGAGGTTGCCGCATTGCACCGGACGCGCGGCACCGGATAAGGAGCTGAGGGTGAAGTGCGCGGTTTCCCGATAACGCAGGTTGTTCTGATAGGGCGTTGGCAGCCAGGTGTCGCCAAAACGGCCGCTTAGCCAACCTTCCGGGGTTTCCAGCAGGCATTCCTCGGCGACTTCCTGAAGGGCAGTGAGCAAGGGCAGGTTGAGTTCGTGGGACGGCACGTAACCCGAAATCAGCTTGAGCACCACATCGCCTCGATCGGCGCGTCGCTGCCGCACCAGTATCCAGTATTCGCGGCCCTGCCAGCTTAAGGTCAAGCGCACGGAAACCCCGAGGTTGGCCAGCTCCACGGCGAAATGCCGTGCGTCGGCGATGGCCACCGGTTTGCGTCGTTCGAGCATCTGCGCGAAGTTCAGTGGCATGCCCAAGCTTTGGTAGCTGAGGCTTTCGGGGTTGGCTTCGACAAACAATTGCAGGGTCTTGAAGCTGCTGGGGTCCTTGCGGATCAGGGTGCGCGGCATCTGGACTCCTTGTGGTTGGCGGCGCTGCTCGAATATCGCGCGCTGGCCCCTCGGGTTTATCGCGAGCGCTTAGGCAATATCCTGAATCACCGCGGCGGCAACGGCGACATTGTGGCTCAGGTGCTCCGGGTTGATGGTGCCGACGATGGCGCTGGCGGTGGCCGGGTGGGCGAAAATCAACTCGAAGCTGGCGCGCACCGGATCGATGGCTTGGCTCAGGCAGGCATGCCCGCTGGCCAGGGCCTTTTTGATCAGAATGCCTTTGCCGTGCTGCTCGGCGTAGTCCAATACCGGCAACTCGTTTTGCTCGTTGAGGTTATAAGTGACCATGGCGCAGTCGCCGCGTTCCAGGGCCAACAGGCCCCCCTCGACGGTTTTTCCGGAAAGGCCGAAGGCGCGGATCTTGCCCTCGCGCTTGAGCTCGGCCAGGGCGTCGTAGACGCCGCTGTCGCGCAGGATGGCGACATCGTTACCGTTCGAGTGAACCAGCACCAGGTCGATGTAATCGGTTTCCAGGCGTTTCAGGCTGCGCTCCACCGAGAAACGGGTGTGGGCGGGGCTGTAGTCGAAGTGCGATTGGCCGTCGACGAACTCCTCGCCGACCTTGCTGACGATCACCCATTGCTGACGTTGCCCGCGCAGCAAGGGGCCGAGGCGGCTTTCGCTGCTGCCATAGGCGGGCGCGGTATCGATCAGGTTGATCCCCAATTCATGGGCCAGGCTCAGCAATTGCCGGGCGGCGGCATCGTTGGGGATGGTGAAGCCGTTGGGGTACTTCACGCCCTGATCGCGGCCGAACTTGACGGTACCCAGGCCCAGCGGCGAGACCAGCAGGTCGGTCGAGCCCAGGGGACGATGCAGGTTGTGCAGGGTGTGCAGGCTATGCATCAGAACAACTCCTCCCAGATGGCTGGGGCGATAGCGGGTCGCGGTAACGGCGGCAGCGGCTGGTGGCTGGTGGGTTGAATACCGTCGCGGTCGAGTGCTGCCAATACGCGATCGGCGAAGTCCGGTGCTAACGCCAGCTTGGTCGGCCAGCCGGCCAGCAGTTTGCCTTGCTCGGCGAGAAAGGCGTTATCTGGGCGCACCAGTCCGGACTGCGCCGGCTCGGCCCGTTCGACGCGCATGGTGGCCCAGCGTGCGCTGGACATGTCGACCCAGGGCAGCAGGTCGGCGATCTCTTTCTGTGCGGCTTTGATCTGCGCGGCACTGTCGCGCGCCACGCCGTCGGCTTCGGCCAGGTCGCCGCCCAGGTACCAGACCCATTCGCCGTCGGCGGCCGGGTGGCTGGTCACGGTGATCCGCGGCTTCGGCCCGCCGCCCAGGCAGTGGGCGTACAGCGGTTTCAGGGTCGGCCCTTTGACCAGCACCATATGCAGCGGGCGCAGTTGCTGTGCGGGCTGCTTCAGGCCGAGCCTGTCCAGCAGCCCGGCGTTGCCCGGCCCGGCGCTGAGGACGATGCGTTGCGCGCGGATTTCCCGGCCGTCGACCAACAGGCCGCGCAGTTCGCCTTGCTCGCGTAGCGGTTCGATGCTTTCGGCGGCGAGCAAGCCGTCGCCGGCCAGTTCGGTCAGGCGTGCGATCAGGCTGGGTACGTCGAGCACCAATTCGGCCAGGCGATAGACCTTGCCCTTGAATTTCGGGTGCTGCAGCGCCGGCGGCAGCTCCTCGCCCTTGACCTGGTCGACTCGGCCGCGGACCGCCTTGCTGGCGAAGAAACTGGTGATATTGCCGGCCAGGCTGCCGGGGGACCATAAATAATGGGCTTCGGAAAGCAAACGCACGCCACTCAGGTCCAATTCGCCCTTGCCGCTCACTGCTTCGCGCCAGCGCCGCGGCATATCGGCGATCGCCTCGGAGGCGCCGGTCAGGGCGCCGTGCAGGGCGTATTTGGCGCCGCCATGAATGATGCCCTGGGATTTGACGCTCTGCCCGCCGCCCAGGCTGGCGTTTTCCACCAGCAGGGTGGCGAAGCCTTGGCGGCGCAGGCGCGCATTCAGCCAGAGGCCGGCGATACCGCCGCCGACAATCAGAACGTCAGTGCTCAGAGCTTGGGACATGCGCGCGCCTCAATGTGAAAACAGATGTGCAGTATAACGGCATGCTGCGAATGGCGAGCCGCAAGCTGCTAGCTTGAAGCGCGTTGGCCAGGCGCTTTATCTGCAGCTGGTCGCTTGTGATTGTCTCCCCTCAATGTCCGGTGCTGTGCGAGAACAGTTGGATCACCGCTACGCCGCTGATGATCAAGCCCATGCCGAGCACTGCCGGCAGGTCCAGGCGCTGCTGGTAGAGCACGGCCGCGGCAACGCTGACCAGGACGATGCCGAGGCCCGCCCACACGGCGTAGGCGATGCCGACAGGGATACTTTTCACCACCAGGCTGAGCATCCAGAAGGACAGGCCGTAGCCGAGTACCACCAGCAGCAGCGGGATGGGCTTGCTCAAACCGTCCAGCGCTTTGATGGCGGTAGTGGCGACGACTTCGGCGGTGATGGCGATGGCGAGGTAGAGGTAGCCGCTCATGGTGAGTCTCCTGTCTGATGGGGCTCATTCTAGGTATCTGGCTGATGGGGTAAACTTAATACCTATCTGTTTAGGAGATGGGTTATGCAATGGAATCTCGAGCAATTGCAGGTGTTCCTCAGCGTTGCCGAAGGCCATTCGTTTTCCGCCGTGGGGCGCCGAATGAACCGCGCGCAGTCTGCGGTCAGCAACGCCATCGCCATGCTCGAGACCGACCTCGGCGTGTCGCTGTTCGAGCGCAGCAGCGGTCGCCAACCGCGCCTGACTGCTGCTGGTGCCGCCTTGTTGGAGGAGGCGCGCGAGGTGTTGCGTCAGTGTCAGCGGCTCGAGGGACGGGCGCTCGGGCTGGTGCGTGGCGAGGAGGTGAGCCTGCGTTTGGCGCAGGACGAGGCGATGCCCTATCAGCCGGTGCTCGATAGTCTCGAAGCGCTGGCCGGGGCTTTTCCCTTGCTCGAGGTGCAACTGACCAGCGGCGCCCAGGGCGAGGTTGCGCGCAAGGTGATCGAGCGACGCGCCGACCTTGGCCTGTTGTTCCATCACGAGGCGATGCCCGAGGCCCTCGAACGCCAGCGTCTGGGCAGCATCGAAATGGTCACGGTGTGCGGCGCCGGTCATCCCCTGGCCGACAGTCGGCATGCCGACCGGCGCACCCTGGCGCGTCATCGACAGTTGTTGATGGCACTGGCGGACAGCCGCTACCCGGGCGGCGAGCAGATCAGCCCGGCGGTCTGGCGCACCGACAGCTTCTACGCCATGGCCGAACTATTGATGCGCAATCTCGGCTGGGCCTGGTTGCCGCGCCACGTGCTGCAATACCCGACCTACCAGGGCCAATTGGTCGAATTGAGCAGCGATTGGACGCCACCGCCGTTGCTGGTCGAGCTGGTCTGCCGCCGCGACCAGGCGCTTGGCCCGGCGGCGCTGTGGTTGGCCGAGCGCTTTACCGAATACCTCCAGGGCATCGGATAGCGCAGCAGTCAGCGGCCATCCACCTTGCGGCTCTGCTAAGCTGCGCGCCCATGAATAGAACCCTCTACAGCCTGCTGTTACACCTCGCCTTGCCCCTGCTTGCCGCGCGTCTGGCTTGGCGTGCCTGGCGCGCGCCGGCGTACGCCAGGCGCATCGGCGAGCGTTTCGCGCTTGGTTTACCCGCTTTCAAACAGGGCGGTATCTGGGTGCACGCGGTGTCGGTGGGCGAGAGCATCGCCGCGGCGCCACTGATTCGCGCATTGCTCGCGCGCTACCCGGACCTGCCTATCACCATCACCTGCATGACGCCGACCGGTTCCGAGCGGATTCAGGCGCTGTTCGGCGGCGCCGAGTTCGCCGGGCGAATCCAGCACTGCTACCTGCCTTACGACCTGCCCTGGGCGGCGTCGCGCTTTCTCCAGCGCGTGCAGCCACGCCTGGCGGTGGTGATGGAGACCGAGCTGTGGCCCAACCATATTCAGCAATGCGCGCGGCGCGGCATCCCCGTGGCGCTGGCCAATGCGCGCCTGTCCGAGCGCTCGGCACGCGGTTATGCGCGCTTCGCCAAGTTGACCGCGCCGATGCTCGCGCAGCTGAGCCTGATTGCGGTGCAAACCGCCGCCGAGGCCGAGCGCTTCCGCAAGCTGGGCGCGTCTGACGACTGTGTCGAGGTGACGGGCTCGATCAAGTTCGATTTGAGCATCGAGCCTGAGCTGCGGCAGCGCGCCGCTGACTTACGCCAGCAGTGGCAGGCCGGGCAGCGACCGGTATGGATAGCCGCGAGCACCCACGCCGGCGAGGACGAGATCGTATTGGCGGCGCACCGCCAGTTGCTCGAACAATGGCCCGAGGCGTTGCTGATTCTGGTGCCGCGTCATCCGGAACGTTTCGTCTCGGTATTCGAGCTGTGCCGGCAGCAGGGCTTCGCTGTGCGCCGACGCTCCACCGGCGAGCCTGTGGTCGCTGCCGATCAGGTGTTGCTGGGCGACACCATGGGCGAATTGCTGTTGCTCTATGCCCTGGCCGACGCCGCCTTCGTCGGTGGCAGCTTGGTGGCCAACGGCGGGCACAACCTGCTCGAACCTGCGGCGTTGGGCTTGCCGGTGCTCAGCGGTACGCATCTATTCAATTTCCTGGAGATCGCCGCGAAGCTGCGCGACGCCGGCGCGCTGATCGAAGTGACGGATGCCCGCACCTTGGCCGAGGCGGTGGCGGCGCTTTGGCGCGAACCCGCCGCGGCGGCAAGGATGCGCGCGGCCGGCTCGGCGGTGATGCAGGCCAATCAAGGTGCGCTGGCCCGGCTGTTGGCGGGGTTGGGGCGACTGCTTGGCTAGCTGTTCTAGGCGATGCAGCGCAGCCCATAAAAAACCCGGGAAACGATGCCCGGGTTTTTTATGTAGCGCCGATCAGTAGTCGGCGTTGTCGCGCAATTGCGCTTCGGCGGCTTTGGCCAGGTCCGGCGGCAGGAAGTCCTTGTCCGGGTCGTAGTCCGGCTTGAGGAAGTTGCCCAGGGCTTCCAAGTCGGCCGGGCTGAGGGTGCCGGCGGCTTGTTTGAGGCGCAGGTTGTTGATGATGTAGTCGTAGCGCGCGTCGTTGTAGTTACGCACCGAGCTGTACAGCTGACGCTGGGCGTCGAGCACGTCGACGATATTGCGCGTGCCGACCTGATAGCCGATTTCGGTGGCTTCCAGGGCGCTCTGGTTGGAGATGATCGACTGCTTGCGCGCCTGCACGGTCTCGACGTCGGTATTGACCGCGCGATGCAGGTTGCGGGTGTTCTGCACCACCTGGCGGCGCAGGCTCTCACGCTGCTGTTCGGTCTGGCTCAGGCGCTCATAGGCCTCGCGCACCTGGGAGCTGGTCAGGCCGCCGCTGTACAGCGGGATATTCAACTGCAAGCCGATCGAGCGTTGCTCGGCGTCGCCGCTGAAGCGTTGGGAGCCCGGTAATCCAGTGTTGCTGAAGCCGAGGCTGTCGTTGTCGCCTTTCTGGTAACTGGCCACCGCATCCAGCGTCGGCGCGTGGCCGGCTTTGCGTTGGCGCAGGGTCTCTTCGGCGGCTTCCACCGCGTAGTTGCTCGCTTGCAGGTTGAGGTTCTGCGCTGCCGCCGTGTCGACCCAGGCTTTCGCATCGTTCGGCGTCGGCTCGAGGATCGGCAGGCTGTGCTGAATGCCTTCGATCGAGCTGTAGTCGCGGTTGGTCAGGGTGATCAGTGCCTGGAAAGCATCCTCCACCTGGCGCTCGGCGATAATCCGGTTGGCGCGGGCGGTATCGAAACCAGCCTGGGCTTCGAGTACGTCGGTCTTGTCCGACAGGCCGACATCGAAACGTTCGTTGGCTTGATCGAGCTGGCGTTTGAAGGCGGCTTCCTCGGCTTTGGTCGAGGCCAGGTTGTCCTGGGCGCGCAATACCGCGAAATAGGTTTCCGCGCTTTGCAGAATCAGCTCCTGCTCGGTGGCGGACAGCTCCAGTGCGGCCTGTTCGTTGACCGCTTCTGCGGCTTGCAACTGGAACCAGCGGTCGGCGCGAAACAGCGGTTGGCTGAGGTTGGCCTGATAGACCACACCGCTACGCGAGCGGCTGAACGCGGGCGAATCGATTTCGCTGCGGGTATCGCTCAGATCGGCACCGGCCGAGAGGTTGGGCAGCAGGCCGGCGCGGGCCTGCGGTACCACTTCGCGGCGCGCTCGATAATCGGCACGGGCCGCCGCCAGGTCGGCATTGTTGTCGGCGGCTTCTTTATAGACGGCCACCAGATCGGTTTTGGTCGGCAATGGCGCTTGTTCGGCCCAGGCCAGTCCGGCGCAAGCGTAAGCCACGGCAAGGGTCAGCGGGAGTTTGCGCAGCATGTGGGCAATCCTGAATTGGACGGTAATCGGCAAGGCTAAGGGCGCCCGCCGAGAGGGTCAAGCCAGCGTTCCGTTAGGGAGCAAATTATTTGCAACAGGCGATGTGTGCGTCGCCACCGATCCGGGCCGCTCGGTACTTCGCCGCATCGATTGTGTGCGGTGTGCTTACTTACGTACGTTATTATCCGACGCGTGGGTCGAGTTTTTTTGACTCCGCGGTTGGTTTTATCGGCGGGGGTTGATTAGACTGGCCGGGTTCTTGTCGGGGTGCCCCAAATGCGGGGCTGAGATTGGCAGCTGCCGGATCCCGTTGAACCTGATCGGGTTAAAGCCTGCGTAGGGAACAAGATGCGCTCGTCGCTCCGCGTACGAGTTCTCTGGCACCGCCACCGGTGCGCCCCAGATCGCCGCCATCCAGGTTCGCTCCGACATTCAGCCGAGGAGAGAGCCACCGATGAGTGCCCCACAACAAAAAAATCTGAGCGAAAGCGCCCAGGTCGACCAGCAGTCGATCCAACCCTTCCCGCGTTCGCAGAAAGTCTACGTGCAGGGCTCGCGCCCGGATATCCGCGTGCCGATGCGCGAGATCAGTCTGGATGTGACGCCCACCGACTTCGGCGGCGAGATCAACGCCCCGGTCATGGTCTACGACACCTCCGGCCCCTATACCGACCCGAGCGTGACCATCGATGTGCGCCAGGGCCTGGCCGATGTGCGCTCCGCCTGGATCGACGATCGCGGCGACACCGAGCTGCTCGACGGCCTGAGTTCCAATTTCGGCCAGGAGCGCCTGGCCAATCCCGAACTGACTGCGATGCGCTTCGCCCATGTGCGCAACCCGCGCCGGGCCAAGCCGGGCAAGAACGTCAGCCAGATGCATTACGCACGCCAGGGCATCATCACCCCCGAGATGGAATACGTCGCCATCCGCGAGAACATGAAGCTGCAGGAAGCCCGCGCCGCAGGCTTGCTCGAGGCGCAGCACCCGGGGCATAGCTTCGGCGCCGCGATCCCCAAGGAGATCACCGCCGAATTCGTCCGTGAGGAAATCGCCCGCGGTCGCGCGATCATCCCGGCCAACATCAACCACGTGGAGCTGGAGCCGATGATCATCGGCCGCAACTTCCTGGTGAAGATCAACGGTAATATCGGCAACTCGGCGCTGGGCTCCTCGATCGAGGAAGAAGTGGCCAAGCTGACCTGGGGCATCCGCTGGGGTTCGGACACGGTGATGGACCTGTCCACCGGCAAGCATATCCACGAGACCCGCGAGTGGATCATCCGCAACTCGCCGGTGCCGATCGGTACCGTGCCGATCTATCAGGCCCTGGAAAAGGTCGGCGGCGTCGCCGAAGACCTGACCTGGGAACTGTTCCGCGACACCCTGATCGAACAAGCGGAACAAGGCGTGGACTATTTCACCATTCATGCCGGCGTACTGCTGCGCTACGTACCGATGACCGCCAAGCGCGTCACCGGCATCGTTTCCCGTGGCGGTTCGATCATGGCCAAGTGGTGCCTGGCGCACCATAAAGAAAACTTCCTCTATACCCACTTCGAGGAAATTTGCGAAATCATGAAGGCCTACGACGTCAGCTTCTCGCTGGGCGATGGCCTGCGTCCGGGCTCGATCGCCGACGCCAACGACGAAGCGCAGTTCGGCGAGTTGGAGACCTTGGGCGAGCTGACCAAGATCGCCTGGAAACACGACGTGCAGGTGATGATCGAAGGCCCCGGCCATGTGCCGATGCAACTGATCAAAGAGAACATGGACAAACAACTGGAGTGCTGCGACGAGGCGCCGTTCTACACCCTCGGCCCGCTTACCACCGACATCGCGCCGGGTTACGACCACATCACCAGCGGCATCGGTGCGGCGATGATCGGCTGGTTCGGTTGCGCCATGCTCTGTTACGTCACCCCCAAGGAACACCTTGGGCTGCCGAACAAGGACGACGTCAAGACCGGGATCATTACCTACAAGATCGCCGCGCATGCCGCGGACCTTGCGAAAGGCCATCCGGGCGCGCAGATTCGCGACAATGCTTTGAGCAAGGCGCGCTTCGAGTTCCGTTGGGAGGACCAGTTCAACCTCGGTCTCGACCCGGATACGGCGCGCAGCTATCACGACGAAACGCTGCCCAAGGATTCGGCCAAGGTGGCGCATTTCTGCTCCATGTGCGGGCCGAAATTCTGCTCGATGAAAATAACCCAGGAAGTTCGGGTCTATGCTGAAGAACAGCGCATCGCCGCTCTCGACCTGGGCATTGAGGAAGGCATGCAGGCCAAGGCGGAAGAGTTCAAAGCGCAGGGTGCGCAGCTTTATCACAAGGTCTGATGACGCTCTTGCCATGCCGTGGGGCATGGCGGGATGATGTAAGCGGGACGGGCCTCAGGGCCCGTTCATGTTGAATAGGGGGTCGTTATGCAACGGGATGATGTTGAGATAATCGAGCGGGAGGCCTGCTTCAGCGGCTTCTACAAGCTCGATCGCTTGCGGTTGCGTCATCGTCAGTTTGCCGGTGGTATGGGCCCCGAGCTCAGTCGCGAGTTATTCGTGCGCCACGATGCGGTCTGTGTCCTGCCTTACGATCCGCAGCGCGATACGGTGGTGTTGATCGAGCAGTTCCGGGTCGGCGCCATGCATAAGAGCGAGAACCCCTGGCTGCTGGAATTGGTCGCCGGGCTGATCGACAAGGACGAACAACCGGAAGAGGTGGCGCTGCGCGAGGCGGTCGAAGAGGCCAATCTGACCCTGACCTCCTTATGGCCGATCACTCAGTACTACCCGTCGCCAGGCGGCTCGGACGAGCGCGTGCATCTGTTCATCGGCCGTTGCGACAGCGAGGGCGCAGGTGGTGTGCACGGCCTGCCCGAGGAGGGCGAAGATATCCGGGTGCATGTCTGGCCCCTGGAAGATGCATTGGATGCGGTCAGGGATGGGCGCATCGAGAACGCTGCGAGCATCATCGCCCTGCAATGGTTGGCGTTGAACCGCATCGAAGTGCGGGGGTTGTGGTCGTGAACCTGCTACGCGAGCGCTACAGGGTCGACCTGGTCGAGCTGCAAGCCGCTTGCGAAGCCAACTACGCGCGCCTGATGCAGCTGTTGCCGGGCATGCGCGAGCAGCCGCAACCGCGCCGTGTCGCCTTGAGCCAGGGCGAGCACTTGTTAGGCGTATTGGCCTTGGAAGTGGTGGAGACCTGCCCCTATACCTCGACCATTCAGGTACGTCAGGAGCACAGTCTGCCTTGGCTGCCGGTGCCGCAATTGGAGGTGCGGGTGTATCACGACGCACGCATGGCCGAAGTCGTAGGCGCGCAGAGCGCCCGACGTTTTCGCGGGATCTATCCTTACCCGAATGCAGCCATGCATCAGCCCGATGAAAAGACCCAACTCAACGTGTTTCTCGGCGAATGGCTCAGCCATTGTCTAGCCTGTGGACATGAGATGGCGTTGGTGCGCTGAGGCAAAGCGCTGAATAAATCAGCCAAGCCCCCGATCGCGCCCGGTTTTCTGTGACCCATGCCCGCTTAGTGGGTTTACCGAGGGCCGCGCCAGCCACCATAATTCGTCCATAATGCTCAAGGAGACGGCCTTGCCGAGCACGCCTATGTCCACCGCAGATTCCTCTGTACTGCTGGTGCAGTTATCCGACAGCCATCTATTTGCCGAAGCGGCGGGTAGACTGCTGGGCATGGATACTCAGGACAGCTTGCAGCGGGTGATCGAGCGGGTGCTGCAAGAGCAGTCGCAGATCGATTTGATCGTCGCCAGCGGCGACCTGTCGCAAGATGGCAGCGAGGCCTCCTATCGGCGCTTTCAGCAAATGACCGCAGCGATTCCTGCGCCGGCGCGTTGGTTTCCCGGCAATCACGATGAGATGCCGGCCATGCGCGCTGCGAGCCAGGGCAGCGATGTTCTGGAGCCGGTGATCGATCTGGGCAATTGGCGGATCACCTTGCTGAACTCATCGATCTCCGGCGCGGTCCCGGGCTTTCTCGCCGACGATCAACTGGCGTTGCTGGAGCGCGCACTCAGCGAGGCGCCGGAGCGCCACCATCTGGTCTGCCTGCACCATCACCCGATCTCCATCGGTTGCCGCTGGATGGAACCCATCGGTCTGCGCAATCCCGAGGCGCTGTTCGCCATCCTGGAACGTTTCGGCCAGGTGCGCGCACTGCTCTGGGGGCACATTCACCAAGAACTCGATCAGCAGCGCGACGGCATTCGCCTGCTGGCCTCGCCCTCGACCTGCGTGCAGTTCGCGCCCGGCAGCGAAGAGTTCCAAGTCGATACCACGGCGCCGGGCTACCGCTGGCTGCGCCTGTTTGACGACGGACGCCTGGATACCGGCGTATCGCGGGTGACCGGCATCAAGTTCGAAGTCGATTACAGCGTCAAGGGCTATTGAGTTTGGCTTGAGGGGGCTTTCTCAATGGGGCGGCCGCCTATTTGTCTAACATGAGGCCATATCAGTCCCCTTGTGCTGGTCGTCGTTGCCTCCGGTTTGCAGCGTTTTACTTCGAGTGTCTCGCTTTCCTCTTGGTCTGCTAGATCAAGAGTCTTAGCTGGTGGGTAGCTTGTTCTGTATTGCGTATGCGCAGCTAAGCCCTCAGCCCTCTCCTCTCACTTTGCTCGCAGATACTAAAGGTCAAAAACAGACAGTTGCATGCAATCTGGATGGCCTGGTCGCGCCGATTTTTTATAACGCAAGGCTTGGGTGGTTGGGTTGGAATTTTCTCCTACCTGCTGAAATGAGTGATGGTGCCGAGCAGTTACTGCTGGCGGGCAAGTTGTCGGGGGCGAACTAGGTCACAGTTCTGCGATTTTTCTAGGGCGTTTAAGAAAGGTCTGCATCGTATAACTGTGCTGGCGTTGCATAACTGGATCGAATATCTGAATAATGGCAGTTGGCTAGTTTTAATTCCTCAAAGGGCTGCTTGGCGCTCCAGAAAAGAAATGGATCGCTACCTCGCGCTGCTTTTCTACCAGAGCAGGCAGCAACCAATCGCGAAGCATTCACCACCGATTTGTCACGACTGAACTGTTTCTACAGTAGTCATAAGGGATTTTATGAAAGGACTCAGAGAGCTTGCACTTTCCTGCTTGTTGTTCGGCTGCGCGGCGAGCGCGGCGGCAACGGAAATAGCGGATCACCTGCTCAAGCTCGATCCCTTGGTCTATTTCGGGGCGGAAAGCTTTCAGCTCGATGAGGTTAAGGGACTCAACAGCGGTCAAGCTGGTGTTTCTCTTTCATTCTCCTCGAATTCACCTACTACTGTCCCCAGTTTCCTTGGCAACCATGCTGGCCGGGCGCTGAAGCTCAGCGGACAGGAATCCTTTGAACTGCAGGCAGATTTTCTTTCCGAGGCAAATCTCGCCGAAGGTATTGTTTTAGGGTTCTTTGCAGCACCTGGCCTGGAACCGGGCGCTGCAACCCAATGCCTGCTTTCCGTTGGCAGCAATTTTGCTCTGACGCTGGTGGAACACAGCTTCAAGGTTTATGAACAGGGCGAGAATGGTCGCATTGTTGAGTGGCCTGATCTTCTTGGACCAGATGAAGATCAAAGTGCGATGTTTCTGGTGTTTTCCACTAACAAAGTCGAAGTCTATAAGGGCTTTGATAAGGTTTGGGATTTTACAGTAGCAGGTGGCACCGCAAGTCTGGCTGGTTCGCAGGTAGTGCTGGGCGATTGTTCTGCCGAAGTCAAGGAGGCCTTGATTCAAGAGGGCATCGGCGGCTACGAGGGGTGGCTCGACGAGCTGACAGTGGTGCCCGGTGATAGCTGGCGTGAATTTTCCCCGCTGGAACTGTCCCAGTCGACGATGCTGATGCCATTCATCGCGCGGGGCGCCACTAGGCCTCAGATGAGTTCATGGCAAGCTGCAAACACTTCAATTCCGCGAGGCCCCAAGGCTGTCGAGAAAATGAACGACAGCTTCTGCCCTGTCGACGAAGGCGATCCTGTTGTCGACGAACCTATACCTGACACCAGCATGGTCCGGACACTTCTGATGATGGCGGGTATGGGGGCTTATCCGCTTCAGGCCGAGCGCCGGAGCAATGGCTCATATTCCCTGCTGGGCGGTGCTATCTCTTCTTTCGCCGGGTTTGTATATCCGGCGACTACCCAAGAGTTACCTATCGAGCGGGACGCCAAACTATTCATCGAGGGGCAGGATGAGTCCGGCTCTCTCTATCACAGCGCTGTGGGGGGCCAAGTCGAGATATTCCACAAAGGTGAAGGTTTCTTCATGCTGGCTCCGCTCGAAGGCGCAGAACGCATCGAAGTCGATTGCTATGGTGATAGTGAGCACTGCCAGAACCTATATACACGGCTTGACCAAGGCATCGCCTTCGGCATGCCAAAAAGCGTCGAGCCAGTAGCCTTCGGCCTAGAACGCGACGGTCTGCCAAATGCCTATGATCGTTCTCTGCGTAGCCTCAGTTTTACCTTCAGCGATGCGCTGACCGCTGTCGATGTTCCCCCTCAGCAATTACCGGACGGGCTGGTCAAACTCTATGTCGCCGATGCCGGCGAGCAGTGGGCCGAGCAACCTATCGAAAGCTCTAAGGCCTCAGGCAATACCCTTGAGCTGGCGTTTAATCCGCGGTTGAAGAGTGGCCGTTATCGAGTGGTCTTCGACACCGCCTTAAATTCCTATGCTGGCGTAGCTCTGGGTGAGGCACAGAACTATGAATTCACCGTAACGTCGGCCGAACTGCTGGTGAACAGCAACACCAGTATTGGTCAGCAAGATTTTCAGCACGATGGCAAGCGTCTGATCGTCGACGGCGCCACCTTGACTCTCTCCGGAGAGCACGACTATGAGGCGGTGGTGGTGCGTAATTCGGGGATTATTACCTCTCCTGCAAACCAAAGGGTCACCATTACTGCCGACGAGATCGAGGTGGATGCCAGTTCGCGAATCGACGTAAGTAGCAAGGGCAGCGTAGGTACCGCTGCAGTAGGAGCTTATGCAGGCGGTAGTTACGGCGGTAGCGGTGGGGCTCACAGTGGCAGCGTGAGCAATGCGCCCTATGGCGATTTCCGTGAGCCTAAGGATTTTGGTACCGGTGGTCGTAACCACATCAACAGCGGTAGCTTCACCCGCGGCGGTGGTGCAATTGAGCTGCAGGCTGCTGTGCTCAAACTGGATGGCCTGATCCAGGCCAATGGTCAAACTAATACCAGCTCTTATGGTTCGGGTAGTGGCGGCTCATTGCTGCTGCGAGTTGAACAACTGGTATTGGGCGCACAGGCGCGCATCGAGGCTAACGGTGGCGGGTCGAGTGCCAACTACACCTATGGCGGTGGCGGCGGCGGCCGGGTGGCGTTGTATTACGGCGAGTTGACGCAGGGCGTGCTGCCAACCCAGGTGCTGGCCAAGGGTGGTCTTTCCAGTCAGGCTCAGGCTGGCGCGGCGGGCACTGTCTATCTGAAGAACACAACGAGCGAAGCGCAAGAGCTGGTGTTTAACAACACCGGGGTGCCGACCAGTGCCCCGGTATCGCTGCTGGATTTGAGTAACGGTGCAAACTATAGCGCTAAGGTCACGCTGATCAATGCAGTGGCGCAAGTTAAAGGCGATGCGATCTTTGCCGAAGTCAGTGGCAGCAATGGCCGGCTGATCGGCAGCTACCGCAATGCCGCCAACGAACTGGTGGTGGACGGTTATACCTTCGAGCTGGATCGCAGTGGTACTTGGTCAAAAGTCCGCGTCATCAATGGTGGTGTGATTACCACGCCTTATGCGTCGGGCAGCTTTACCCAAGCCGTCAGCATCACCGCCGACGAGATCGAGGTGGATGCCAGTTCGCGAATCGACGTAAGTAGCAAGGGCAGCGTAGGTACCGCTGCAGTAGGAGCTTATGCAGGCGGTAGTTACGGCGGTAGCGGTGGGGCTCACAGTGGCAGCGTGAGCAATGCGCCCTATGGCGATTTCCGTGAGCCTAAGGATTTTGGTACCGGTGGTCGTAACCACATCAACAGCGGTAGCTTCACCCGCGGCGGTGGTGCAATTGAGCTGCAGGCTGCTGTGCTCAAACTGGATGGCCTGATCCAGGCCAATGGTCAAACTAATACCAGCTCTTATGGTTCGGGTAGTGGCGGCTCATTGCTGCTGCGAGTTGAACAACTGGTATTGGGCGCACAGGCGCGCATCGAGGCTAACGGTGGCGGGTCGAGTGCCAACTACACCTATGGCGGTGGCGGCGGCGGCCGGGTGGCGTTGTATTACGGCGAGTTGACGCAGGGCGTGCTGCCAACCCAGGTGCTGGCCAAGGGTGGTCTTTCCAGTCAGGCTCAGGCTGGTGCGGCGGGCACTGTCTATCTGAAGAACACAACGAGCGAAGCGCAAGAACTGGTGTTCAACAACACCGGGGTGCCGAGCAGTGCGCCGCAAGCGCTATTGGATCTGCGCACGGGGGAGGGTTACAGCGGCAAGATCACGTTGATAAATGTCATCGCTACGGTAAAGGGCGATGTAGCAAACGAGCAGTTCCAGCTGACCAATAGTCAGCTGTTCCGCACTCATGTCAGCGACGGTGGCGAGCTGGTTGTAGATGGTTATACCTTGACCCTAAGTAGTAACGGTACTTGGTCGAAGGTGCGCGTAATCAACGGGGGAGTGATTACTTCCTCATACGCTTCGGGCAGTTTCACCAAGGGCATAACCATTACCGCCGACGAGATCGAGGTGGATGCCAGCTCGCAAATTAATCTGAATAGCAGAGGCTTGGTGGGCACTATTGCTCTAGGTGTTCGCACTGGGGGTAGCTATGGCGGCAGTGGCGGTCTTTATCAGGAGGGGCCGACAAATAGCGCTTATGGTGATTTCCGCGAGCCACAAGATTTTGGCATGGGCGGGCGTGATAGCGGCAGCAGTTTCACTCGAGGTGGCGGGAGTATTGCGTTGCAGGCCAAGTTGCTGAAGCTGGATGGCCTTATCCAAGCCAATGGTCAAAGTTCTAACAGTTATGGGGCGGGTAGCGGGGGCTCTGTGCTGTTGCGGGTTGATGCTCTGGAGTTGGGGGCCAATGCGCGTATTCAGGCCAATGGTGGTGGCACTACCGATTGTTGCGCCCGTAGCGGTGGTGGTGGCGGCCGTGTTGCTATCTATTATCGAGAGTTGGATAGGGCGGCCTTGCTCCAGGTCGTTCAAGCTCGTGGCGGCCTGAGCTCCTCCACAACATATCAATACGGCTCTGCCGGAACGATTTATCTAAAGGATCTGGTCAACGACCAGGCCGAGTTGATTGTCGACAACAGCGGTGTGGACAAGGCAGAAGCGGCTACAACCTTGTTGGATCTGGGCGCGGACGGCGAGTTGGCGGAGAAGCTAACGGTTATCAACGCCAATATTCAGATACTAGGTGCCAAGCTGGGCACGGTGAGCCTGAAGGACAGTGTCGCCAGCTTGGGGGTGGCGGAAGTTACCAATTTGCAGGCCAGCAATAGCCAGCTGACCCAGGCTCAGGCTCTTCAGGTTGCAGACCTGAGCTTGACCGGAGGGCTGTGGAACCAGGCAGGTTTTGCGTTGAATGCAGCCAGTTACCAGTTTGCCGGTACTACCCTGCGCATGAGCGGTGTATTTAGCGGAGCGGCAACCGATCTGATTGTGGATGGTTTTACTGCTGAGCTATCGCAAAGCGCTAATTGGTCGAAAGTCCGCGTAATTAACGGTGGTGTGATTACTTCCTCATACGCTTCGGGCAGTTTCACCAAGGGCATAACCATTAGCGCCGACGAGATCGAGGTGGATGCCAGCTCGAAAATTAATCTGAATAGCAGAGGCTTGGTGGGCACTATTGCTCTAGGTGTTCGCACTGGGGGTAGCTATGGCGGCAGTGGCGGTCTTTATCAGGAGGGGCCGACAAATAGCGCTTATGGTGATTTCCGCGAGCCACAAGATTTTGGCATGGGCGGGCGTGATAGCGGCAGCAGTTTCACTCGAGGTGGCGGGAGTATTGCGTTGCAGGCCAAGTTGCTGAAGCTGGATGGCCTTATCCAAGCCAATGGTCAAAGTTCTAACAGTTATGGGGCGGGTAGCGGGGGCTCTGTGCTGTTGCGGGTTGATGCTCTGGAGTTGGGGGCCAATGCGCGTATTCAGGCCAATGGTGGTGGCACTACCGATTGTTGCGCCCGTAGCGGTGGTGGTGGCGGCCGTGTTGCTATCTATTATCGAGAGTTGGATAGGGCGGCCTTGCTCCAGGTCGTTCAAGCTCGTGGCGGCCTGAGCTCCTCCACAACATATCAATACGGCTCTGCCGGAACGATTTATCTAAAGGATCTGGTCAACGACCAGGCCGAGTTGATTGTCGACAACAGCGGTGTGGACAAGGCAGAAGCGGCTACAACCTTGTTGGATCTGGGCGCGGACGGCGAGTTGGCGGAGAAGCTAACGGTTATCAACGCCAATATTCAGATACTAGGTGCCAAGCTGGGCACGGTGAGCCTGAAGGACAGTGTCGCCAGCTTGGGGGTGGCGGAAGTTACCAATTTGCAGGCCAGCAATAGCCAGCTGACCCAGGCTCAGGCTCTTCAGGTTGCAGACCTGAACTTGACCGGCGGGCTGTGGAGTCAGGCTGGCTTTGCGCTGGATGCCGACAATTATAAGTTCACCGGCAGTACCTTGTTGCTAAGTGCTGCGTTTAATCAGATCGCAAATGATCTGATTGTTGATGGTTATACCGCTGAACTGGCCAAGAGCCGCACATGGAATAGCGTCCGCGTCATTAACGGCGGTGTTATCACCACGCCATTCGGTAAAGCGATCACCCTGACCGCTGATGAGGTCGAGGTAGATGCCAGTTCGCGTATCGATGTGAGCGGTAAAGGCTTGTTGCCAACCGCCGAGGTGGGCAATTACTGCGGTGGTAGCCATGGTGGCCTGGGTGGTACCTACAGTGGCTGTGGCACCAATGCCGTTTACGGAGACTACCTAGCTCCGGTCACGCCTGGGGTAGGTGGGATGCGGTCTGGCACCTCAAATCAAACCCGTGGCGGCGGCGCTATCAAGCTGGTCACCCGTTCGCTCAAGCTGGATGGTCAGTTGCTGGCCAATGGCGCGACCAGTTCGGTAAACACCACCGTGGGTGGCGGTGCCGGTGGTTCGCTGTGGGTCGATACCCAGGTGCTGCTGGGCAGTGCCACTACGCGCATTCAGGCCAAGGGTGGTAATGGCCTCAATTCCGGCGGCCCTGGCGGCGGCGGGCGTATCGCTATTTATTACGCGGGCTTGCAAGGCATCGATGTGCTGAGTCAGATCAGCGTGGCGGCGGGTGCTAAAACCGGCAGCGCCACGGCGGGTCAAGCGGGCTCTTTGCACCTGGAAAACCGTGTCGTGGCAACTGCGGTAGCAGGCGCCGATGTGGCCGGGCATATCAATCGTGCGGTGAATTATTTCACCCTCGACTTTATCAACGCCGTCGAGCCCGAATCGGTCTCTGCTGTAACCGTGCAGCTAAGCGGGCCCAATGGCCCGGTAGCGATCAGCGCTATTTCCGCCGTTAACACTGTGCGCTATCGGTTCGATCTGGCCGACGTATTGCCTGATGGCGCCTACGAGTTACGGGTTGGCCCTAATATCCGCTCGGCACAAGGCCGTGGCATGGATCAGAACGACAACGGCATCGAAGACGAGCCTGACGATGTGTTTGTGCGCACCTTCGTGGTGGATCGCCTGCCGCCGCAAGCACCTGTGGTCACCAGCCCGCTGGTCGCTCCCGCAGTCAATGCGTTGAACCTGCGCAAGGTGACCCTCAGTGGCGAGCGCGATAACCAAAGCGCGATTTTGGTCAATGGCACGCAGAAGGTCGCGTTGGGCGATGGCCCTTGGGTCATCAACGACTATGCCCTGGCCGAAGGTGACAGCGAGCTGCAGGTACAAAGCCGGGATGGGGCAGGTAATACGTCGCCAGCCACCCTGCTCAACTTCAGCGTGGATAGTCTCAAGCCGAGTATCCAGCAGTACTCTCATAACGGCTCGATCAAGGACGTGCCGACCTCGGTTTGGGTGCGCTTTATCGAGACCGGTACGGGACTGGATTTCGCTAGTAGCAGCCTGACCCTTAAGCGCGGTGCCGATAGCATTTCCGGCCAGTTGAGCCTGGAGGGTGATGTGCTGCGCATGACGCCCAACAGTACCTTGCTGGAGGGAGCTTATAACGGTGCTGTGGTGCTGAAAGACAAAGCTGGTAACCAGACTTTTGCCTCTTTCAGCTTTACCCTCGATTACACCTCACCGCAGGCACCGGCGGTCAACACCTACCCGGAGCTGACCACCAACAAGCAATTGCTGATCTCGGGCACCAAGGAAAACGGCAGTACTCTGCGCGTGTTCAATGCGGCCAATACCCAGCTCACCAGCCACTGCTGTAGTAGTACCACCTGGCAGTACACCCTGACCCTGGAACCGGGCGACAACGTTTTTAGCGTCGAGCAAACCGATAAGGCTGGCAACGTCAGCCCGCGTACCACCATCCAAGTCCGCTTCGACGACCAAGCCCCGGGCTCGGTGACCTTTACCCTCGATCCCAAGGGCAGCGGCACCGAAGTCAAGCTGGCCTG
>NZ_CAMPHV010000028.1 GCF_946886105.1 uncultured Pseudomonas sp. | reverse complement strand
AGCCTTCTTGCCGGCCTGGCAAACATGGGTCGCGCCCAGCTTGCATATAAAGGTGCGATCGACCACCTCACCATCCACACGCACGCTACCCGCCCCAAGAAGATCGCGAGCCATTGCAGCGTTCTTCACCAGACCCGCCTTATTAAGAAGGGCGGCAATCGGCATGTCCTCAGCAGCCCGCACCTCAACCTCAGGAAGCTCTTCCGGCAGCTCGCCATCCTTCATGCGATTGCCTGCCGCTCGATGAGCACTGGCCGCGGCTTCCTCGCCATGAAAGCGCGCCACGATTTCTTCCGCGAGCTTGATTTTAATGTCGCGCGGGTTAGCACCCCGCTCGACGTCACGCTTGAATTGCTCGATCTCATCCATGGAACGGAAGCTGAGCAGCTCGAAGTAGCGCCACATGAGCGAATCAGGGATGGATACCAGCTTGCTATACATCACCCCTGGGGCTTCCTGGATACCAATATAGTTGCCCAAGGACTTGGACATCTTCTTCACGCCATCCAGCCCTTCGAGCAGCGGCATGGTGACAATGCACTGAGAAGCTTGCCCATAGGAACGCTGCAGTTCACGCCCCATCAATAGATTGAACTTTTGATCGGTACCGCCAAGCTCGATATCGGCCTGCAAAGCCACAGAGTCGTAGCCTTGAACCAGCGGATAGAGAAATTCATGGATGGCAATCGGCTGATTGGTCGAGTAGCGCTTGCTGAAGTCATCGCGCTCAAGCATGCGGGCCACAGTGTACTGCGATGCCAGACGGATGAAATCGGCAGGAGTCAGCTTATCCATCCAGGTGGAATTGAAGGCCACCTCGGTTTTTTCTGGGTCAAGAATCTTGAAGACCTGAGTCTTATAGGTTTCGGCGTTCTCCAACACCTGCTCACGGGTCAGCGCCGGACGAGTCGCACTCTTGCCGCTCGGATCGCCGATCATGCCGGTGAAGTCCCCGATCAGGAAAATCACCTGATGCCCCAGCACCTGAAACTGCCGCAGCTTATTAATAAGCACGGTATGCCCGAGGTGCAGATCAGGTGCGGTCGGATCGAAGCCCGCCTTTATGCGCAGCGGTTTACCGCGCTTGAGCTTTTCGACCAGCTCGGACTCAACCAAGACCTCTTCCGCACCGCGCTTGATCAGCGCCAACTGCTCTTCGACCGACTTCATGACAGGATTCACGACCACTCAGACCAAAAGGGAACCAACCATACAAGATCGCAGACAAATCACAAGTTTTGCCCCATGCGACCCGCACCTGAAGCAGGTGCGACATAGACTCAGGCTTGCCTAGCGAGCGATTTGGTTATATTTTATACAGTTACAGCTTTTTCATCATTTTCTTTCCATCTTTTTAAAGTCAAAGTGGCCTATGACCTCTACAACTAAAGCCCCTCCGCTATATCCAAAAAGCCACATCCTCGCTGCCAGCGGCGTCGCCGCGATACTCAGCTTGGCCCTTCTGGTGTTCCCCTCCCGCGAAGTTGAAGCACAAAAAACCTACCTCAGCCTCGAACTCGACAATGGCAGCGAGCTGCTTGAACCGGATAGTCGTCAGGCTCAGGAAAATGCACCATCGCCTTTCGCCAAGATAGATGCCCCCCAGAACGAACCCGCTACTGCCGCCCAAGGCAATGGCGCCGTTGCCGATGCACCGGCAAACGAAGAAGCTACCGACCCCAGCCAAAAAACGGTCACTGTCGCCAACGGCGATACCCTATCCACAGTTTTCGATCGCGTCGGACTCTCTGCAACCACCTTGCATGAGGTGCTGAAGAGCAGTAAGGATGCCAAACAGTTCAGCCGCCTCAAAGTCGGCCAAACACTGGCATTCCAGCTAGACCAGGAGGGCCAGCTGGAAAGCCTGCGAACCAAGCTGAGCGACCTCGAAAGCATCAGCCTGACCAAGAACGACAATGGCTACGCGTTCAAACGCGAGCTGGTCAAGCCCGATGTCAAAAATGCCTATATTCGCGGCGTAATCAACAGCTCCTTGTTCCTCTCAGCCAAGCGTGCGGGACTCTCCCATGGCTTGACCATGGACCTAGCCAATATCTTCGGCTATGACATCGATTTCGCCCTGGACATTCGTGAGGGCGACGAATTCGAGCTGATCTATGAAGAGAAGATGGTGAACGGTAAGCGCGTCGGTACAGGCGACATCCTTTCCGCTCGTTTCACCAATCGCGGCAAAACCTTCACCGCCGTTCGCTATACCAACAAGCAAGGCAACACCAGCTACTACAGCGCCGACGGCAACAGCATGCGCAAGGCCTTTATCCGCACACCGGTGGACTTCGCGCGTATCAGCTCGCGCTTTTCCATGGGCCGACGCCACCCGGTGTTGAACAAGATTCGCGCGCACAAAGGCGTCGATTACGCAGCGCCCCGAGGCACGCCGATCAAGGCAGCTGGCGACGGCAAAGTCACACTAGCAGGACGTCATGGCGGCTATGGCAATGCCGTTATCATTCAGCATGGCCAGCGCTATCGCACCCTCTACGCACATATGAACGGTTTCGCGAAGGGAATTCGAAGCGGTAGCAGCGTTAAACAAGGGCAAATAATCGGCTATATCGGCACCACCGGTCTCTCCACCGGCCCGCACTTGCACTACGAGTTTCAGGTCAACGGCGTACACGTCGACCCACTGAGCCTGAAACTACCGATGGCCGACCCTATCGCCCGCAATGAGAAAGCCCGCTTTATGCAACTCAGCACGCCGTTGATGGCGCGGATGGATCAAGAGAAGTCCACCCTGCTCGCCCTCAATAAGCGTTGATGTAGATGCCTTACTACCTTGGCGTGATGTCCGGGACCAGCCTCGACGGCCTGGACATCGCCCTGATCGAGCAGTCCCAGCGAACGCAGCTTCTCGCGACCCACTACGTGCCCATGCCCAGTGAGTTGCGTGCCGATCTGCTCGCACTCTGCAGCCCGGGCCCGGACGAAATCGCCCGCACAGCAGCGGCCGAACAGCACTGGGTACGTCTGGCAGCGCAAGGTATAGCGGCGCTATTGCAACAACAGAACCTGGAGCCAGCCGCCATACGCGCGATTGGCAGCCACGGCCAGACCATCCGTCACGAACCGGCGCACGGCTTTACCCTGCAGATCGGCAATCCGGCACTTCTCAGTGAATTGACCGGCATCTGTGTGGTGAGCGATTTCCGGCGCCGCGACTTGGCTGCAGGCGGTCAAGGAGCCCCCCTGGTTCCGGCCTTTCATGAAAGTTTGTTCGGCACCCAAAACGGCCCGCGCGCGGTATTGAACATCGGCGGTTTCAGCAATTTAAGCCTGCTCGAAACCGGCAAGCCGATCCAGGGCTTTGATTGCGGCCCCGGTAACGTGCTGCTCGATGCCTGGATTCAGCGGCATCGCGGTGAGCCCTATGATCGCGATGGTGCCTGGGCAGCGAGCGGCCAGGTGGTAGCGCAATTGCTGCATACGCTGCTAGACGCCCCCTACTTTCACACGCAGGGCCCAAAGAGCACGGGGCGCGAGCTATTCAATCTGGCATGGCTGGATCAGCACCTGAGCCAGTTGCCCCCCTACGCGCCCGCCGACGTCCAGGCCACGCTGCTCGAACTCAGTGCCGCCAGCATAATCGGCGCCCTGACTGCGGCCCAGCAGCGCACCGAAGCGCTGCTCGTGTGCGGTGGTGGCGCCCATAACGCCACGCTGATGCGCCGCCTTGCCGAGCTGCTACCAGGATGCGCGGTGGATAGTACCGCGGCCTACGGCGTACCCGCTGACTGGGTGGAAGCCATGGCCTTCGCCTGGCTCGCCCACTGCTGCTTGGAAGCCATACCGGCAAACCGCCCCAGTGTTACAGGGGCACGCGGCCTGCGAGTACTGGGCGCTATCTACCCGGCCTAAACGCCGATTTCCGCAAGCCGGAAACGACAACGCCGTGCTAAGCACGGCGCATGTTGGGATGACAACGAATCGCTAGATCGAGAAAGACGAACCGCAACCGCAGGTCGTGGTGGCATTCGGGTTCTTGATGACAAAGCGCGAGCCTTCCAAACCTTCCTGATAGTCGACTTCGGCACCGGCCAAGTACTGGTAACTCATGGGGTCGACCACCAGACTGACACCCTCGCGCTCGACAATGGTGTCGTCATCGGCGACTTCTTCATCGAAGGTGAAGCCATACTGGAAACCCGAGCAACCGCCGCCCGTCACGAATACGCGCAACTTCAGGCGTGGATTGCCCTCTTCATCGACCAGGCTCTTCACCTTGCTCGCCGCGCCTTGCGTGAAGAGCAAAGCTGTGGGGGTGAAGGTTTCGACGCTCATGCTGACTATCTCCCGGCGCGAGGCGCCATGCTGCGTTGAGGCTCTGCATTATCCGCTTACCCTACAAAAGCGGTCAACTATTCTGCAGATTCATATTTATTCGGTAACTCGAGCGGGCGAGGCTCGTCTTTGAGATGACATAGGCGCCCCTCGATTTGCGCACCCATGGCCATCTCCATCAGGCCGTAGTACAGATTGCCACGTACCCGGGCTCGGGTGCCCAATTCCAGGTGTTCGCTGGCGTAAATATCGCCGATCACCTCACCGTCCACCACTATATGGGGGGCGCGGAGTTCACCTTCAACCTGCCCCTCTACACTGACCCGAACCATGCCATCGGTGGTCAGTAAATTACCGTTGACCCGCCCATCCACCTGCACCGCGCCTTGAAAACGCAAATCGCCACAGAGTTCTGCGCCCGCGGCGATCAGGCTGGTTTTGCCGCTGAAACGCTGCAAGTCGGTCTTGCTCTTGTCTTTACTCCACATTCGCAATTGTCACTCTTTGTCGATCCATTTGAATACGCGCTCCAACGGCTTCTCGCCTTTGACTTCGGCGCGCACTTTGACCTGGCTGGGTTCGAACCCTTCGGGCAAACGCAGTTCGGCAAAACGCCCTGCGTCGGGGATGGCCTGGAAATGCTTGAATGAGAACGGCAGCGGCTGCGCACTCAATTGATCGGGCAACCCCTGGGTCAGCTCAGCCAGGGGCAGACTGACGGCTTTATCGCCTTGGCGCCCTTCCACCGTAATCGACAATTGCCCCGCAAGCGGCGTGTCGCCTTTGCCGACCCGGCTCAGTAGTAACTTGTAGCGGAAATGCAGCGGCTTGTCCGTGGCCTGTAGCTCAAAGGCACGAACGCGCAAACCCTCGCGGCGACTGGCTGGCGCCAGCACGCCTTTATAGAATGCGAGATCCTGCTGTTGCTTATAGATTTGCTCTTCGAGCAACTTGATGGTCAAGCGATTCTGCTCGTTGGCCTGCTGCGCCACATTCTTACCGCTACCGACCACTGTCAGGCGCTGACGCACCTCATCCAGCTCGGCCTCGAGTTCCAGAATCCGCGCTTGCATGGGCTGATGCTCGGCCACCACCGCCTGCGTGTTATGCGCCTGCCATAAGGTGCCGCTGTAGAACGCCACGGGTATCAGCAGAATCGCGAGCAGAAACGCCAACCTCGCCCGCCTGACCCGCCCCGGATCGCTGAGACGAACCTCCCAGGTCCCCATCAGGGCAACAGGGCCGCATGCGATAAACCCAGACGCTCATCGAGACCGAAGAGAATATTCATATTCTGCACGGCCTGCCCGGAGGCGCCTTTGACCAGGTTGTCGATCACCGAAAGCACGACGACCAGGTCGCCGTCTTGCGGCCGGTGCACGGCGATACGGCAGACATTGGCGCCACGTACGCTGCGTGTCTCCGGATGGCTGCCAGCCGGCATCACATCGACGAAGGGCTCGTTGGCATAACGCTGCTCGTACAGCGACTGCAGGTCGACCGACCTATCCAGCACGGTCGCGTACAGCGTTGCATGGATACCGCGGATCATCGGTGTCAGATGCGGCACGAAGGTCAAGCCCACATCCTTGCCCGCCGCGCGGCGCAGCCCCTGGCGAATTTCCGGTAGATGCCGATGCCCCTTCACCCCGTAGGCTTTCATGCTTTCGCCGGCCTCGCTGAACAGCGAACCAACACTGGCGCCGCGTCCCGCGCCACTAACTCCAGATTTGCAGTCGGCGATCAGTTGCGAGGTATCCGCCAGCCCCGCTTCCAGCAGCGGAATCAACGCCAACTGGGCGGCCGTCGGATAACAACCCGGCACCGCGATCAAGCGCGCCTGCTTGATCACCTCACGGTTGACCTCCGGCAGACCGTATACCGCTTCGGGCAGCAGATCGGGGGCGCCATGGGGCTGGCCGTACCACTTGGCCCATTCTTCGGCGTCCTGCAGACGGAAGTCGGCGGACAGGTCGATCACCTTGGTGCCGGCGGCCAGCAGCTCGCCGGCCAGGGCATGGGCGACGCCGTGCGGCGTGGCGAAGAACACCACATCGCAGGCGCCCAGGGTCGCGACATCCGGCACGCTGAACGCGAGGTCGTCGTAATGGCCGCGCAGGTTCGGGTACATCTCGTCGACGCGCATGCCCGCTTCGGAGCGGGAGGTGATAACGACCACCTGAGCCTGCGGATGCTGCGCCAACAGACGCAACAGCTCGACCCCGGTGTAACCCGTGCCGCCGACGATACCGACCTTGACCATCACCTACCCCTTGCGAAAAAGCCATTGGAAAGCTGCCGATGATAAGGCCGCAATCGCCAACGGCCAACCGCGCAGATGACGTATGGGCTATCGAGCACTACTATCGAGCCACTTAACCGTTCTGGAACTCGACCAATGCTCTATCCGTGGCTCAAGGCTCTGCACATTATCGCCATGGTGTGCTGGTTCGCCGGGTTGTTCTATCTACCACGCTTATTCGTCTATCACGCCATGAGCGAAGACGAGATCAGCCGCGAACGTTTCTGCACGATGGAGCGCAAGCTGTACCGCGGCATCATGCTGCCGTCGATGATCGCCACCCTGGCGTTCGGTATCTGGCTGATCAGCCTCAACCCCGGCTACTACTTCAGCCAGGGCTGGCTGTATGCCAAGTTGGCACTGGTAGTCCTATTGATCGCCTATCACCACATCTGCGGCGCCCAGCTCAAACGCTTCGCCCGCGGCGAAAATCGGCGCGGTCATGTGTTCTACCGCTGGTTCAACGAGGCGCCCGTTCTGGCGTTGCTCGCTATCGTTATTCTGGTCGTGGTCAAACCCTTCTAGCCGCCAAGGAGAGTCCCCGTGAGCCTTCCCGTCCTGCTCGAACAGCGCCTGCGCCTGCCGGTCGTGGCCGCACCGATGTTTCTAGTCTCCGACCCGCAGCTGGTGCTCGCTTGTTGTAACAACGGCATCGTCGGCAGTTTTCCCGCGCTGAACCAGCGCGAAAGCAGTGGCTTCAAAGCGTGGCTGGAGGAAATCGAAAGCGGCTTGACCGCGGACGCAGCCCCTTACGCGGTCAACCTGATCGTGCATGGCAGCAACCCGCGCCTGCAGGCCGATCTGGCTATTTGCGTCGAGCATAAAATACCGGTGGTGATCACCAGCCTGGGCGCGGTGAAGGAGGTGGTCGATGCCGTGCACAGCTATGGCGGCCTGGTGTTCCATGACGTCACCACCCGCCGGCATGCCGAAAAAGCCGCAGAAGCCGGAGTCGACGGTCTGATCGCGGTAGCGGCCGGCGCTGGTGGCCATGCCGGCACCTGGAGCCCCTTTGCGTTGATCGCGGAAATCCGCCAGTTCTTCGACAAGACACTGCTACTGGCCGGCTGCCTGAATCGGGGGCATGAGATTCTCGCCGCGCAGCTGCTCGGCGCCGATCTGGCCTATCTCGGTACGCGCTTTATCGCCACCCGCGAGAATGCCGCGCCGAGCGCCTATAAGCAGATGATCCTGGAGGCCCACGCCGCCGATATCGTGCACACACCGGCGGTTTCCGGGGTGCCGGCGAGCTTTATGCGCCAGAGCCTGGAACAGGCCGGCTATGACCTCAAGCAGCTGCAAAACAAGGGCGAGGTCAATTACGGCGAGAAGCTCAAGCCGGTCAGCGACGAAGCCAAAGCCTGGAAAACCGTCTGGTCGGCCGGCCAAGGCGTCGGTGCCATCGGCGATCTACCGACAGTCGCCGAGCTGGTTGCCCGCCTGGATAACGAATACCGCGCCGCCCAGGTACAGGCGCAACGCCTGCAGCAGCGCTGGCCACGGTGAAACGCCGCAGCCTGCTCGGCTTTGGCGCCATAGGATTGCTCGGGGCCTGGGCGCTGCGCCCGAGCGACCAAGGCCAGCCCCATGCCAGCTACTTCGCCGCACTTAATCAGTTGTTGCGACGCGAGGGGGGCGGTATCCCCTTGCTGGTCATCGACCTGGATCGCCTCGATCAGAATGCCGACTTGCTCGCCCAGCGCCTGGGAGAAAAGCTGCCAGTGCGCCTGGTAACGAAATCGCTGGCCTCGACCGGCGTGCTCAATTACCTGGCCAACAGACTCGGCACCCAGCGGTTCATGGTGTTTCACCAACCCCAGCTGAACCAACTGGCCCAGGACTTTCCCCAGGCCGATCTGCTGCTGGGCAAGCCGCTGCCCGCTGCCGCCGCATTGGCCTTTTATCAGCAGTTGCCGGTAGCCAGCACCTTCATCCCGGCGCGCCAGCTCACCTGGCTGATCGATAGCCCGCAGCGTTTGGCCGAATACGCAGAGCTGGCCCGCGCGCTCAAGCAACCGTTGCAGATTGCCCTGGAAATCGATATCGGCCTGGCCCGTGGCGGCTTCGCCAGTCCGGAACAACTTGGTCAGACGCTGCAGCGGCTAAGCGATAACCCGACGCCGCTGCGGATACGCGGCCTTATGGGCTATGACGCCCATGTCACCCATACGCCGTTCTGGGTCGGTCAGGCTCAGGCCTTTGCCGAGAGCAACGCGCGTTACCTGGCTTTTCTCGACAGTGCACGGAGCTTCCCCGCACTGTGGCCGCAACAGCCGCTGCTCAATGGCGGCGGCAGCTTGAGCTACCGCCTGCATGCCGCGGGACGCACCCCGCTCAACGAGCTGGCCGTCGGCTCGACACTGCTCAAGCCCAGCGACTTCGACACGCCACTGCTGACCGAGCACCGACCCGCCCTATGGCTCGCCAGTCCGGTGCTGAAAGTCCAGAGCGGCGACTTGCCATTCCTGGGCTCTAGCCAAACATTGCTGCAAGGCTGGAACCCCAACCGGCAGCGCGCCTTTTATTTGTATGGCGGACAATGGCCAGCCGTCCCGGTTTCTCCGGCCGGGCTCGACTACGACCCGCTGTATGGTCGCAGCGCCAATCAGGAGCGCCTGATCGGCTCCAACCACACCGCGCTGCAGGTCGACGACTGGGTGTTTCTGCGACCGCAGCGCTCGGAAGGCCTATTCGCCGAGTTCAGTGAACTGCGCCTGCTGCGCCGCGGCCGCTTTGTCGGCAGTTGGGTACCCCACGGCCGGGGTTCGGCAACCTACTGAATTTGTGCTCCAGGCCGCTTGTCCAGGGGCCTGTGGCCCGCTAGGCTGCGTTAATCAGATCATCCCCGCACGCCGACAAGGAAGCTTGCATGACTCAAGCTCGATTCAAAATCGTCTTCGATGGCCAACTGATACCCGATATGACGCTGGAAACGGCCAAGGGTAATCTCGCCCAACTGTTCAAGAGCGATGCGGCGCGCATCGATGCCTTGTTCAGCGGCAACCCTATCGCGATCAAGCGCAACCTGGCCGAAGACGAGGCGGACAAGTACCTCGCCGCGCTGCACCGCGCCGGCGCCCAAGCGCGCAAGGAACCGGAACAGAGCGCAGGGCTGAGCCTGGTGGACAGCCCGGATCATCCTTCCCCGGCGGTCGCCGAAGCCGCCGCCACACCCCCTGCCGACACTGACATGACCTGCCCCAAATGCGGCCAGCAACAACCCAAGGCCGTTGAGTGTTCGGGCTGCGGGATCGTCATCGAGAAATTCCTCGCCCGCCAGGCGATGCTCAAAGAAAGCGCGATTGCGCCTGCGGCCCCTATCGCCGGTTCCCCCTATGCCACACCGCAAGCCGCGGTTGGCGAGGTCTTGCCGGAGTTCGGCGAGTTGAATGTCTTTACCACCGAAGGACGGATCGGTCGCCTGCGCTATCTGGCCTGGTCGCTGGTATTGATGCTGGCCTGCCTTCCGCTCTTCGCGGCGACCGCCATTGGCTTCGCCATTTCCGAGATTCTGGGCGCGGTGCTGGTCGGCCTCGTGGTGATCGCCATGCTGGTGGTCGCCGTGCAGATCGGCGTACAGCGCCTGCATGATATCGGCTGGTCCGGCTGGCTATTCCTGCTGACGCTTGTGCCCCTCGTCGGCGGCATCATGAATATCCTGATGCTCGTGGTTCCCGGCAGCGACGCGGCCAACCGCTTCGGTCCGCCACCGCCCGCCAACAGCACCGCAGTGAAGATACTGGCGTTGCTGTGGCTGCTGGTTCCGGTGCTCGGTATAGTCGCGGCCATCGCCCTACCGGCCTACCAGGACTACGTCACTCGCGCGGGACTCTGATTGGCGCCTGCAACCTTGACCGCCAGACAGGGTCTTAACGGGCCGCTGAAAACTCTAGGCGAACTAGCTGAAAAGTGGCTAAACGCCCCCGCAAGAACAGACGAAAAAGCGACTGGGCTCGCATCCGAGTTGTTTTTAACGCCCAGTCATTTCTCAAGAGGGGGCAACGTAGGTAGTTTTTCAACGGTCTGTTAAACGACCCCGACACGGAGACTGCCATGCCCAGCCACGCCCTGATCACCGGTGCATCCAGCGGTATCGGCCTGGCCCTGGCCGAGGCCCTGGCGCGCCGCGGACGTAATCTGATCCTGGTGGCACGGCAACGCCCCGCCTTGGAATGCATCGCCGCCGAACTGACCCAGCGCTTCGCCGTACAGGTGCTGTTTCGCGTGTGCGACCTGAGCCAGCCGGTCCAGCTGTCCGGCCTGTTGCACGAGCTGGAACAAGGCGACCTGCATATCGACCTGCTGGTCAATAACGCCGGCGTGGGCACCTACGGCGCCCTGGTCGCGCAAGACTGGAGTGACGAGCAGCGCTTGATCGAACTCAATATGCTGGCCCTGACCCGCCTGTGCCATGCCATCGGCACGGTGATGGCAGGCCAAGGCAGCGGCCAGATCCTCAACGTCGCCTCGGTCGCGGCCTTTCAGCCCGGTCCCTGGATGAGCAGCTACTACGCCAGCAAGGCGTACGTGCTGCACCTCTCCGAGGGACTGCGCGAAGAACTCAAGGAATACGGGGTCAAGGTCTCCGTGCTTTGCCCGGGGCCGACGCGCAGCGCCTTCTTCCGCAACGCGCGAATGGAGCTCGGCGCGCTGCAAGACAGCAAATTGATGAGTGCCGAAGAGGTCGCGCTGATTACGGTCAGGGCGCTGGACAAGAATCGCGCACTGATCATCCCCGGCTGGCGCAATCGTTTGCTGACGATCGCACCGCGCTTTCTGCCGCGCTGGCTGGTGCGCCGGATGGCGGGCAGGATCATCAGGCGCGTCAGCCTCGCGAGCTGACCACACCCAAAACCTTAGATAGGCTTCGGCCCGTCAATTGGCACTCACCGTACGGCCATGGGCCCAGCTGCGCAGGGCCTCCAGCCCTTCGGCCATGACCACCGATAGGGGCGCGGTGCTCTGGATGCTGTGCAACAACATAGCCTGATCGACTGGCTGCTGTTGCGCCTGCGCGGCATAGAGCGCGCTGACCACCACCTGCTCGATCTCCGCACCGGAGAAGCCGGCACAGGCCGTCGCCAGCAAATCCAGATCGAAGCTCTCCGGTGCCAATTCGCGCCGCTGCAGATGAATACGGAAAATATCCACGCGCACTGCATGATCCGGCAGATCGACGAAGAACAGCTCGTCGAAGCGCCCCTTGCGCACCAGCTCCGGCGGCAGGCGCTCGATCACGTTGGCAGTCGCCACCATAAACACCGGCGCCTTGCGCTCGGCCATCCAGGTCAGCAGTGTGCCGAGCACCCGCTGACTGACACCGCCGTCGTTGTCGCCACTGGCCAGGCCCTTTTCGACCTCATCCATCCACAACACACAGGGCGCCATCTGCTCGGCCAGCTTCAAGGCGTCGCGCAGGTTGCGTTCGGTTTCGCCGAAGAATTTGTTGTACAGCGCCCCGAAGTCGAGACGCAGCAAAGGCAGGCCCCAAAGCCCGGCAACCGCCTTCGCCGCCAGACTCTTACCGCCGCCCTGCACGCCCACCAGCAATACGCCCTTGGGCAGATCGACTGCCTGGCCGGCGAGAAAGATATCCTGGCGCTCGGCCAGCCAGCGCTTGAGGTTACTCAGCCCGCCGACATCGGCGAAGCGCGCGGTGTCGTACTCGAAACTCAGTACCCCCTCGAGGTCGAGCAACTGGAACTTGGCTTTGTTCAGCTCCGGCAGATCCTCCTGCGTGATAGCGCCATCGTCGCAAATCACGTTGCGCGCCAGGATACGCGCCTCGGCATGACTCATACCGCGCAGGTTCTTCACCACCTGCTGCAGCGTACGATTGTCGGTGCGCACCCGCGTCCCGCGATTGCGCTCGCTCCAGCGCGTGGCCTCTTCGCGAACGATGGCCAGCAGCTCGTCCTCGCTCGGCAGGGCGAGGCTGAAGCGCGCAGCGAAACGCTGGACTTCAGCGGGCAACTTGCAGGCATGGGATACCAGCACCAGCGTCGGCGCATGCGGGGCATCGCGCATCGCCACTTCCTTGAGCAGGCGCACCAGCTTGGGGTTGTCATCGAGGAAGGGATGCAGGTCGCACATCGCATAAAGATTGGCTTGCGGATCGGCCTTGATCAGCTTCAGCGCCGCCTCCGGCTCCAGGGTCGCCTCGTCGCTGCTGCCGCCGGCAAAGCCCAGGCGCTGCAAGCCTTCGGTGATCGACCAGAAGTGCAGGCCCAAGCCTCGGCGCACCGCCAAACTGGTGAGGGTTTCCAACACCCGCGGCTCATCCCAGGACTCGATCAGAATCAGCTTGATCTTCGAGTCGAGCACCAGCCCCAAATCATGAATATCGTTCTTCACACACGCTCCTTGTTAACTGGTCGGGCCCCATAGGCGCCGTTACACTCGAATCTCTTTCAACAGTTCGGGAGACTGTCCATGGATTGTCTTTTCTGCAAGATCGTCGCCGGGGAAATACCCGCGCGCAAGCTTTACGAAGACGATCAGGTCTTCGCCTTTCATGACATCGGTCCGCAAGCCCCCGTGCACTTTTTGGTGATTCCGAAAAAGCACATCGCCACCCTCGACGAGCTGACCGAAGCGGACAAGGCATTGGCCGGACACATTCTCTTCACCGCCCAACGCCTGGCCAAGGAACAAGGTTGCGAAGAAGGCTTTCGCGTGGTGATGAATTGTAACGAGCTGGGCGGCCAAACGGTTTATCACATCCATATGCATGTGCTCGGCCAGCGCCAGATGACCTGGCCGCCGGGCTGAGAGCCTGCGACAAAAGGGCCCAATGCGGGGCGAACCGATGCGGGGCTATTGGAGTAAACTGGGCGCCGTTCTTTCCGCCGGAGGTGCCCGATGGCCAACCAACGTCACTACACGCCTGTCGACCGGCTATTGCTACAAGCCGATGCCGCGCTGCGGACTTTGCTGCCGTTCAGCGGTCAACCGGGTCGCCCCTCTCCCGCCGTGGTTCAGCCCGAAGCGCAGCTCGATGAGCAGCAAACCCAGCACATCGCCGGCTTGATGCGCATCAATCACACCGGTGAGGTCTGCGCCCAGGCGCTTTACCAAGGCCAGGCACTGACCGCCAAGTTGCCGCAGGTGCGCGCCGCCATGGAGCATGCTGCCGACGAGGAGATCGATCACCTGGCCTGGTGCGAGCAACGCATTCGCCAGCTCGGCAGCCAGACCAGCGTACTCAACCCGCTGTTTTATGGTTTGTCGTTCGGCGTCGGTGCGGTCGCCGGTCTGGTCAGCGACCGGGTCAGTCTGGGTTTCGTCGCCGCCACCGAGGATCAGGTGGTCAAGCACCTCGACGAACACCTGCAACAGATTCCGGAAAACGACGAGAAGTCCCGGGCGATTCTGCAGCAGATGCGCAAGGACGAGGAGCAACATGCTACCAGCGCCCTGGAAGCCGGCGGTTTACGCTTCCCGGCACCGGTAAAGTTCGGCATGACCTTGCTGTCCAAGGTCATGACCAAAAGCGTGTATCGGCTTTAAAGCGGCGAGCGGAGCGCTGTACGGGCGGGCGCTCCCGCTGGGCTTCTCGCATCTACTTGAAGAGCCTTCAGCCCAACTCGACGATTTCGTAGTCGTGGGTTATCTCGACACCCGCGCGGCCCAGCATGATCGATGCGGAGCAATACTTCTCCGCCGACAGTTCCACCGCGCGTTTCACCTGGGCCTCTTTCAGGCCGCGGCCCTTGACCACGAAATGCAGGTGGATCTTGGTGAACACCTTGGGTTCTTCAGTGGCGCGCTCGGCTTCGAGAAAGGCTTCGCAGCTCTCGACCGCCTGTCTGGATTTTTTCAGAATGCTGACCACATCGAAATTGCTGCAACCGCCCAAACCGATCAACAACATCTCCATCGGGCGCACGCCGAGGTTGCGGCCGCCGCTCTCCGGCGGGCCATCCATCACCACCGCATGGCCACTGCCCGACTCGCCGAGAAACAGCGCTTCGCCGGCCCATTGAATGCGTGCTTTCATTACCCTGGCTCCGCTGTTAAAAAGGGAACGCAGCTTATCACAGCAGTTTTGTTCGCCCGTATACGGCAATCGCGCAAGAGTTCCTTGGCTAGATGTTAGCCAGGTCGCAAAACCGCACCTAGTATTGGAGTGCTTGTTATACTGGCGCCAGAATGCTGGCAAACTTGATCGGATAACTAAATTAAAATAACCGCCAGCAAGACAGCGGCTTACATTTATATCTTCGGGATTCGGGCATGGTTGCTATTACCCTCACACCTAAAATAAAAAATCTCGACAAACTCCTCGCACACTGCCACCGCCGTCGCTACACCGCCAAAAGCACCATCATCTATGCAGGTGACCGGTGCGAAACGTTGTTCTTCATCGTCAAGGGTTCGGTCACCATCCTGATCGAAGACGATGACGGCCGCGAGATGATCATCGCCTACCTCAATGCCGGGGACTTTTTCGGCGAGATGGGCCTGTTCGACAAAGATGGTGCAGAAAAGGAACGCAGCGCCTGGGTTCGGGCCAAGACCGAGTGCGAAGTGGCGGAACTGAGCTATGCCAAGTTCCGCGAACTCACCGAGCAGGATCCGGACATTCTCTACGCCCTGGGCAGCCAGATGGCCGAGCGCCTGCGCAATACTACGCGCAAGGTCGGCGACCTGGCCTTCCTCGACGTTACAGGCCGGGTCGCGCACACCCTGCTCGACCTGTGCAAGCAGCCCGACGCCATGACTCACCCGGATGGCATGCAGATCAAGATCACCCGCCAGGAAATCGGCCGCATTGTCGGCTGCTCGCGGGAAATGGTCGGCCGGGTACTCAAGGCGCTGGAGGAACAGGGGCTGGTCAACGTCAAAGGCAAGACCATGGTGATATTCGGCACCCGCTGAACATCCCGCATAAAAAAGCCGACGCATGCGTCGGCTTTTTTATGCGTGTCGCGTCAGTCCACATCCGCGCTGGCGACCACCCGCTTGCGCTCGGGGAAGAACAGACGTTCCAGCTCCGCACCGGGGTTTTCTGCGCGCATGAACGCCTCGCCGACCAAGAAGCCGTAGACCTCGCTGATCTCCATCAGCTCGACATCGGCACGATTGAGGATGCCGCTCTCGGTCACCACCAGGCGATCGCGCGGCACTCGCGGCAGGAGGTCGAGTGTGGTTTCCAGGCTGACCTCGAAGGTGTGCAGATTGCGGTTGTTGATCCCCACCAGCGGTGTATCCAGGGTCTTCAGCGCGCGTTCGAGCTCGTCGCCATCGTGCACCTCGACCAACACGTCCAGCTGGAATGCTTTCGCGGTCGCCGCCAACTCGGCCATTTGCACATCATCGAGGGCCGAGACGATCAGCAGCACACAGTCCGCGCCCAGCGCCCGCGCTTCGACGATCTGGTACGGATCGATCATGAAATCCTTACGGATCACCGGCAGCTTGCAGGCGTTGCGGGCCTCCTGCAGGTAGCGGTCGGCGCCTTGAAAGAAGTCCACATCGGTCAGCACCGACAGGCAGGTCGCGCCGCCGGCCTGATAACTCTGCGCCAACTCGGCTGGCACGAAATGCTCGCGTAGCACGCCCTTACTCGGCGAAGCCTTCTTGATTTCGGCAATTACCGCAGGTTGTTTACGTTTGGCTTGCTGCAACATCGCCTCGGCGAACCCCCGCGGGGCATCGCAGGCTGCTGCTTGCTGCTCGAGTTCGGCAAAGCCGACAGCGGCGCGACGCGCCGCCACTTCTTCGGCCTTACGCGCGAGAATCTTCTCCAGAACGGTTGGCAGACTCATCCTTCGCTCTCCTGCTTGAACACTGCGGTAAAGGACACCAACTCGTCCAGTTTTTCCCATGCCAGGCCCGTATGCAGGGCATCGTGGGCCAGGTCCATGCCTTCCTTCAGGCTCACGGCATGATCTGCAGCATAGAGCGCGGCGCCGGCATTGAGCACGATCATTTCCGCGGCTTTCTGCCCGTTTTCTGTTTTGCGCCGGCCCAGCGCATCGCGAATCAGCGCCAACGACTCCAGCGGCGTATCGACCGTCAAACCGATCAAGCTCTGGCTTTTGATCCCGAAGTCTTCCGGCTGAATGCTGTACTCGCTGACGACCCCGTCCTTGAGCTCGGCCACGAACGTCGGCGCGGCCAGACTGATCTCATCCAAGCCGTCCTGGGCATGCACCACCAGCACATGAGTACTGCCGAGGCGCTGCAGCACTTCGGCCAGCGGGCGGCACAGGGCTTTGCTGAATACACCGATGACCTGATGCTTGACCCCGGCCGGGTTGGTCATCGGACCGAGCATATTGAACACGGTACGCAGGCCCAGTTCACGGCGCGGACCGATGGCGTGCTTCATCGCCCCGTGGTGCGCCGGGGCGAACATAAAGCCGACTCCCACGGACTCGACGCAGCGCGCGACCTGCTCAGGCGTCAGGTTGAGGTAAACCCCAGCCGCCTCCAGCAGATCGGCGCTGCCACTTTTACCCGAAACCGCGCGGTTGCCGTGCTTGGCCACCTTGCCGCCGGCCGCCGCCACCACGAAGGCCGCCGCGGTGGAGACGTTGAAAATATTCATGCCGTCGCCGCCGGTGCCGCAGGTGTCGACCAGACGCTCGGCATCGATCCGCACCGGCGCCGCCAGTTCGCGCATGATTTGTGCGGCGCCGACGATTTCGTCGATGGTCTCGCTCTTCATACGCAAGCCCATCAGGAAGGCGCCGATCTGCGCGTCGGTGCACTGCCCGGTCATGATCTCGCGCATCACCGCGCGCATTTCCTCGGTGGACAGGTCGAGCTGGCCGACGATCCGGTTGAGGGCTTCCTTGATATTCATCGGCGCACGCCTCCGTGTTGTTTGAGGAAGTTGGCGAACAGCTCATGGCCCTGCTCGGTGAGAATCGACTCGGGGTGGAATTGCACGCCTTCGATATGCAGGCTCTTGTGCCGCAACCCCATGATCTCGTCGACCGAACCATCGGCATGCTGGGTCCAGGCGGTGATCTCCAGGCAATCGGGCAAGGTTTCGCGCTTGACCACCAGGGAATGATAGCGGGTCACCGTCAACGGCATGTTCAACCCGGAGAATACGCCTTGATGTTCGTGGAACACCGGGCTGGTCTTGCCGTGCATCACCTGGCGCGCGCGCACCACATCGCCGCCGAAAGCCTGGCCGATGCTCTGGTGCCCCAGGCAAACGCCGAGAATCGGTAACTTGCCGGCGAAATACTCGATCACCGCCAGCGATACGCCGGCTTCGGTCGGCGTGCAGGGGCCGGGCGAGACCACGATGCGCTCGGGCTTCAGCGCCTCGATTTCGGCGACGCTCAGTTCGTCGTTGCGGATCACATGGACATCGGCACCCAGTTCGCCGAGGTACTGCACCACGTTGTAGGTGAAGGAGTCGTAATTGTCGATCATCAGCAGCATGGCGGGACTCCTCAGCGCTTGGTCTGGTCAGGGGCGGTTTGTTCGGAGGCAGTTTGCTCGGCCAGCGCCACGGCACGGAACATGGCGCGGCGCTTGTTGAGGGTTTCCTCCCACTCCAGGGCCGGTACCGAGTCGGCAACGATGCCGGCGCCGGCCTGCACATGCAGTTCGCCGTCCTTGATCACCGCGGTGCGGATGGCGATGGCGGTATCCATATTGCCGTTCCAGGCCAGATAACCCACCGCGCCGCCGTAGACGCCGCGCTTGATCGGTTCCAGTTCGTCGATGATCTCCATGGCACGGATCTTCGGCGCGCCGGATAGCGTGCCGGCCGGCAGGATCGCACGCAGGGCGTCCATGGCGCTCAGGCCTTGTTTGAGCTGCCCGGTGACGTTGGAGACGATATGCATGACGTTGGAGTAGCGCTCGATCACCATTTTCTCGGTGAGCTTGACACTGCCGGTGCTGGACACCCGGCCGACGTCGTTGCGCCCCAGGTCGATCAGCATCAGATGCTCGGCGAGCTCCTTGGCGTCGGACAGCAGATCCTCTTCCAAAGCCAGGTCAGCCTCCTCGCTGGCGCCGCGCGGGCGGGTGCCGGCAATCGGCCGTACGGTGACCAGGTTGTCCTCGACGCGCACCAGCACTTCCGGCGAGCTGCCGACCACATGGAAATCGCCGAAGTTGAAGAAGTACATATAAGGCGTGGGGTTGATGCAGCGCAGCGCCCGATACAGATCGATGGGCGCAGCTTTGAATGGAATCGACATGCGTTGGGAAATCACCACCTGCATGCAGTCGCCGGCGAGGATGTACTCCTTGATCGCGCTGACCGCCGCTTCGTAGTCGTCACGGCTGAAGCTCGACTTGAAGGCAGGCTCGACGCCCGCCGGCGCGCTCAGGTCGACGCCCAATCGCGGGGTGATCGGCTGGCGCAACTTGTGCAGGATTTCCTGCAGGCGCGCCTGGCCCTGCTCGAAGCCGCCCGCCTCGGACGGATCGGCAAGCACGATGGCGTGCATCTTGCCGGCCAGGTTGTCGAACACCACCACCACGTCCGAGACCATCAGCAGGATATCCGGGGTATCGAGCGGGTCCGGGTTGACTCCGGCGGCCAGCTTCGGCTCGACGTAACGCACGCTGTCATAGCTGAAATAACCCACCAGCCCGCCGTTGAAACGCGGCAAGCCGGGAAGGGTCGGCACCTTGTAGCGCTCTTTGAATTGCTCGACGAAGGCCAGCGGGTCCGCGCAGTCGTGGCTTTCCACCTCGACGCCATCGACGCTGATCACCACCCGGTGACCGTATGCACGCAGCACGGTGCGCGCCGCCAGACCGATGATCGAATAACGCCCCCACTTCTCGCCGCCCTGGACGGACTCGAGCAAGTAGGTATTGGCCTCATCGGCCAGTTTCAAATAGATGGACAGTGGCGTGTCGAAATCCACCAGGGTTTCGCAGGCAACGGGAATGCGGTTATAGCCGGCAGCGGCTAAACGCAGGAGTTCTTCGCGGGTCATGTGCAGCCTCGTGGCTTGAGGGTATACGGTCGTGTGCAAACGCGCGGCCTTTGCGGCCAAGATCAGGTCACAGGCGCCAGCGCCAACGGGCCAGGGCCTTGATGATGTTCATGGACCAGCGTGTGCAGATAACCACCACGGAGTTCTCTTAATCAGGCGGGAGTAAAGTCTCGCCACACTAGCGCAGGCCAACCAGTGAATCAACCCGCCGCGCCCGACAAATCGGGCGGCGCGCCGATCAGGATCCGGCGACCGCCAACTGCCCGGTAGCCGGCAACAACTCGCGCAGGTTGTCGAGCACCCGTGCCGGTTGCTCCTCGGCAATCGGGCGGCCATGGTTGTAGCCATAACTCACTGCGACGCAAAGCACGCCAGCCGCCTGGGCGGCCAGCACATCGTTACGCGAATCGCCGATGAACAACGCCTCGTCCGCCTCCACGCGCGCCAGTTGCAGAACATGCAGGAGCGCCGCGGGATCGGGCTTTTGCTGGGGCAGGGTATCGCCACCGATGATCCAGCGGAAATAGCCGCCCAGGCCTTTCTCATCCAACAGCGGCGCCACGAAACGCTCCGGCTTGTTGGTGACGACTGCCAGTTCGACGCCCTGCCCGCGCAACCAGTCCAGGACTTCTCGCACACCCGGGTACACAGTGGTCAGGGCATGGTTTTCGGCATAGGCCTGCATAAACAGCTCGAGTGCCTGCTCGGCGTCAGCATCGTCAATCCGCTCGTGCTGCAGACCGCCGGCCAGGGCGCGGCGCACCAACACCCGCGCGCCATTGCCGACCCAGTCGCGCACCCGTTCGACGCCCGCGGCCGGCTGGCCGAGCAGTATCAGGGTTTTATCGACGGCCGCGGCCAAGTCCGGTACCGAATCGACCAGGGTGCCGTCCAGGTCGAACATCACCAGACGCGGCAAGCGCCCCTGGAACAGCCCGGCGAGGCTGATCACCCACGCACCGCGGCCAGTTCGGCGCGCATGGCGTCAATCACGGTTTTGTAGTCGGGTTGATTGAAGATCGCCGAGCCGGCAACGAAGGTATCGGCACCGGCAGCAGCGATCTCGCGGATGTTCTGCACATTGACCCCGCCATCGATTTCCAGGCGGATCTCGCGGCCGCTGGCATCGATCAACGCGCGGGCTTCCTTGAGCTTCTCCAGGGTATGGGGAATGAACTTCTGCCCGCCGAACCCTGGGTTGACGCTCATCAGCAGGATCATGTCGACCTTGTCCAGTACGTGCTTGAGCACGTCCAGCGGGGTCGCCGGGTTGAACACCAGGCCGGCCTTGCAGCCGCCGTCGCGGATCAGTTGCAGGGAGCGGTCGATATGCTCGCTGGCCTCGGGGTGAAAGGTGATGTAGCTGGCACCGGCTTCGATGAAGTCGCCGATGATCCGATCCACCGGCTTGACCATCAGGTGCGCGTCGATCGGCGCCGTGATGCCGTACTTACGTAGCGCCGCGCAGACCATCGGGCCGATGGTCAGGTTAGGCACGTAGTGGTTATCCATCACGTCGAAGTGGACGATGTCGGCGCCGGCGGCGAGCACCTTATCCACTTCCTCGCCCAGACGGGCGAAGTCGGCGGAGAGGATCGACGGGGCGATGGCGAAGGGTTGCATGGCGTACCTCGGAGGGGCATGTTCACGATGGCACGCATTGTACCCGAGGGCGGGTAGAGCTGTGGGAGCGGTCTCGACTACAGGGGTGGCCGACACCGGGACATTGCGGGCGAAACCGCCCCCACAGGTTTAGAGCGCCCACGCATGACGCAGGAGTACAGCGCTTGCGGCGACGACTCAGGGACGCCCGCGCCATGCCTCGAAACGTCGGTCGAGAAGCGCGCCGTGTTCGCTCCAGAAGTCCACATCCATGGCCAGCGCGGACCGCAGATTGGCCGGTGCCGTCGGCAGGCGCGCCACGCGTTCGGGCGTCAGCGCGGCCAGTGCCTCGGGGTTGACCGGGCCGTAAGGGATCGACTCGGCAAAGGCGCGCTGCGGCCCCGGCTGGCTGGCGAACTGGATGAAGCGACGCGCTTCGGGGCCATTGAAGCTCCCCGTGGGGATCGCCCAGTAATCGAAGTCATAGATGCTACCGGCCCACACCAGGTCCAGGCCGTCGCCCTGATCCTGGCTCGCGCCGATACGGCCGCTGTAGGCGGCGCTCATGACCAGACCGCCGTCGCGCAGGCCGCGCACCGGCTCCTCGCCGGCTTGCCACCAGCGGATATGCGGTTTGATCTGCTCGAGCTTGCGGAACGCCCGCTCCACGCCGGCCTCGGTGGCCAGCGTGGCGTAAACCCGCTCGGCCGGCACGCCATCGGCCAGCAGGGCGAATTCCAGGTTGTACTTGGCCCCCAGGCGCAGCCCCCTGGTCCCCGGAAAACGCTCCAGATCCCAGAAGTCCGCCCAGCTACGAGGGGCTTCGCGCAGATGGGCCGAGTTGTAAGCCAACACCATGGACCAGACGAAGCTGCCCACACCGCAGGGGCGCAGGGCTCCAGGCGTCAGTGCCTCGAGCGCCAAAGACTCGTTGAGGGGCTGGAACACCCCTGTTTCGCAGCCGCGCGCCAGCTCCGGCGCCTCCACCTCGACCACATCCCAGGTGACATGCTGCATCGCCTGCATGCGCCGCAGCTTGGTGAAGTCGCCATTGTAGGAGCCGTTGATCACCGCTACGCCACTGGACTCACGGTAGGGCCTGTAGAAGGCCTCGCGCTGAGCGTCGCGGACCGAACCGCCGAATGAGATCACGGTGAGCTGGGCCGCAAAGCCCGGCAGCGCGATGAACAGGCACAACCAGGCCAGACTCGAGCGCAGCATGAACGCCTCCTCAATACGGTGACGGCAGCTCGGCTGCCGTCGATTTTTACAGGCTCACGCCAGCTCGTCGAAGCACTCGGCGATGATCGCCAGGCCCTTGTCGAGCAGGGCGTCTTCAGCGGTCAGCGGCACCAGCACGCGCAACACGTTGCCGTAGGTGCCGCACGACAGCAGGATCAAGCCCTTGTCGCGGGCCTTGGCGACTATCTGCCCGGTCAGGGCCGCGTTCGGCTTGTGCAGGTCGCCGTTCTCGAACAGCTCGACCGCGATCATCGCGCCGAGTGCGCGCACTTCGCCGATCGATTTGTGCTTGCTCTGGATGGCTTTCAGGCCAGTGACCAGACGCTCGCCGACCGCATTGCAGCGCTCCAGCAGATTCTCTTCCTCGAACACCTCGATCACCGCCAGGGCCGCGGCGCAGGCGATCGGGCTGCCAGCGTAGGTGCCGCCCAAACCGCCGGGGGCGATGGCGTCCATGTATTCCGCCTTGCCGCACACGCCGGCCACCGGGAAACCGCCGGCGATGGATTTGGCGAAGGTGGTCAAATCGGCCGCGACGCCCATCTGCTCCATGGCGAAGAAGGTGCCGGTACGCCCGGCGCCGGTCTGCACTTCGTCGGCGATCAGCAGGATGCCGTGCTGGTCGCAGAGTGCACGCAGGCGCTGCATAAATTCCTTCGGCGCGACGTAAAAACCGCCCTCGCCCTGCACCGGCTCGATGATGATCGCGGCGATGTCGCGCGGCTCGGCGTCATTCTTGAAGATCCGCTCGATGCTGGCGATGGAGTCATCGACGCTGACGCCATGCAGCGCGCACGGGTACTGCGCGCGGAACACGCCACCGGGCATCAGGCCCATGCCGGCCGAGTAAGGCACGACCTTGCCAGTCAGCGACAGAGTCATCATGGTGCGGCCGTGGTAGCCACCGGTGAAGGCGATCACCCCGGCGCGGCCGGTGGCGGCACGGGCGATCTTGATCGAGTTTTCCACCGCCTCGGAGCCGGTGGTGACCAGCAGGGTTTTCTTGGCGAAGTCGCCCGGCACCCGCGCATTGATCTTCTCGCACAGCTCGACATAGGGCTCGTAGGCCAGCACCTGGAAGCAGGTGTGGGTCAACTTGGTCAGTTGCTGCTGCACCGCCGCAACCACTTTCGGGTGCAGGTGGCCGGTGTTCAGCACCGCGATACCGCCAGCGAAATCGATGAACTCACGGCCTTCGACATCGGTCACCGTGGCGTTCTCAGCCTTGTCGGCGAAGATCGGGTGGATCTGCCCCACACCGCGCGGAACGGCGGCCATACGGCGTTGCATCAGGGATTCGTTGGTCTTGCTCATGGTGTCCTCGTTGGCGCTATCGTGCGGAATACGTGTTTTTGTAGGAGCCAGCTCGCTGGCGATCCGGCCAGCAACGGCAAAAGCATCGCCAGCAAGCTGGCTCCTACAGTTCAACCTCTATCGATTCAGATACCCAGGCACAGGTATTTGATTTCCAGATACTCATCCAACCCGTACTTGGAACCCTCACGGCCCAGGCCGGAGGATTTCATGCCGCCGAACGGCGCCACTTCGGTGGAGATCAGCCCGGTGTTGATGCCGACCATGCCGTACTCCAGGGCCTCGGCCACACGGAACACCCGGCCCAGGTCACGGGCGTAGAAATAGGCGGCCAGGCCGAATTCGGTGTCGTTGGCCTGGCGGATCACCTCGGCCTCGTCACTGAAGCGGAACAGCGGCGCCAGCGGGCCGAAGGTTTCCTCGCGGGCCACCGCCATGTCGGCGGTGACGCCCGTGACGATGGTCGGCTCGAAGAAATTGCCACCCAGGCTGTTGCCGCCGGCGACCAGGGTCGCGCCCTTGTCCAGGGCATCGGCCAGGTGGCGCTGGACCTTGGTCACGGCGTCGGCATTGATCAAGGGGCCGGTGGTCACGCCCTCGTCCATGCCGTTACCGACTTTCAGCTTGGCCACCGCGGCCTGCAGCTTGGCGGCGAAGGCGTCGTACACGCCGTCCTGCACGTACAGGCGGTTGGCGCACACACAGGTCTGCCCGGCATTGCGGTATTTGGAGATGATCGCGCCCTCGACCGCCGCATCCAGATCGGCGTCATCGAAGACGATAAAGGGCGCGTTGCCGCCGAGCTCCAGCGAGAGTTTCTTCAAGGTCGGCGCGCACTGCTCCATCAATTTGATGCCGACCCCGGTGGAGCCGGTGAACGACAGTTTGCGCACGACGGGGTTTTCGCACAGCTCGGCGCCCACCTCGCGGGAACTGGCAACATCCGCCGGCAGCACGCTGAACAATCCGGCGGGAATGCCCGCGCGCTCGGCCAGAGCGGCCAGCGCCAGGGCCGAGAACGGCGTCTGCGGCGCCGGTTTGAGCACCATGGCGCAACCCGCCGCGAGAGCCGGGCCGGCTTTGCGAGTGATCATCGCGCTGGGGAAATTCCAGGGCGTGATGGCCGCGGCGACGCCGACCGGCTCCTTCTGCACCAGGATGCGCTTGTCCGCGGCATGCGCCGGAATCACATCGCCATAGGCGCGCTTGGCCTCCTCGGCGAACCATTCGATGAAGGATGCCGCGTAGGCGATTTCGCCGCGGGCCTCGGCCAATGGCTTGCCCTGCTCGGCGGTCATGATCCGCGCCAGGTCTTCCTGGTTGGCCATGATCAGTTCGAACCAGTTGCGCAGCCGTTGCGCGCGCGCCTTGGCGGTCAGCGCGCGCCAGGCCGGCTGAGCCGCCTGGGCCGCTTCTATGGCGCGGCGGGTCTCGGCGCGGCCGAGGTTCGGCACACTGCCGATCGGCTCGCCGGTGGCCGGATTGAGAATCTCGGTGCGCGCGCCATTGTCGGCTTCGCACCATTGGCCGTTGATATAGGCCTGCTGACGCAGCAGGCCGGGCTCTTCAAGTTGCAGGGTCATGGCGCTCTCTTGGGCAGGGAATTCAAGCGGGTTGCTGGGTGCGCAGTTTTTCGCTGCGCCCGCGTAGCCATTCCAGGGTCAGTAACAGCAGGACCGAGAAACCGATCAACAAGGTCGCCGCTGCGGCGATGGTCGGCGACAGGTTCTCGCGGATGCCACTGAACATCTGCCGCGGCAACGTGACCTGCTCGGGGCCGGCGAGGAACAGGGTCACCACCACCTCGTCGAACGAGGTGGCGAAGGCGAACAGCGCGCCGGAGATGACGCCCGGCGCGATCAGCGGCAAGGTCACCCGGCGGAACGCCGTCAGCGGCGTGGCGCCGAGGCTGGCGGCGGCGCGCACCAGGTTCTGGTTGAAGCCCTGCAAGGTCGCCGACACCGTGATGATCACGAAAGGCACACCGAGCACCGCGTGCACCAGGATCAGCGACAGGTAACTGTTGCCCAGGCCCAGCGGCGCGAAGAACAGGTAGCTGGCCACGCCGACGATCACCACCGGCACCACCATCGGCGAGATCAGCAGGCTCATCACCAGCGCCTTGCCGCGAAACTCGCCGCGGGTCAGGCCGATCGAGGCCAGGGTACCGAGCACCATGGCCAGCACGGTGGCGGCCGGGGCGACGATCAGGCTGTTCTTCAGTGCGCGCATCCAACTGGCCGAGGCGAAAAAGTCTTCGTACCAGCGCAGCGACAGGTGCTCGATCGGGTAGACCAGAAAGGTTCCCGAGGTGAACGACAGCGGAATGATCACCAGCACCGGCAGTATCAGGAACAGCAGCACCAGCGCGCAGATCGTGCGCAGGCTGTAATGCCAGACGCGCTCGACCGGGGACATATAAGGACTGAGCATGGTGGTTCTCCAATCAATCTGTAGTTGAGGGGCCAGGCCCCTCTCCCGCCCTTCGGGCACCCTTTACCGAGGAAAGGGTCATCGGTCGGCCTGCTCGGCAGACCCGCTTCTATCAGCCCAGACGCAGGCGGCTCGCGCCCACCAGCCAGCTGTACACCACGTAGAGCACCAGGGTGGCGAGCAGCAGCAGGCCGCCCAGCGCCGTGGCCATGCCCCAGTTGATCGAGCTGTTGGTGTAGAACGCGACGAAGTAGCTGACCATTTGATCGCCCGGACTGCCGAGCAGCGCCGGGGTGATGTAGTAGCCGATCGACAGGATGAACACGAGCAGGCCACCGGCGCTGACGCCGGCCAGGGTCTGCGGGAAATACACCCGCCAGAAGCTGGCGAACGGATGACAGCCGAGCGAGATCGCCGCGCGCATATAGGTCGGCGAGATGCCCTTCATCACGCTGTAGATCGGCAGAATCATGAACGGCAGCATGATGTGCACCATGGAGATGTACACCCCGCCACGGTTGAACACCAATTGCAGCGGTTTATCGATGATGCCGAGGCCGAGCAGCGCACTGTTGATCAGGCCGCTCGATTGCAGCAGCACGATCCAGGCGGCCACGCGTACCAGGATCGAAGTCCAGAACGGCAGCAGCACCAGGATCATCAGCAGGTTGCCCTGGCGGGTCGGCAGGTTCGCCAACAGGTAGGCCAGCGGGTAGGCCAGCACCAGGCAGATGGCGGTAATCACCAGCCCCATCCAGAAGGTGCGGGCGAAGATGTCCAGGTAGATGGCTTGATCCGGGGTGGCCGGCGCCAATTCGCCGAGATCATCGATCCGATGGTCGAGGGCGGCCAGCAAGTAATAAGGGGTGACGGCACTGGTGTTGCGGCGGACCACCTGCCAATAGGCCGGATCACCCCAACGCTCGTCGAGACTCTCCAGCGCGTCCTTGTAGGACGCCGGCTCGCTCTTGAACGGCAGCGCGCGGCCGGTCCTGGCGATCAGGCTACGGTAGCCGGCCAGTTCCATGTTCAGGCGTTTGGACAGGTCGCCGATGCTCTGCTCGCGACGCGCTTCGGCCAGATCCAGGGCCAGGGCACGATAAACCGGCTCGTCCGGCAAGGCCTTGCCGTCCCAGTCGGCGATCGCCGCCACGGTGCGCGGCATGGCGCCGACCACTTCGGGGTTGTCCAGGCTGCGGTCGAGCAAGGCGGCGATGGGAACCAGAAAGACCAGCCCCAGGAACACCAGCAACGGCAGAATCAGCGCTTGCGCCTTCCAGCGGTTGACGCGCTCGGCCCGGGCCAGACGCTGTTTCAGGGTGGGGCCGGCGACCTCGGTCAGGGGCACTGCGATGGCCATAGCGAACTCCGGAAAACGGGGGAAACATCCCCTCCGCGCCAGCGCGGAGGGGAATTACCAGCAGATGACTCAGTTGCGCGCGGCCCAGGCGTTGAAGCGCTGTTCCAGCTGCTCGCCGAAGTCAGCCCAGAAGGTCACGTCCATCGCCACTTGGTTGGCGATATTTTCCGGGGTGGTCGGCATGTCCTTGAGCAGCTTGGGGTCGAGCAACTCGACGGCTTTCTTGTTGGCCGGACCGTAGGCGATGTTTTCCGAATAGATCTTCTGCTGCTCGGGGCTGACCGAGAAGGCGATGAATTTCTGCGCGGCGTCCTTGTCCTTGGCACCCATGGGGATGGCCCAGGCATCGAAGTCGTAGATGCCGCCGTTCCACACCACCTTCAGGTTGCTTTCGTTCTGCACCGCGGCGATTCGACCGTTGTAAGCCGAGCTCATCACCACGTCGCCGGAAGCGAGGAACTGCGGCGGCTGGGCACCGGCTTCCCACCACTGGATGCTCGGTTTGATCTGGTCGAGCTTGGCGAAGGCGCGATCCTGGCCTTCTTTGGTCGCCAGTACGCTATAGACGTCCTTGACCGGCACGCCGTCGGCCATCAAGGCGAACTCCAGGGTGTACTTGGCGCCCTTGCGCAGGCCGCGCTTGCCCGGGAATTTCTCGGTATCCCAGAAATCCGCCCAGCCGCTCGGCGCGCTGCTCAGCTTGTCGGCGTTGTAGGCGAGTACCGTGGACCAGACGAAGAAGCCGACGCCGCAAGGCTGAATCGCGCCCTCGACGAAATCCGCAGGATTGCCGAACAACGCCGGATCGATTTCCTCGAACATGCCTTCGTCGCAACCGCGGGCCAGCTCCGGCGACTCCACTTCGACCAGGTTCCAGGACACGCTATTGGTGTCGACCATGGCCTTGATACGCGCCATTTCCCCGTTGTACTCGCCGGCAATGATCTTGCCGTTGCCATTCGCCTCCCAGGGTTCGTAGTAGGCCTTGGACTGTGCGGCCTTGTTCGCGCCGCCGAAGGAAATCACCGTCAGGTCGGCCGCCAGCGCCGGCATGGCGCAGGCCATGGCCAGGGTAAGTGCCGAGAACGAGAGGGTTTTGCTCATTATTGTTGTCTCCACTGTGGTTAAGGTCTGTCAAACAGGCTGTTGAAAAACTACCTGCGTTGCCATCGCGGCGTTAAAAACAGGCTCAAAATGCTCATTTACAACTCGTAAACTCCGCTTTTTCGCCTGTTTTTGCCTTGCGCTGGCTGCCTCGCCAACGTTTTTCAACGGCCTGCTAAGCGCTATCAATGACTGTCCAGCAACGGATCGAGCGCGCGAACGTGCTCCACTTGCCAACCGATCGGCACCACATCGCCCACCGCCAAGGCGGGGTCGAGTTCGGCGATCGGCTGTTTTACGAAAAAGTCGCTCATGCCACAGACTTCCAGGCGCACCCGCACGTGGTCGCCCAGGTAGATGAATTCGGCCACCCGCCCGGAGAAACGGTTGCGGCAGCTCTCGCTGGAGCCGTTCAGGCGCACGCGCTCGGGGCGTACCGACAGGGTCACCGGCTCGCCGGGGCGGCCGACATTCACCGCCAGCGCCTCGACCTCCTCGCCCCGCGCGAGGGCGACCCGGCAGCGTTCGCCGTCCTGGCTGAGCAGGCGACCATTGAGGCGGTTGTTCTCACCGATGAAGTTGGCGACGAAGGTGTTGCGCGGCGCCTCGTAGAGGGTGCGCGGGTCGGCGATCTGCTGGATCTCGCCCTGATGGAACACCGCGACCCGGTCGGACATGGTCAGCGCCTCGCCCTGATCGTGGGTCACGTAGACCACGGTCACGCCCAGGCGCTGGTGCAGGTGCTTGATCTCCATCTGCATGTGCTCGCGCAGCTGCTTGTCGAGTGCGCCCAGGGGTTCGTCCATCAGCACCAGTTGCGGCTCGAACACCAGCGCCCGGGCCAGAGCCACACGCTGCTGCTGGCCACCGGACAACTGGCCGGGGTAGCGATTGCGGAAGCTGTCGAGCTGCACCATCGACAGTGCGCGCTTGACCCGCTCGCTGCTGTCGGTGCGCGACAGGCCGCGTACCGACAGGGGGAACGCGAGGTTCTCGGCCACCGTCATGTGCGGGAACAGCGCATAGTTCTGGAACACCATGCCGATGTCGCGCTTGTGCGGCGGCAGTTTGTTCAGCGAACGGCCATCGAGAAGGATTTCGCCGGCGGTGGGGGTTTCGAAACCGGCCAGCATCATCAGGCTGGTGGTTTTGCCCGAACCCGAGGGACCGAGCAGGGTGAGGAATTCACCCTTACGGATATCCAGATTGAGATCTTTGACGATCAGTGATTCGCCGTCATAGCTCTTCTGCACGCCGCGGAAGCTCACCAATACATCGCTTGCCTGAGACTCGGACATCACCGCACCCTTGTTGTTGTCTGTACGTCGTTGCACACAGACTAGAGGCGATGGGCCAGCGGCAAAATCGGCCTGGATGACGACCTGTCATCGGATCAACGGAGAGTTTTATGTAGGGATTGCCCTACAAGGCGCAAGGGTATGGCGCGGCGTTCAGACCAACCGATGCTCCATGGCATAGCGCACCAGATCGGCCACCGAGTGCACGCCGAGCTTCTGCATCAACCGCGCCTTGTGGGTGCTCACGGTCTTGTTGCTGACCGCCAGATGCAGGGCGATGTCGTTGACCCCTTCGCCGCGCACCAGACGTTCGAACACCGAAAATTCACGCTCCGACAGCTGCGCATGAGGCGGTCGCGAGTCGGTCAGGCCGACCTCGAAGACCATGCGGTCGGCCAGATCCGGATCGATGTAGCGCCCGCCGCCGGCAACCCGCCGGATCGCGGTGATCAGCAGCGCCGGCTCGCTGTCCTTGGTCGCATAGCCGGCGGCGCCGACCTTGAGCGCGCGGGCGGCCATCTGCGCCTCGTTATGCATCGACAACACCAGGATCACCGGTGCCGCGGCCAGGGCGCGGATCCGCGGGATGGCCTCGAGGCCGTTGACCCCGGGCATGCTGATGTCCAGCAACACCACGTCGCACGGGGTACGGCGCAAGCCCTCGAGCAACTGCTCGCCGTTGCTCGCCTCGCCCACCACTTCGAGGTCGGGGGCCATGCCGATCAACTGCTTGATGCCTTCGCGCACGATCTTGTGGTCTTCGGCCACCATTACCTTGATCACGCTACTTCCTCCTCGGTCACCGCCACTCGGGCGCACAGCGTAGTGCCTTCGCCAGGCCGGCTGTCAATGCTCAGCTGGCCGCCGAGCATCAACACCCGCTCCTGCATGCCGACCAGGCCGAACGACTGCCCCGGCTTGCGTTGCTCGGCGACGAAGCCCTTGCCGTCGTCGCTCACCCACAGGCACAGCTCGTCGCCCTCCAGGCTCAGGCGCACCTGCACGCTGTGCGCGCCGGCATGGCGCATGACGTTGGTCAACGCCTCCTGGAGAATGCGGAACAGGCCGATGGCCTTGCTGTCGCTCAGTTCCGGCACATGCTCGGGCACTTCCACCAGGCACGGGATCTGCGTGCGCGCCTCGAAACGACGGACCTGCCATTCGATCGCCGAGGCGATGCCTGCATCGAGAATCGGCGGACGCAGGGCCGTGGCCACATCGCGCACCAACTGGAACAACTGGGCGATCAGGCGCTTGATGCTTTGCAGGCGTTGATCCAACTCCGGCAACTGGCCGGCGCAAACCAGTTCGCACATGGCGGTTTCCAGTTTGAGCACGGTGAGCACCTGGCCCAGCTCGTCGTGTACTTCGCGGGCGATGCGCGCCTTCTCCTCCTCGCGCACGCTCTCCAGGTGCGCCGACAGCTCGCGCAAACGCGCCCTGGATTCGGCCAGTTCCAGCTCCACCTGCTTGTTCTCGGTGATATCCCAGACGATCCCGTCCCACACCACCCGGCCTTCGCCGAGACGGCGGGCGGTGGCTTTGATATCGGCCCAACGCAATTGGCCGTCGTGAGTGAGGATGCGCCCCTGCCACTGCCAATCGCTGTCACCGGCCAGGGCCGCATCCTGGGTCCGCCGGTAACTCGCTTGATCGGCCGGATGGACCAGGCTGCGCAAGCCGCGATCAGCGCGCTGCAGCTCGGCGGCCGGGTAGCCGACCAGTTCGACGCTGGCATCGCTGATATAGGCGAACACCACGGGCGACTCGACGTCGGCGCGCTCCAGGCGAAACACCAGACCGGGCACGTTACCGGCGATGCCCTTGAGCCGCGCCTCGCTTTCCTGCAAGGCGGCGCGGGCGCGCCGGCGCTCGGTGATGTCGCTGAGAAACACCACCAGGTATTCCTCGCGGTCGAAGCGCAGGAAACTCAGCGACACGTCCACCGGCAACCGCCCGCCGTCGGCGCGCAGGCAATCGGTTTCGAAACTCGGCCGGGCTTCGTTGCCGGCCCGGGCCGACTTCCACAGGCTCAGCCAGCGGTCCATATTCAGGTTGGGTTCGAGCGCCTGCAGCGGCTGCTCGACCAAGGCGCCCGGGTCATAGCCGAGCATCGTTTCGGCGGCGCGATTGGCATAGCGCACATGGCTGTCCCAGTTAACCCAGAGAATGCCCAGGGTGCTGTGATCGATGGAAAACTGCGTCAATCGCAGGGCCTGCTCGGCGGCTTCCCGCAGGCCCATGGCATGCCGAGCGTCCAGCAGTTGGCGCTCCAGGCTGCGGCGTTGATGCCGCAGATGCGCAATGATCGCCGCGCTCGCCAACAGGACACCCAGCAACAGCAGGCTGAAGCCACGCCAGAACGCCAGGGAGTCGCCGACCTGCGGGTAACGCAGGGGCATCCAGCGCTCGCGCAGCCGCTCGATCTCGCGCGGCGGCAGCGCTTGCAGGGTCTGCTCGACGATATCCGCGAGCAGGGGCTCATCGCGCCGGGTGGCGATACGCAGCAGCTGCGGCAGGCCGATATCGCCGACGATACTCAGCGCGGAGAACTGCGGCTCGCGCAGCAATTGGCTGAGGCGCGCCTCGTCGATCACCGCATAGCTGACTTCCTTGCGCAACAAGCGCAGCAAGGCACTACGCTCCGAGCTCACCGCCTGCAAATGCAGGTTGCCGTAATTTTTGCGCAGGTAGTCGAACGCCGGACTCGGCTCGCGCACCGCCAGATTGTCCTCGCGACCCAGGCGGTCGAGGTCGACCACGTTACTGCCGCGACGCTCGCCCACGACCAGATGCGGCACCCGCATATAAGGGCTGGAATACAGCCATAGGCGCAGGCCTTGCGGGGTCTGCGCCAACCCGGGAGCCAGGTCGACCTCGCCGCGCCGCACCGCGCCGTCCAGATCGGCCTGCTCGGTGAAGCGCACCCAAACCGGTTCGACCCCCATGCCTTGCAGCAGCCGGGTCAGCAACTCCACATTCGCCCCTGAGAGGCGCTGCAAACGGCGGTCGTAAAGCGCCCAAGGCGCCTGCATCAACAGGCCGACGCGCAGTTGCCGATGATCGGCGAGCCAGGCCTGCTGCGCCCCGTTGAAGGCCGGCCGCAGTGGCAACGCCGCTTCCTCCGCTCCGGCCAGCAGCGGCCATATCAGGAGCACGACGAGAAGGCGCGACAACATTGGGCTCATGACACGGCTACTCGGCGACGACATGGGGAAGGGCTACGCTTACCTTACTCCAGTCCCGCCCCGTCTCGCTAAGGGGTAGCCTGACAAAAACGCCACCACGGATTAAGCTCATAACTCCACCGCCCTCCGGAAATCCCCCATGCTCTGCGATCTGCGCTCTCTGATGATCGCCCTATGCCTGCTGTTGGCCTGCGGCCCATCGCTGGCGGAGGAAACCGCCGAAACCGCCGAGACGGACGCCGATCCCGCGCCCCCCGAGGTTCGCGCCGCACCGGCCGAGCGCAGCGCGGCGGCAGCGACGGCCCTGGCCGAGTCCCTGCCGAACCAGGAACAGCAACAGCTACAGGCCACCGACGAATCCTTCCTCGCCCTCTGGTTGCCGGCCAATACCGGCAGCCCCAGCGGCGCGGTGATCATCATCCCAGGCGACGGCGAAAGCGCCGATTGGCCGAAAGCCATTTCGCCGCTGCGTCACAAACTGCCCGACGCCGGCTGGCATAGCCTGAGCCTGACCCTCCCCGACCCCAACCAACCGTTCGTGCCGGCCCGATCGACCGTAGCGGTCGACGAACCGCCCGCTGCCACAGACGAAGCACCGGCCGCCGACGGCGCTGACGACACCAGCAGCAGCGATCAGCCCGCCGCGGCCAGCCCGGCGGACGATCAAGCCGCCAGCGAGCCGGATGAAGAAGTGACACCGAGCGAGGAGCCGCCCCCGGTCATCGCCGAGCCGCCCAGCGATCCCGAAACGCTGCGCAAGAACCATGCGGCGCGGGTAGTCGCGCGGGTCGAGGCCGCGGTGGCATTCGCCCAGCAACAGCAGGCGCAAACCATCGTCGTGCTCGGACACGGCAGCGGCGCTTATTGGGCGGCGCACTACCTGAAGGAGCGTCAGCCCGCCAACGTACGGCATTTAGTGGTGATCGCCGGCGAGCTGCCTGCGGATTACGGCCCCGCCCTCGACGAACTGCTGCCCGGCCTCAAGCTGGCCACCGGGGACTTCTACTACAAGGATCGGCAGAGCGATCGCCAGGCGGCGGTCAAACGCCTGCAGGCGAGCAAACGCCAGCAGCACCCTGCCTATACCCAGGTCGCGATGAAGGCGCTACCGGGCAACACCAATGCCGAGCAGGAACAACTGTATCGACGCGTTCGCGGCTGGCTCAGCACGCAGTTGCAGCTGGCGAAGCCGTAAACCACTAGCGGAAACCGTGGCGCTGGCGAATCAGACCGTAGGCATGATGCAGTTCGCGGGTCGCGTCGGTGGCCTCGCGCACCTGCTCGGGGCTGGCACCGCTACCGGCCAGCTTGTCCGGATGATGACGGCTCAATAGCCGCCGATAGGCGCGCTTGATCTGCGCCGGTTCGCTGTCGGCCGCCACACCGAGTAAGCGCAGGGCTTCCTGATAACTCCCACCGCGGGCCACCGGCGCGGCCTGTTTGGGCGCATAGGCGGCGCTCAGGGCGTCCTGGGCGACGGGCGACACCGCCAGCCATTTGCCCCACAGCAGGATCAGCTCGCGCTCGGTCTGACTCACCCGCCCATCGACCCAAGCCATGCGCCAACAGGCACGCAGCAGAACTTCCGCACGCGCCCGCTGCCGACGCAGCGGCATACGCAAGCTGTCGCGCCCGGTCTTGCCGCGGGCAAAGGCGGCAATCGCGCGCTGTTGCGCCGCCTCGTCCAGGCCCAGGCGCTGCATCTCCGCCCGTGCCTGCTGAATATGCGCTTGCAGCACCCGCCCGTCGCACTTGGCCAAGCGGCCGAGCAGCACGAACAGCAACTCCTCGTCGCCGGGCGCCGGTTTGAGGCCGATACGCTCGCGCAGCTCGGCCCAACTGCGCAGTTGCAAGCGACGGTCGAGCACCTGTCCCAAGAGCGCACCGAGCAGCGCGCCGGGAATGCTGGCCACGGTCATACCAGCGAAGGCACCGAGCAGGGTCGACGGCCAGAGCATCTCAGCGCCCCTGGGCGAGCAACTGCTCGACTTCGGCTAAACGCTCATGGGTGCCGACATCGACCCAGCGCCCGGCAAAGTGCTCGCCGCTGACCTGGCCAGCGGCCATGGCCCGGCGCAGCAAGGGCGCGAGCTTGAAGGCGCCGGGCTGACAATCGGCGAACAAGCGCGGCGACAGCACGGCGATACCGCTGTAGGTCAAGGTCGCTTGATCGCTGCTGGCATCGACCACCCGCCCATCGCGCAAGCAAAAATCTCCAGCCGGGTGGTGCGGCGGATTGTCGACCAGCACCAGATGCGCCAAACCCTCCAGGGGACGCTGCAAAGCGGCGAAGGGATAGTCGGTGAAGATATCGCCGTTGACCGCCAGAAAAGGCCCGTCGCCGAGCAAGGGCAAGGCGCGGAAAATCCCGCCACCGGTCTCCAATGGCTCGCCCTCGGCCGAATAGCGGATCTGCATGCCGAAACGCTCGCCGTCGCCCAGGTAATCCTCAATCTGCTGCCCCAACCAGGCATGGTTGATCACCAACTCGCGGAAGCCCGCGGTGGCCAATGCCCGCACGTGGTATTCGATCAGCGGTACGCCCGCAGCCTGCACCAGGGGTTTGGGGGTGTGCAGGGTCAGCGGGCGCAAGCGCTCGCCTTTGCCTGCCGCCAGAATCATCGCCTTCATACCGGCATTCCTTGCGCATGCTTGAGGCTGGCGAACAGTGCGGCTAATTCGTCGAGCTCCGGTCGCCGCGCCATCACCGCTTCTATATAAGAGAAGAATCGCGGCACATCGCCCAGGTATTTCGGCTTACCGTCGCGATGGCAAATACGCGCGAATATCCCGATCACCTTGAGGTGGCGCTGCACGCCCATCAGGTCGCTGGCGCGCAGGAAATCGTCAAAATCCTCCTGCACCGGAATACCCGCCGCCCGCGCCTGCCGCCAATAGTCTTCCAGCCAGCCACGCACGCGCGCCTCCGGCCAACTGATAAAGGCATCCTTGAACAAGCTGGTCACGTCATAGGTGACCGGGCCGTAGACCGCATCCTGGAAATCCAGGACGCCAGGGTTCGGCGTGCCGATCATCAAATTGCGCGGCATGTAGTCGCGGTGCACCAGCACTTGCGGTTGCGCCAGGGCGCTGTCGATCAACAGACCGCTGATACGCTGCCAGGCGGCTTGCTGCGCGGCATCGAACTCGATGCCGAGATGGCGCTGCACATACCACTCAGGGAACAGTTGCAACTCGCGGCGCAGCAAAGCCTCGTCGTAAGCGGGCAACGGCGTGTCCATCGGCAACTGCTGGAAACGCAGTAACGCCTGCAGGGCATCGGCGAACAAGCGCTCAGCGTTATCCGCATCGATTACATCCAGATAGGTTTGCCGACCTAAATCATTGAGCAGCAGAAAACCGCGCGGTAAATCCGCGGCGAGGATTTGCGGCACATTGATCCCGGACCGGGCCAGCAATTCGGCGACCTTCACGAAAGGCCGGCAATCCTCCTGCGGCGGCGGTGCGTCCATCGCGATCAGACTGCGTTCGCCGCCCTGCCAGCGGAAATAGCGACGAAAACTCGCGTCGCTGCTGGCGGAAGTAAGGGTGGCGCCGGGCACATCGCCCCAGCCATGCTCGAGCAACTGCTCAGCGAGCCACTCTTCGAGGTGTTGCAGACGTATATCTTCATCAGGCATTACAAGGGTCTCCGACGGCGCTAGCCGTTGCGCGGGTCATGCTTTATTATCCAGCATCTTTTTCAGCCCATCGAGAGGCGTGCGGCCCCTGGGCCTATAGCGCGCAGGAAGCCCGGAAAAATAAGATGGCAGTAAAATATCCCGCATTCCGTAAAAAATTCCCACTTCTGGTAACCGGTAGCCTGTTGGCTATGCAGCCTCTGGCCAGTCAATTGGTTTTCGCCGCCGAGCAGTACGACTGCCAGGTATCGCCATCTGGCGGCTGGGCATGCGCCCCGAAAGTCAGCAATGCCGCCTTGCCGGCACGCCCTGCGACGCGTGAAGCGGCGCAAAGCGTTGCCGCGGATGACGGCGGCGCGCGCGAAGCCAAAGCCCCAGGTCCGGTACTGGTCACCGAGAGCCGCGGCAAAGGTCTGACCTCGCGCAGTGCTGACTACAGCCACCTGGATTGGGTTCCGCGCGAGCAGTTGAGCGCCGCCCAACTGGCGGAGACCGGGCCTTATTGCGCCGGCAACTATGTCGAGCCGCTTCGTCCGGGCATGAACGATCAGACGCCGATGGACGAATCGCCGATGTTCGTTTCGGCCAAAGCCTCGCGCTACGAGCAGGAGCAACAGGTCGCGACCCTGGCCGGCGATGTCGTCCTGCGCCAAGCGGGGATGCAGGTCGAAGCCGATGAAGCCAACCTGCATCAGGCGGAAAACCGCGGTGAGCTGGTCGGTAATGTGCGCCTGCGCGATCAGGGCATGCTGGTCGTCGGCGACCGTGCTGAACTGCAGTTGGACAACGGCGAAGCCAAAGTCGAGAACGCCGAGTACGTGCTGCATAAAAGCCACGTCCGCGGCAACGCTCTGTACGCCAAACGCGAAGAGAGCGCGATCATCCGCCTGAAAGACGGCACCTACACCAGCTGCGAACCGGGCAGCAACGCCTGGCACCTGAAGGGCAACAACATCACGCTCAACCCGGCGACCGGTTTCGGCACCGCGACCAACGTGACCCTCCGGGTGAAGAACATTCCGGTGTTCTATACGCCGTACATTTACTTCCCGATCGACGATCGCCGTCAGTCCGGCTTCCTGCCGCCGAGCCTCAGCAGCTCGAGCGACAACGGCCTGACTCTGCAAACGCCGTACTATTTCAACCTGGCGCCGAACTACGACGCCACGCTCTATCCGACCTATATGAGCGACCGCGGCTTGTTGATGGAAGGCGAGTTCCGCTACCTCACCAAGAGCAGCGAAGGTCAATTCGGCGCGGCCTTCCTCGACGACAGCAACGACGATCGCAAACTGCAGTCCGAGTACGAAGACCAGCGCTGGATGTACAGCTGGCAGCACAAGACCGGCCTGGACTCGCGCCTGCTCGCGGAAGTCGACTACACCGACATCAGCGACCCCTACTACTTCCAGGACCTGGACAGCGACCTGGGGGTTAACTCCACCAGTTATGTGGACCAGCGCGGCACCCTGACCTACCGCGGCGATACCTACACCGCGCAGCTCAACCTGCACGCTTACGAACTGGCCAACATCACCGACGTCACCCCGTATAACCGCCTGCCGCAACTGACCCTCAACGGCAAGTTGCCGTACCAGCCCGGCGGTTTGAACTTCACCTATGGCGCCGAATACGTGCGCTTCGACCGCGATCTGCGCTCGGGCAACTTCATCAATGAAGACGGCGTGGTCGAACAACCCTGGTATGACACCGTGATTCAAGGCTTGGCCCGCGCCAATGGCGAGCGCCTGCACGTCGAGCCGGCCGTCAGCCTGCCGTTGAACTGGAGCTGGGGCTTCCTCACGCCGAAGGTCAAATACCTGCACACCAACTACGACCTGAGCCTGGACTCGCAAGGCAAGAGCACCTTGCTGGCCGAGCAGTCGTACAAGAGCAGCCAGACCCGCAGCGTGGCGATGTTCAGCCTGGATAGCGGCCTGTATTTCGACCGCGACACCCAGTGGTTCGGCAAGAATTACCGGCAGACCCTGGAGCCGCGCCTGTTCTACCTCTATGTTCCCGAGGAAGACCAGACCGACATCCCGGTATTCGACAGCGGCGAAAGCACCTTCAGCTTCGCCTCGCTGTGGCGTGAAAATCGCTTCTCCGGTAAAGACCGCATCGGCGACGAGAATAAACTGTCGATCGGCCTGACCAATCGCTGGATCGAGCCGAACGGTTTCGAGCGTCAGCGCTTCAGCATCGGCCAAGCGTTCTATTTCGAAGACCGCGAAGTGCAGATGCCCGGTATCGACTACCGCACCCGCGACGATGCGCAGGCCTCGCAGTCGCCCTATGCACTCGAATATGTCTATCGCTTCAACCGCGACTGGCGCCTGACCTCCGATTTCAACTGGGATCCGGACACCCACAAAACCCGCTCCGGTAGCGCGATGTTCCACTACCAGCCGGAAGACAACCCGAACAAGGTGATCAATGCCGGTTACCGCTACCGCAACGATACCGTGCGCTATGACCGCGACAGCGGTAACTGGGTGGTTGGCGGTGGCGATTACGGCGTACCCGGCAGCCCGAACTTCATCGAGGACTACTACAAGATCAGCCAGCACGATTTCTCGATCATCTGGCCGATCGTCCCGCAATGGAGCGTGATTTCCCGCTGGCAGTACGACTACAGCCGTAACCGCACCCTGGAAGCCTTCGGCGGCTTCGAGTACGACAACTGCTGTTGGAAACTGCGCCTGATCAACCGCTACTGGATCGACTACGAAGAAGTCAGCCTGAATCCGTCGCTCAACGACGAGCCGGATCGCGGCATCTTCCTGCAGATCGTGTTCAAAGGTCTGGGCGGCGTAATTGGTACTAAGGTCGAGACTTTCCTCGACGAAGGCATTCAAGGTTATCGTGAACGTGAAGATCAAGCTTTCTGATTGCGTGCGCCCGCTACTGCTGGGCGCACTGTTTCTGGGTACCGCGGCGCACGCCGAAGTACGTCCACTCAACCGCGTGGTGGCGATCGTCGATAACGACGTGATCATGCAGAGCCAACTCGACACGCGTCTGCGCGAAGTACAGCAAACCATCGCCAAGCGCGGTGCCAGCCTGCCGCCCGAGGAAGTGCTCAGCCAGCAGGTGCTGGAGCGCCTGATCATCGAGAACATTCAGCTGCAGATCGGCGAACGTTCCGGTATCCGCATCACCGACGAGGAACTCAACCAGGCACTGACCACCATTGCCCAGCGCAACGGCATGAGCCTCGAACAGTTCCGCGCCGCGTTGGCGCAGGATGGCCTGTCCTACGAGGAAGCCCGCGACCAGGTGCGCCGTGAAATGGTCATCAATCGGGTGCGCCAGCGCCGCGTCGCCGAACGCATTCAGGTCACCGACCAGGAAGTGCAGAACTTCCTGGCCTCCGACCTGGGCAAGATGCAGCTATCGGAAGAGTTCCGCCTGGCCAATATCCTTATCCCGGTGACCGAGGGTGCCTCGTCCAAGGCAATCCAGGCCGCCGAGCAGAAAGCCCAGGCAATTTATCAGCAGACGCGCGAAGGGGCGGATTTCGCCCAGCTGGCGATTGCCAACTCGGCCAGCGAAACCGCTCTGGAAGGCGGCGAAATGGGCTGGCGTAAAGCCGCGCAGCTACCGCCGCCGTTCGATGCGATGGTTGGCGCCCTGGCAGTCGGCGAAGTCACCGAGCCGCTACGCACGCCGGGCGGTTTTATCATGCTCAAACTGCTGGAGAAGCGCGGCGGCGACAAGCTGGTGCGTGACGAAGTCAGCGTGCGGCATATCCTGATCAAGCCGAGCGAGATCCGTAGCGAAGCCGAAACCAAACGCCTGATCGAGCGCCTGTATGAGCGCATTCTGGCCGGCGAAGACTTCAGCGAGTTGGCGAAGAACTTCTCCGAAGATCCGGGCTCGGCCCTGAACGGCGGCGCGTTGAACTGGATCGACCCGAACGCGCTGGTGCCCGAGTTCCGCGCAGTCATGAACGATACCGCCAGCGGCGAAGTGTCCAAGCCATTCAAGAGCCCGTACGGCTGGCATGTATTGCAGGTCATGGGCCGCCGCGCCACCGACAGCAGCGAGCAACTCCGCGAGCAGCAAGCGATGAATGCATTGCGCAACCGCAAGTACGAAGAAGAGCTGCAGACCTGGTTGCGGCAGATCCGCGACGAAGCCTACGTCGAGACCAAGCTCTGACGAGGCCGACTTCAGTCTGACGAGCCCGACTCCATGCCATGTGCGGAGTCGGGCTTTTTTTCGCCTGCAGAACCCTCAACCTTCTCCCAGCCGGGCAAGGCCACTAACAGGCCGTTGAAACACTACCTGCTAAGATGGCTCGCAACACCACCGACCGAGACCCCACCGATGATCGAGCCCCGTATTTTTGCCCTGACTCCCGGAGAGCCTGCCGGCATCGGCCCGGATCTGTGCCTGCTGATGGCGCGCGACAGCCAGCCCCACCCGATAGTCGCCGTCGCCGCACGCACGTTGCTCGAGGAGCGCGCCCGACAACTCGGTCTGAATATCCAACTGATCAGCGTCGCTCCCGGTGCTTGGCCGCAACAGCCCGCGCAAGCAGGCAGCCTGTATGTCTGGGACACCCCCCTGGCAACGGTGGTTACGCCCGGGCAGCTGGACAAAGGTAATGCCGCCTACGTGTTGAACACCCTGACCCGCGCCGCGCAAGGCTGCATCGACGGCGACTTTGCCGGCATGATCACCGCGCCGGTGCATAAAGGAGTGATCAACGAGGCGGGCATCGCGTTTTCCGGGCACACCGAATTTCTCGCCGAACTGACGCACACCGAGCAAGTGGTGATGATGCTCGCCACCCGCGGCTTACGCGTGGCGCTGGTGACCACGCACCTGCCGCTCAAGGATGTCGCGGCGGCCATCACCGGCGAACGCGTGAAGCGTGTGGCACGCATTCTCGATCACGACCTGCGCAGCAAATTCGGCATCGCCCGCCCCCGCATTCTGGTCTGCGGCCTGAATCCGCACGCCGGCGAAGGCGGCCACCTCGGCCGCGAAGAAATTGAAATCATCGAGCCGGCGCTCGAACAATTGCGCGCCGAAGGCATGACGTTGATCGGCCCGCTGCCGGCCGATACCCTGTTCACCCCGAAGCACCTCGACAACTGCGATGCGGTACTGGCGATGTACCACGACCAAGGCTTGCCGGTACTCAAGTTCAAGGGCTTCGGCGCGGCGGTAAACGTCACCCTCGGCCTGCCGATCATTCGCACGTCGGTCGATCACGGCACAGCCCTGGACCTGGCCGGTAGCGGCAATATCGACAGCGGCAGCCTGCAAGTCGCCCTGGAAACGGCATACCAGATGGCGGACAGCCGGCGCTGAGCCACAAGCCAAGCGGGATGCCCTCTGCGCCCGCAACTGGTAAGCTGCGCGCCTTTGCCTTGCCGCTTTGGGTGCTTGCTTGATGCATGCAGCTCAAGGCTTGGAGTTGCCCCCATGTCCGACCACCCCCAACATCGCGCGCGTAAACGCTTCGGCCAGAACTTTCTGCACGACGCCGGCGTGATTCACCGCATCCTGCGTGCCATCCATGCCCGCGAGGGCGAGCGCATACTGGAGATCGGACCCGGCCAGGGCGCCCTGACCGAGGGTCTGCTGAACAGCGGCGCGCGACTCGACGTGATCGAACTGGACCGCGACCTGATCCCGATCCTCAATGGCCAGTTCGCCGCCGAGCCGCGCTTTCAGCTGCACCAGGGCGATGCCTTGAAATTCGACTTCGCCAGCCTCGACCCCGCCCCCCATAGCCTGCGCGTGGTCGGCAACCTGCCCTACAACATATCCACCCCTCTGATCTTCCACCTGCTGGATAACGCCGCGCTGATCCGCGACATGCACTTCATGCTGCAGAAGGAAGTGGTCGAGCGCTTGGCCGCCACGCCGGGCGGCGGCGATTGGGGGCGGCTGTCGATCATGGTGCAATACCACTGCCGGGTGGAGCATCTGTTCAATGTCGGCCCCGGTGCCTTTAACCCGCCGCCCAAGGTCGATTCGGCGATCGTGCGCCTGGTGCCCCATGAGGCATTGCCGCACCCGGCAAAGGATCATCGCCTGCTCGAACGAGTGGTGCGCGAAGCCTTCAATCAGCGCCGTAAAACCTTGCGTAATACCCTGAAGAAACTACTGCCCGCCGAGGCGATCGAATCTGCTGGCGTAGACGGCGGCTTGCGCCCCGAACAACTCGACCTGGCCGCCTTCGTGCGCCTGGCCGACCAGTTGGCCGAATTGTCCGGCGCGGGCGGACAGCAGCTAAACTGATTGCAGTTACACCCACTAAAGGCTGCGTCCGGGTCGGATATATCCGATAGGCAAAAGCGTGCGAGGGTGCAGAGAGTCAACGCGCATTATCCGTAAACTCCCCTCCACCGCCGCATCCAAGCGCAGCTCCCGAGTAAGCGTTCGACGCACGCTCACCCCGTGCAGCAGATTTGAACAGGTTTTTGTGTATGTCCGACCACCGTTACCAAATCGACGTCAGCGTCGCGACCCGCTATCTCCCCGAGCAATCGCTGCCGGAACAGAATCGGTTCGCCTTCGCCTATACCGTCACCATCGTCAATAACGGCGAATTGCCCGCGCAATTGCTGTCGCGCCACTGGATCATCACCGATGGCGATGGCCGCGTGCAGGAAGTACGCGGCGCCGGGGTGGTCGGCGAACAACCGCATATCGCGGTCGGCGCCAGTCACACCTACAGCAGCGGCACTGTCATGGCCACACATGTGGGCATCATGCAGGGCAGCTATCTGATGCTCGCCGAAGACGGCAAACGCTTCGACGCCAGCATCGCGCCTTTCCGCCTGGCTGTACCCGGATCGCTGCACTGATGGCCACCTATGCCGTCGGCGATGTGCAGGGTTGCCTGCAACCCTTGCAGTGCCTCCTGCAACGTGTGGCCTTCGACCCCGCCAAAGATCGCCTGTGGCTGGTCGGCGACCTGGTCAACCGCGGCCCGCAATCGCTCGCCACCCTGCGCTTCTTGTATGGCATCCGCGATGTCGTGACCTGCGTGCTGGGCAATCATGACCTGCACTTGCTGGCGGCCGCGTACAACATCGAGCGCCTGAAGAAGGCCGATACCCTTCAGGAAATCCTCGACGCCCCGGACCGCGACGTCCTGCTCGACTGGCTACGCCGACAGAAACTGCTGCACTACGACAGCGAGCGCAAAATCGCCCTGGTGCACGCCGGCATCCCGCCGCAATGGACGCTGCCAAAAGCCTTGAAACGCGCCAGCGAAGTCGAGGAAGTACTGCGCGACGACGCCCGTCTACCGCTGTTTCTCGATGGCATGTACGGTAACGAGCCCGCCAAGTGGGACAAGGACCTGCACGGCATCGCCCGTCTGCGGGTGATCACCAACTACTTTACCCGCATGCGTTTCTGCAAAGCCGACGGCACCCTGGAACTCAAGCACAAAGAAGACGCCGCCAGCGCGCCGAAGGGATACGCCCCTTGGTTCAGCCACCCTCGGCGCAAAACCCGGGACTTGAAGATCATCTTCGGTCATTGGGCGGCCTTGGAAGGAAAATGCGACGAACCCGGCCTGTTCGCCCTGGATACCGGCTGCATATGGGGCGGCGCCATGACCTTATTGAATATCGACAGCGGTGAGCTGCACCGCTGCGAGTGCCCGAAGGAGCAAGCATGAGCGAATTCAAACGTATCGCCCCACAACAAGCCCAGGCGCTGCGCGAACAGGGCGCGGTGGTGGTCGACGTGCGCGATCCACAGAGTTTCGCCCTCAACCATATCGCCGGTTCCCAACACCTGGACAATCACTCGCTGCACGACTTCATCACCAAGGCCGACCTCGATAAACCGTTGATAGTCACCTGCTACCACGGCAACTCCAGCCAGAGCGCGGCGGCCTATCTGGTCGGCCAAGGCTTCGCCGAAGTCTATAGCCTGGATGGCGGCTTCGAGCTCTGGCGCGCGACTTATCCCGAAGAAACCGCCCAAGCACCCTCGCAAGAATAATTTTATTGCCCCCGCCAAGGCCGCGGCAGCTCTGGGCTGCGGCCTCTCTCCGATAGACGGTAATATCCTGTTATCGATCGCTGGCCCTTTATCTCGCCGATTACGAACTATCCTTTAGCTCAGGCCATCAAAATACAGGTAGAGCCGGCCAACCGGCATCCGGGCCATCGGTAAACCTTTAGGTGTGTGGGGGGATTTCCATGCCACGCAAGTGGCAGCTTCCAGGCACCCGCATGACCGACCCCGGACCGGCTCCTAGCATCGAGCGAGGTGACGTCATGAGTATATTCAGCCACTTCCAGCAACGTTTCGAAGCGACTCGCCAGGAGGAATATTCCCTCCAGGAATACCTCGAGCTGTGCAAAGAGGATCGCGGTGCTTATGTCACCGCGGCCGAGCGCCTGTTGCTGGCGATTGGCGAACCGGAATTGGTCGACACGTCGAGCAATTCCCGGCTATCGCGGATTTTCTCCAACAAGGTCATTCGCCGTTACCCGGCGTTTGCCGACTTCCATGGAATGGAGGAATGCATCGATCAGATCGTCTCCTATTTCCGTCATGCCGCCCAAGGCTTGGAAGAAAAGAAACAAATCCTCTACCTGTTGGGCCCGGTCGGCGGCGGTAAATCGTCCCTCGCCGAAAAGCTCAAGCACCTGATGGAGAAAGTGCCCTTCTATGCGATCAAGGGTTCGCCGGTCTTCGAGTCGCCGCTCGGTTTGTTCAACGTCGATGAGGACGGCGCGATTCTCGAAGAGGAATACGGCATCCCGCGGCGCTACCTGAACAGCATCATGTCGCCCTGGGCGACCAAACGCCTGACCGAATTCGGCGGCGACATCAGCCAGTTCCGCGTGGTCAAGCTGTACCCCTCGATCCTCAATCAGATCGCCATCGCCAAGACCGAACCGGGCGACGAAAACAACCAGGACATCTCCGCGTTGGTCGGCAAGGTGGATATCCGCAAGCTGGAGGATTTCCCGCAGAACGATGCCGACGCCTACAGCTACTCCGGTGCGCTGTGCCGCGCCAACCAGGGGCTGATGGAATTCGTCGAGATGTTCAAGGCGCCGATCAAGGTGCTGCACCCCTTGCTCACCGCCACCCAGGAAGGCAACTACAACAGCACCGAAGGCCTGGGCGCGATTCCCTACAGCGGTATTCTGCTGGCCCACTCCAACGAGTCGGAATGGCATAACTTCCGCAACAACAAGAACAACGAGGCGTTCATCGACCGCATCTATATCGTCAAGGTGCCGTACTGCCTGCGCGTGACCGATGAGGTGAAGATCTACGACAAGCTGCTGTTCAACAGCTCCCTGTCCAAAGCCCATTGCGCCCCGGACACGCTGAAGATGCTCGCGCAGTTCTCGGTGCTGAGCCGCTTGAAAGAGCCGGAAAACTCGAACATCTACTCGAAGATGCGGGTATACGACGGCGAGAACCTCAAAGACACCGATCCTAAAGCCAAATCGATCCAGGAATACCGCGATGCCGCCGGCGTCGATGAGGGTATGAACGGACTGTCGACCCGTTTCGCCTTCAAGATCCTCTCCAAGGTGTTCAACTTCGACCCGCACGAAGTCGCCGCCAACCCAGTGCATCTGCTGTACGTGCTGGAGCAGCAGATCGAACAGGAACAGTTCCCCGCCGAAACCCGCGAACGCTACCTGCGCTTTATCAAGGAGTACCTGGCGCCGCGCTATATCGAATTCATCGGCAAGGAAATCCAGACCGCCTACCTCGAGTCTTACAGCGAGTACGGGCAGAACATCTTCGATCGTTACGTGCTGTATGCCGACTTCTGGATTCAGGATCAGGAATACCGCGACCCGGAAACCGGCGAGATCCTCAACCGCGTGGCCCTTAACGAAGAACTGGAGAAAATCGAGAAACCGGCGGGCATCAGCAATCCCAAGGACTTCCGCAACGAGATCGTCAATTTCGTCCTGCGCGCGCGGGCCAACAACAACGGCAAGAACCCGACCTGGCTCAGCTACGAGAAGCTGCGCGTGGTAATCGAGAAGAAAATGTTCTCCAACACCGAGGACTTGCTGCCGGTCATCAGCTTCAATGCCAAGGCGAGCAAGGAGGACCAACAGAAACACAACGACTTCGTCACTCGCATGGTCGAACGCGGCTATACCGACAAGCAGGTGCGCCTGCTGTCCGAATGGTATCTGCGGGTTCGTAAATCGCAGTAAAGCAGCCATAAGCAGCAAGCTTTAAGCTGCAACGCGACCGTTCGCGGCCGCCCTTGCAGCTTGTGGCTTGTGGCTTGCAGCGCCCCGGAGGGGTTTTATGAGCCATGTGATCGACCGACGCCTGAACGGCAAGAACAAGAGCACGGTAAACCGTCAGCGCTTTCTGCGACGTTACCGCGACCACATCAAAAAAGCGGTGGAAGAGGCCGTGAGCCGCCGCTCCATCACCGATATGGAACACGGCGAACAGATCAGCATTCCCGGTCGCGACATCGACGAGCCGGTGCTCCACCATGGCCGTGGCGGCAGGCAAACGGTGGTGCATCCGGGCAACAAGGAATTCACCGCCGGCGAGCGCATTCCCCGTCCGCAGGGCGGCGGCGCCGGGCGTGGTGCCGGCAAAGCCAGCAATACCGGCGAAGGCATGGATGAGTTCGTGTTTCAGATCACCCAGGAAGAGTTCCTCGACTTCATGTTCGAAGACCTGGAACTGCCCAACCTGGTCAAGCGCCACCTGACCGGCGCCGACACCTTCAAGACCGTGCGCGCGGGCATCAGCAACGAGGGCAATCCGTCGCGCATCAACATCGTCCGCACCCTGCGCTCGGCCCATGCCCGGCGTATCGCCCTGTCCGGCAGCAGCCGCGCCAAACTGAAAGCGGCGCAAGCGGAATTGCTCCGCCTGAAAAGCGAAGAGCCGGACAACTTCAGCGATATCCAGGCGCTGGAGGCGGAGATCGCCAAGCTGCAGTCGCGGATCAAGCGCGTGCCCTTCCTCGACACCTTCGACCTCAAGTACAACCTGCTGGTCAAACAGCCCAACCCCAGCTCGAAAGCCGTGATGTTCTGCCTTATGGACGTTTCCGGTTCCATGACCCAGGCGACCAAGGACATCGCCAAACGTTTTTTCATCCTGTTGTACCTGTTCCTCAAACGGAACTACGACAAGATCGACGTGGTGTTCATCCGCCACCACACCAGCGCCAAAGAGGTCGACGAGGAAGAGTTTTTCTACTCCCGCGAAACCGGCGGCACCATCGTCTCCAGCGCCCTGAAGTTGATGCAGGAGATCATGACCGAGCGCTATCCGATCAACGAGTGGAACATCTACGCCGCGCAAGCCTCGGACGGCGACAACTGGAACGACGACTCGCCGATCTGCCGGGATATCCTGATCAACCAGATCATGCCGTTCGTGCAATATTTCACCTACGTCGAAATCACCCCGCGCGAGCACCAGGCGCTGTGGTTCGAGTACGAGCAAGTCAGCGAAGCCTACGACGACACCTTCGCCCAGCAGCAACTGATCAGCGCCGGGGATATCTACCCCGTGTTCCGTGAACTGTTCCAGCGGAGGCTCTCAACATGAGCACCTATGCCGGCGCCAAGCGCGGGAAGAAGCGCGAACCCATTTCCACCGGCTCGGAATGGACCTTCGACCTGATCCGCACCTACGACCGCGAGATCGGTCGTATCGCCGAGCGCTATGCGCTCGACACCTACCCCAACCAGATCGAGCTGATCACCGCTGAGCAGATGATGGATGCCTACGCCTCGGTCGGCATGCCCCTGGGCTACCATCACTGGTCCTACGGCAAGCACTTCCTCAGCACGGAAAAGTCCTACAGCCGCGGGCAAATGGGCCTGGCCTATGAGATCGTGATCAACTCCGATCCCTGCATCGCCTACCTGATGGAAGAAAACACCATCTGCATGCAGGCGCTGGTGATCGCCCATGCCTGTTATGGCCATAACAGTTTCTTCAAGGGCAACTACCTGTTCCGCACCTGGACCGACGCCAGTTCGATCATCGATTACCTGGTGTTCGCCAAGCAGTACATCATGCAATGCGAAGAGCGCCACGGTATCGATGCCGTGGAAGACCTGCTCGACTCCTGCCATGCGCTGATGAACTACGGCGTCGACCGCTACAAACGCCCCTACCCGATCTCCGCCGAAGAAGAGCGGCGCCGGCAGAAGGACCGCGAGGAGCATCTGCAAAAGCAGGTCAACGACCTCTGGCGCACCATTCCCAAGGGCAGCGGCAAGCGCGACGGCAGCGATCAGAAGCGTTTCCCTGCCGAGCCCCAGGAAAACATCCTGTATTTCCTCGAGAAACACGCGCCGCTGCTCGAGCCCTGGCAGCGCGAGGTGATCCGCATCGTGCGCAAGATCGCCCAATATTTCTATCCGCAGCGGCAAACCCAGGTAATGAACGAAGGCTGGGCCTGCTTCTGGCATTACACGCTGATGAACGACCTGTACGACGAAGGCCTGGTAACCGACGGTTTCATGCTCGAGTTCCTGCAGTCGCACACCAGCGTGATCTACCAGCCGCCGTTCGACAGCCCTTATTACAGCGGGATCAACCCTTACACCCTGGGCTTCGCCATGTACTGTGACATCCGCCGGATCTGCGAGGCGCCGACCGAAGAGGACAAGAAGTGGTTCCCCGATATCGCCGGTAGCGACTGGCTGACGACCCTGAAATTCGCCATGAGCAGCTTCAAGGACGAGAGTTTCATTCTGCAGTACCTGTCGCCCAAGGTGATCCGCGACCTGAAACTGTTCAGCATCCTCGACGACGATCAGAAAGACGAGTTGCTGGTGCCGGCCATCCATGACGAGATGGGCTACCGCAGCATCCGCGAAACCCTGGCGGCGCAATACAACCTGGGCAACCGCGAACCCAACGTACAGATCTGGAGCATCGACCGCCGCGGCGATCGCTCGCTGACCCTGCGCCACCAGCAGCACGACCGCAAGCCATTGGGCGGCTCCACGGAAGAAGTGCTCAAGCACCTGCACCGGCTGTGGGGCTTCGACATCCATCTGGAGGTTCTCCAGGGCGAAGAACTGATCGGCACACACCATGTGCCAGCCAAGACCGATGCCGGCCATGACAGCGACCAACCGCGGCTGGACCTGATCATTCCGCCGATCTAGCCACTGCTTGAGGAAAGCGGGTTTGTAGCTGCTGCGCCAAGTTGCAATGCCCGCGCACTCGTAGGGCGGACATGCCGAAGGCTTGTCCGCCATTGCAACCAGCGGCGGACAAAGCGTTGCTATGCCCCCCTTAAAGCACGGCTTGGTAGCCCGGATAAGCCGCGGAACGCGGCGCAATCCGGGATCGCTATCCCGGATTGCGTCAAGGCTTATCCAGGCTACGAAGCTAACCAAGCCCGAATGCAACGACGCTGCACCAGCCTCGCTATTCGCTCCTTCCGATGACCTAGGGTACAGCCATGGCCGCCCACGCCTTCCAGCCGTTATGCTGCACAGCAACGGAGGATTAGGCATGCAGATCTATAAAGTGGGCGGCGCGGTGCGCGACCGTCTGTTGGGGCGCGAGGTCAGCGAGGTCGATTGGGTCGTGGTCGGCGCCACGGCCGAGCAGATGCAGGAACTGGGCTATCGCCCGGTGGGCGCGGACTTCCCGGTGTTCCTCCATCCGCAAACCGGCGAGGAGTACGCCCTGGCGCGCACCGAGCGAAAGAGCGGACGCGGCTATGGCGGCTTCGTCTTTCACGCCAGCCCGGACGTCAGCCTTGAAGACGATCTGATTCGCCGCGACCTGACCATCAACGCCATTGCCGAAGACGACCACGGCCAGTTGATCGACCCCTATGGCGGCCAGCGCGATCTCGCCGCGCGGGTTTTGCGCCATGTCTCCCCGGCATTCGCCGAGGACCCCATGCGCGTGCTGCGCGTCGCCCGCTTCGCCGCCCGTTATGCGCCCCTGGGTTTCGGCGTCGCACCCGAGACCCTGGCCTTGATGCGCCAGCTCAGCGAATCCGGCGAGTTGAACGCCTTGACGCCCGAGCGCAGCTGGAAAGAGATATCCCGTGCGCTGCTGGAACCGCGGCCGGACGTATTTATCCAGGTGCTACGCGATTGCGGCGCGCTCAACGTCCTGCTGCCAGAAGTCGACGCACTGTTCGGCGTACCGCAGCCACCGGCCCATCACCCGGAAATCGACACCGGTGTGCATGTGCTCGATGTGCTGCGCCAATGCGCCGAACACCGGCAATCCTTGGCGGTACGCTGGGCCTGCCTGCTGCACGATGTCGGCAAGGGCCTGACCCCGGAAGCGGACTGGCCGCGGCATATCGATCATGAACGGCGCGGCTTGAAGCTGATCGAGGAAATCAACCAGCGCTGTAAAGCGCCCAGAGAATGCCAGGAACTGGCCCTGTTGGTCGGTGAATACCACACGCACGGCCATCGCGCGCAGGAACTGAAAGCCTCGACCCTGCTGGAACTGTTGCAGCACTTCGACGTGTTTCGCCGCCCGCAGCGCTTCGAGGAATTCATCGCCGCCTGCGAAATGGACGCGCGGGGCCGCAAGGGCCTCGAACATCGCGCCTACCCGCAGGCCGACTACCTGCGCGGCGCCATGCAAGCGGCTCGCGCCGTGGCGGTGCAGCCGCTCCTGGCGCAAGGGTTCAAAGGTCCGCAACTGGGCGAAGCGCTACGCCTGGAGCGCTTGAACGCACTCAAGGCCTATAAAAAGACGACGGAAATGTAGCCATCGCGTAGAGGCAGCAAAGGTAGGGGGCGCCATGCGCACCAAAACCCGCGTCGCCAGCGGTGCGCACAGCGCACCCTACGAACTGAAGGCGTTCAAGGTCGATGGGAATGTAGGGTGGACATGGCGAAGCCTTGTCCACCGTGGGCTACCTGAACGGAGGAAAGGCCTGAATAAGTGTGGCCGGCGTCAGCTCGTCCTGCCGCCACTGAAAGGCCACCGGCCAGAGCTGCTGCTCGATCCGCGCCGCCTGCCAGAGTTCGTCGAAGCGGCGTTGCTCGCCGGGATGCAGACTGTCCGGGAGCAGCAGCGCCAAGGGCCAGAGCACAAAAGCGTTCTTCAGGATTTCCGCCCGCGGCAGAATCAGCCCGTCGAAGTTGCCGAGCAGATCGCCGTACAGCAGCACATCGATATCCAGCGGCAAGCCTTTGCGATCGGGGGCGTAGCGACCGTTGTCCGCCTCGATGAATTTCAGGCGACGGTCGAGCTCGCCCAGCGGCAGCTCGCTGTAACCCGACACCGCCAGATTGAGAAACGGCCCACTCTTGATGCCCACCGCCTGGCTTTCGAACACCGGCGAACAGCGCATCTCGCTGAGAAAACCCGACAGCGCGTCGAGACCGGCACGCAAGTGGCGCTCTCGGTCGATGTTGCTGCCAAGGCCCAGTACGACTCGGGTTAACGACATCCGCGCTCGATCTCCACGCCGACACCGCCACTGGCCGCCGGCACGGCACCGGGCTTGGTCAACTTCAGGCGCAACCAGGGAATCTGGAATTCGCGCATCAACAGCTCAGCCAAACGCTCGGCGAAGGTCTCTACCAAGATGAATTGCGACTCGCTGGCGAATGCCTGGATCCGCGTGGACACGGAGGCGTAGTCCAGCGCCTTGCTCAGGTCGTCACCAGCCGCCGCCGGGCGGTTATCCCAGCCCAATGCCAGATCCAAGCGCAGGCACTGGCGGATGGTCCGCTCCCAATCATAGGCGCCGATTACCGTATCGACCTCCAGACCTTCGATAAAGACTGTGTCCAAGCACGCTCTCCGTGGCACGACAATACCGACGCACCTAGTTAGAATCGAGGCTTCCTTGCCCCGGAATGGATACCATGTTTTGGCTGCTGGCGATTCTCGCCTACCTGCTCGGCTCGTTGTCCTTCGCCATACTGCTCAGCCGTCTGGCCGGCGGACCGGACCCGCGCGCCAGCGGTTCGGGTAATCCGGGCGCGACCAATATGTGGCGGGTGGCCGGTAAGCGCCTGGCCATTCTCACGCTATTCGGCGATCTACTCAAAGGCCTGGTGCCGATTCTGCTCGCCGCCGCGCTGGGTTTCAGCGTACAGCAACAGGCCTGGCTGGGCTTGGCGGCGGTGGTCGGTCACCTCTACCCGGTGTATTTCCGCTTCAAGGGCGGCAAAGGCGTCGCCACCGCCGCCGGCATGCTGCTGGGACTCTACCCGCCCGCCGCCCTGTTGGCCATCTGCGCCTGGCTGTTGACCTTCTATATGACGCGTACGAGCTCTTTGGCGGCGTTAATAGCCACGCCGCTGACCCTTCCCCTACTGGCCTGGCAACAACCAGCCGCGCTGTTGCCGGTAAGCGTACTGACCGGTTTGATCGTCTGGCGCCACCGCGGCAATCTACGCGACCTGCTCGCCGGCCGTGAGCGGCATTTTTAGGCCGTAGTTTGTGGCTTCCGACTAGATCGCCGGCAACTGCTCCATGGGCCAGCGTGCCTGCACCTTGATACTCAGGTCCTCGTGCTGGCCGGCGAGCAAACGCTGGCAACCGGCATAGGCGATCATCGCGCCGTTATCGGTGCAGAACGCCGGACGCGCATAGAACACCTGGCCCTTGAGCTCAGCCAGCATCTTTTCCAATGACTCGCGCAGTGCCTTGTTGGCGCTGACGCCGCCGGCGATCACCAAGTTATTCAGACCGGTTTGCTTCAGGGCGCGGCGGCATTTGATAGTCAGCGTCTCGACCACCGCCTGCTGGAACGCCAAAGCGATATCGCAGCGCGTTTGCTCGCCGTCGTCGCCCGCATCGCGACATTGTTGCCAGGTGTTCAAGGTGAAGGTCTTGAGGCCGCTGAAGCTGAACTCCAGGCCCGGTCGATCGGTCATCGGCCGCGGGAATTTGAAGCGCCCGGGCGTGCCCTTTGCCGCCAGTCGGGCGATCTCCGGCCCGCCGGGATATTGCAGGCCCATCAGCTTGGCGGTCTTGTCGAAGGCCTCGCCCGCGGCATCGTCGAGCGACTCGCCGAGCAATTGGTATTGGCCGATGCCATCGACGCGCACCAGCTGGGTATGGCCACCGGACACCAACAAAGCGACGAACGGAAACGCCGGCGGCTGCTCCTCGAGCATGGGAGCCAATAGATGCCCCTCCATATGGTGCACGCCCAGCGCCGGAACCCCCCAGGCGAAGGCCAGCGCCTGAGCGCAGGAAGCGCCGACCAATAGCGCGCCGACCAAGCCGGGCCCCGCGGTATAGGCGATGGCATCTATATCGGCGGAGGTGCATTCGGCCTCGGCCAATACCTGGCGGATCAGCGGCAGCATGCGCTTGACGTGGTCGCGCGAAGCCAGCTCCGGCACCACGCCGCCGTACACGCGGTGTAGGTCGATCTGACTGAATAACGCATCGGCCAGCAGGCCGCGCTCGCTGTCGTAGAGCGCGACGCCGGTCTCGTCGCAGGAGGTTTCCAATCCCAGAACCAGCATGGGCAGTGCCTTGTAGTAGAGAGGTGCAACTTCAGAAGGCGCGCATCATAATAGCCGCCGCAGCAGGCCGACCAGCGCTTTTCGATCAGAGGCTTTGCATTCCGCGCGATGAGACGGTAACATCCGCAACCCTTAAAAACCTACGTTCTCCCGCGCCGTTTTGCCAGGAGCAACGTCACCCCCGGTAAAAAAGAAGGTACGCCCTGGATGCCAGCCGTCAAAGTTAAAGAGAACGAACCCTTCGACGTAGCTCTGCGTCGTTTCAAGCGCTCCTGTGAAAAAGCCGGTGTTCTGGCTGAAGTTCGCAGCCGCGAATTCTACGAAAAGCCGACTTCCGAGCGTAAGCGCAAAGCAGCTGCCGCTGTTAAGCGTCACGCCAAGAAAGTGCAGCGCGAGCAGCGCCGCAGCGTTCGCCTGTACTAATACGTACTCGCGACACGCCTGAACGCCCGACCTCGTCGGGCTTCGCTTTTAGACTCCGCGCTACCCACGGGTAGCGATCGGAGTCTTTTAGTTTCTGCACGCCGCTGTCCCGCCACTTCGCATAACAGTATTCTGAGCGCCTATGGCCGGCCTGATCCCACAATCCTTTATCGATGACCTGCTCAACCGCACCGATATCGTCGACGTGGTGTCTTCGCGCATCCAGCTGAAAAAGGCCGGCAAGAACTACACCGCCTGCTGCCCCTTCCACAAAGAAAAAACCCCATCGTTCAGCGTCAGCCCGGACAAGCAGTTCTACTACTGCTTCGGCTGTGGCGCCGGCGGCAACGCGCTGGGCTTCGTCATGGACCACGACCAACTGGATTTCCCCCAGGCGGTCGAGGATCTGGCGAAACGCGCCGGCATGGACGTGCCTCGCGAGGAAGGCGGACGCAACAACAAACCGCGCCAACCCACCGACTCGCCGCTCTACCCGCTGCTCAGCGCCGCCGCCGACTTCTACCGACAAGCCCTGAAAAGCCACGCGCAGCGCAAAGCCGCGGTGGATTACCTGAAAGGTCGCGGCCTGTCCGGGGAGATCGCCCGCGACTTCGGCCTGGGTTTCGCCCCGCCCGGCTGGGACAACCTGCACAAGCACCTGGCCAGCGACAGCCTGCAACAGAAGGCGATGATCGACGCCGGCCTGCTGGTGGAAAACCCCGACAGCGGCAAACGCTACGACCGCTTCCGTGATCGCATCATGTTCCCGATCCGCGATAGCCGCGGCCGGGTGATCGCCTTTGGCGGCCGGGTTCTGGGCGACGACAAACCCAAGTACCTGAACTCACCGGAAACCCCGGTATTCCATAAAGGCCAGGAACTGTACGGCCTGTTCGAGGCGCGCAAACACAACCGCAATCTCGACGAGATCATGGTGGTCGAAGGCTACATGGACGTGATCGCCCTGGCTCAGCAGGGCCTGCGCAACGCCGTCGCCACCCTCGGCACCGCCACCAGCGAAGAGCACCTGAAGCGCCTGTTCCGCATCGTCCCCAGCGTGCTGTTCTGCTTCGACGGCGACGCCGCCGGGCGCAATGCCGCCTGGCGCGCCCTCGAGTCCACGCTATCGAGCCTGCAAGATGGCCGCCGCGCGCGCTTCCTGTTCCTGCCCGAAGGCGAAGACCCGGACACCCTGGTGCGCAGCGAAGGCACCGACGCCTTCCGCGCGCGCATCAACCAGCACGCACAACCGCTGGCCGACTACTTCTTCCAGCAACTGAGCGAAGAAGCCGATCCGCGCTCGCTGGAAGGCAAGGCGCACCTGATGACCCTGGCCGCGCCGCTGATCGACAAGATTCCCGGCAACAACCTGCGCGCCCTGATGCGCCAGCGCCTGACCGAGATTACCGGCCTGTCCGGCGAAGCCCAGACACCAGCCTCGCGTAGCGCACACCCCGCGACCCCGGAGCCAACCGACTACCCGGACCACGCCGCCATTCCCGACAGAGCCTATTACGACATCGAGCCGCAGCACGACTACGAACACCCGCAAGCCCCGCCCAGCTTCGAACGCCAGAACAACAAGGGCAAAAGCAAAGGCGGCTGGAAAAAAGAAGGCGGCAAGTGGAGCAAGCAGGACCGTAACGACTTCCAACCGCGCACGCCGCGCACCTTGGTCAATGTCGAATCGCCATATCTGAGCGCTTTACGCACCCTGCTGCACCATCCCGAACTGGCGGCGAATGTCGCGGACGTCAGTCACTTCGCCGCCGAAGACGACACCTATGCACAGTTGCTGGTCGCCCTGCTCGGCGCCCTGCAAAAGAACCCCAAACAGCGCTCGCTGCAATTGATCGCGCGCTGGCACGGCACCGAGCAAGGCCGTCTACTCCGGGTCCTGGCAGAAAAGGAATGGCTGATTTCAGCGGATAACCTTGAACAACAGTTTTTCGACACTATAACTAGTTTAGTGGCCCGCCAACGCGAGCGCAGCCTGGAACATTTGCTGAACAAAGCCCGTCAAAGCGAACTGAGCGCAGAGGAAAAAAATCAGCTGCGCGAATTGCTGAGCCGAAATGAATCTCCATTAGTCCCGAGCCCAACTGGCGCGTAAGGGTCTTCCTCGGGTATAATCCGCGGCTTATTTTTAGCCCGCCAAGACCTTCAGTGGATAGGGTGTTATGTCCGGTAAAGCGCAACAGCAGTCTCGTTTGAAAGAATTGATCAGCCGTGGTCGTGAGCAGGGTTACCTGACTTACGCGGAGGTCAATGACCACCTGCCGGAGGATATTTCCGATCCGGAACAGGTGGAAGACATCATCCGCATGATCAACGACATGGGGATCAACGTATTCGAGAGTGCTCCGGATGCGGACGCCCTGTTGTTGGCCGAGGCCGACACCGACGAAGCAGCCGCTGAAGAAGCCGCTGCCGCACTCGCGGCCGTTGAAACCGATATCGGTCGCACCACGGACCCGGTGCGCATGTACATGCGTGAAATGGGCACCGTGGAATTGCTGACCCGCGAAGGCGAGATCGAAATCGCCAAACGCATCGAAGAAGGCATCCGCGAAGTCATGGGCGCCATCGCCCACTTCCCCGGTACCGTCGACAGCATCCTCAGCGAATACAACCGCGTTACCACCGAAGGTGGTCGCCTGGTTGAAGTGCTGAGCGGCTATATCGACCCGGACGACGGCACAGTGCCGGCCGAAGCCGCAGCCCCCGTTCCGGCGAAAGACGATGCCGCCGAAGACAAGGACGACGACAGCGACGACGAGAGCGGTGACGAAGAGGAAGAAGAAGGCGACGGCGGTCCGGATCCGGAAGAAGCCCTGCGCCGCTTCACCGCCATCGCCGAACAATTGGAGATCGCCAACAAGGCCCTGAAGAAGCACGGTCGCGACAGCAAGCAAGGCATCGCCGAACTCAAGGCCCTGGCCGAGCTGTTCATGCCGATCAAGCTGGTGCCCAAGCAGTACGAAGCCCTCGGCATCCGCGTACGCGGCGCCCTGGATCGACTGCGTGCCCAAGAGCGCGCGATCATGCAGCTGTGCGTACGTGATGCACGCATGCCGCGCGCCGATTTCCTGCGTTTGTTCCCAGGCAATGAAATCGACGAAAACTGGTCCGTGCAACTGGCCAAGGGCAAGGCGAAATACGCCGAAGCCATCGGCAATCTGCAGGCCGACATCCAGCGCTGCCAGCAAAAGCTGACCGACCTTGAAGCGGAAACCCAGCTGACCCTCGCTGAAATCAAGGACATCAACCGTCGCATGTCGATCGGCGAGGCCAAGGCCCGCCGCGCGAAGAAAGAGATGGTCGAAGCGAACCTGCGCCTGGTGATCTCGATCGCCAAGAAGTACACCAACCGCGGCCTGCAATTCCTCGACCTGATCCAGGAAGGCAACATCGGTCTGATGAAGGCGGTGGACAAGTTCGAATACCGCCGCGGTTACAAGTTCTCGACCTACGCCACCTGGTGGATTCGCCAGGCGATCACCCGCTCGATCGCCGACCAGGCGCGCACCATCCGTATTCCGGTGCACATGATCGAGACGATCAACAAACTCAACCGTATCTCGCGGCAAATGCTGCAGGAAATGGGTCGCGAACCGACCCCGGAAGAGCTGGGCGAGCGCATGGAGATGCCCGAGGACAAGATCCGCAAGGTATTGAAGATCGCCAAAGAGCCGATCTCCATGGAAACCCCGATCGGCGACGACGAAGACTCGCACCTGGGCGACTTCATCGAGGACTCCACCATGCAATCGCCGATCGACGTGGCGACCGTGGAAAGCCTCAAGGAAGCCACCCGCGAAGTCCTTTCCGGCCTCACCGCCCGTGAAGCCAAGGTCCTGCGCATGCGCTTCGGCATCGATATGAATACCGACCACACCCTCGAGGAAGTCGGCAAACAGTTCGATGTAACCCGCGAACGTATCCGTCAGATCGAAGCCAAGGCGTTGCGCAAACTGCGCCACCCGACGCGAAGCGAGCATCTACGCTCCTTCCTCGACGAGTAACAGCAAACCCCCGGCCCTAAACCGGGGGTTTTGCTTTGTGCGTCGGCACTTTGCAGCGGGTCTACACTCAATAGACCGATAGCGCCAAAACGAGACTGCTATGCCGAGAGTGTCGGCCATCCTATTGTCTTGCCTGGTTTACTGGATCGCACCGGCTGCAGCCTTGACGCTTAGCGAAGAGGAGCGCAACTGGCTGGACGAGCATCCGGTATTGCGCCTGGGCGTGGATGCGTCATGGCCGCCCTTCGAGTTCGTCGACGAGCAAGGTCAATACCGCGGGTTGGCGGCGGACTATATCGCCCTGATCGAAAAGCGCCTGAGCGTGAAGGTCGAAGTGACCACGCAGCCCAGCTGGGGCGAAGTGCTGAACCTTGCCAAGGCCGGCAAGCTCGACCTGCTGCCCGCTGTCATGGCTACGCCCGAGCGGCACGCTTACCTGGCATTCACCCGCCCCTACCTGGATTTCCCGATCGTCATTCTGGCGCGTAAAGACGGCCCACAACCACAGAACATCCGAGCGCTTCATGGCCTGAAAGTCGCCGTGGTCGAAAACTACGCACCCCATGAGCTCCTACGCAGCCAACACCCGCAGCTCAAGCTGCTGCCGCTGCCTTCGGTCAATGCCACCCTGCAGGCGCTCGCCAGCGGCCAGGCCGATGCCCTGGTCGGCGATCTCGCTGCGAATGCCTGGAGCCTGCGTAAACTCAGGCTCGAAGGGATTTTCATCAGCGGCGACACGCCTTACCGCTACCAATTGGCGATGGCGACTCCGCGCAATCAACCGATGCTGACCGGCATTCTCGACAAGCTGTTCATCGACATGACCTCAGCGGAGATCGCCACCCTGCAAGCGCCCTGGGTCGGCGGCAACCTCGAGCGCCGCAGCATCTGGCCGACGCTGCTGCTCTACGGCGTGCCGGCCCTCCTCGTCCTCATGACGATCATCGGCGCGGTGGTGCGCATTAACCACCGCCTCAGCGCGGAGATCGCCACCCGCGTCGCCCTCGAGGACGACCTGCGCAACAGCGAGCAACACTACCGGAATCTGGTGGAAAACCTCTCGGCGATCGCCTGGGAAGCGCAACCCTCCGACTTCACCTTCACCTACGTATCGCAACACGCGGAGAAGCTGCTCGGCTACCCGCTGGCGGACTGGAAGCAAGCGGGCTTCTGGCTGAACAAGCTGCATCCGGACGACGCCGCACAGGCCATCGCATTCCGTCGACAGGAGAGCGCCGCGGGCCACGGCCGCAGCCTGGATTATCGAATGCGCACCGCCGACGGCGGCACCCTATGGATTCGCGACATCATCACCCTCGGCAAACAGGGCGGCGAAGCGGTGATGAGCGGCTTGATGATCGACATCAGCGAAGCCATGCAGACCGAACAAGCCCTGCGCTTTTCGGAACAGAAGTTCGCCTCGGTCTTCCAACAATGCCCCGACATCCTGGTAATCGCCCGCCATGAGGATGGCCGCCTGGTGGAAGTGAATCGCGCCTTCGAACAGCAGACCGGCGTACCGATAGCCGAGGCCATCGGCAAAACCGCCAGCGAGCTGGATATCTGGGCCATCCCGGGCATAGGCCCGAGCCTGCTCAAGCGCCTGCAAGGCGAGACCCTGCATAACCTGGAAATGCCCTTCCGCCACCGCGATGGCCGGATCTTCACCGGCCTGGTTTCCGCCCAGGCGTTCCAACTGGCCGAGGTCAAGGCGTTGGTGGTGACGGTGCGCGACATCACCCAATTGAAAGTCACCCAGCAACTGCTGCAAGTATCCGAGGAGAAATTCGCCAAAGCCTTCCACGCCTCGCCCGATGGCCTGCTGATCACCCGTGCGCGCGATGGTTTGCTGCTCGAAGCGAACGAAGGCTTCAGTCGCATCACCGGTTACAGCAGCAACGAAGCGGCCAATCGCACGACCCTTGAGCTAGGCATCTGGGCCAACCCTGAAGATCGGGCCAGAATGATCGAAGAGTTGCAATTGCATGGCAGCGTGCGCGAACTCATGGCCTCGATCCGCACCCGCGATGGCGACATACGCTTGTGCGAACTATCCGCACAGCTGATCGCCATCGGCGACGAGCCCTGCCTGCTGAGCATCGCCCGCGACGTCACCGAACGCCAAGCCATGCAGTTGAAGCTGCAACAGGCGGCCACCGTCTTCGAAAGCACGGCCGAAGGCGTGATGATCACCGACACCGAGCAACGCATCATCGCCGTCAATCGCGCGTTCAGCGAAATCACCGGCTACAGCGAAGTTGAAGCCCTCGGCAAAACGCCTAGCCTGCTGGCCTCCGGGCAACACGACAGCGCCTTCTACAGCGCCATGTGGTTCCAGCTGGAAAAGCATGGACACTGGCAAGGCGAGATCTGGAACCGGCGCAAGAACGGCGAGACCTACCCCGAGTGGCTGACCATCAGCGCGGTGCGCGATAAAACCAGAAAAATAACGCATTTCGTCGGCGTATTCGCCGATATCAGCTCGCTCAAGCAGGCCCAGGCCCGCCTCGACCACCAGGCCCACCACGACCCCCTGACCGGCCTGCCCAATCGTATGCTGTTCGAAACCCGCCTGCGCACGGCGCTCGAAGATGCACGCGCGGATGACCGTCAAGGCGCGGTGCTGTTTATCGACCTGGACCGCTTCAAGCACATCAACGACAGCCTCGGCCACCCGGTCGGCGACCAACTGCTCAGCAGCATTGCCACGCGCTTGAAGGAGCAACTACGCGACATCGACACCGTGGCCCGCCTCGGCGGCGACGAGTTCATCATCCTGCTGCCCGGCCTGCATCAGGCCAGCGACGCCGAGCTGGTCGCGCAGAAACTGCTGAACTGCTTCAACCGGCCATTCACGGTGGAAGATAACGATCTGTTCATCAGCGCCAGCATCGGCATCAGCCTGTACCCGGACGACGGCCTGGATGTCGCCACCCTGGTGAAAAATGCCGACGCCGCCATGTACCATTCCAAAGCCAAAGGGCGTAACCGCGTCGAACTCTACACCCGCAACCTGACCTTCCAGGCCACCGAGCGCATGGCTATGGAACAGGAGCTGCGGCGCGCCATCGAACGCGACGAGTTGTGCCTGTATTACCAGCCCAAGCTGTGCCTACGCACCCGTCAACTGGTCGGCGCCGAAGCCCTGATCCGCTGGCCGCACCCGGTATTCGGCGAAATCCCGCCGGACCGTTTCATCCCCATGGCCGAAGAAACCGGCTTGATCCTGACGCTCGGCGACTGGGTACTGGAGCAAGCCTGCCGGCAAATGCAGCAATGGCAGAGCCAACACGCCACCTTCGGCCCGCTCTCAGTCAACCTCGCCGGCGCGCAACTGCGCCAACCCCTTCTATTCGAACGCATCGCCCAACTGCTCGAAGACCACCACCTCGCCCCGCACCTGCTGCAACTGGAAATCACCGAAGGCTTCATCATGAACCAGGCCGAAGAAGCCCTGGCCATCCTCCACCAACTCAAAGCCCTAGGTGTGCAACTGGCGATCGACGACTTCGGCACCGGCTACTCCTCGCTCAGCTACCTCAAACGCCTGCCCCTGGACATCCTGAAAATCGACCAATCCTTCGTCCGCGGCCTGCCCGACGACCCCAACGACGCCGCCATCACCCGCGCCATCATCGCCCTCGGCCGCAGCATGCAACTCACCGTCATCGCCGAAGGCGTGGAAACCAAAGCCCAGGAGCTGTTCCTGGCGACAGAGGGCTGCGAACAAATCCAAGGATTCGTCATCAGCCGCCCCCTCCCCGCCGACGCTTTCGCCCATAACTTCCTCGGCCCGCATCGTTCGGTTGGCACCAGCGAGAAGGCACCGGTATAATCCTGCGCCTTCAGGGCCTATAGCTCAGTTGGTTAGAGCAGGGGACTCATAATCCCTTGGTCGTAGGTTCGAGTCCTACTGGGCCCACCAAATAAAAAGCCGCGCATTGCGCGGCTTTTTGTTGCCTGCTCGATAAGTGGCCAAACGAATGGCCAAGCCCAGCCTTGAATGGCGCCCCGCGCAGCCAAGCCCTCACAGGCCCAATTGCTGAATGCACCCAAGGACGTATACGGAGGAATCGTCTTCAGCGAGCCCCATGACCAGAAAAGGAGTCCCAGATGTTGCGAAAAGCGTTTTTCACCCTCTGTTTGACGGTGCCGCTCGCCGGCTGTGAAGCGATCATGTTCGGGAATGTGGTTGTGAACTGCGCGGTCCGGCCAGAACCGATATTGCTCCCCGATAGCCTTCCGGTCGCCATAGTCGGGAAGCCGTACAGCGTCCCCCTCGAAGTGCTCAAGACCACTTCGCCAGTCCATGGCATCTATGTGAGCGACAACAGCCCGCTACCTGAGGGGCTGCGGGTAGAACACCAGAACCGCGATTCCCACGGATTGATCACCGGAACACCGGTCAAGGCAGGGGTCTATGAAGTACAGATTTCCGCTGGCACATGGCACCCAATGTGTAGGTCTGGGAGCAAGTCGCGTCTACAGGCTCGAAGTCACCGAGTAACCGACACTCAGCAAGCTTAATTGGACAGTGAGCCGAATAGCCTCGCTAATCGGCTCACTGATCAGCCCCCTTCTGGATCAAGCTAGCGGGATCGGAAAAAGGCTCTGAACTGCGTTGCACCGACAGGTGAGCCGTCCGGCCAGCAAACCGTCCACTGTCCATGGACAGTGGACGGAGAACGAGCGCAGTGATGAAAGGCCAAGACGTTGATGCTTAAGCTGGTTAAGCCTCAGGGCACAAGCAGCCTCGTGAGCATAATTAGACAGTGAGCCGATTAAGCGGCATTATCAGCTCACACAATGAGCCGAATAATCTCACTATTCGGCTCACAGATGAGCAAACCCCATGAATGCCCCCCTCTGGATCTGGCAGCAGCCCAACTGGCCGCACTTCACCTGGCAAGCCGAATCGCTTGCCCCGATGCTGCGCTCCTGCACCCAGGCCCAGGGGCGCTTGCTTGGCATGCTCGGCGCTGTCGGTAGCGATACTGAAGCACAGAGCAGCCTGGATGCCCTGCTGCAGAACATCGTTACTTCATCAGCTATTGAAGGCGAGGAGCTGAATGTTGGCTCAGTGCGCTCATCCCTGGCACGGCGTTTGGGGATAAACGAAGAAGGTCGAATTAGCGCACGCTCCGAAGGTCTAGCGGAATTGCTGCTCGATGCCACCAGCGCACATGAGCAGCCGCTTGACCTACAGAGGCTATATCGTTGGCATTGTTGGCTGTTCCCTAGCGACGATAACCTGCTGACTCGTCCGTTGCGTGTTGGTGCACTACGCGGCGAAGACCCCATGCAGGTTGTTTCTGGACGACTCGACCGCCCTACCGTGCATTTTGAGGCCCCGCCGCGCCAGGGACTGGAAGAACAACTGCTAGATTTCCTTACCTGGTTCGAGGGCAGCCGCAGTGATGCCGGTCTCGACCCGTTGCTACGCGCCGGTATTGCTCATTTTTGGTTTGTAACCCTGCACCCTTTTGATGATGGTAACGGCCGCCTTACCCGCGCCATCACCGATTTGGCGCTGGCCCAGGGCGAGCAGCAAGCTATCCGCTTCTATGCCATGTCGGCGAGCATCCTCGACGATCGCGCCGGCTATTACCGCGTCCTTGAGTCAAGCCAAAAAGGCACGCTGGATATCACCGCCTGGCTGCAGTGGTTTCTCGGCACACTGCTCAAGAGTCTGGAACAAGCGCTTGCCCGTATCGACCGGGTGCTGGCCAAGGCGCGCTTCTGGCAGGCGCACCGCAGTCAGGCGCTATCCGCCGAACAAATCAAAGTGCTTAACCGCCTACTCGATGGTGGCGAACAGGGTTTCGAGGACGGTATAAGCGCCGCCCAATACCAAGCCGTAACCAAGGTTTCCAAAGCCACCGCGACCCGCCATCTAGGCGATCTTCTTGAAAAAGGTTGCATCGTGCGACTACCTGGCGGTGGGCGCAGCACCCGCTATCAGGTTAGCTACGCAGCCAAGGTACATGGCAGCGAACCCCGCTGATTGGCAACGCAGAATCAGCAGCAACCGACGACCATTAGCAAATAGTCGATAAGCCCTTGAGCGATTGAAAGCAATTAGCCATTATCCGGGCAGGTGCCAAGCATTTGGAATTCAGGCACGCCTGCTCGCGCGGCTAACGAGCGCCACTCAGCGGCTTAGTTCAAGGAAGATTGCATGGATTACAGCATCATCCTCCGCCCGGTTTTCGACACCGCAACCTGGCTGATTCCCGTTCTGCTGCTGATCGGCCTACTCAAGTCGCCTTGGGCCAAGGGTCAGATTGGCGAGCTGCTGGTGCGGCTGTTTGCCCATTGGCAGCTGGACAAGCAGACCTACCGCCGCCTGCACAATGTCACCCTGAATACGCCAGACGGCACCACGCAGATCGACCACGTATTCCTCTCGCCCTACGGCATCTTCG
>NZ_CAMPHV010000027.1 GCF_946886105.1 uncultured Pseudomonas sp. | reverse complement strand
GAAGGGCCGGGCCTGTTTTAGCGCGATACTGCGTTTCTCGACGCTCATTTGGAACGACCAAACTTCGCGTCTCATGCCTTGTCTCGCGCTAAAACAGGCTCCGGCGCGGTCGCGATGAAACGGCAACAGACCCTAAGTTGCACGCAGGTTCGTTTTTAAAATCAGTGGTAATCGCTGTCGGGTTTATCGGAGCGCAGGAGTGGCCACCACAACTGGACATACCAGGGATCGCCAGGGTCCTGCGGAATACCGTAGCGCGTGGGGTAGCGATCTCGGGGGAAGCGGGCTGTGCCGAATACGGTGTCCCAGATGAACAGCAGCTGGGCAAAGTTGTGGTGGGGTGGATGGCCATGCTCGTCCAGTTCCGCATGGTGCGCGCGGTGCGTGCTGGGGAGCTGAACCAAACGCTCCAGTACCCAGGCCAGTGAGGCCAGCCAGCGCTGGCGATACAGCACCCTGTCCCAGGCAAAGGCGCTGTGAACCAACACATTGGCGCAGCCAAAAATCAGGTGACTAATCAACACCGCCTCACCAAGCCCCAGATACACCATTACCCCGGCGTACCAGATGTCCGGCATGAACAGAAACCAGCGCCAGTTTTCCCGGTAGGCCACGCTGATACTCATGGCGGTTGCTGTGTGATGGGTGCGGTGCATGCGCCACATGACGGGCAAGGTATGCCCCAGCCGGTGATACCAGTAGTGCAGGAAGTCGGCTGGCAGGAGTACCAGCGGCACCGCCAACCAGAGCGGCATCGCGGACAGCGCGCCGGCTTGGCTGGGTATGAGTGCGCCAAGCAGCAGGGCCGCGCAGGCGATGATTGCCGGCTTAATCAGCAATACGAACTGTGCCAGGCTGACAACATCGACGATCAGCTCATCCGACTTGCGCCGGGTCAACAGGCGTCCTGCAAGCAGCTCCAGGGCTGCGAGCGTAATCAACAGGCCACTGACGACCAATACATCCAGATGTGCCATAACGGCCTACCTCAAGACTTGAGGTGGCCAGTTTCAGTTGGCTGGCAGGCGACTGGCTTGAAGGGTTTTGTGGTCGCTGGCCTGGGAGGGGTTCAGGCCAAAGGTGCGCAGGCAGATTCGCGAAAGGTGGGCTGAGTCGGCAAATCCGGCTGCATGAGCGATTTCCGTCAGAGGCTTGGCGTCGCCGAGCATATCCACGGCACGACGCAGCTTGCGCCAGAGCAACAGCTTGCGCAGCGGAATACCCAGGCACTCTTGAAGCCAGTGCGAGCAGTGCGCCTGGGTACTCGGATAGCGTTGGCGAAACACCTGCCAGATGTCTTCTGCAGTGATCTCGGTATCGGCTTCATCGATCAGTGACAGCAGGTAGGCAAGCCTGGGGTTTGGCGTTGAAATCGGCTGGTGATGGAGGTCGAGTAGGCGATTCAGGCAAGACGCCAAATTACCCTGGTCGATAATGGCCGCCAGTTCCGAAATCGCGACGGCATCGTCCAGCTGCTGGCATTTGAGCGGGCTCAGTCGTGCCCAAGCCAAGAGACGAGAGTAAGTGGCATGCCCCGGTTCGATAGTGATGCTGATGTGTGGCTGCGGATGGCTGAAGCGACGGCGCAGCTCGGGGGCCAATAACCAGCCCGCGGCAGTTACCGGCTGCCCCTCGATTTCCAGCTCAAGCGGAACAGGTCCTGAAGCCACCAGCAAGGTCATACCGGGTCGTTGGTTGTAACCGTTAGGTAATGACTGGGCTCTGACGATGAAACAGGCGTCACCAATAAGTAGCTGGCTAGTGAGCATGGCGGATGGGCGCGGCGGTGAAAGTGCCAAAGCATGGCTGTTGCCGAGGGTAATTGTCTACTGATGCCGCGACCGTTCCTGGCTAAAGCGTAATAAATGATGGCCATCAATGGCTCGTGGAGTTTTTCCGTCCCAAGAGGTCAGGGGAGGCCCAATCAGGCGCACTTGGAGGCGGGTGCAATTACGTCACCAAACAGCGCTTCGCTTATCGCCTGCTGCGTCGCACGGGCCAGGGCATTGCGGTTCAGCTCGCTGCTGGCAATCGGCGTAAGCAGCTGGATCTGCACCTCGCTCAGCTCGCTGCCGAGCAGGCGCAACAGGTGCGAGAGCATGTCGTCGTCGCCGATAAAGGGCGCCACGCTGCACGGCTGGCCGTCACGCAGATAACGGATCGCCACCGGTTGCACGGCCACGCCGCTGTCGATCGCGCTGCTCAGCAGGCGGCCGTGAAAGGTGCGCAGGGCCCGGCCGTCGGTGGTGGTGCCCTCGGGGAAGATCAGCAGGTTGCGCCCGCGCTGCAGGTGGTGGCCAAGCTGCTGATTGAGCAGGCCGCTGTCGCCCGAACCGCGGCGGATAAACAGCGTGCCGGCTTTGTGCGCCAGCCAGCCGGCGACCGGCCAAGTGCGTACTTCGGCCTTGGACAGAAAGGACAGCGGGGTGAGCATGCCGAGCAGCGGGATATCGGTCCAGGACACGTGATTGCTGACCCACAGCATCGGCTGTCGCGGCAGTTCGCCCTCGACCATCAGGCGAAACGGCAGCGCCGCACTCAAGCGCGCGAGAAACCAGCGGGTCAGACGTTGCCGGGTCGGCATCAGGTCATGCCGCACCAGGCGCTCGAGCAGGCTGACACCGGCCGCGAGTGCAGCGCCCAGGCCGATCACCGCCAGCAGACGCGCCAGGCGCAGATACAAACGCAATTTCTTCATCGACCACTCCGCGGGCAAGCGTTACAGCGGGTAGGGTGCGCCATGCGCACCACAGGGGTTTCTGCGCCCGTCATCAGGTGTGCCCGGCGGTGCGCAGGGCGCACCCTACGGACAGCGCCAGCCTTGCGCAACTGCAATCAGACCGCCGCCTTGAAGTGCCGGGCATAGCGCGGGCACAGCTCGTCGCGCTTGAGCAGGATGAACACGTCGGCAACCTGGAAGTCCTCGTCCCAGCAGGGCTCGCCGCAGATCTTCGCACCCAGGCGCATATAGGCCTTGAGCAGCGGCGGCATCTCGGCGATCACGTTGCCCGGAATATCCAGGTCCGGCAGCGGCTTTTTCGGCTCGGCGCGCAGGTGTTCGGTGCACAGATATCGCTCGCGCAGGCGTTGCATGATCGCCTGGGCCTGGATGCCGCCGTCCTGCATGGGGATGCTCGCGCAGCCCATCAGGTAGCGGTAACCGCCCTCGTTGAGCACTTCGGCCAGCTCGCCCCAGAGCACGGCGATGGTCGCGCCGTTGCGGTAGGCCGAGGCCACGCAGGTGCGGCCGATTTCCAGCACCGGGCCTTGCAGGTGGGCGAGGCCGTCGAGGCTGAATTCCTCTTCGCTGTAGAACCGCCCGAGGCCGGCAGCGGCCTGGTGATCGAGCAAGCGCGTGGTGGCGACCAACTCGCCGCTGTTCAAATCGCGCACGCCGATATGCTGGCAGTGAATATCGTAGTCATCCATGTCCAGACCCAACTCGGCGCCTTTGAGTTTGGCGTCGAACTCGCTGCTGAATACCCGATAACGCAGGGCTTGCGCTTCGCGCAGGGCGTCGGCGCCCAGCAGACGCTCGGCCTGTAGGCGGCGGGCTGGGGTGGTGCGGTCGCGGGTAATTGCCATCTGGGTCATGCCGTCATCTCCGTTTCGGCGTCGTGAAAGTCACTGCGTCGGTCATGCGGCGTCACCGTCAGCGCTGCTCGGTTGGCTCCTTCGCGAGCGCTCAGCTTTCCTGACCTTCGTTCGTGGCCTTTCACTTGGCCTGATTAGCCGGCTTTTAAGTCTTGCAGCCGGTCGAACTTGTTGGGCAATCTCAGGCTAGGTAGAGGCGGTGTCACCCAAATGACGTTTTCGTGATGCTTGCATGACAGTGACTTTCGGCGTTTAAGGAGTGCCCCACATGCCCTGGCAACAGCTATTGAGTAGCCAGCCCCGTTTGCCGGCTGCACGCCTCGACGAGTGGTACGCCAGCCTGTTGGCGCGCTTCGGCAGCCCTACGCCTTTCGAACTGGCGCTGCTCGGCGGCCGCCTGGCGGCCACTCCCGGCCTGGCGTTTCTGGCCGGTTATCAAGGCGCGTTGCGCGTGCTCTGGCCGTCCGCGCCCTGGACCCTCGGCGCCCTGTGCGTGACCGAAAATAAAAGCACCCGCCCTGCGGATATGAGCACGCGCCTGAACGCTTTGGCGCTCAGCGGCCGCAAGGATTTCGTCACCGCCGCCGGTTCGGCCGATTGGCTGCTGGTCGCCGCCCGCGAGGAGGCCGAGGGCGAAGCGGCTCGCCTGGCATTGGGCGTGGTCTACGCCGGCGCTCCGGGGCTGCGTATCGAGGTGCTGCCGTCCCTGCCGTTGATGCCGGATATCGATCACGGCCGTCTGCATCTCGACCAGGTGCACTGCCAGCGCCTGGCCGGCGATGGCTGGGACGACTACGTGAAACCTTTCCGCAGCCTCGAGGACGTGCATGTGCTGAGCGCGGTGAGCGCCTGGCTGTTCGGCGTCGGCCAGGACAGCCACTGGCCGCAGAACCTGCAACTGCGCCTGCTCGGCTTGCTGGCCGGTTGCGCCGAAGTCGCGCGCCAATGCCCTCGTGCCCCGAGCGGCCATCTGCTGCTGGCCGGGCTGTTCGCCGAGTTCGCCAGCCTGAGCGATGAGTTGGACGCAGCCTTTGCCGCGGGGCCCGCGCCCTGGGCCGAACTCTGGGCGCGCGACAAGGGCTTGCTGAGCATCGCCAATTCGGCGCGGCGCAAGCGCCTGGAAAAAGCCCAGGCGTTGTTGGGCGTGAAGCTGTAATCCCCCCCTGTAGCCCGGATGCAATCCGGGGAAAGTCTGTGCCTGCACCACAGTCCCCCGGATTGCGCCAGAGGCATATACGGGCTACGGGATCGCGCCTAGTCGACGATCCTCGCCAGCCCGGATAAGTCTGCGCCTGCACCACCGCCCCCGGATTGCGCCAGAGGCTTATACGGGCTACGGGATCGCGCTTATTCGACCAGTCTCTGTGAATCTCTATGCGCCAGCGCAATCCAGGAGCCCTACTTCGCAGCGGTGGCGTCTGTCGCAATGAACATTACTGTCATATCCGGCGTGCTAGGGTGCCGTTTTCGTCAGATTCGAAAGGCACGCCGATGCTCTTCTTATTTATGCGCCGACTCAGCCTGGCAATGGCGTTCGGTCTCGGTGCCTGCACTGTGCAGGCACAAAGCTGGCCCACGGAGCATTGGCAACAAGCGCCGGTGGCGCCAAGTGCCGCCCTGGCGCAGCTCGAAGCCTATGCCTTCGCCGCGCGCGACGATGCCGCGCGTACCGGTGTGCGCAGCGATGCGTTGCTGGTGATCCGCGATGGGCAAATCGTCTACGAGCGCTATGCCGCCCCGACCGACGCCGACACCGCGCATCTGACCTGGTCGATGGCCAAGAGCGTGCTGGCCAGCGTGCTCGGCGTGGCCTACGGCGAAGGGCGCTTCAAACTCGACGCCGCGGTCGCCGATTACTACCCGCCGTTCGCCCGGCATCCGCAGGTCAAGGTCGGCCATCTATTGCATTGGGCCTCGGGGCTGGATTGGCAGGAAGGCTATGAATACGCCCCGCTGACGTCCTCTGTGGTGGCCATGCTCTATACCCGCGGGCGCAACGATATGGCGGCCTTTACTGCCAGCCACCAGTCAGCATTCGAGCCGGGGCGGCATTTCCGCTACTCCAGCGGCGACAGCAACGTGCTCTCCGCCGCGCTGAAAACCATGGTCGGCGCCGAGGCCTACCCGGACTACCCCTGGCGCGCGCTGTTCGAGCCCCTGGGCATCGACTCGGCGGTGTGGGAGCGTGACGGCGCCGGCACCTTCGTCGGCTCCTCCTACGTCTATATGACCGCCCGCGATCTGGCGCGCATCGGCCTGCTGATGCAGCGCGACGGGCGCTGGGGCGAGCGCCAATTGCTGCCCAAGACCTGGGTCGAGTTCAATCGCACGCCGTTCGCCAACTACGACGGACAGCTGGCCCAGCCGGGCGCTCCCGTGCCGGGCGGGCACTGGTGGTTGAACGCCGAATTGCCCGGACGGGCCAAACCCTGGCCCGACGCCCCGGCGGATACCTTCGCCGCGCTTGGCCATTGGGGCCAGGGTTTGTACGTGTTGCCCAGCACCAACCTGGTGGTGGTGCGTTACGCCGACGACCGCGACGGCAGCTTCCAGCACAACCAATTGCTCAAACTCGTGCAGGCCGCCTTCGCCAAGGTGCCGGCTGCCGCTAGCGAGGTGCAACCATGATCCGCCGCCGTCCTTTCCGTACGCTGCTGTTGCTGATCCTGGTGCTGCTGATCGGCCTCGGCTGGCAGAACCGCGCGCACCTGCAAGCCCTCCCGGACATCCTCGGCGCCTACAGCGCCAAGGAATACTGCTCCTGCCGCTATGTGATGCAACACCCGGCGGCGTACTGCGAAGGCTATGTCGCCCAGTACCTGCCGCTCAGCCAGTTGCTCGACGACCCAACCGCCAAACGCGTAACCGCCAGCGGCCTGGGTCGCAGCCACAGCGCGGCATGGTTGGGCCCACGCCAGGGTTGCCGTTTGCTGCCGACGCAGTAGCGGTGCGCTGGGCTTAGCGCGGCGCCATGGGGAACTTGATATCGATAGAGAAGGGGAGGGGTGTTGGTTGAGCGGTTGCAAGTGCTTTACGCCGCCAGTATCGGCGGCGTGGCGCAGAAGAGCTTTTGGGGGTTAAAGAGACGTGACCTATCCTGCTTTGAAATCAGGTAAGCCATTGGCTTCACGCCATTTCTTGACTGTTTTGGTAATGCCTTCTGCGGAAGTATCTTCCCCAGGTTCGGGGTAATAGATCAAGTCAGAGCCTGCGGGATGGCCGGTGAGATGTTCGAATTGTTCCAACAGGTCAGCCAGAGAGTCATCTGAAGCTGTGCCGCAATCAGCAATGAGTTTTCCCAATAGCTGAATAAACTCACGTTCGGTGTAGTTAGAAAGTGTCTTGTCCATTGGCTTTCCTATCGATGAATATCAATATGATTTTTAGGGGTGTTGATCCTTATCCAAATCGTAATCAGTACCGCAGTCAGCGATATGGTTGGTAACTGCGGCGAGCCCTCCAACGTGGGGATACCCACATCATGTTCGGCGACGTGGCGTCGGAGAGCTTTTAACTGCGTTTAAAGAGAACGTGGGTTTACTCAGCCTTGAAGCCAGGTAAACCTTTATATTCGCGCCATTTCTTGACGGTTTCGGTAATGCCTTCTGCGGAATTATCTTCCCCAGGCTCTGGGTAATAGATCAAGTCAGAGCCCGCAGGGTGTTCAGTTATACGCTCAAACTCATCTAGCAGGGGGTCTAGAACCTCGTCAGGTGCCCCCTTGTTCGCAGCAAAAATTTCATTCATGAATTGGATAAATTCACTTTCAGTGTAATCAGAAAAATCTTTTTTCATTGTCTATTACCGATGGATATCTATATGGTTTTTAGGAGTGTTGACCCTTAAGTTGTCAATGTTGAAAACCTCCCCACCCTCAGATAGCAAATCAACATGATGAAGTTCAAAAGAGCGTTTTTTTCCTGCATGGTCGATTCTTCGAGCCTTAGGCGCATAGCCTTCTTGCATACGTTCTACGTTTTCTGTAATGAATTGCTGGCTTAGTTCTGGGTCTTTTGCAACCTCAATCCAGAACGCTTTTCTGAATGCATCGAAACTAGAAAACTCACGCCCCCGCAGCTTGTCAGCAATTTGTGTTGGGATCGGAGCACCTTGCCCAACGCCAGCCCCTGCCAACCATATCCCCGTCACATCCTCCCCCTGTCCAGTCACGACCCCAGGCTGATTGCGAACGCTAAGCACCACATAGATCGGCGGGATATCGGTCGCCGGGAACCAGATGATGGCGTCCTGGTAATCGGGCGGGTGTACGGGATTGACCAGGGCTTTGTCGGCTTGTTCGGTGGGCGGGTAAACCCATATGGCGGGTAATTGCGGCGCGCCTTCCAGGGCGGGGATACCCAGTTCGTTAGGGTCGGCTGCCGGCGTCCAGATCACCTCGATACCTTGCCCCAGGTCGGCGACGAACTGCTCGCCGCGCGGGGTGGCCGCTATAACCTGGGCGTTCTCCCATTCCGGTTTACGGCCGGTGTAAAAACCGTAGGCATTGATGGTGCCCGCGGTCAGCTGCTGAACATGCACGCGAACGCGGGTACGGCCCAAGGTCAGGGTGCGATATTGCTCGTTGGTGTAGAGCGCGCTGTCGGCCGAGGTGGTGTTGGGCAGCAGTAAGCCAATGGTGCCAACCACTGCCCCCGCCAGCATGGCACCAGCGCCTTCGAGCATGCCCAGGGACAAAGTACCGCCCAGGCGGCTGGCTATTGTGGTCGCGGCAGTCGAACTGCCGATCAGCTGCAAGGGCGTACCGCCAGCCCTGATTGCAGCACCGGTGCCCAATACGGCCCAGTCGCCATATTCCTTCAGTTGTTCGAGTGGCACGAAGCCACCGGGATTGTTGTGATCGATCACCCCATCCGGCAGGTTGCAGGATTTGGCGAACACGCAGCCCACAGGCTTAGGGGCTGGAGCGGGTACAGGTGCTTGTGTGTCGGCTAGCACCAGCGGCCGGGCGGGCTGCTGATCGAACTCCCCGTTATAAGGCTTGATCGCCGGAGCGGGTCGCTTGCCCCGGTCATTGGGTACATATCCACTCATGTCATCGTTCCTTCGATTGGCAGCCCCGAATGCTACCTACCATCTGTATGACGCAGGCATGTCATAGCGCACATATCCGGGGCTTAACGGACGATTGGTGTTTTAGCGATGGATCGATACCTGCCGGTCGCGACCGGCAGGTATATCGCCGCCCGCCATTCAGAGCTGCAAACAGGTCTGCCGGGCTTGATGCCCACCGCCGAACGGTGAGCACAAACGCTGGTGCACCCGGCAGAGAAAACCGACCTCGAACGCACGGCGCTGTACCCCTGGGGGCAGCGCATCGCGCTCGACGATCAGGTTGGCCCATAGCCAGCCGGTGTCGTCGTTGCTCAACCAGGCCTGGGCGCAGCTCACACCCTGATCGAAGGATCGTTGGCAATTGTGCGTCCACTCGATCACCGCGCCGCGCTGGCCGTCGTGGCTGGGTAAATAGGAAGTAAAAGGCTTAATCATCGGCAACCCTCCCTTGCGCCAGTGCACTGCGGTACAGCACCTGCGCGTCGTTAAGCAGCTCGCGGGCATTGTTGCAGCAGTCGTGCAAGTGCCCGGCGTTGTCGCTGGCCGCATCCGTACGGGCCAGAATCTCGAACAGCTTATGCAGCATCGTCATCCGCAACTCGGCCGCCGCCTGGAAGTGGCAGACAGCGGAAATGGTGCACTCAAGCGGCTCGATACGTTTCGGAAAGGGAATGACAGCGGGGTGGGATTTAGTCATGGCGCACCTCCAGGGCGGAGGTGGACGGGCAACAGCAGACTCCAAGGCGGAGCCCTTGGGTAAAAGGGGGATAGCGCATTTTCCTTATGCTCCTCGAACTGATTAAGGAGCCGCCGACCGACCTTCCTACGGGTTTGGGTGGCGGACCGTACAAGGGTAGGAAACCGGCGTCCGAGGGAACCGGCCAGGCCGAAGCCTGCCTCGCACGGCCCGCCATAGAGTGCTACAGCCGGGCACAAAAAAAGCGCCGGCTACTTAGCTATGGCGCTTCCGCGCCTCAGACACCACAGGTTCCTACACCTGGCCACGGGATTGACCGTGACGGGCGAACTCTAGCCCGGCAAGGCCGGATGGGCAAGCCCAAAGAAGGATGGCTATTAGCCATAAAAAACTTGTGGCCAAGGCACCTGTGGGCTAGCTTCAAGCAACGCAATGATGCACCCCGCAGGCTGGATGCCAGTTACTTTCCTTCCTGTTTGGCATTTCCAAGATTGCAGCAGGCTTTTCGCCGATGGCTGAACAAGGCGTGATTCGGTTCCCTATTACCCTGCCCCCCTCGATTTTCTGCAGAACCAGGGGAATAGGAAACAAGGCATATCGACTCGATACTGGTTTTATGGACAGTGCTAATAAGGCGGCAAAATGCGGAATCCAAGCGAATACAGAAAGCGTTTACCGGGTTTAGGTAATATTTTGATCTGTAAGGGTTTTCCTTCTCCGGCTTTCACGCTGGTCCGTGCTTATGCAGAAGCCACGAGCATCGGATTAAAGAAGAATTCCACTGTTAGCTATCACAAGGAATGATCATGGATGTACTAAATGAGATTTTAGAGTGGCCAGTCATAGTACAAGGGGCGCTCGGATCATTTCTATTTTGGGCACTATTCAAGCTGGGAGACTTCCTTGCTAGATACTCGACAAAGAGATTAAGCCGAGAGAAAAAAGTCGCCCATTATTTCTCGCTATTGTGGCACTCGGAGGACATTGATAGCACAGGGGAATATGCCTATCAAGTTTGTATATATGGCGCGCTACATTACTTAATAAAGGCACTTGTATTTATTACGCTTGCATTCATAGCATCTACATTTAATGAGGTTTTTTTCATAATAGGGCTAACCATTGCAGCATATTTTCTATTTCGATCTATATCATATATTCCGCACTCGGATAGCCACGGCACTCCCGAGGACGCAAAAAATAAACTAGCTGAATTAGATCGAGAATTGGGCAGCTAACAAGGCGCTCAAATCGTTCGCTTCGCTCACTGGGACGGGCTAAAGCCCGCCCCTTAACCAAACGTTGAGGCTGTAGAAAAACCTCAAGGCTTATTCAAGAGCCTTGTCGTACACGAAATCTGGAGGAATTGAGCGAGATGAATACGTTAGATTTCAAGAGAGACGCTGGTTTTTGGCTAAAAAACGACCAGAATTCCAGCCGCAAAATTTGCCATTTAGTTTTTCTACAGCCTCGCTAGGTATTAGAGGATGGGACAGTGTCAGACATAATAAGTGCCGAAGTTCGTGAATCTATAGAGCGAAGTGTGCTCTGTTGGTTAGCCACAAGTGATGAAAACGACCAGCCGAATGTGTCGCCAAAGGAAGTATTTGCTATTGCGGATAGTCAGCACATAGTGGTTGCAAACATTGCTTCACCTCGGTCAGCAAAGAATATCAGGGTAAACCAGAAGATATGCCTGAGTTTCATTGATGTTTTTGTCCAAAAGGGCTTCAAGATTATTGGAACTGCAACCGAACTAAAGCCGTCAGTACCAGAGTATTCTCGCTGGGTCGATCCACTTCTCGCGATGGCTGGTGATCGCTATCCGATACACAGCGTGTTCGTTGTAAGAGCTATCTCTGTGGAGCCGATTGTTGCACCTAGCTACCGGCTTTACCCTTCAGAGACAACTGAAGAGTCGCAAATTCAGTCCGCCCTTCGCACTTACGGCGTCAGCCAGCGAACAATCGGGGGCAAACCACGATATTAATGATGAGAGACAGCCGGCGGGTCATAGCAGTCCTCTCTGAAACTCACACTGAACACGCTCCCACACTAATCACCGGTAAACCGCAGGGCCAAGCCTCTCCGTTGCTCCGCTCCGCTTACCCACCCGTGATCCCCACGCTCTGCCAGCCAAGCCCGTCGGGCTTTGCAAGGCCGCCCGTGGGCGATTATCGTGGCGACCACCACGCACAACCTGACGGATGCCTATGCGTATTGGCCGAACCTGCAATGGCTTGCGGGCTGCACCGCTATGAGCGAGACGGTTTTCCCCTGGCGCCAGGGTAATCGCTTCGTTTTGCTCAACGACGGGCCGGTGTTCTTTCCACGGATGATCGACCTGATCGAGGCCGCCGAGCATCACGTCGAGTTCGAGCAGTACCTGGTCGAAAGCAGCGCTTGCGCCACCGTTATGGTGGATGTGCTGTGCGCCGCTGCGCTGCGTGGCGTCACGGTGCGCTGTTTGTTCGACGACTTCGGTTGCCAGGGGCTGGTGGCGGCCGACCGGCAGCGCTTGAGCGATGCCGGCGTGCAGGTGCGCTGGTACAACCCGCTGGGCTGGCGCAGCGGCTTGCGCAATTTCTACCGCGACCACCGCAAGCTGTTGCTGGTCGATGGGCATACCGCCTTTGTCGGCGGCACCGGCGCCACCGACGAGTTCTGGACGCCCGGCGAGCCGCAAAGCGCCTGGCACGAGTTGATGGTGGAAATCAGCGGCCCCTTGGTCGGCGACTGGCAGCAGCTGTTCGACCGCCAGTGGCTGGCCTGCAATGCCCGCCTCAGCTGGCATGTGCGGCCCAAGCTGGGCTTCACGCACCTGCCCAAGCCGCCGGTCGGGCAAGGCTTGGGCAGGGTGGCTTACGCCGACTCCCGGCAACACCGGGATATCCTGCGTTCGCTGTTGCGCGCGCTGACCTTGAGCAAACGCCGTATCTGGCTCGCCACGCCGTATTTTCTGCCGACCTGGCGAGTGCGCCGCGCCCTGCGCAAAGCGGCGGCGCGGGGTGTCGACGTGCGCCTGTTGCTTAGCGGGCGGCATACCGATCACCCGCCGGTGCGCTTCGCCGGGCAACGCTACTACCCGAAGTTGCTCAGGGCCGGGGTGCGGATTTTCGAGTACCAGCCGCGCTTCCTGCACCTGAAGATGATTCTGGTCGACGACTGGGTGAGCATCGGTTCGTGCAATTTCGACCATTGGAATTTGCGCTTCAATCTCGATGCCAACCTCGAAGCCCTCGAGCCGGGATTCACCGATGCGGCGGCCGAGTGCTTTCGCACGGATTTCGCCGATAGCCTGGAGGTCACCCTCGACCTCTGGCACGCCCGCCCCTGGTGGCGCCGGCTACAGCAGCGCATCTGGGGCTGGTTGGACCGCCTGGTGGTCAACCTGCTCGACCGCTGGCGCTGAGCGGCGCGCCTTGCAAAAGGCTATGTACCAATGGCGTGTTGCACGGCGATAAGCCGTTGGATCGGGCGGCGCTCCGTTGAGGAGCGCCGCGACGAAGCCCAACGAGACATGCCGATGCCTGTTGGGCTTCGCTGCGCTCAGCGCCAACCTACCCATTGCATGCAACACCTAACGGGTAGATAGCCTTGCAAAATGCCCTGGCGGCTCGCGCGCATCATGCAGCTTGCATGGCGAGGCCGGCCGTGGCTCTTCAGTAACTGGCTGATAGTTAAGAAAATTTCAGGCCCATTCGGCTTGGCACAGTCGATGCTTCGAGGCGGGAGGAACGCAGATCCGTTTTTTCCGATAAGAGAGCCTATAGCCATGAATGCCATCGACCTGCTGAAAGCCGACCACCAGACCGTCAAGGGAATCCTCACCCAGTTGCAGGAGAGCACCGAGCGTGCGGTCAAGGGGCGCACGCAGTTGTTGCACAAGTTGGAAATGGAAATCGCCGTGCACACCAAGCTGGAGGAGGAACTGCTCTATCCGGTGTTTAAGGACGCCGGCGGCAAGGAAGAAGCGCAGATGTATTACGAAGCCAAGGAAGAGCACCGCACCGTCGATTCCTTGGTACTTCCCGATTTGAAAGGCACCGACCCCTCGACCCCGGAGTTCGCCGGGCGGGTCAAGGTGATCAAGGAGCTGCTGGAGCACCATATCGAGGAAGAAGAGCAGGAGCTTTTCCCCAGGGCGCAGAAGCTATTGAGCAAAGCCCGATTGGTCGAAATCGGCGAACAAATGGCCGCGCGTAAAACCGAGCTGAAGAAGCAGCTCAGCGCCGCGTCAAAGCAAGATTCCTCGAACCAGGCGGCTTGATCGCGGGTCGACTCGATAGCTACGAATTGAGAGAGCTACTCACTATGTAAGAGCTAATAGGAGGATTGCGGCATGATCGAAACCAATAACGTATATGTCGGCAACCTCGTGGACCCGGCGAATAGCCCTGGGGTGTCGTGGCGGGCGCTGTTCGCCGGCGCGGCGGGCTCGGTCGCCCTGACGTTGATCTTGCTGCTACTCGGCATGGCCCTGGGCTTTACCGCCATGGCGCCTTGGCCGGGTGGCGGCATCAGCGGCGAAACCCTGGGCATCTCGGCGATCGTTTGGCTAACCCTGACGCAGATCCTGGCTTCGGGAATGGGCGGTTATCTCGCCGGACGGTTACGCGCGCGCTGGATCGGCGCGAATCCCGACATGCATAAGGAAGTGTTCTTCCGCGACGGTGCCCATGGCTTTCTGGCCTGGTCGCTGGCGACCTTGCTGGCTGCGATGCTGGTGCTCGGCTCGGTCGGCAATATGCTCGGCAGCGGCATCCAGGCCGGCGGCGCGGTCGTTTCCAGTATCGCCTCGGGCGCGACGGGGGCGGCTTTGAATATGGTCGATGAGAGCGGGCAGGGCGGTTCGCGGAACGACGAGAGTTCGCTGGCCTACTATGTCGACACGCTGTTCCGCACCGATCAGTCGACGCCCGGCTTGGCCTCGCCTCGCGACGATCGGGCGGTGCGTGGCGAAGCCTTGCGCATCTTTATGAACAGCATGGCGGCGGGCGACGTGCAAATAAGCCGCGAAGACCGCCAATACCTCGCTCGCCTGATCGCACAGCGCACCGGCCTCGATCAGGCGCAGGCCGAGCAGCGCGTGGAGCAAGTATTCAACCGCGCCAGTCAGGCCCTTGAAGAGGCGCGCAATGCTCTGCAGAACGCCGCCGAACAGGCGCGCCAAGTGGCGGCCTGGAGTTCGCTGTGGATGTTCGTCGCGCTTGTGTGCGGCGCCGTGGTCGCCGCTCTGATGGCGGTATGGGGCGGCAAGCAGCGCGACCGGGGCCTCGTTTTTTAGAGTCCTGGGATGTAGAGGCCTGGGATGCGCGCGGCTTGGTTGAGCGCTGCTTGGCTGACCGGCGGTAGGCCCAGCGGCCATTTGTAGTAGCAGGCTGTTACCCGCTGGCGCCGCGCCGGCGCGACACTGCGGCTCCACCCATTCAAGACTGGAGAGCGGTATGGCTGCTAAGAAGATTCTTATGCTGGTTGGCGATTACGTCGAAGACTACGAAGTGATGGTGCCGTTTCAGGCCCTACAAATGGTCGGCCATACCGTGCATGCGGTTTGCCCGGACAAACTGGCCGGGCAAAGCGTGCGCACCGCGATCCACGACTTCGAGGGTGAGCAGACGTACAGCGAGAAGCCCGGGCATAACTTCGCCTTGAACTTCGATTTCGCCCAGGTCGCCGCGCAGGATTACGACGCGCTGCTGATCCCCGGCGGCCGCGCGCCCGAGTACCTGCGCCTGAACGCCGAGGTGCTGGCGCTGGTGAAGGACTTCAATGTCGCCAACAAGCCGATTGCCGCGGTCTGTCACGGTGCCCAGCTGCTCGCCGCCGCGGGCGCGCTCGAGGGCCGCGAGTGCAGCGCCTATCCCGCCTGCGGGCCGGAGGTGAAGTTGGCCGGCGGCCGCTACATGGACATCCCCGTGGATCAGGCCCACGTCCAAGGCAACCTGGTGACCGCCCCGGCCTGGCCGGCGCACCCACAATGGCTGGCGGCGTTTTTACGGTTATTGGGTACCAGGATCGAGCTCTAAGCGGTATGTTGCCCAAGACCCGGGCCGCAAGGCGCTCAGCCGCGGCCCAGGTCTTGCCACCCTGTTATCGAGCGAGGCCCAGTCCATGTGCGAGCTGTATGTCAAAGCCGATCCGATTCTCTATGAGTCGCGTTCCCGCTCGCTGCGCATTCGCGGCGTGGTCACGACTTTGCGTCTGGAAAACCAGTTCTGGGACATCCTCGCCGAGATCGCCGCGGTCGATGGCATGACCACCAATCAGTTGATCGCCAAGCTGTACGACGAGGTCATGGACTACCGCGGCGAAGTGGTGAATTTCGCCTCCTTCCTGCGCGTCAGCTGTACGCGCTTTTTGAGTCAGCGACCTGTCGCCGCTCAAGGCTCGGCCCGTTTGAGCGTGCTGCGGGGATGACAGGCGGTTGAAAAACGTAGGCGAGGCAGGCAAGACAAGGCAAAAGCAGGCGAGGAACGGTCGGAGTCGCGGGCGACTTTACTGCTGTAAATGAGCATTCCGAGCCTGGTTTTAACGCAGTATTGTCAACGCAGGTAGTTTTTCAACGGCCTGATGATGCAGGTCAAGGTCGGTTGCCGTAATGGGGTTTTAATGCCGCGATACGCAGGCTCAACCCCGCAGTGGGTCGGGTTGCCATAGGTGCCCTAACAGGCGGCACATCCGGCCACATTACTCAGGTTCCCCTTTGCTCCGTACGCGCGCCCATCGTTATGGCAACTGGCTTGGCCTCGCGGCCATGTGCTTGTTGCTGCTCGGGCCTTTGTTGGGCCAGGGGCTGGCGCTTGGGCAATCGGCGAACGCCTGGCAATGGCTTGATGAGCTGGCGTGCGGCGATGATGCTGCCTCCCCGCTGTCGCCAGCGCATGCCAACGAGTGGGCCAAGTGCGGTTATTGCACGTTGCTATTGTCCTCTCCAGCGCTCTCCACTTCGGCTTCGCTATTACCACCCCGGTTTGTGGCGCAGCCCGTTGTTTCTCCCTTCGGCGCACCTGCCCTGCCGCCGGCAGGGGTGTTCCCTGGTGCGCAGTCTCGCGCCCCACCTCGTCAGGTCTGAAACGTCGCTGCCTTGTGCCGCGCGTTCGCCACCTTGCCTTCCATTCAGTGTCGCTGCGCCATGCGCGGTCGCGGCGATGCTGTGAGTGCATTGCCTGACAGGAACTCCGCTGATGTCTGCTACTCGTTATGCCCTATATCCACACTCCATCGCCCTTATCGGTCTGTTGAGCCCGCTGACGCTGGCTGTTGCCGGCGAAATTAATCAGGCCGGCAGCGCGGGTTATTTGCAGTTGCCGGCCACTGTCGTGCACGCTCAGGCGGTGCTCGAAACCTCCGCGCCACCCGCTGCCGAGCGGATTCGCAGCCTGGTGCCGGCGACTTCCGACACGGCCTCGCTGTTACGCGATGTGCCAGGGTTAAGCCTTAACGGGGCGGGTGGTTTTTCCAGCTTGCCGGCGATTCGTGGTCTGAGTAACGACCGTTTGCGGGTCAAGGTGGATGGCATGGACCTTATTGCCTCCTGCCCCAACCATATGAACCCGGCACTGTCCTACGTAGCCCCCAGTAACCTGGGCAAATTGCAGGTGTTCGCCGGCATTACCCCGGTCAGCCTGGGCGGCGACAGCATTGGCGGCACCATCGTGGCTGAAAGCCTGGAGCCAGTCTTTGCCGCCGCGGGGGCGGAAAGTCTCAACCAGGGTGAAGTGGGCGGCTTCTGGCGTAGCAACAACGATGCGCGCGGCGGTAATGCCTCGGTGCTGCATGCCAGCGATGTATTCCATATCCGCTACAGCGGCAGCTACGGCAAGGCCAACAATTACCTGGCCGGCGATGACTTCAAAAGCAGCCGTGAGAGCGGTCGGATAGGTGAAGGTGTGGCGCTGAACGAGGTGGCTTCCACAGCCTTCGAGCGCCGCGACCATGAGCTGGGTATGGCCTATAAGTTGGACGAGGACTTGCTCGAGTTGGTCCTCGGCTACCAGCAGGTGCCGCAGGAGCTGTTTCCCAATCAGCGCATGGACATGACCGACAACAGTCAGCGGCGCATCAACCTGCGTTATCTGCGCCACTTTGACTGGGGGCGCCTGGAGACCCAGCTGTATCACGAGAAGGTCGAGCACAAGATGGACTTCGGCGCGGACAGGCGCTTCTGGTACGGCGCGGCCTCCGGTGCAGGCAGTGCCTGTAGTCCGATCAGCGCGACCTGCGCCGCTGGCATGCCGATGGAGAGTGAAGGCAAGACCCTGGGCCTCAACCTCAAGGCCACCGTCGAACTCAGTGAGCGTGATCTGCTGCGCCTGGGCGGCGAGTACCAGCGTTACCGTTTGAATGACTACTGGCCTGCGTCGGGCAGTGGCATGTGGCCTGGCACCTTTGAAAATATCGACGATGGCGAGCGCGACCGCATCGGTCTGTTTGCCGAATGGGAACGGCAGATCAACCCGGCCTGGCTGACCTTGCTGGGGCTGCGTTACGAGCGCGTTTCCAGTGACGCCGGCGACGTACAGGGCTACGCCGATAGCAATGGCATGGGCATGATGCCGAGCAATCAGCGACGCGATTCGGCGGCCTTCAATGCCAGCGAGCGCAGCCAGCGCGATAACAACCTGGACCTGACCGCCCTGGCTCGCTACAACCACGACGCCCATCTGGACATTGAGTTCGGTGTGGCGCGCAAAGTGCGTTCGCCCAATCTGTATGAGCGTTACACCTGGTCGACCTGGGCCATGGCGGCGACCATGAACAACACGGTCGGCGACGGCAACGGCTATGTCGGCGACATCGACCTCAAGCCGGAAGCGGCGCATATTGCCTCGGTGACCTTTGATTGGCACAGCCAGGACCGTAGCCACGAACTCAAGGTCACGCCGTTTTACACCCACCTCAACGACTTCATCGATGCGCGGGCCTTGCCGGGCCGGACGCTGACCGCCAACCAGTTCAACGTGCTGCAGTACGCTAACCAGTCCGCCCGTATCTACGGCGTGGATCTTGCCGGGCGCATGCCGCTGCTGCGCAATGACCTCGGCCAATGGGGCCTGCAGGCGGTGGTCAATTACAGCAACGGGAAAAACCGCGAGACGGGCGATGCGCTGTACAACATCATGCCGCTCAACACCACGCTGGCTCTGACTCAGCAGCTGGGTGGCTGGAGCAACAGCCTGGAAGTGGTCAGCGTCCAGGCCAAAAATGACGGCTCGGATGTGCGCAACGAAATCCACACGGCGGGTTACACCCTGTTCAACCTGCGCATTAGCCACAGCTGGGACAACCTGCGGGTGGATGCAGGCGTGGAGAACCTGGCGGACAAGTTCTACTACCTGCCAACCGGCGGCGCCTACACCGCACAGGGGCGGACCATGTCGATGAACGGCATCCCTTGGGGCACCGCGGTACCGGGGATGGGGCGCTCGTTCTACACCGGCTTCAGCCTGCACTTCTAAACCGGCATTTGGGTGCAGCGCCAGCCATCGTCTGGTGGGTTACGCGGCGCACGACCTTCATCTGCGCCTGAAGGATTGGCATTCGGCGCCGCTAACCCACGGGGGCGGTGCTCTCAATCGGCAATGCGGTTCGCGCCAACATGGGAAGAGCCCCTAGGAAGTTCGCGGTTGCCGAGGCAGCGAACTGGCCGCCCACTGCACCGCGAGGATGCTGCCGAGCACGGCGATCAAACCGAGCAAGGACACCCCAGTGATACTTTGGCCCAGCAGCGCCCAGCCCAACACCACGGCCACCAGCGGGCTGAGCAGGCCGAGCGACGACACCGCCACCGGCGCCAGGCGGGCGATGCCGCGAAACCACAGGACATACGCCAGCAGCGCGCCGAACAGCGACAGGTAGGCGTAGCCGAGCCACTGCGTGACGCTCAACTGCGGCAGCGGCGGGTCGACCAGCCAGGTCACCGGCAACAGCAACAGCCCGCCCAACAGCAATTGCCAGCCGGTAAACGCCAGCAACGGCAGCGCCAGGCGCCAGCGTCGGGTCAGGTAGGTTCCCGTGGCCATGCATGCGGTGCCGACAAAGGCCGCGGCGACGCCAATCGGGTCCCAACTCGCGCCGGGCGACAGCAGCAGCGCGGCCATTCCGGCGATGCCCAGGATGCCCGCCGCCACGGCGAAGTAACCCGGTCGCTGACGATCCAGCGCCCACACCAGGCCCATCACCAGCAACGGCTGAATGGCCCCGACCACCGCGGCCAGGCCACCGGGCAGCCGGTAGGCGGCGACGAACAGCAGTGCCTGAAAGAAGCCGATATTCAGCGCCGCCAGCACCAGCAGGCGGCCCCATTCGGCGCGCCCGGGCAGGTGGCGGCTGTACAGCACCAGCAGCAACCCGGCCGGCAACGTACGCAGCAGCGCGGCGGTGAAGGGCCGGTCCGGCGGCAGGATTTCGGTCGTGACTATATAGGTCGAGCCCCAGATCGCCGGTGCCAGTGCGGTGATCAGGGCGTGCGGCCAGGTGGTGCGGATGCTGCTCATGGGAATTACCTTGGATTCAAGATAAAATGCAGGCTATCAGATTTTGTCTTGAATTCAAGATAACTAGCGGGGGGATTTATGGCTACTGAACGACGCTCCGATGCCGTGGATGCGATTCTTGCGCAATGGCGCCGCGAGCGGCCCGATCTGGACGTTGCGCCAATGGGCGTGATCGGTCGGTTGGGGCGTTGTGCCGCGTTGCTGCGGCGCGAGCTGGATCTGGTCTTCAGCCGCTTCGGTATCAGCGCCTGGGAGTTCGATGTGTTGGCGACCCTGCGCCGCTCCGGCGCGCCATATCGCCTGGCGCCGACCGCGCTGTTTTCCACGCTGATGATCACCTCCGGCACCATGACCCGCCAGCTGCAGCAACTGGAAGCCGCCGGCTGGGTCAGCCGCACGCCGAACCCCAACGACGCCCGCAGCATGCTGGTGCAGCTGACCGAGCCGGGCCTGGAACTGATCGAGCGCGCCGTGACGGCGCACGTCGAAAACGAGGCGCGCATCCTCGCGCCTCTGCCGGCCACGACCCTCGCGGAGCTGGAAGGGGGGCTGGTGGCGCTGTTGGCTATATTGGAACCAGAGTCCGAGTGACTTGCCGCACGGGCGCGCAGTCTGTCCTTTAGCAGGCCGTTGAAAAACGTAGGCGAGGCAGGCAAGACAAGGCAAAAACAGGCGAGGACGCGGAGTTTACGTGTTGTAAATGAGCAGTCCGAGCCTGTTTTTAACGCCGTATTGCCAACGCAGGTAGTTTTTCAATGGCCTGTTAGTGCTGCGTGCTGGCGCTGAAACCTCCATTAAGAACGGCTTGGCCAATAAGAGAACGCGAGATGATCGGCGAACTGAAAATCGAAGACATCCAACTGGGCGACGGCAAGGAAGTGGTCAAGGGCGCCCTGATCACCACCCAATACAACGGCTACCTGGAAGACGGCAGCAAGTTCGATTCCTCCTACGACCGCGGTAAGCCCTTCCAGTGCGTGATCGGCACCGGACGGGTGATCAAGGGCTGGGACCTGGGTATGATGGGCATGCGCGTCGGCGGTAAACGCAAACTCTACGTGCCCGCCCACCTGGGCTATGGCAATAGCGAGTTCGGCGCCTATATCAAGCCCAATTCCAACCTGATCTTCGAGGTGGAACTGCTCGAAGTGCTGACCCGCGACGATTGAGCGACAGATCGCTCTGGATGACCCTGGCGAAAGGCTGAACCTGCGAGCCGGCTTCCGGTTCGAATCGGTAAGCACCTCGATACGGAGGAAACCCCATGGTTCGCCCGAGCGCCTTTAGTCTGTGTCTGATGGTTCTCCTCGCGTCGCTCGCGTTCGCCGCTTCGGCGGGCGACGAACGCGAGGCGACCGGGTTGTCCGCCCGCGCGGGTTGGGCATTTCCCGTCACCGCCGACGCGCCGTTCGGCATGGTTTTTCTGGTGCTCAACAACCGCGGCGATAAGGAGCGGGTGTTGCAGGGCGCGTCGTCACCGGTAGCCGATAAGATCGAATTGCACGCGGCGGTCGCCGATCTGAGCCCGGATACCACCAGGCCGGTCGAGAGCATGGCGGTCTCGCCGGAAAGCGACCTGATATTCGCCCCCGGCGGCCCGCATCTGATGCTGATCGATCTCAAGCAGGCGCTGGAGGTCGGCGAGCAATTCCCCGTGACCCTGCACTTCGACGACGGCGATTCGATCGCTTTGGATGTCACTGTGGCCAAGCAGGCGCCGGCGCATTTCCGTCATTAACAGGCCGTTGAAAAAAGCGCTGTCCCAATAATGTGTTGCATGGGCGATTCAGGCCTGAGCCTTTCTCGCATAGCCGGCAACGCGTAGGGTGACGCGGGGCCGCCTAGGCCGTGCGCACCACCGCAGGCGATGAATCACTGGTGCGCATGGCGCACCCTACGGATCCAGACCGTCTTAAACGCAGTGGCTTTTGTAGGGTGGGTCGGGCCGCGCAGGTTAGGCGCATGACCACGGGCTATCTGTCGATGCCTAAATCAGTTGCGCCGTAACCCACCAGCGGGGCCAGGCCTAAGACCGCTTGGTGGGTTACGTGGCGCACAGATATTGCAGTTGCTTCGCCATCCCCGTTCCGCGCCACTAACCTGCGCGGCCCGACCCACCCTACGAATTGCCGTACCCAGACAATGCTTATCCGGCCCACACACCGCAACACATAGCGGGTACATCGCCTTGAAAAACGCAGGATCGCCCATGCAGGTAGCTTTTCAACAGCCTGTTAAGCGGGGGTGACGCCATGTCGTGGCAGGCTCACGCACACGTCGAGCCCGCCCAGCGGTGATTCGTCTAGCGTGATAGTGCCCCGGTGCAATTGCACGATTCGTAGCACGATCGATAATCCCAGCCCTGCGCCCTGACCCTCTTCCAGCCGGTAGAAGCGTTCGAAGAGTTTTTCCCGTAGCGTCGCGTCGACGCCGGGGCCGCTGTCCTGCACGCGTAGCAGCAGCTCGTCGTGGCAGGCTTGCAGCTGCACCTGGATGCGTCCGCCGACGGGGGTGTACTGCACGGCGTTGCCGATCAGGTTCTGCAACAGGGTGCCGAGACTCGGCGCATCGCCGTGCAAGCGGTAGTCGCCGGCTTCATCGGCCTCGAAACTGAGTTCCTGCTGGCGTTCGAGGGCCAGGGGCGTGAGTTCGGCCAGTTCGTTACGGAAAAAACCGAGCAGGTCGAATTCGACCATCGTCAGCTGCACCCCGTTGGGATCAAGGCGCGCCAGGGTCAGCAATTGCGCGACTACCCGGGTGGTGCGTTCGACGCCGCCACCGAGCTGGCGCAAAGCCTCGTCGCGGTCGCACGGGTCGCTGGCCGCCAGGGCGTTCTGGGCATGGATGCGCAGCACCGCCAGCGGCGTGCGCAGCTCGTGGGCGGCATCGGCGATAAAGCGCTTTTCCTGATCGAGCAGTTGGTTGACCTGCATCAGCAGACGGTTGAGCGCGGCGCCCATGGGTTCCAGCTCGGCCGGCATCGGCGAAAGCACCAGCGGCGTCAGGTTGTCCGGCGCGCGGGCTTTGATCAGATCGGCCATGCGTTGCAGCGGACGCAAGCCCCAGCCGACCGCCAGCCATACCAGCAAAGCGAGCAGGGGCAGGCCGATCAAATCGGGCAACAGGCTGCGCCGGGCGATTTTACCGACCAGCTCGCCGCGCACATCCTCGCGCTCGCCGACCAGTATCCAGTGGTTGTCCTGAGGGTCGCGCAACAGGAATACCCGCCACTGGTAGTCCGCCAGCGACAGGCTGCGGTAGCCGAGCAATTGCCCGGCAATCGCGGATAACGGTTGCGCGGGTATGGCCTCGCCGCTCTGTGTTTGAGCGGAGTCGGCCGCCATCTGCTGGAACAAGTCCGCCGGCGCGCTGGCTGAGCGCAGCAATACCGCGCCCTTTTCATCGAGTACCTGAAACGCCAATTTGCCCTCGTAGGGGTGGCCGTCGAGCAGGATTTCATCGTCCTGGCTCGGCCGCGCCAGCAGCACCTGGTCGAGGGCGTCCTGCAGTGCTTGGAGGTCGGTTGTCGGCATGTCGCGGCCGACCATGCCGGCGAGCAGGCGGGCGGTTTGCGCCAGTTGGGCATCGAACAGTTCTTCGATCTCATGCTGGGCGTCGCGATAGCTTTTATAGGAAATCAGGGTCATCGACAGGCTGAGCATGCCGAGTACCAGAAGCAGGGTGCGGGCGCGAATCGACGGCATCAGACTCTATCCACCAGGTAGCCGACGCCGCGCACGGTGCGGATCAGTTCGGCGAAGAATTTCTTGCGCAGGTGATGCACATGCACCTCCAGGGCGTTGCTTTCCACTTCCTCGTCCCAGCCGTACAGCGCTTGCTGGAGTTTATCGCGGGTCATCACCCGGCCGGGTTGGGCGATCAGCTCGTGCAGCAGGAGGAACTCCTTGCGCGGCAGATTGACCGGCTGGCCCTGGAAGGTCACCGCCTGGCTGATCGGATCGAGGCTGATGCCGCGGTACTCCAGGGTCGGTTGCGGGCGGTTGAAGCTGCGCCGCAGAAGGGCGCGCAGCCGCGCCTTGAGTTCGGCGACATCGAAGGGTTTGATCAGGTAATCGTCGGCGCCGGCGTCCAGCCCGGCGATGCGGTCGGCGGTGGAATCGCGCGCGGTGAGCACCAGCACGGGTACCGGGTTGGCGGCGGCACGCAGCTGTTTGAGCACCTGCAGGCCGTCCAGGCGCGGCAGGCCGAGGTCGAGGATTGCCAGCTCGAAACTTTCATGGCTCAAGGCATGCAGCGCGCTTTGCCCGTCCTGCACCCAGTCGACGGTATAGCCCTCGGGTTTCAGCGCCGTGCGAATGCCTTCGCCCAGCGCCTTATCGTCCTCGACCAACAGAATGCGCATACCAAGGTCTCCCCGTTTCCCCTATCAAGCCCGCCCGCGTGGCATTAGTCCAGCGCCGCATTCACCTGGCCCAGTAGCTTGGCGATCTCCTCGCGGCGGCCCTGGTCGGCCGACGCACGGTTCGGTCGTGGCGGCGCTTGCAGGGCTTTTTCCAGGGCGAGCTTGGCTTCCTCGTAGCGTTTGGCGCGGTAGAGGAAATCGCCATAGAAATAGTTCGGGTCGATGCCGTCGGGGTTGATGCTCAGAGCCCGTTTGAGCTGGGCCTCGGCCTTTTCATCGTCGCCAAAACCGATGGGCCAGCCCGGCACTTGATAGTAGAGGCTGCCGAGGCTGGTATAGGCCGAGCCGGAAAGTGCCCGGGGATCTTGTTCCAGGGCTTGTTCCAGGCTGGCTTTGGCCTGCTTGGCCAGGCCCAGGGCGCCCAAACCGCCTTTGGCGCCGGCGTAGGTGCTGAGGATGATGCCGCGCCAGATCAGCAGCTCAGGTGCTTGGGGTTCGTTGTCCAGGGCCTGCTGGGCCTGTTCGCTGAGTTTGCCGAAGGCGGCTTCGCGCTGCGCTTCGGGCAGTTGATAGTTGATTTGCGCCCAGCGCGCTTGCAGGGCTTGCAGGGCCTGCTGGCTTTGTTCGCTGAGGGCGAAGGCGGGCAGGCTGGCGAGGCACAGGAGGGCGCAGCAGGTGCGGCGCAGAAAGGTCGTGGGCATGATCGTTATCCTTTAGGGTTTGGCGCGGGCGAAGCGCTGGATGATCGGCAGTTGTTTGCGCAAAGCCTGATCCACCAACCGCGGCAGCAGGCTGTTGAGGCGCACGAAGAATTTTTCCGGCCAGCCGAGGTAGCGTTCGTCGTCTTCGCGGCGGATGGCTTGCAGCAGTTGCGTGGCGACCAGCCGGGGGGCGTCCATGGCCTGCTGCAATTCGTCGTTCATCGCCACCACATTGGCGGCGTTCATCCCGGTGCGGGTAGCGCGGGGGGCGAAATAGAGGACTTTCACCCGGGTGTCGGCGAGCTCCCGGCGCAGCGCTTCGGAGAAACCGCGCAAGGCGAATTTGCTCGCGCAGTAAGCACTGAAGCCCGGATAGCCGATGGAGCCGAACGTCGAACCGAGATTGACCACCAGCGCTGAGCTTTGCTGGCGCAACAGCGGTAGCAGGCGGTGGGTCAGCTGCAGGGTGGCGGTCACATTGAGGTCGATAAGTTCGGCGATCGCCGCTTCGTCATGCTGTTCGAGCAGGCTGAAATGGTTGATGCCGGCGGCGTTGATCAGGGTATTCAAGGCGCCGAAACGTTTCGCCGCGGCCACCACGGCCTCGCGGCCGGCGCGGTCGCGGATATCGGCCTGGAGCACTTCGATCTTGCCCGGATAGCGTTGCGCCAAGCTCTGCAGGGCTTCCAATTGGCGCCCGACCAACAGCAAGTGCGCGCCTTCGGCGGCCAGTGCCGCGACCAGCTCCAGGCCTATACCGCCGCTGGCGCCGGTGATCAGGGCGCGACAGTCGTAGAGTTTCATGCCTGCTCCTCTTGCTCGGCCAGCGGCAGGCTGCGGAACATATCGCCATAGAGCCGGTAGACCACCTTGGCGGTGTGTACCACGGCGGCTTGATCGTCGGCGTTGTCCAGACGGTTCATCAGTTTCTTCAACAGTTCGATATGTTCCAGATCGAGGCTGCCGTGGGAGGTTAGGTAGCTGAAGGCCTGGTTCGGCAACTGCAATTTGTCCTGGATCACGCCGGCCGCCTGGGTGGCCAGGGCGATGCTGGTGCCTTCCAGTACATTGACCATGCCGAAGAAACTCACCGGGTTGTTCCGGGCGATACGGTCATAGACGTAGCTGACCATCAGCTCGGTCGGCAGCTTGGGCGCGCCGCGGCGGACCGCCTCGGGGTCGCCACCGCAAGCGGCGATATCGTTGAGTATCCATTCCTGGTGGCCGTACTCCTCGTCGATATATTCGGCAATGGCGCCGCGCAACCATTCCAGGTGCTCGGGCAGGCGCGCGCCGCAGGCCATCAGCAGCGGCACCGTGTGTTTGACGTGGTGGTAGGCCTCGGTGAGAAAGGCGAGGTAACTGTCGAGGCTGACCCTGCCGTTCATCGCCCCTCGAATGATCGGGGCGCTGAGCAGGTAGTCGCGTTCATGGGTGGTTTGTTCGAGCAGAGCATCATAGAAACTCATGGGCTAACTCCATGGCAGGATTGATCCGCCATCAGCTGTGCGATGGCGTTGCGGTAGTGCTGATAAAGGGCGGCGCGGCGCAGGCGGCCATTGCTCGTGGCCAATTGGTTGGCGCTGCTGAAGGGCTGCTCGGCGCGCAACCAGCGATGCACACGGGCGTAGTCGGGCAGCGCCAGGTTGGCTTGGGCAACCGCCTCGGCCAGTTGCCGGTCGCTGGTGTCGGCGAAGCGCGGCACCAGCACCGCGACATTCGCCGGCATGGCTTCGCCGTGCAGCCAGGCCTGGGCGATGGGCAGCTGTTGCACCAGCTCGGATTCCACCCATTCCGGGTTGACGTTGCGCCCGTAGGCGGTGATGAACTGGTGCTTTTTGCGCCCATGCAGCACCAGGAAACCGTCCTCGAAATGACCGAGATCGCCCGTGCCCAGCCACTCGCCTTCAGGCGCCGGCTCACCGAGATAACCGAGCATGCGCGCGCCCTTGACCAGCACTTCGCCGTCGCCGGCCAGCTTCACTCGCAAGTGGCCGAGCGGTCTGCCGGTGCTGCCGATACGCCGCTGTTCGGGGGTGTTGAGGCACACCACCGAGGCGCACTCGGACAAGCCATAGCCTTCGAAGATCGGCAGCTGCAGCGCCTCGGCGCGTTCCAGTAATTGCGGCGCCACGCGCCCACCGCCGACCGCGACGAAGCGCAGCGAGGCGGGCAGCGGCAGGCCGCGCTCGGCGGCGCCGAGCAACGCCAGCAGCAGTTGCGGTAGCAGGATCAGGCTATGCGGCTGGGCGCTGTGCAGTGTCTGGAGGAAACGCGCCAGGTCGAAGCCACTGGCGCCGCTCAGGCCGACTCGGCTCATGGGCATCAGTTCGATAGCGGCCCCGGCCAGCAGCGGCGCATAGATGCCGGCGATGTTCTCCAGCAGGGTCGCCAATGGCAGCACGCATAGATGCCGTTCGACCGCGCAACTGGCGCTGGCCTCGACCAGGCTGCGCGCCACCTGCAACTGGACCTCGGCATCCAGGCAGACGCCCTTGGGCTGGCCGGTGGTGCCGGAGGTGTAGGTGATCTTGCAGGTGCCGGGATGCAAGGTGGCGGGCTGCGCGACCCGGCGCCGGTGGATGTCCTTTTCCGCGCAATGGAAGCCGGGTGCGGCGCTGCCGATCAGGCAGTCGACGCCGGCATCGTCGAGCACGTGGCGTTGTTGATCCGGCGAGAAGAAGGCGGGCACGGGGACGCAGATCAGCCCGGCGTGCAGCGCGGCGAGGTCCCACAGAACCCAATCGATGCCGTTATCCAGCGTCAGGGCGATGCGCTGCACACCGAGTGCGTCGAGGTGCCGGCTGCGTAAGGTCACGGCGGCCAGCAGCTCGTCGTAGCTCAGTTCGTGGCCACTCTCGATCAACGCGGTGCGCGGGCCGAACTCGGCCAGGCGGGCGAAGAAGGCCTCAGTTGCAGACCACATGGGGCATGTCCTCCTGGGCATAAAGGGCTTGATGGCCCAGGCGCGGGTAAGCACCCAGCTGCAGCAGGTGCCGATGGCCATTGAGGATGTCGCCGGCCATCACCATCGGGGTGTTGCTGTAATAGCTGCCCCAGTCGGCCAACTCATCGCCCATGCGCTGCGGATCGGCCCGCCCCAGGGCGATGGGCGTCAGGCCCAGGCGCTGGAAACTGTTGAGCAGCGTCGGCGTGCCGGTGAAGGCAACCCAGCGAAAGCCCAGCGCCACCAGCAGATCGGTCAAGGCGACGATCAACAGGCGCGCGGCGCCGGGACTGGCGGCGGCCAGGTTGCCGACTTCCACCAGCTCGCCTCGAGTCGCTGGCGTGTTGCCGAGTCGTGCGGCGATGGCCGTCTGGATCGGCTCGTCCAGATAGCGCTCGAGAAACAGCGGCCCGCTGCTGCCGCTGCGCACGCCCATTGCGCCGAGTAACTCGCCGTCCTGGTTTTCCAGGCCGAACAGGCAGGGCATGAAGTGACGGATGCGCGCACCGTGCTGCAACTCGAAGCGCTGGCGGATGAACTGCTCCAGCGCGCCGCGGCGTGTGCTGTCGGGGGAGGCGAAGTGCAGGTCGAAGCTATCCCCGCGGCCGATACGGGCAACGGGACGATCGTGATGCGCCCAGGGTAGTTCCATGGTCGGAACCTCGGTGATGAACCTGGGGGCGATTGTTGTGGGGCAGGCTTAACGCTGTATTAAGGCGTGGGAAAGGGGTGTGAGTTTCTGCAAAAACAGCTGCTTTGGGCGCCCCGCTTGAACAGGCGCCCGCAACAGCGCGGTAATCGACCGAGGCCTCGGAAGGCGCCGAGCCCCTCGCTGAGGACGCTTAGCTGACCTGTGCAACCCAGTCATTGAGGTTGTAGTAGTTGCTGATCCGCGCCACCTTGCCGTTCTTTATCTCGAAGAATGCACCGGCCGGCAGCACGTAGGTCTGGCCGTTGGCGGGCGGCAGGCCCTCGTCGTCGGCCAGGTACTGACCGTGCACCACGAACTCGGCGGCGGCGCGGCTGCCGCTTTCGTCCTGCATCACCACGATGTCGGCCAGACGCTCGCGGTAGCAGCGGTTCATCTTGTCCATGAAGGCGGCGAAGGTGGCCTTGCCGACCTGGCGCTCGCCCTGGTTGATGTCGTGCACCACGTCGTCGCTGAGCAGAGCGAGGAAGGCGGGCATGTCGCCGGCATTGAAAGCGGCGTAGTAGGCCTGCACCAGTTCGGTGGCGGTCATGGCTAAGTTCCTTTCGTGGTGTGGTTAGCAGGACGTTGAAAAACGTAGCCGAGGCAGGCAAGACAAGGCAAAACGGCTGAAAAAGCGGAGTTTACTGGTGTAAATGAGCATTTTGAGGCCGTTTTTAACGCAGTATTGCCAACGTAGGTAGTTTTTCAACAGCCTGTTAGTGGATGAACCGGGGGCATGATAAGGTCGCCGCTTTCCGCCGGCATAGCCGCTGGCGTCACCCTGCTGCTGGCGAACGACTCCGCATGGACATTCAGTTGCTCCAGGGGCCGCGGATAGCGCCCCATATCGACGACCTGGCGCGTTTGCGCATCGAGGTCTTCTGCGAATTCCCCTATCTCTACGACGGCTCGTTCGACTACGAGGCCGAATACCTCGGCACCTATGTGCGCAGCGAGGACAGCCTCTGCGTGCTGGTGCGCGACCAGGGCCGGGTGGTCGGCGCCTCCACCGCGCTACCGCTGAGCGACGAGACCGGGGAATTCCAGCAGCCATTTCTCGAGGGCGGCTGGGACCCCGCGCGGATCTTCTACCTGGCCGAGTCGGTGGTGTTGCCGGCCTGGCGCGGTCGCGGTCTGGGCGTGCGCTTCTTCGCCGAACGCGAGGCCCATGCGCGGCGCCTGGAGCGCTTCGACTGGTGCGCCTTCTGCGCCGTGCAGCGCCCGGCCGATCACCCCCGGCGGCCCGCCGATTACCAGCCGCTGGACGCCTTCTGGACGCGCCGTGGCTATCGCCATCACCCCGAGTTGCACACCGAATACCACTGGCGCGATCTGGACGAGCGCGAGGAATCGGCCAAACCCATGTCGTTCTGGCTCAAGGAGCTCGCTCGATGATCAAGATCGCCGCCTGCCAGTACCATATCGACCTGCACGAGAGCTGGGATGCCTACGCCGCGCACCTGACCGCGTTGTGCGAGGAGGCCGCAGGGCTGGGTGCCGAGCTGCTGCTGTTGCCGGAATACGCCGGCCTGGTGCTCAGCGGTCAGTTGCCCGACGCCGAGCGCAGCGACTTGCATGCCTCGATCGCCGGTATCCAGTCGCTCGTGCCGAACTGGTTGGAACTCTGCGAGAGCCTGGCGCGGCGCCTGAAGGTGCATCTGCAACCGGGCTCGTTGCCGGTGCTGGACGCCGATGGCATCTACCGCAACCGTGCCTGGCTATTCGGCCCTGACGGCTGCCTGGGCAGCCAGGACAAACTGATCATGACCCGCTTCGAGCGCGAGCAATGGGGCATCGCCGCCGGCAGCGGCCTCAAGGTGTTCGATACGGCGCTGGGCAGACTGGGCATCCTGATCTGCTACGACAACGAATTTCCGCTGCTGGCGCGGACCCTGGCCGAGGCCGGGGTGGATCTGATCCTCGCGCCCAGCTGCACCGACACCGAGGCCGGCTTCTACCGCGTGCGCATCGGCGCCCAGGCTCGTGCGCTGGAGAATCAGATCGCCGTGTTGCAGGCGCCCACTGTCGGCCTGGCGCCCTGGTCACCGGCATTGGACGAGAACATCGGCCGCGCCGCGCTCTATGTGCCGTCGGACTACGGCATGCCGGCCAGCGGCATCGTCGCCGAGAGTGCCGAGTTGTGCCCGGATCGCAGCCACTGGCTGATCTGCCAGCTGGATCTGGCCGAGGTGCGCCGGGTGCGCGCGCAGGGTCAGGTGTTCACCCGCCGCGACTGGCCAGAGCAATTCGACCCTGGCCGGCTGGTGCTGCGTTGAGCGGTTTCGAGCGCGGCGCTCCGGATTCGCCGCTGGCGGCCTACCGGCGTGCGCTGTCCGCCGGCTTCGTCGCCGACGCCGCGCAGCAGCGTGCGGTCGAGTCGCTGGAGCGCTGTCACGCGGCTTTGCTGTGCGGCGAACGGCCGTCCGGCGTCTACCTCTGGGGGCCGGTGGGGCGCGGCAAGACCTGGCTGATGGACAGCTTCTATAACAGCCTGCCGGTGCCTGCGCGGCGCCAACACTTTCACCATTTCATGCGCTGGGTGCACCGGCGCCAGTTCGAGCTGACCGGCAACCCCGACCCATTGCGCCTGCTGGCCGAGGAGCTGGGCCGCGAGCTGCGCGTGCTGTGTTTCGACGAACTGTTCGTCAGCGACATCGGCGATGCGATGCTGCTCGGCCGTCTGCTCAGCCTGGTGGTGGCGCAGGGCGTGGTGCTGGTGGCCACTTCCAACCAGCCGCCCGGGCAGCTGTACGCCGACGGCTTCAATCGTGAGCGCTTCCTGCCAGCCATAGACGCACTCGAACGGCATATGCAGGTGTTGGCGGTGGACGGCGAGCAGGACCATCGCCTGCATCCCGGCGCGCCGCAACAACGCTACTGGGTGGGACGGTCGCAGGCGCTGGGCGAGTGCTTCGCCCAGCTGTCGCAGGGCCTGGAAATTTCCCACGCGGCCATCGAGCTGGGCCACCGCCGCTTGCAGGTGCAGGCCCATAGCGCGGCGGCGCTGCACTGCCGTTTCGCCGAGCTGTGCCAGCAGGCGCTGGCGGCGCCGGACTTCATCGCGCTGTGCGACCGCTTCCCGGCGATTCTGCTCGGCGAGGTGCCGCGTCTGGGCGGCCAGCCGCGCGAAGGGCGCATCGCCCGCGGCACCGAGGATGGCGTGGAGCGGGTCGCCGCCGGCGATCGGCAACTGCCGGCACTGTCGCGCAACGACGACGCGGTGCGGCGCTTCATCGCCCTGGTCGACGAGTGTTACGACCGCGGCGTGCCGCTGTATATCGAGGCCGAGGTGGCGCTGGAGCAGCTCTACACCCAGGGCTACCTGGAATTCGCCTTCCGCCGCACCCTGAGCCGCCTGCGCGAGATGCAGCTGCAGCGCTTCGGCCGCGGTTGAGGCGTCAGCTCGCGAGGTACTGATCGGTGGAAGCGACCCTGGCATAGGCGAACGCCAGGGCGGCCATAAAGGCGGCATGCACCTGTTCGGCGGCGATTTGTTGGCCGGCGAATTCCTGGGCGTGGGTGGCACAGGCGTCGTGGAGCACCGTAGTGGCGTAGCCGAGGTCGGCGCTGGCGCGGGCCGCGGCGTCGATGCACATATGGCTCATGGCGCCGACCAGGGTCACCTGTTCGATGTCGGCTGCGTCGAGCAGCGTCTTCAGCTCGGTATCGAGAAAGGCATTGATCCGGTGCTTGAGCACCACTGCCTCGTCGGCCTGCGGCAACGCGCTGGCATGGATATGCGCGCCCGCCGAGCCGGGGGCGAAGAAAGGCGCGTCGTCGCCCTGGGACTCATGGCGCACGTGCACCACCAGCTCCCCCGCAGCACGGGCGGCGGCCAGCACCCGGGCGGCATTGGCGGCGGCAGCCTGCATGCCGTCGAGCGGCCACTTGCCGCCTTCGAAGTAGTCGTTCTGGATGTCGATCAGGATCAGGGCACGCTTGCTCATGGGGTTCTCCGTGGGATGATGTGCGGCAAACATTAGCTTCGGCGCCGCTGTCACGGGATGGGCGGGGCCGACAATCTGCGGGGAAAAACTGACAATGAGCGAGCGCTGCCTGGAGATCGGCCTGTTGCTCTATCCCGGCGTCCAGCTGGCGGCGGTGTACGGCCTGGGCGACCTGTTCGCGGTGGCCAATCGCATGGCCGCCGGCCAGGGTCGCGAGGGGTTGGCGCGGCTGCGCATCAGCCACTGGCAGGCGGACGAACTGGGACGCTTGCGGCGCGTATTCGACAGCCAGCCGCAGGCGACGGGCGCGCCGCAGGTGGTGATTCTGCCGCCCAGCCTGGAGGGCGACGCCGAGCAGCTGCAGCCCTGCTACAGCGACTGGCTGCGCCAGCAGCATGGCGTCGGGGTGATTCTGGCTTCGGTCTGCGCCGGCGCTTTTGCCTTGGGCGAGGCAGGCCTGCTCGACGGTCGCAGGGTAACCACCCACTGGGCGCTGGCAACGCAACTGGCGGCGCGCTTTCCCGAGGTGGAGGTGCTGCCCGAACGCATGGTGATAGACGACGGCGACCTGATCACCGCCGGCGGCCTGATGGCCTGGACCGACCTCGGCCTGGCCCTGGTGACGCGCCTGCTGGGGCCGACCATCGCCGCGGAGACCGCGCGCTTTCTGGTGGTGGACCTGAACCGCGAATCGCAGCGCCAGTTCAGCAGCTTCGTACCCAGCTTCGATCATGGCGATGCCGCGGTGCTCGGCGTACAGCACTGGCTGCAGGGGGAGGGTGGCGCCGAGGCGAGTCTGGCGAGCATGGCGGCCCGTGCCGGGCTGGGCGAGCGCACCTTCCTGCGCCGCTTCCGCGCCGCCACCGGGATGAAACCCACCGAGTACTGCCAGCAGCTGCGCGTGACCAAGGCGCGCGAGCTGCTCGAGTTCACCCGGCAGAGCATCGATCAGGTGGCCTGGCAGGTCGGCTACCGTGACAGTGGCGCCTTCCGCAAGGTGTTCGCTCGCCTGGTGGGCATCGCGCCGGGGGATTACCGGCGGCGTTTCGGTACGGCGGCGCGCTGAGCAGAAACGCAGAGCCCGGCACCTGGCCGTCATGCTGTTCACTTACGCCAAGCGAGCAGCATTTTTTGTAGCCCGGATGAAATCCGGGGGCAATCTGGCGTCTGAAAAATTGCTCTCGGATTGCATCCGGGCTACGTGCTGCCTCTTCGAACATCCAGAAAAGACGAGCCCGGCACTGGGCCGGGCTTTTCCTTGCAGCTTGTCGCTTGCGGTTGCCTTACTTCACTTCCACCGCCAGGCTTTCAGCGATTTTCTTGTTCCAGATCGCAGGGCCGGTGATGTGCACCGATTCGCCGTTGGTGTCGACGGCCACGGTGACCGGCATGTCCTTGACCTCGAACTCGTAGATCGCTTCCATGCCCAGCTCGGCGAAGGCCAGCACCTTGGACTTCTTAATCGCCTGGGCTACCAGGTAGGCAGCGCCGCCAACGGCCATCAGGTACACGGCCTTGTTGTCCTTGATCGCTTCGATGGCGATCGGGCCGCGCTCGGATTTGCCGATCATGCCCAACAGACCGGTGCTTTCGAGGATCTGCCGGGTGAACTTGTCCATGCGGGTGGCGGTGGTCGGGCCGGCTGGGCCTACCACTTCTTCGCGCACCGGATCGACCGGGCCGACGTAATAAATGAAGCGGCCTTTGAGGTCCACCGGCAGCTCTTCGCCCTTGTTCAGCATGTCGACCATGCGCTTGTGCGCGGCGTCGCGGCCGGTGAGCATCTTGCCATTGAGCAGTACGGTTTCGCCCGGTTTCCAGCTCTGCACCTCTTCCGGGGTGATGGTGTCGAGATTGACGCGGCGCGCGCTCGGGCCGGCTTCCCAGACGATTTCCGGGTAGGCGGACAGGTCCGGCGCTTCCAGTTCGGCCGGGCCGGAACCGTCGAGCACGAAGTGGGCGTGACGGGTGGCGGCGCAGTTGGGGATCATGCACACCGGCAGGGAGGCGGCGTGGGTCGGGTAGTCCATGATCTTGACGTCGAGCACGGTGGTCAGGCCGCCGAGGCCCTGGGCACCGATGCCCAACTGGTTGACCTTCTCGAACAGCTCCAGGCGCAGCTCTTCGATGCGGTTCTGCGGGCCGCGGGCCTGCAGCTCGTGGATGTCGATGTGCTCCATCAGCACTTCCTTGGCCATCACCGCGGCTTTCTCGGCGGTGCCGCCGATGCCGATGCCGAGCATGCCCGGCGGGCACCAGCCGGCGCCCATGGTCGGCACGGTCTTGAGTACCCAGTCGACGATCGAGTCGGATGGGTTGAGCATGGCCATTTTCGACTTGTTCTCGGAGCCGCCGCCCTTGGCCGCGACGTCCACTTCGACCTTGTCGCCGGGAACGATGGAGTAGTGGATCACCGCCGGGGTGTTGTCCTTGGTGTTCTTACGCGCGCCTGCCGGGTCGGCCAGGATCGAGGCGCGCAGGACGTTTTCCGGCAGGTTGTAGGCGCGGCGTACGCCCTCGTTGATCATGTCGTCGACGCTCATGGTGGCGCCGTCCCAGCGCACGTCCATGCCGACCTTGATGAATACAGTGACGATGCCGGTGTCCTGGCAGATCGGGCGGTGGCCGGTGGCGCACATGCGCGAGTTGATCAGGATCTGCGCCATGGAGTCGCGTGCGGCGGGGGACTCTTCTTTGAGGTAGGCCTCATGCATGGCCTGGATGAAGTCCACGGGGTGGTAATAGGAGATGAACTGCAGGGCGTCGGCAACGCTCTGAATCAGGTCGTCTTGTTTGATCACGGTCATGCAAGCGCTCCTTTATCTCTGGAACATCTAATTTCTGGGATATCTGTAGGGGATATCTAAGGAAACGCCGGACCACGACCCGACGCGACTACAAAAAAGGCGCGGCAGTATATCGCGCCTGCGCCCGTGGGCACAGTCGACCCTGGTCTAAGTACGCGCGCTTAGTCGTGCGGGCGCCTAGGCTTTTCAGGGGCGCAGGCGTACAGTGAGGGCTAGATGCCAGTATGGGACGGAGCCCATGAGCCTAAACAGCCAACGGGTCACTCAACGATCACTGCAGAACCTGCTGCTGAAGCGTTTCGGCATGGCGGCGGGGACTTATGCGCTGACGGCACTGCTGTCCTGGGTGGCGTTGTTCAACGGCTTGTTGCGTGCGTCGGTGTTGGAGATGCTGCTGTTCACCGCCACGGCGGCGATCAGCCAAGCGGTGTTTCTGACGCTGTTTCTGTCCTCCGCCAATCTGCGTTTTCGCGACCCCAGCCTGACCGAAGCGCAGGTACTGGTGGCGCTCTTCTGGCACACCCTGCTGATGGCGTTATGCGTCGATGGACGCGGCAGCCTGTTGGTGGTTTATGTGCTGATTCTGTTGTTCGGCATCATTAACCTACCGCCGAAAGTGTTCGTACGCGCCGCGCTCTTTGCGTTTTTCGGTTTCGCCGCGGTCAACCTGTATGACGCTTACAGCTTTCAGATGAGCAGGCCGGCGCTGGCGATCATGCAGGTCAGCGTCCTGGCTGGGGTGCTGGTCTGGTTGAGCCTGTTCGCCAGTTACATCCAATCGATGCGTAAACGCATGCAGCAACGACGTTTCGCGTTGCAGGCGCACCAGGACACCATGCGTGGGATGATGCGCCAGTTGGAAGACCTGGCCTCCACCGATGAGCTCACGGGGTTGTATAACCGTCGGCATTTCCTGCGCCTGGCCACGCGCGAACTGGCCGGCTTGCGCGCCGGTCGTCGGCATGGTCTGGCGTTGATCGATCTGGATCACTTCAAACGGATCAACGATATTCATGGACATTCGGCGGGCGACCGGGTATTGCAGACCTTCGCCAGCGTGGCCAGGACTTGTCTGCGCGATGCCGATATCATTGCCCGCTACGGCGGTGAGGAGTTCGTTCTGTTGTTGCCCAATACCGATGCCGATCAGGTCACCGCGTGCTGCGAGCGCCTGCGCGAAGCCTATATGCGTGCCGAGCCGCTGGGCCTCAAGTTGGAGAACTTGAGCCTGTCGGTCGGGATGACACTATTGAGCCCGGGCGACGATATGGACGAGGCGCTGAACCGTGCCGATCAGGCGCTGTATCGGGCGAAAAACAGCGGACGCAACCGCTGCGCCGCCGCTTGGGAACATGCCGATGCCTGAGTTGCAGGTCGGTGAACGACGACTGCCGATCGAACCCGGACGCAATCTGCTCGATGCTCTGCATGAGGCCGGCGTCGCCATCCCCTACAGTTGCCGTGCCGGCAGTTGCCATGCTTGCCTGGTGCGCTGCATCCGCGGCGAGCCGCAGGATGATAAGCCCGAAGCCCTGGCTGCGGCCCGCCGCGAGCAGGGCTGGCGGTTGGCCTGCCAGTGCCGGCTGGTCGAGGACTTGCGGGTCGAGGTCTTCGATCCGCTAAAGGATGGTCTACCCGCGTTGATCCACAGTTGTGACTGGCTCAGTCCCGATGTGCTGCGTTTGCGCCTGTTGCCCGAACAGCCGCTGCGCTACCGCGCCGGGCAGCACCTGGTGTTGTGGACGCAGAGCGGCGTGGCCCGGCCGTATTCGCTGGCCAGTCTGCCGGGCGAAGACCCCTGGTTGGAGTTTCACCTGGATTGCCGGCAACCCGGCGCCTTCAGCGATGCCGCGCGGCATTTCGTCCGCGGCCAGCCCTTGCGGCTCGGCGAACTGCGTGGTGGCGCGCTGCACTATGACCTCGATTGGCAGAACCGGCCGCTCTGGCTATTGGCGGCGGGCACCGGCATCGCCCCGCTTTATGCGGTGTTACGCGAGGCGTTGCGCGAAGAGCACCGCGGCGAAATCCGAGTGCTGCATTTGGCCCGTGATAGTGCCGAGCACTACCTGGCCGCCGAGTTGCGGCAGCTGGCGGCCGCCCATTCGCAGGTGCGGGTCGAGCTGCTCTGCGCGGCAGAATTGCCGGCCGCTTTGGCGCAACTGAAACTTGTTTCACGGCAAACCCTCGCCTTACTCTGCGGTAGCCCTAATAACGTCGAGAGTTTTACCCGGCGCCTTTATTTGGCTGGTATGCCGCGCAATCAGATGTTTTCCGACCTGTTCTTGCCGCACGCTTAGGCGAGACGATTCGAGTCCTGTGAGTTCTCGCGGGGCTGCCCCTGATCTGTCGTTACACGCCGATTTCTCCGGCGCGCCGCCGTACGACGCTTAATTTTCATTGGGCCTTTTGCCCATTCCATTAGGAAACGTCATGAACGAGCATCTGCGTATTGACCGAGAGCAAGGATTGTTGACCCTGCGCCTGAACCGTCCAGATAAGAAAAATGCCCTGACCCGCGCGATGTACCGCGCCATGGCCGACGCGTTGGACCAGGCCGATCAGGATAAAAGCGTGCGTGCGTTCTTGATCACTGGCGGTGAGCAGTGTTTCACCAGCGGCAACGATGTGAGCGACTTTATCCAGGCCCCGCCCAGCGACCTTAACAGCAGCGAAGTCTTCCAGTTCATGCGCGCGCTATTCGAGTTCAGCAAGCCGGTGGTGGCGGCGGTCAGCGGCTCGGCGGTGGGGATCGGCACGACCCTGCTGCTGCATTGCGACCTGGTGTATGTCAGCCGCGATGCAGCGTTGAAGATGCCCTTCGTCAACTTGGGGCTGTGCCCCGAATATGGCTCCAGTGTGATTCTGCCGCGCCTGCTCGGCCATGCCCGGGCGGCCGAGCTGTTGTTGCTCGGGCAGGGTTTTACCGGCGAGCAGGCGGCCGAATGGGGGATCGCCAACCAGGCTTTGGAAGACGGCGCCGCGACTTTGGCCAAGGCACGCGAAGTGGCGCTGAGCTTTCAGCGTTTGGCGCCTTCGGCGGTGATCGACAGCAAACGTCTGATGCGTGCGCCGGGACGCGAGGAACTGCGCCGGGTGATCGAGGAGGAAGGCAAGCTATTCAGCCAGCGGTTACGTTCGCCGGAAGCCATTGAAGCCTTGACCGCCTTTATGCAAAGGCGCGTACCGGATTTCAGCAAGTCCGCATAGGGTGTGCTGCGCGCACCAGGGTTTACCAGAAATGCCGGTGCACTGCGCACCCTACGGATAGCAAAAGGCCGCTCGATCGAGCGGCCTTTTTGCGTTACGGCGGGGCTTACACCAGCGCTTCGCCGACATGCAGCAGCTTCAGGGTATTGGTGCCGCCGATGGTGTGGTAGCTGTCGCCCTTGGTCAGGATCACCCAATCGCCGGTCTGTACCACGCCGCGCTTGAGCAGTTCGTCCACCGCGGCCTGGCTGACTTCGCCGGGCTGCAGGGCGGCCGGGTCGAACGGCACGGTGTAGACGCCGCGGAACATGGCCGCGCGGGCCTGGGTTTCGCGGTGCGGGGAGAAGGCGAAGATCGGCACCGAGGAACGGATGCGCGACATGATCAACGGCGTATAGCCGCTTTCGGTCAGGGCGATGATGGCTTTGACCCCGGGAAAGTGGTTGGCCGTGTACATGGCCGCCAGGGCGATGCTTTCGTCGCAGCGCTCGAATTCGGTGTCCATGCGGTGGCTGGATTTCTTGCTGGTCGGGTGTTTTTCCGCACCCAGGCAGATCCGCGCCATCGCCTGCACCGCTTCCAGCGGGTAGGCCCCCGCGGCGCTTTCCGCCGACAGCATGACCGCGTCGGTGTAATCGAGCACGGCGTTGGCCACGTCCGATACCTCGGCGCGGGTCGGCATGGGGTTCTGGATCATCGACTCCATCATCTGCGTGGCCGTGATCACCGCTTTGTTATGGCGGCGCGCGTGCAGGATGATTTTTTTCTGAATGCCGCACAGCTCGGCATCGCCGATTTCCACACCGAGGTCGCCGCGGGCGACCATGACCGCATCGCTGGCGCGGATCAGGCCGTCGAGGGTTTCGTCGTCGGCTACCGCTTCGGCGCGTTCGATCTTCGCCACCAGCCAGGCGGTGCCACCGGCTTCGTCGCGCAGTTTGCGCGCATATTCCATATCCGAGCCATCGCGCGGGAAGGACACCGCCAGGTAATCCAGCTCCATCTCGGCGGCCAGCTTGATATCGGCTTTGTCTTTCTCGGTCAGCGCCGGCGCGGTCAAACCGCCACCGCGGCGGTTGATGCCTTTATGGTCGGACAGCGGGCCGCCGATGATCACCACGCAATGCAGGGCATCGCCGGTAGCCGATTCCACGCGCATGACCACGCGTCCGTCGTCGAGCAGCAGTTCGTCGCCGACGCCGCAATCCTTGACCAGGTCCGGGTAGTCGATGCCGACGATTTCCTGGGTGCCTTCGGTCAATGGGTGGCTGGTGGAGAATACGAAGCGGTCGCCGATTTTCAGCTCGATGCGCTTATTGGCGAATTTGGCGATGCGGATCTTCGGGCCTTGCAGGTCGCCGAGCAGGGCGACGTGGCGTCCGTGTTTGGCGGCGAGGTCGCGTACCAGCTTGGCGCGGGCTTTGTGCTCGTCGGGCGAGCCATGGGAGAAGTTCAGGCGGGCCACATCCAGGCCGGCGAGAATCAGTTTTTCGAGGACTTCGGGCGAGTTGCTGGACGGGCCGAGAGTGGCGACGATTTTGGTGCGGCGAATGGTCATGCACAGGCTCCTGAGATCAAGCAGAACGCGAGGCTACTACGCTGTAACCCTGTAGTCATTTTTACGCGCCACTACTTTTTTCCTCGGGCCTGAGTACCAGCAGATCGCATTCCACGGCGTCCAAAACCCGTTCGGCGGTATGCCCGATCAGTGCGGTATCCAGCTGCCCGCGGGCGACTGCGCCCATCAGCAGCAAATCGACGTTCTGCTCGCGGACGAAGCGCGGTAGCACTTCTTCGGCGAAACCTTCGATCAAGTGGGTGTCGGGCCGGGCGATCGGGTATTGGCCGATCAGCTCCTCGAAGGCATCGCGGTGCTGTTTGGCGCTGCGCTCGACGTAGCCTTCATAGTCGCCGACCAGTTCGGCATCGAACACCAGGGTGCGCGGCAAGGGCGCATAGGTGTGCAAGTAGTGCGCCTGCAGCCCGAGTTGCTCGCTCAATTCGCGCGCCGCGCGAATCAAACGGTGATCCAGGGCCGCGGGCTTGTCGCCACTGTGCAAGGGGTCAAGGGCGGCGCATAGGCGTCGACCTTGCCAGGCGCCGTGATGCACCAACCATAGCGGGACCGGGCAATGGCGGATCAGTTGCCAGCAACTATTGGTCAGCAACAGGCGCTGCAGCATGCTATTGCGAGCGGCCGATTTGAGCACCAGGTCTGGCTGCAATTCGCCGATCTTGCCGAGGGCCACCTTGTGCAACGGCTTGCCCCAGCGAACGTCCAGGTGCAGATCCAACCCTTCGGCGCGCAGCGCTACGACACGCTCCTCCAGCCAGGTGCCGGCCTGCTCCAGCGCCGCCGCGCGGCCTTTGGCCTGTAAGGCGCTATCGAAGAGCGGGCTGGTATCCAGAGCCGTATGGTATTCGGTCAGCAGCAGGTGGAGCTGCGCCTGGTTCTTGCGCGCGAGCCAGACCGCGCGTTCGAGCGCCGGCTGACTCGGCTGCTGGGAATCGATGACTACCAAAAGCGTTTGCAGTTTCATGGCCCTGACCTTGCTATGAGCGACGCCGTGACGGGGCCATTGCAACGCAAAGACGCCCCGGCAGACTTGATCTGTATCAGCTTAGACGGCAACCGGCTCCGATACTCGTTTGCCGGCGCCTCGAACAGGCTGCGCAGAGTAGTATCCCCGCGTGTGTTCCAGCCGTGGCATGGCAGAGCGGTATGGCTCTACAGAATGCTTCTGCCCAGTCGATACACTGCCATCGGAGGAGAAACCCCATGAAAACCCTGTTGATCGTACTCCTGGCGCTCGGCGCCGTTGGTTGCAGCCGCTATAGCCTCGACCGTCATTTGGACAGCGCCTACCGCGCTTATGATCAGGGCGATTGCGATACGGCCATGTTGGATCTGTCGAAGGCCGAACGCAGCAGCCGATCGCGCAACTATATCCAGCCGGAAATTTCCCTATTGCGTGGCCAGTGTCTGGAGCGTCAAAGCCTGTTCCTGGATGCCGTGCAAACCTACAAGTTCATCATCGGCCGTTATCCGAGCAGCGAATATGCCTACCGCGCCCGCGCGCGCTTGGAAACCTTGCGTCAATTAGGCCACCAAGATGCGGTGATAATCGGCAAAGACGCTGTCGCGACCCCCGCGAATTGAACCGCTGATCGTCGGACGCACGAGGGCGGCGACCAACGAGGTAATCTAGCCGCCTCGGTCAAGGAGGAAGCCATGCGAGTACTGCTTTGCCTGTTGCTATTGCCTGGGGTGGCCATGGCGGAGATTTACCGTTGGGTCGATGCCAACGGTCAGGTGCACTTCGATCAGCGCCCGGCGCCCGGCGCCGAGCAGGTCGAGGTCAAGCCCCAGGTGGTGGAACGCGATGCCGCAACCGTTGAGCGGCAGGAGCGTGCCACGCGCTTTTTTGAGGCCCGGCGTGAAGAGCAGGCGCAGGCCGCGGCCGCGGCGACGGAGCGCAAAGCCCAGCAAGAGAAAGAATGTGGCGAATTGCGTCGGCAATTGGCTGGCATACCTGAGGGGTGGCGCTATTATAAAACCGACGCCAATGGTGAGCGCAGCTACTATAGCGATACGGAGGTCGATACCGCTCGTCGTCAGTTAAACGATCGGATATCAGAGCGTTGCAACTGAAGCTTGTTTAGCCGTGGCGGTATGGCCATACTCGGAAGTCACTAGTAGCGATTTGATATTATGCAGATTCAGCGTCGAATAGAGCGCCATCAGTTACCGTACTACCTGAAGGTGTTCAATCGCATCACCGACAAGCCGGTGGGTTATATCGGCAATGTCTCGGTCGATGGCATGCTTTTGATCAGCCAATTGCCGATGTTGGTGAATGCGCGCTTCGAGATGCGCCTGAAAATACCAGGCCCGGGCTCCCCGCGTTTCATCGATTTCTCCGCGAGTTGCCAGTGGTGCCGGGAAGATGTGACGCCCGGTAGCTATGACTCCGGATTCTCCCTGGAGCTCCCGCCCGAGGAGTATGTCGAAATGGTCGAAGCGTTGCGGCACTACTTCAGTTTCCACCCCGTATCGACCTCGGCCTGACCCTAAACAAATGCCCCGAACCAGTCGGGGCGTTTGCTTTTATAGCCTGAGCTGTCAGGCCGCTTGCACGGCCTGAGCAAGGTGGTTTAAGCCGGCAAAGGCTCGGGCTGGTCCAACTGCAGCAGTGCATTGGAGCGCGCTTGCACTTCGCGGTAACGCTCGGCGTCGGTGGCGAGTACCTTGCTCATTGCCGGGAAGATCTCGTCGAGCTTGCGTGTCCATTCCTCGGACTTGGCCTGCTCGGGGAAGCAACGGTGAATCAGGTCGAGCATGATCGACACGGTGACCGAAGCACCCGGCGAGGCGCCGAGCAGCGCCGCGATGGAACCATCGTGAGCTGCGACCAGTTCGGTACCGAACTGCAGGATGCCGCCGCGCTTGGGATCTTTCTTGATGATCTGCACGCGTTGACCGGCCATTTCCAGGCGCCAGTCCTCGGCCTTCGCTTCCGGGTAAAAGCCGCGCAGTGTCTGCAGGCGCTTCTCTTCGGACTGCATCACTTCCTTGACCAGGTAACGGGTCAGGTCGAAATTGTCGCGCGCCACGGCAAGCATCGGGCCGATATTGTTCGGGCGTATCGACAGCGGCAGGTCGAGCAGCGATCCATGGCGCAGGAACTTGGTCGAAAAACCGGCGTAGGGGCCGAATAGCAAGGAAGTCTTGCCGTCCACCACGCGGGTGTCGAGGTGCGGTACCGACATCGGCGGCGAGCCCACTTCGGCTTGGCTGTAGACCTTGGCCTGGTGCTGTTTGACCACTTCGGGGTTGTCGCAGCGCAGCCATTGGCCGCTGACCGGGAAACCGCCGAAGCCCTTGCCTTCCGGAATGCCAGACAGTTGCAGCAGCGGAAGGGCGCCGCCGCCTGCGCCGAGGAAGACGAACTTGGCCTGGATTTCGCGGCTGCTGCCATCCTGCTGATTCTTGATGCTGACGCGCCAGCCCTGCTCGTTGCGCTCGAGCCCGGTGACTTTCTGGCTGCACTTGACCACGGCATCCGGCTGCTTGCTCAGGTGATCGAGCAGGTGTTTGGTCAGGGTGCCGAAGTTGACGTCGGTACCGGCCTCCACGCGAGTTGCGGCGATAGGCTCGTTCGGGTCGCGGCCCGGCAGCATCAGCGGCATCCACTTGGCCATGGTGGCCCGGTCTTCGGTGTATTCCATTTCGGCGAAGGCGTGGTGCTGGGTCAGCGCCGCAAAACGTTTCTTCAGAAACTCGATGCCTTCTTGGCCGCGCACGAAGCTCAGGTGCGGTACCGGGTTGATAAAGCTTTTCGGCGTGCCGAAGGCGCCTTTCTCCACCAGGTAGGCCCAGAACTGCTTGGATTCTTCGAACTGGGTATTGATGGTCACCGACTTGCCGATGTCGATGGAGCCATCCGCCGCTTCCGGCGTGTAGTTCAGTTCGCACAGCCCGGCATGGCCGGTACCGGCGTTGTTCCAAGGGTTGGAGCTTTCAATCGCCCCCGATGCCATGAGTTCCACGACTTCCAGCGTGATGCCGGGGTCGAGTTCTTTCAGCAGTACGGCCAGGGTCGCGCTCATGATACCCGCGCCGACCAGCACCGCATCCACTGTTTGGTATTCGTTTCGTGCCATTGCTACTTCTCCGAAAATTCAGCACCCAAAGGACGGCCGAAGGCCTATGCAGCGACGTACGCGATTAGCGAGTGCCGTGCTGCTCCCAGGGCGTGGGAGAAAGGGTCATGCTGGGTATGCCTGCCGCAAGATCGTTCATTTTCGCCACACTCTTGTGAAGTTGTTAAAACCGTATTTTTCGCGCTCTTTTGGAGCGTGAACCTCAAAAGTTCGTGTCTGTATCCGCGCGCTTTCCACCCGCATGGCATGACTGCGATGCGTTTTAACCGGCCACTGAAAACGATGCGGGTCGAGGCTGGGCGGATGAACTCGGTCGGGAGCGACGCGTACGAGTCGTACAGGCGTGTCCGAATCGATTTCAACGCCACATAGCCGAGCGCGGTAGTTTCAACGGCCTGCTAAGAGTGGGCGAAGGCGGCTAGCCGGAAGGGGCAGCACGAAGTGGGCGACTCTCTGGGGGCGTGGCCGATGGCTAGTGCATCAGCAAGACGGCGAGGCCCGATTCAGGAGGCGTCCTTATAATCGGGGCGAGATTATAAGGCGAAAGCAGGAAAATAGATCGCCTGCTATGAATTTTCTTCTTTCCGCCGGTCAGGCCGTCAGCGCTTCGCACGGGCGTGGGCGAGTGCCGTTCGTGGCGATTTTTGCGCTGGCCGGCAGGGTTTTTTGCAGCCAGGCGAGGCATTGCCGATCCACCTCGACCCAGCCCGCGCCTAGTGGCGCCTGGCGCGATTGACGAAAGGCGCGGCACAACCCGGCCTGATCGAGCAGGGCGAAGGTACGCATGGGGCGCCGGCGTTCGAGCAGCGATCCGAGTGAAAACATGGCGTGAGACTCCAGGCGACTGACGACTAAAGTCTTATGCCAGTAAGCTGTGACAAGAGCGTGACAGGAACCCCTACGGGCACTTTTCCGTCGACACTGTTAGCACATCACCGCGCTGGTATACTGCCCGCCACTTTGCATCCAACCTGGAGAGACGAGCATGCTGCATCGCCTGTTATTTGGCTTGATTACCGCTGTCAGCCTGACCCTGGTCGGCTGCGCTCACAGTCCGCAACAGCTTAGCCCGCAACCGAAAATCAACAGCCCCTTGGTCGCCGTCGGCCAGGGTCAGCCCGTGGTCGTGCGGGTTGCCGATGGGCGTCCATCGCCGGTTCTGGGTACGCGCGGCGGCCTGTATCCGGAAACCAGCGCGGTCAGCGTCAGCGGCCAGGATATTCTGCCCAAGCTGCAAGCTCAGGCCGAGGCCGCGGTGCGTCTGCTCGGCTTTACGCCGACCGCCAATGCCTATAACGCTCCGCAATTGACCTTGACCCTGGCCGAGCTGAAATATCAGTCGCCGAAAGACACCCTGTACGTCACCGAGGCCAATATCACTGCGAACTTCCGCCTCGAGGTGCAGAACAGCTCGCGCCGTTACAGCGGCCGTTACGGCGCTTCATTGAACCAGCGTTCGGGCATGGCGCCGAACCAGGAGACCAATACCAAGCTGGTGAGCGATGTGATGAGCGATGCGTTGACCCGGGCATTCAAAGACCCCGCCATCGGGCAAATGCTTCTGCAATAGGCCTTTGGCAGCCATGAAAAAGCCCGGCATCGAGCCGGGCTTTTTCATGGCTGGGATTTATGCCGCTTCGGCATACACCTCAAGAATACGGATACCGCTTTGCTGATCGATCTCAGGTAAATCGTAATGTTCATGACCGCCAAGGGCGCAGTAAATCAGCCAGTGGTGGTCTTGAATATTAATCGAAAGCTCGTCTATCACAGCGTCCATTTCTTCTGTTACCGCTTCGTCTAGCGAATCGATAAGGTAATCCTCATCTTCTTCGTATTGCCACACCATGGGGCGTTCCTCCGTGGAATATAAGCGTTGTCCGGCAACCGATGTCGTGTCTGGTTGCCGCGCGTGCAGGCCGTTGGACCCAGGGCTGACGGCAGGGTTTAGACGGATTCTTTATGAGGGTTACAGCCCGTCGGGAAGGAAGGTCATAAGCAATGACTTTAGGTAGACTCCGCCGCCGTATTTGAACTGCCCGATCGTACAGTGGGTGAGGCGATTTTCAGGCTCGGCTATGCCGTGCCTTCGGAAAGACTGAGGTCGATATGTCTCTGCAGATGCTCTGGTCGTTGTTTGTCGGCCAGCCCGCACAAGCGCTCAATGGTTTGGCGCTGTTTTTCGCACTGGCCGGCGCCTGGCTGCTCCTGGCCACACGCCTGCGTGAGCAGCGCGCGGTGGCCCGCTTGCTCGTCAATGGCGACGCGGATGCAATGCCGGAACAGGCCTGCGTATTCGATGAGCCGACATTGCGCCTGAACCGCTTTTTCTACCGCTTCGGCTACGCCACTTTGCTTTTGGCGCTGGTCCTATCCTGGGCCAGCACCCGGTTCTAGAAATACGATCTAAAGCGCCAGGCCGGCCTTGATGCGGTATTGGTTGCGCACCGGGTTGGCGTATTGCAACACCAGATAAGGTCGTTGCGGCGCCGGGCAGGCCGCCAGACGTTTTTCCCATTCGGCTTGCGCGGTCGCCAGTTCGTCGGCGGGGAACAGTTGCTCGGCGCTGGGAACCTGCAGCTCGGGGTCACGTTCGGACCACATGGCATACGCCAGGTAATGCACCGGGAACAGCCGGTAACCGCCGAGGATGTGTTTGTCCATTTCCATGGCCAGTTGTTTGGTGTCTTCCAGGCCGCTGGTCACGGGCGGGCTGAAGTGTACATGCAGGCGGCCTTTGTAGCCGGTGATGCCGAGGGCGATGCTCTGGTCGTCTTCGCCGGGCGCCTTGGTGTAGCTGCCGGTGCTGGCGCGGGTATACAGCTCGTGGGCCTTGGCCAAGTCGCAGGGGTCGTACTCATAGCTGATCGACACCGGGGTCAGTTGCAGCGAGCGGATCACCTCGGCGAAGGGCTCATCCTTGCGGCTCATATGGAACATCTTGAGGATCGCCGAATCGGTACGGTCGTCGCCATCCTTGGCGCGGCCCTCGGCCTGCGCGATCCAGATGGATTCGTGGTCGTTGCGGATCGAATGGTTGATATAAGCTGACAGCAATTGATAGGCCGCCAGCTTTTCGCGCCGGCCGCTGAGCGAGCGGTGCACGATAAAGCTCTTGTTCAGGCGCATCAGGTCGCTGACGAAGGGCTTCTGCAACAGGTTGTCGCCGATCGCGATGCGCGGTGTGCTCAGGCCCGCATGGTAGACCGCGTAATTGACGATGGCCGGGTCCATGACGATATCGCGGTGATTGGCGAGGAACAGGTAGGCGCCGCCGGCTTTGAGGTGCTCGATACCGGAATAGGTCACGCCGTCGGTGGCCTGCTCGATGGTGCGGTCGACATAGACCTCGATTTTCTCTTGCAGCGCATGCACCGAATCGATACCACGGAACTCGAGACGCAACCGATAGGCTATAAGTGGTTTAAGCAGCCAGCCGAAGGGCTGGGCCAAGCGTGGAAAGCGGAACCGGGTGAGGATCTGCAGAAATGCCTGGTCGGTCAGCAGACGCTCCAGAACGGCGGGGACTTCTGCGTCGGCGTAAGGTCGGATGGCATCGAATTCGCCCATCATGTTCTCTTGTTGTGGTCGGCTGCGGTTAAAAATGAATGGCCCTGAATACGGGGCCTGCAATAGACCGGCGATTATACCTACAAGTCACAAGGAGACTCAGATGCTGGAAATCCAGACCTATCAGTGCCCTTACTGTGGCGAGCCGGTGGAGGCCGTGCTGGATCTGTCCGGCGGCGATCAGCAGTATGTCGAGGACTGCCCGGCGTGCTGCCGGCCGATTATATTCGACCTGCAAACCGACGGCCTCGATTGGACGTTGACGACCCGGGGAGAGAACGACTGATGCAACGGATCTACGAACCCCAGGATTTGATGGAGGCCGAATTGCTGGTGGGCATGCTCGCCAGCGAAGGTATCGAGGCCCACTTGGCGGGCCGCGACCTGGTCGGGGCGGTCGGTGAGCTGCCCGCGTGCGGCCTGCTCGGCTTGATGGTCGACAATCCACACGCCGAGCGCGCGCAGCAGTTGATCGCCGCGTACAATGGCGCGCTACCGTTACCCAACGATGAGCCGGAGAACGAGCAGGGCGTGCTGCTCTGTTAGCTGCGGCCGTTATGGCGTCGATTATTCAGTCTTAATTTCTGCGCCTAGCCGCTATCGAGTTATCCATGTGTGGACGTTTCGCCCTGTTCCGTTGGACGCCGGCATTTGCCGATTTGCCCGGTTTTCCCGCCGACCAGCAACCGCACTGGAATATCGCCCCCCATGCCCAGGTCCTCTTGCTGCGCGCCGTCGACGGCGAGCGTCGGCTGGCGCGGGCGCGCTGGGGGCTGACGCCGCCCTGGCTGAAGGATTTATCGAAGACCCCGGCACAGGCGCGGGCGGAGACTCTGGCCGAGCAACCGATGTTTCGTGAGCCTCTGCGTTTGCGCCGCGGCCTGCTGCCGGCCAATGGTTTTTACGAATGGCGCGGCGCGGCGCGCAAGCGTCCCTACTGGTTGAGCGGGGAAGCCACGCCGCTGTACTTCGCCGCGTTGTGGGAGGCTTATCCGGTCGAGGGCCAGGTGTATCTCAGCGCCGCGGTGATCACCCGGGCCGCGGCCAATTTACGCCGGCCGCTGATTCTCGATGCGGCGGGCCAGGACGCCTGGCTGGCGGCGGATACGCCTTTACCGGAGCTGCAGTCGCTGCTTGCCGGCCCGCAGCCGGTATTGCGCGAGCGCGTATTGGCCAATCTGGTCAATGACCCCAAACTCGACGGGCCGGAGTGTTTGACGCCGGCATAAGCCACAAGCTTCAAGCCATAAGTTGCACGTCGTAAGGGCACAGAACGCAGTTGTTCGCTTGCCGCTCAAACCCTGAACTGATTGATCAAACGCCGCTGTTGTTCGGCCAGTTGGGTCAGTTCGGCGCTGGCCTGGCTGGCTTCGTCGGCTCCGCTGGCGACTTCATTGGCTACTTGCCCGATATTGCTGACATTACGGTTGATGTCCTCGGCCACCGCGCTCTGTTGTTCGGCGGCGCTGGCGATTTGCGTGTTCATGTCGTTGATCACCGATACCGCTTGGGTAATCGAACCCAGGGCTTCGTCCGCGGCGCTGGCCTGTTGCACGCTGATTTCGGTTTTACGCTGGCTGTCCTCCATGACTTTCACCACGTCGCGGGTGCCCTGTTGTAACTGTTGAATCATGCTTTGGATTTCTTCGGTGGCCTTCTGGGTTTTTTGCGCCAGGTTGCGTACCTCATCGGCGACCACGGCAAAACCACGGCCTTGTTCGCCGGCCCGCGCCGCTTCGATGGCCGCATTCAGGGCCAGCAGGTTGGTCTGCTCGGCGATGCCGCGAATCGCCACCAGAATGGCGTTGATGTTTTCGCTGTCCTTGGCCAGGGTTTGCACCACGCTGACGGCGCGACCGATCTCTTCGGCCAGGGCGGCAATCGCTTCGGCGGTGTGTTGCACCGTCTGTTTGCCCAGGTTGGCGGCCTGGTCGGCATGGTTGGCCGCTTCCGCGGCATGGGTGGCGTTGCGCGCCACATCCTGGGCGGTGACGGTCATCTGGTGCACGGCGGTGGCCACCAGTTCGATTTCGGACAACTGCTTCTGCACGCCCTGATTGGTGCGGATGGCGATATCGGCGGTGTGTTCCGAGGAGTCGCTGACTTTCTGCACCGAGCTGACCACTTGGCTGATCATGTTTTGCAGCTTGCCGAGGAAGGTATTGAAGCCCTGGGCCATGGCGCCCAACTCGTCGCTGCGCTGCACCTCGAGGCGGCGGGTCAGGTCGCCTTCGCCCTGGGCGATGTCGTCGAGCATGGCGACCATTTGCTTGAGCGGGCGGGCGATGCCGTAGCCGACGAACCACACCACCAGCAGGCCGATAACCGCGATCAGCAGGCCGACCAGGGCCATGCCCAGGGTGTCGGCGTCGCGCTGCGCGGCCAGCTCTCCTTGCAGGGTTTGCAGGTCGGCCATCACGGTTTTCAAGGGGATGGCCAGGGTCAGGGTCCAGCGGCTCTCGGTCTCGCCGAGGGGGAACTTGAAAAACAGCTCGATAAAGCCGGCATCGGGCTTGTCGGCGTCCTGGATGCTGTATTGAATCTGCCCGGGCTGCAGATTTTTCAGGGTGGCCAGGGCGGTGGCGTCGAGCAGCTCGCTAGCCTGGCTGCCCAGCTTGTTCGGTGCCTGGGTCGAGGCGACCAGGCTGCCGTTGCTGGCGATCAAGGTCAGTTCGCCGGCGCCGTCATACAGTTGGCGGTCGGCGGCGAGCAGCAGGTCCTGGATGAAGTTCACTGCCAGGTCGACCCCGGCGATGCCACGGAACTCGCCATTGACCATAATCGGCGAGGTGAACGAGGCCAGCATGACCATCTTGCCGCCGACCTCATAGGGCGCCGGATCGATCACGCAGGCGCGCTTGCGTTCTTTGGGGCACAGGTAATATTCGCCTTCGCGCACGCCGGTGGGCAGCAGCGTCTCGCTCTCCATGGTGCCTATCGCGTCGATCCCCAGGCTGCCGTCCGGGTTGCGGAACCACCAGGTCAGGAAGCGCCCGCTGCCGTCGTAGCCGTTATCCTTGGGGCCGGCATAGATATCGTCGTTGCCGTCGAAGGCGTTGGTTTCCCAGCCGATATAGCTGCCGAGCAGTTTAGGGTTCTGCGCGGTGGTCTCGCGTATCAGGTTCGACAATTCTTCGCGGCTGCTGGTGAGCAGCGGGCTGCCGTCGGCGTCCTGCATGCCGAGCAGGGCGTTGACCCGGGCCAGGTCCGCGGTGATTTGCAGGGGGATTTCCAGCTCCCGCTGGATCTGCAGCGCCTGCACCTGCACCAACGCCGCCAGACGTTGTTCGACGAACTGTTCGAGCAGCGCCCGGGTTCTTTCCTGTACCAGCGTTTGGCTGCGATGCCCGGCGACCAGGGCGTAGACCACCAGCGCCGCGACCACGGCGAGAATGATCGCGCCAGCCAGGGCCGCTACCGAAGATTGGATCGACTTGAACTTCATGGGAACTCCGCAGCGCGGTAAATGCCTATTCCGGTTTATCGGCAATCAGACATCGAATCCTTAACGCCTCAATGGATAAAAGATGGCTGTTGCCCATATTGCAAGTTGGACGGTTGCTCCCGGTAAAACGGCGACCTAGCATAGCGCGCTCATTAGTAAGGAGATTCGGCATGAATCGCTTGTTGTCCATATCCGCGCTCGCCGCGGCCTTGCTGCTGGCAGGGTGCCAAGCCGTGAATACCACCAGCGGCGGCGCGGTCGGCGTCGAGCGCAAGCAGTACATGTTCAGTGCGCTATCGACCGAAGAGGTCAATCAGATGTACGCGCAGTCCTACCAGCAAACTTTGGGGGAAGCCGCGAACAAGGGCGTGCTGGATCGCAGCAGCGCCAATGCCAAACGTCTGCGCACGATCGCGGGGCGCTTGATCGAGCAGGCTCCGTTGTTCCGCCCGGACGCCGCGCAATGGCAATGGGAGGTCAATCTGATCAAGAGCCCGGAACTGAATGCCAACTGCGGCCCTGGCGGCAAGATCATTTTCTACAGCGGCATCATCGAGAAACTGAAACTGAGCGATGACGAGATCGCCGCGATCATGGGCCATGAAATGGCTCACGCCTTGCGCGAGCATAGCCGCGAAGCCATGTCTCGGGCCTATGGCGTGGCCTTGGCCAAGCAAGGCGCCGGTGCCCTGCTGGGGCTGGGTGAGGGCGGCATGGCCATGGCCGACACCGTGGTGCAATACAGCCTGACCCTACCCAATAGCCGTGGCAACGAAAACGAGGCGGATCTGCTGGGGTTGGAATTGGCCGCGCGGGCTGGTTACAACCCTAACGCGGCGGTCAGCCTGTGGCAGAAGATGGCGGCTGCGGGCAATGGCGCGCCGCCGGAATTCATGAGCACCCACCCGTCGTCGAGCTCGCGGATTGCGGCGTTGCAGGCGGCCATTCCGAAAGTCATGCCGCTGTACCAGCAGGCCAAGCGCGGTAGCTGATCACCGCGCTATGCATGCCTGGATAGCGCGCCGAGGCGCCGTATCCAGGCGGCAGGCGCGTCTATCAAGGCAGAGCTTTTTCGGCGAACGGACGGGTTTCCAAGCCCAGCTGCGCGCGGAAACTCTCCATGTCGAACATGGTGCAGATTTCCTGGATTTCATCGTTCGGCGTCAGGCTCCAGAACGCCATCGCCGAAATGCTCATGACCTTGTCGCTGGGCGGGTAGCCCAGGGCGGGTTTCTGGATGGTGCCGATCAGGGTGCTCCAAGTGACGACCTTGTTCCCTTCGGCGACGCACTCCTCGACCACCACTTCGATGTCCGGCATGGCCAGGCGAATGTCCTGCACCATCCGGATAAAGCCCTCGCTGTTCAGCGGGCGGCCGACAAACGAACTTTTGTAGAGAAAGTCCTTACTGTGCAGTTGCTCGGTCAAGGCCAGGTGGCCTTTGTTCCATGACAGGTCGATATGTTTTCGAACCAGTTTTTTGCGCTCATTTAACGACACAGAGATCTCCTGACTGCCTTGCAAGTGAGCAATTCCTTGCACACTCTAGCAGCAGTCAGGGCGGCGATGCATAGGCTCGGGCTAAAAGCCACCACCCAATACCAGTGCCTGATAACCCGCATACCCGGCAAGGGCAATAAAGGCCGTGGCGGCCAAGCGCCTGATCAGCGTCAGCGGCAAGCGCTCGGCGGCGAAGTTGCCCGCCAGCACCACGGGTACGTTGGCGATCAGCATCCCCAGGGTGGTGCCGAGCACGACCGGAGTGAAGTGCGGATATTGGGCGGCGAGCATCACGGTGGCGACCTGGGTCTTATCGCCCATCTCGGCGATAAAAAAGGCGATCAGGGTGGTGAGGAAGGGACCGTGACGTTTCAGGGCGGAGCTGTCTTCGTCGTCCAGCTCGTCGGGAACCAACGTCCACAATGCGACCGCGACAAAGGAGGCGGCCAATATCCAGCTCAGGGTGGCAGGGGCGAAAAAGTCCGCCACCCAATTACCGACGGCGCCGGCGGCGAAATGGTTGGCGAGGGTGGCGAGCACAATGCCCCAGATGATCGGCCAGGGTTTGCGAAAACGTGCCGCCAACAGCAAGGCGAGCAGCTGCGTCTTGTCGCCGATTTCGGCCAAGGCAACGATCAGGGTGGGAACGAACAGGGATTCCAGCATCAGGCTTCCTAAAGGGGCGGGTCGACACGGCTATGACACGTACAGCCTTCCCGCCCCGGGTAAGGTGTGCGTGTCATAGGTCTTGTCAAACCGCCGGCCTCAAGGGCCTTGGGTCGCGCGCGCCATGGTCTGCCGACCAAGTATGTTGACGCGTGCCGGGCGAGCCGGTTGGAAACCGTTCGCGGGAGACTACTCCCCTAGGACGCGGGCATTCTGCCCAAGCGCCGCTGGGAGAGCAAGCGCCGGTTCAGCGCTTGTTCGCGCGATAGATGCGAAAGCCATTGGCCTCGGCCAGCACCTGGCAGGGCCCCAGGTGTTGCTCGATCAGCGGCGGGTACTTGAGGAAGCTGTTGGCCACCAAACGCAGCTGGCCGCCGTGACTCAGGTGTGCAGCGGCTTTCTGCAACAGTGTTTCCGTGGCGTGGTAGTGAGTATGCACGCCCTGGTGGAATGGCGGATTGCTGAGGATCGCGCTGAGGCCCTGGGGCGCCGCGTCTATGCCGTCGCCGCAGATAACGTCGGCTTCCAGGCCGTTCTCCATCAGGGTCAAGTGGCTGCTGGCGACGGCGAAGGCATCGACATCGAGCAGACTCACCCGGCTCTGCGGATAGCGGCGTTTCAACGCGGCGCCCAACACCCCGGCGCCGCAACCGAAATCCAATATGTGGCCTTCCGGCAATTGCTCCAGATGCTGCAACAGCAGGGCGCTGCCGACATCCAGGCGACCATGGCTGAATACCCCGGGCAGGCTGACCACGCTGAGCGGCCCGTCGGCCAATTGCAGGCTGTAGTGCCTGGCCAATGCCGTCAGGTCGGGTGCGGCGGGCACCTGTTCCACCCGCACCTGCCAAAGCTGGCAGTGGCGTGCGCTGTCGAGTTTGCGTGGCTTGCCGAACGTGGCCAGTTGTTTGGCCGCACGTTCGATGCCGGCACGTTTTTCCCCGACCAGATAGAGCAGGCCGCCAGGTAGAAAGGCAGCCAGGGCGTTCAGCAGGTACTCGGTCAGCTCGCGGGATTTCGGTAAAAAGAGCACGGCCGCCGCACAAGGCGTTTCGGGCGGACGGACACCGAAGTGCATGCGACCGGCAAAGCGAGCATCAAGTAGCGTGTGTTCGCCGGCATGCCAGCTCCAGCCTTGGGCGTGCGGCAACTGGCCGAGCAGATCGTCGGCCGGCAGGCCGGCGAGCAGCAACGAGCCGCCGAACAACTCGGCCTGGCGCAGCAGCACTTCGCTTCGCGGGTCCATATTCGCTCCTCGAAAAATGGCGCGCAGCTTAGCCGACTACGCGACGCGGCGCACCGCTGAAGTAGGCCTCGGCGTTCTCCGCCAGTTGCACGACGATGCGCTGGCGTGCCTCACGGCTACCCCAGGCGCTATGCGGGGTGACGATCAGGCGGGGCAGCTCGGGATCGAGCAGGGGATTGCCCGCGGTGGGCGGCTCCTGGCTCAGCACATCGGTGGCGGCACCGCCGAGATGGCCAAGGCGCAGAGCATCGGCCAGGGCCTGCTCGTTGACCAGGCCGCCGCGCGCGGTATTGATCAGAAAGGCGCCGGGCTTCATCAGTTGCAGTTCACGGGCGCCTATCAGGTCGCGGGTGTCGGCGGTCAGCGGGCAGTGCAGGGTCAGGGCGTCGACTTGCGGCAACAGCTCCTCCAGCGGCAGGCGATCCTCGCGCGGCGGGCGCCCCGGCAGCTGCCCGAGCAGCACGCGCATGTCGAACGCCTGCGCCAGCTTCGCCACGGCGCCGCCCAGCTCGCCATGGCCGAGTAGGCCTAGGGTTTTGCCCGCGAGTTCGACGATCGGGAAGTCCAGCAGACAAAACTGTTGCGCCTGCTGCCAGCGACCCTGGTGGACCGCGCGTTGATAGTCGGGCAGGCGGGTGGCCAGTGCGAGTAGCAACATCAGGGTGTGCTGGGCCACCGAAGGCGTCCCGTAACCCTGGCAGTTGCACACGGTCACGCCCAGCTCGCGCGCCGCTTTCAGGTCGACGTTGTTGCTGCCGGTGGCGGCGATCAGGATCAGTTTCAGCTCGGGGCAGGCGGCAAGCGCTGCGGCGTCCAGCGGGACCTTGTTGCTGATCGCCACCTGGGCGCCTTGCAAGCGCTCTATGACTTGTTCGGACGTGCTGCGATCATGCACGCGCAACTCGGCGAAGGCCCGTTCGAGCGGGGTCATATCGAGGTCGCCGAGGTCGAGCGAGCTATGGTCGAGAAAAATCGCGCGGGTATTGTTACTCATCGGCTGTACCTTTGATTGCCTTTGGGACGAGGCGTATTCTGACGGGCCCACTAGCGATCTGCTGCGACGGAGCCTTGTTATGTACTGGACGGAATTTCTTACTGTGGCCTTGATCCACCTGCTCGCGGTCGCCAGCCCTGGGCCGGACTTCGCCATAGTCGTGCGCGAAAGCGTGACCTACGGGCGGCGTGCCGGTATTTTCAGTGCGTGTGGCGTCGGCACGGGCATTCTGGTGCACGTGACCTATTCGTTGCTGGGGATCGGCTTGATCGTGTCGCAATCGATCGTTTTGTTCAACGCCTTGAAGTGGTTGGCCGCGGCCTACCTGCTGTATATCGGCATCAAGGCCCTGCGCGCCAAGCCCAATACCGCGAATGTGCAATTGCAGATGGAAGAGGGCGCCCGCTCGCCGCGCGCGGCCTTTGTCGCGGGGTTCGTCACCAACGGCTTGAACCCCAAGGCCACGCTGTTTTTCCTCTCGCTATTCACCGTGGTCATCGACCCGCACACGCCCTTGGCAGTGCAGGGCGGTTATGGCCTGTACCTGGCGATCGCGACTGGCGTTTGGTTTTGCCTGGTGGCGCGCCTGTTCAGTCAGCAGCGGGTGCGTGCCGGCTTCGCGCGTCTGGGGCACTGGTTCGACCGGCTGATGGGTGGGGTGTTGGTGGCGCTGGGAGTGAAGCTGGCGTTTAGCGAGTTGCGCTAACTCGGGGGATAGAAGGACGCAGGCGGCGAGCCTGCGTCCCGATTGCCGACTCGGCGTTACAGCAGCTCGACCGCCACGGCCGTCGCCTCGCCGCCGCCGATGCACAGCGCGGCGATACCGCGCTTGCCGCCGGTGTTCTTCAGGGCGTTGATCAGGGTCAGGATGATCCGCGAGCCGGTCGAGCCGACCGGGTGACCCTGGGCGCAGGCGCCGCCATAGACGTTGACCTTGGCATGCTCCAGGCCGTGCTCGCGCATCGCCAGCATGGTCACCATGGCGAAGGCCTCGTTGATCTCGAACAGATCGACCTCTTCCTTGCTCCAGCCGGTTTTCTTCAGCAGATTGCTGATTGCGCCGATCGGCGCGATGGTGAATTCGCTCGGGTCCTGACTCTGGGTCGCATGGCCGACGATCTTCGCCAATGGCACGAGACCGCGCTTGGCCGCTTCCTCGTCGGTCATCAGGACCAACGCGCTGGCGCCGTCCGAGATCGAACTGGCGTTGGCGGCGGTGATGCTGCCGTCCTTGCGAAAGGCCGGTTTCAGCCCGGGGATTTTTTCCAGATTGGCATTCAAGGGTTGTTCGTCGTCTTTGACCACGACCTCGCCCTTACGGCTGGCAACGGTGATCGGCACGATCTCTGCTTCCAGCACGCCGCTGGCGATGGCCGCCTGGGCGCGTTTCAGCGACTCGATGGCATAGGCATCCATGTCTTCGCGGGTGATGCCGTATTTATCCGCGGTTTCCTGAGCGAACGAGCCCATCAAGCGACCGGTGCGTGCATCTTCCAGGCCGTCGAGAAACATGTGGTCCTTGATTTCGCCATGACCCATGCGCAGCCCGCTGCGGGCCTTCTCGAGGATATAGGGAGCATTGGACATGCTCTCCATGCCGCCGGCCACCATCACCTTGTTGCTGCCTGCCTTGAGCAGGTCATGGGCCAGCATCACCGCCTTCATACCCGAGCCGCACAGCTTGTTGACCGTGGTGCAGCCCGTGGCCGCCGGCAGGCCGGCATTCAGCGATGCCTGGCGCGCCGGGCCTTGCTTGAGACCGGCGGGCAGCACACAGCCCATGATCACTTCTTCCACGTCGCCGGCCTGAATACCGGCGCGCTCGACGGCGGCGCGAATGGCCGCGGCGCCCAGGTCAACGGCGGGCACGCCGGACAGGCTGCCCTGGAAGCCGCCCATGGGGGTGCGGGCACCACTGACGATTACGATGGTGGACATTGCACTCACCTCTTATAAACGTAGGTTATTGAAAATAGGAGCAGTTATGACTGCCTATCGGAAGCATTCTAGCGTGTGACCAAAAGTGGCCAAAGAGTCACAGGGCAAATCATCCTTTGGACTGATTTATGGCTCTTCCGTGCGCTCTAGAGTCGCATGATCAAAAAACAATACCCCATTGCCAGAAGGTGCTCCCGATATGTTACAGACCCGTATCATTCCTCCCGCGGCCAATGCTCATCAATACCCGCTGCTGATCAAGCGACTGTTGCTGTCAGGCGTGCGCTATGAAAAAACCCGCGAAATCGTTTATCGCGACAGCGTGCGCTACAACTATGCGACCTTCAATGAACGGGTCGCCAGGCTGGCCAATGTGCTCAGCGAAGCGGGGGTGAAGGCCGGCGATACGGTGGCGGTGATGGATTGGGATAGCCATCGCTATCTGGAATGCATGTTCGCCATCCCCATGCTCGGCGCGGTATTGCACACCATCAACATCCGCTTATCGCCGGAACAGATTCTTTACACCATGAATCATGCCGACGATAAATTCGTGCTGGTCAACAGCGAGTTCGTGCCGCTGTACAACGCAATCGCTGGCCAACTGACCACGGTCGAGAAAACCCTGCTGCTGACCGACAGCGAAGAGAAAACCGCCGAGCTGCCGGGGCTAGTCGGTGAATACGAGCAATTGCTGGCCGCCGCCGGCACCTCCTATGCGTTCGAGGATTTCGACGAGAACTCGGTCGCCACCATGTTCTACACCACCGGCACCACCGGCAATCCCAAGGGCGTGTACTTCACCCATCGCCAGTTGGTACTGCATACCTTGGCCGAAGCCAGCGTGCTGGGTAGTGTCGACAGCGTGCGTTTGCTCGGCACCAAGGACGTCTATATGCCGATCACGCCGATGTTCCATGTGCACGCGTGGGGTATTCCCTATGCCGCCACCATGCTGGGCATCAAGCAGGTGTATCCGGGGCGCTACGAGCCTGACATGCTGTGCAAACTGATCCGCGAGGAGAAAGTGACCTTCTCCCATTGCGTGCCGACCATTCTGCAGATGGTGCTGAACGCCCCAAGCGCTCAAGGTTACGATTTCGGCGGGATGAAAATGATCATCGGCGGCAGCGCCCTCAATCGCGCGCTATATGAAGCCGCCAAGGCCCGCGGCATCCAACTCACCGCCGCGTATGGCATGTCCGAGACCTGTCCGCTGATTTCCTGCGCGCATATCAATGACGAGATGTGGGCTGGCAGCGAAGACGAACGCATCACCTACCGGATCAAGGCCGGTGTACCGGTTCCGTTGGTCGACGCCGTGATCATGAGCAGCGAAGGCGAAATATTGCCGGCCGACGGCGACTCCCAGGGCGAGTTGGTGCTGCGCGCGCCTTGGCTGACCCAGGGCTACTACCGCGAACCGGAAAAAGGCCAGGAACTCTGGGAGCACGGCTGGTTGCATACCGGCGACGTAGCGACCATCGACGGCATGGGTTTTATCGACATCCGCGACCGCATCAAGGATGTGATCAAAACCGGCGGCGAGTGGATTTCCTCGTTGGAACTGGAAGACCTGATCAGCCGCCATCCCGCGGTGCGCGAAGTCGCCGTGGTCGGTGTGGCCGATCCGCAATGGGGGGAACGACCATTTGCCTTGCTGGTGCTCCACGAAGGCCAGGCGTTGGATGCCAAGGGGCTCAAGGAACACCTGAAGCCATTCGTCGAGCAGGGGCACATCAACAAGTGGGCGATACCCACACAGATCGCCCTTGTTACCGAAGTTCCCAAGACCAGTGTTGGCAAGTTGGACAAGAAACGCATTCGCCTGGATATCGCCCAGTGGCAGGCGGCTGGCAGCAGTTTCCTTTCGACTCTGTAAGCCCCGTCGGTAGCGCTCGTCAAAAATGACTACATAGTCAAACAAGCGTTTGGCTTGCTAATTGCTGTTTTCAGGCCATTCTTGGCTTGCGGCGGGTCGGACTAGCCCGCCGGATTGATCGAGCTAGAGTACCTGGGGGCTTGCAAATCACACTTTCGAGGGATCAAGCAGTAATACCCGCTGGCTATAGTCCGCACCATCCATAACAAAAGAACATGGAGTAGCGTCGATGACAAAAACAAAGCAAACCTGGCGTCTGGCGAAACTGCCTCTGGCAGTCAGCCTCGCATCCACCCTGGCCGCACCTGCATTCGGCGTGAATTTCAATATCGGTGAAATCGAAGGGCAGTTCGACTCTTCGCTGTCTGTCGGCGCCAGCTGGTCGATGCGTAGCGCCGATCCGGATTTGATCGGTCGTAACAATGGTGGAGACGGCTTGTCGCAGACCACCGACGACTCCCGTCAGAACTTCAAGAAAGGCGAGACCTTTTCGAAGATTTTCAAGGGCATCCATGACCTTGAACTGAAGTACGGCGACACCGGCGTATTCGTGCGTGGTAAGTATTGGTACGATTTCGAACTGAAGGATGAAGAACGCCTGTTCAAGGATATCGACGACAGCAACCGTAAGCAGGCCGCCCAGTCTTCTGGTGCCGAGATCCTCGATGCTTTCGTTTATCACAACTATGATATCGCTGGTCAGCCTGGTTCCGTGCGCCTCGGCAAGCAGGTCGTCAGCTGGGGCGAAAGCACCTTTATTCAGAACAGCATCAACTCGATCAACCCTGTCGATGCTGCTGCTTTCCGCCGTCCTGGTGCCGAGATCAAGGAAGGTCTGATTCCGGTCAATATGTTCTATATATCCCAGAGCCTGACCGAGAACCTCTCTATGGAGGCGTTCTATCAGATCGAGTGGGACCAGACCGTTGTCGATAACTGCGGTACCTTCTTTGCGCAGGCGGATATTATTGCAGATGGTTGTGATAACAATGTAGCGGTGCTGAATCCTGCTCTTGCAGGACTTGCTCCATTTGCGGGTCCTTTAGCGTACACAACCACATCTGAGGGTGTAATTGTGCCGCGTGGTGGTGACCGCGACGCTCGTGATGACGGGCAGTGGGGCTTGGCATTCCGTTATTTTGCCGAGCCACTGGACACTGAATTCGGCGCTTATTTTATGAATTACCACAGTCGGACTCCGGTATTTAGTGCAACTGGTGCTGCCCCATCAGTTTATGCGGCTGTGCCTGGGATTATCGGGAATTGTATTGGCCTCTTGGGTGCTGGTTGTACTGCCACACTTCGAAGTGGATTGGCGGCTGCGACTATTGCTGGCAATTCCGAGTATTTCATGGAGTATCCTGAGGATATCCAACTCTATGGCCTAAGTTTCTCTACAACCCTCCCGACCGGTACCGCGTGGTCTGGTGAGTTGAGCTATCGCCCGAATGCGCCGGTGCAACTCAATACCACTGACATTCTGTATTCGGGTGTTAAGAATTTGGGGGGGGCATTTGCTAACGCCTCTGTTCTGACTGGTGCAGCGGGAGAAGATTTGCACGGCTATCGCCGCAAGGAAATTACTCAGTTCCAGACTACCTTCACTCACTTCATCGATCAGGTGATGGGGGCTTCCCGCTTAACTCTGGTTGGGGAGATTGGCGTTGTACACATTGGTGGTCTTGAGGACACCTCTGAAGCTCGTTATGGCCGCGACCCTGTCTATGGCCCTGGTGAACTTCCGCCTACGCAGGTAGCACCTGGCGTATTCGTTGATACTTGTTCGGTCATTCTCAATGGCGGTACGGGCGAGAACGCCAGCAAATATTGCAATGATGATGGCTTTGCTACTAGCACATCCTGGGGCTACCGTGCTCGCGCCATCTGGGATTACCCGGACGTATTTGCCGGTGTCAACCTGCGCCCAAGCGTCTCCTGGTCGCATGACGTAGATGGCTACGGTCCGAACGGTCTGTTCAACGAAGGCGCTAAAGCAGTCAGCCTGGGGCTGGATGCCGAATACCAAAACACTTATAGCGCCAGCCTGGCTTACACCGACTTCTTCGGTGGCAAGTACAACACGTCGATCGACCGTGACTTCTTGGCTCTCAGCTTCGGTATGAACTTCTAAGCGAACAGGAATTTTGAGGAAGAATATGCAGATGAAAACAACCAAAACCCTGTTGCAAACCGGCGCACTGGCTATGTCGCTGCTGGCGTGCAGTGTGATGGCGGCGGTTTCGCCGGACGAAGCCGCGAAGTTGGGTACCACCTTGACCCCGGTCGGCGCAGAAATGGCCGGTAATGCCGATGGTTCCATCCCCGCCTGGACTGGCGGCTTGCCGACCAACGCCGGCACCGCGGATGCCGCAGGCTTCCTGTCGGATCCGTTCCCCAGCGAGCAGCCACTGTTCACCATCACTGCGCAGAACGTCGATCAGTACAAGGACAAGCTGACCCCGGGCCAACTGGCGATGTTCAAGCGCTACCCGGAAACCTACAAGATGCCGGTGTTCACCACCCATCGTAGCGCCACTCTGCCAGATAAGATTCTGGCGGCGACCAAGGAAAACGCGGTCAACACCCGCTTGGTCGAGGGCGGTAACGGCCTGGAGAACTTCCAACAGGCCAACCCGTTCCCGATTCCCAAGGACGGTCTGGAAGTCATCTGGAACCACATCACCCGTTATCGCGGCGGCAGCGTCAAGCGTCTGGTCACCCAGGCGACTCCGCAAGCCAACGGCTCTTACAGCCTGGTGTATTTCCAGGACGAGTTCACCTTCCGCGGTGCGCTGGAAGATGCCGACCCCGGCAAAGAAAGCAACGTGCTGTTCTACTTCAAGCAGCGAGTAACCGCGCCGTCGCGTCTGGCCGGTAACGTTCTGCTGGTTCACGAGACCTTGAACCAGGTGAAGGAGCCGCGTCTGGCGTGGCTGTACAACGCGGGTCAGCGTCGCGTACGTCGTGCTCCGCAGGTGTCCTATGACGGTCCGGGTACCGCCGCCGATGGCCTGCGTACTTCCGACAACTTCGACATGTACAACGGTGCTCCTGACCGTTACGAGTGGAAGCTGAACGGTAAGAAGGAAATCTACATTCCTTACAACACCTACCGCCTCGACTCGCCGAAGCTGAAATACAGCGATGTCATCAAGGCGGGTCACATCAATCAGGATCTGAGCCGTTACGAGTTGCACCGCGTATGGCATGTGACCGCGACCCTGAAAGATGGCGAGCGTCACATCTATGCCAAGCGTGACTTCTTCATCGACGAAGACACCTGGCAAGCCGCTGCAATCGACCACTACGACGGTCGCGGTACTCTGTGGCGTGTAGCTGAAGCCCATGCTCAGTACTACTACGACAAGAAAGTGCCTTGGTACACCTTGGAGACCCTGTACGACCTGCTGTCCGGTCGTTACCTGGCCCTGGGTATGAAGAACGAAGAGAAGAGCGCTTACGTGTTCGACTATCCGGCCAAGGAAAGCGATTACACCCCGGCTGCACTGCGTCAGTCCGGCGTTCGCTAATAGCGTTGCATGATGTAAGAAGCCGGCCCTCTGGGCCGGTTTTTTTTGCCTGCAATTATCTGCTCGATCTACGGCTGCATGCCGTGTCCAGCATCGCACGAGTGCTGGTAGAGTGAGTTTTCCGCAATGTTATCCGTCGCCTTGGGATGAACTCGGGCTGCAGTCGGTTGTCGCGATTGTCTATGCTGCAGGCCAAGGTCGATCGGTCGTAATGTTTGCCCAGTGTTTGGTTGGGCTTCAAATAACCGGGGTAAGGGGCTAGTCTGCCGGTCTGCATTGGAGCGGATAAGTATTGCGTACCTTGTGACTCACTCATTCAAGAAAATCGAGTTATGACTGACCTATCCCGCCTGCACAACCTCGCCTGCCCCGTCGCGCGCGCGGCGGATGGTCCTTTCTTCCGACCGCCGTTGCCTTCCGGTTACGTACCGCGTCCGCGTCTGTGCGAAAGCCTGGCAACAGGGCTGGGTGGGCGTCTGCTGTTGATCAGTGCGCCAGCCGGTTTCGGTAAAAGTTCGTTGGCGATCGAGTTTTGCGAGCGCTTGCCGGAGCAATGGCGCAGTTTGTGGCTGGGGTTGCGATCGCGCGACGGCGATCCGGGGCGCTTTCTCGAGCGCTTGCTCAATGGTTTGCAGCAACTCATTCCGGGGCTGGGCGACGACTCTCTGGGTGTCCTCAAGCTACGTCAGCGCCATCAGCCGTTCGCTTTCGAGGAATGGATGGACGGTTTGCTCGACGAGTTGGCGCTCAAACTCGACCCGGCCGAGCCTATTTTGCTGGTGCTCGACGATTACCACCTGGCCCAGGGCGCGGTGCTCGATCGCTGTTTGCAGTTTTTCCTCAACCATTTGCCCGAGGGGCTGTTGCTGTTGGTGACCAGTCGCCAGCGGCCGGACTGGCACTTGGCGCGCTTGCGTCTGTCGCGACAGTTGCTGGAGCTGAACGAGCAGGATCTGCGCCTGACCGCCGAGGAAACCGTCGAAGTGTTGCGTAGCCAGGATGCGCAGTTGTCCGCCGAGGCGTTGGATAATTTGCTGCAACGCAGCGAAGGCTGGGTGGCCGGCTTGCGCCTATGGTTGCTCGCCGCGGCAGAAGCCGACGGGCATGCCGGTTTGGCCCATGCACCGCACGGTGCAGAAGGTTTGATCCGCGAGTACCTGCTGGAAGAAGTAATCGAGCGTCAGCCGCCCCAAGTGCAGGCGTTTCTCTACGAGACCGCCTCCCAGGAACGCTTTTGCGCGGAGCTCTGCGATGCCCTGCGCGATGCCAATGACAGCGCCTCGATCCTGGAGCATCTACAGGCCCACCATGTGTTTTTGGTGCCGCTCGACGAGCAGGGCAAGTGGTTCCGCTATCACCATCTCTTTTCCGATTTACTGCGCGCCCGGCCTGCATCCGGCGTGTCGGTTTCCAGCCTGCATCTGCGCGCTTGCCGCTGGTTCGGTAGCCAAGGGTTGCTGGACGAGGCGATCGAGCAAGCGTTGCTCGCCGGCCAGCCGGATGTCGCGGCGAGCCTGGTGCAAAACCTCTCCGAGGAGCAGCTGCTGGCCGAGCAGAATGTGGCCATGTTGCTGCGCTGGAAAATGGCTCTGCCCGACAGCCTGCTGGCCAGTACGCCGCGCTTGATCATGCTCTATGGCTGGGCCTTGGCCCTGGCCTGCCAGTTGGATGCCGCGCAGGAACTGGTGGCGCGGCTCAGTCGTTTTCTACCGGCGCCGTCGGCCGCTCAGCAGCAATCGTTATTGGCCCAGTGGTTGGCGGTGAGCGGAGTGATCGCCCGTGGACGGGGCGACAGTCGGCAGGCCCGCAGTTATTGCGCTGAAGCATTGGCCGGATTGCCCCATGAACGTTACGGCCAGCGCTTGATGTGCCTGTCGACCCTGGCCAATCTGGCGGTCGTGCAGGGCGACCTGTGGCGCGCCCGCGGGCTCAATCGCGAAGCCTTGGAGTTGGCGCAACGAATCGGCGATCCCTTGTTCGAAGCGCTGACCCACTACGATCGAGCCCGTGTGCTGCAAGCGCGCGGCGAGATTCTGCGAGCCTTGGACGATGTCCGGCAAGGTCAGGAGCGTTTGCAGGGGTTGTCGCAGAAACGCTTATATGCGGTGCGTGCACGGCTGAGCCAATTCGAAGGCTTCCTGCTTTGTCAGCGTTTGCAGGACGAGCCGGCGCGTCGGCAGTTGCTCGCCGGGGTCGCCGAGGCCCGCGCCTGTCGTGATATCAGCGTACTGATCGGGCATTGCATGTTGGCCAGCCTGGAAGGGCGCTGCGGTAATTTGACCGAGGCGTTCGCCCAGCTCGCCGAAGCCGAGCGCTTGATGCATATCTGGGATGTTCCGCCGATCTACTACTTGGCGATGATCACCGTGGTCAAATGCGAGTTGTGGATGATGCAGGGGCAGATCGAACTGGCGGGGGCCTGGCTCGACCGTTTGGCCGAGGCTTACGGTGGCGAGCGTCCGGCTGCGGCTCCGGAATTCCATCCGCAGCTGTCGCTGCATATCGACTTGCATCGGGCTTCGCTGGCGCGCCTGCAGGGGCGGCTACCTGAGGCCGAGCGTCGTTTGCGAGCGCTCAGTCAGCGGGCGCAAACCCTGGGCGGCCAACTGATCGGGGTGTTCGCCCAAGTGCAGTTGACCTTGCTGTTACTGGCCACCGGGCGCGAGCGCGAAGCCCAGCAGCAGCTCAGTGTCACCTTGCAGGCCGCTTCGGGCGGTGGATTGTTGCCGTTCTATGAAATGCTGGTGCATCAGCCGCACTGGTTGCGCGACCAGTTGTGCGGCAGAGCGGGCTGCGCGGTCAGCCAGGCGCTGCTGAGCGAGTTGCCCGCGGTCCAACCCGAGCCGGATGAAATCAGTGGCGGCGTTGCGACGGAAGCCTTGAGCACCCGCGAGTTGGCGGTGTTGAAGCTGATCGCCCAGGGCTGTTCGAACCAGCAGATCAGCGAGCGCTTGTTCATCTCGCTGCACACGGTGAAAACCCATGCCCGGCATATCAACGGCAAGCTCGGCGTCGAGCGCCGCACCCAGGCGGTGGCGCGCGCCAAGGGCCTGGGCTTGTTGGCCTGAGCACGCGGCTGGTCACTCGAGCGCTTAAGCGGCATTGGCCCGGGAGTCGAATTCCTCCCGGTAGCGCTCCACGAGGTATAGGTTGTCGTGCTGCCAGGGATGGAAGCCATTGCGGTAGAAGTCGCAGTAGCCTTTGATCAGCTTGCGATAGATGCCGTTCTTGCCCCATAGCCAGCTCAAACCATCGCGCCAAACCCGCCAGTTCCAGAGCAAACCGTCGCGCTTGAGCATATGGGTCAGCCCTTTCAGGGTGTCGACGGTGAAGAAGAACGTGCTCTGCAACATCGCTCGGCGCAGCAGCCATAGATTGCCGCTGGTCTGGGTGAACACATCGAAAGCCACCGCTTTGTGCTCGGTCTCCTCGAGGGCATGCCAACGCCAGAGTCTGGCCATTTGTGGGTCGGCACCGGCCAGCCACTGCGGGTCCTTGAGCAGTGCATCGGCCATGATCGCTGTGAGGTGTTCCACCGCGCAGGTCGCCGCCAGTTGCAACTCGGCGGGCAGATGCTTTTGCACGAAACCCAGGCGACGTTGCAGGCCGCGCTCCAGGTAATCGATGTCATAGCCCAGCTCGCGTAGGCGCTCGCTGTAGCGCAGGTGCTCGCGACTGTGGTGGCCCTCCTGGCCGATGAAACCGCGCACTTGCTCTTGCAACAACGGATCTTCGATTTGTCCGCGAAAGTGCCGTACGGACTCGATGAAGAAGCGCTCGCCATCGGGAAACAGCACCGACATGGCATTGAACAGGTGGGTTTTGAAGGCATCGCCGCCGTGCCAATGGCGGGGCATGGGGGAGGGC
>NZ_CAMPHV010000026.1 GCF_946886105.1 uncultured Pseudomonas sp. | reverse complement strand
AGCGAGTCGCGCCTGGTCGCCACGCGCATCGCCCCGCGCGCCATGCACCTGTGCGCCGCGCCCAGTTATCTGGCGCATTACGGGCGGCCGCACAGCCTGTCGGAGTTGACCCGGCATAACTGCCTGATCGGCACCGGCGATACCTGGATGTTTCAGGCGGACGGCCGCGAATATCCGTTCAAACCCAGCGGCAATTGGCGCTGCAACAGCGGCCAGGCGGTGCTGGATGCGGCGCTACGCGGTTTCGGCCTGTGTCAACTGCCCGACTACTACGTGCAGGAGCCGCTCGGCCGCGGCACGCTGGTCGCCTTGCTCGAACAACACCGCCCGCCGAATACCGCGGTCTGGGCGGTGTATCCGCAGCAGCGCTTTCTCTCGCCGAAAGTCGCGCTGCTGGTCGACTTCCTCAAACGCGGGCTGGCGCAACGCGCTGAATACCGAGCGGCTTCGCACCGCGCCTGACGCGGCGCGAGCAATCGCCCTGAACCCCAAGCGGCCGGTCTCCGTCGAAATGCATACCTCAGCGAAACACGCTCAGCCGCCATTCGCCGAGCGACGCTTCGACCGCTAACCGGGAGATTTGCCATGAACGCTCCGCTCAATCGCGCACAGCTCAAGCAGCTTCTGAGCGAATGCAAAGCACCCTGCATCTCGCTCTATCAGCCGACGCACCGCAGTATTCCCGAGCGCCAGCAGGATCAAATCCGCTTCAAGAATTTGCTGCGCCAACTGCACGAACGGGTACGCCAACAAACACCGGAACAAGCCGATGAGTTGCTGCATCCGCTACAGGCGCTGCTCGACGAGCCCGAGTTCTGGGAGCACGCCAGCGACGGCATCGCGGTGTTCAGCGCGCCGGGCACCTTCCGCGCCTACCACCTGCAACACCCAGTGGCGGAGCATGCGACGGTGGACCGTCACCCCCACCTGCGGCCACTGCTGCAGTTCGCGCAATCGGTGCAGCGCTTCCAGATTCTCTGCCTCAGCCGCGACTCGATCCGCTTGTTCGAAGGCAATCGCGAGGCACTCGACGAGCTGCCATTGGCCACGCCGGTGCCTCGAACCCTGGAACAGGTGCTCGGCAGCGAATTGACCGAAAAGGGCCAGAGCGGCTTCCCTCAGGGTTTCGGTCGCGCCGGCGAACGCGGCGACTCAATGCAAGTGGAAAGCGGCGGCAGAGGCAAACAAGACGAAATCGACCGCGACCGGGATCGCTATTTCCGTGCCGTCGACCAAGCCATACTCGACCAGCATTCGCACCCCGCCGAACTGCCGCTGATTCTCGCCGCGCTGCCGGAGCATCGGACGCACTTTCGGCGCATCAGCCGTAACCCGATGCTGATGGACGAAAGCATCGACTGCGACCCGTCCGCTCTGTCCCCCGATGAGCTGCGCGACAAAGCCTGGCAGGCAATGCAACCCCGCTATCTGGAGCGTCTCGCGCATCTACTGGATCGCTATGGCGAAGCGCAGGCCCAAGGCCTGGCCAGCGACAAGCTCGAGGCTATCGCCCAGGCCATAGTGGCAAACCGGGTGGCGACACTCCTGGTCGAAGCCGAGCGAGACATTCGCGGGTATATCGAGCGCGACTGCGGTCAGGTGCAGGTGGCGACCGAAACGCAAGACGCACCCGATCTTCTCGACGACTTGTCCGCCTGGGTGCTCGAGTTCGGCGGCGAAGTGCTGGTCATGCCGCGCGAGCAGATGCCGAGTAAAAGCGGGGCGGCGGCGATCTATCGTTTCTAACGCCGGCCGCAGCCCCTCAGTCGGATTGCCAGCGGCGCGCCAGCCAGTCCAAATCTTCCGGGCGGGTAATTTTCAGATTATCCGCCCGACCTTCGATCAGCCGCGGCGCCTGCCCCACCCACTCCAGCGCGGACGCCTCGTCGGTGATCACCACACCGGCGGCTAGGGCATCGTTCAGGGCATCGCGCAGCGCCTGCAAACGAAACATCTGCGGCGTGTAGGCTTGCCAGATAACCGAACGATCGACGGTTTCCTGCACCCGCCCGTCCGCACCGATGCGCTTGAGCGTGTCGCGTACGGGCACCGCCAGCAGACCGCCGACCGGATCGCCCGCCAACTCGCTCAATAGCCGATCGAGATCGGCGCGTTGCAGGTTCGGTCGTGCGGCATCGTGCACCAGCACCCAATCCTGCTCGCCGGCGCCCAGCTCGCACAAACCCAGCAAGCCATTGAGCACTGAGTCCGCACGCTCGCGTCCGCCATCGACACGGAGAATACGGGGGTCGCCCGCACAGGGTAACTGCGGCCAATACGGATCGTCCGCGGCAAGACTGACCACCACGCCGCGCAGGCGCGGATGGTCGAGAAAACAGCCTAGGGTGTGCTCAAGAATGCTTTTACCGGCCAACTGCAGATACTGCTTGGGACGGTCCGCGGCCATGCGACTGCCGATACCGGCAGCCGGAATCACCGCCCAGAAAGGAGGCAATGCAGGGGAATTCATTCGGTCAACTGATAGAGGGTTTCGCCCTCTTTGAGCATGCCGAGCTCTTGGCGGGCGCGCTCTTCGACGGTTTCCATGCCTTTCTTCAGCTCACGGACTTCCGCCTCGAGGATGCGGTTGCGCTCCAGCAGACGCTGGTTTTCGCTTTGCTGATCGGCAATCTGCTGCTTCAGCTCCGTCGCCTGAGCCAGGCTGCCGTCGCCCACCCACAAGCGGTACTGCAGGCCAGCCAGCAGCAAGACCAGGACCACAACCAACCAATAAGAGTTACGCATAACGGGCAGACTTTCCGGACGAAAAAAGGGCGACTCGCGTCGCCCCTCTTTTAACATGCTTACACTCAACCGCGGAACTCGGCGCGGCCTTTATAAGGCGCCTTACCGGCCAACTGCTCCTCGATTCGCAGCAGTTGGTTGTACTTCGACACGCGGTCGGAGCGGCACAGCGAACCGGTCTTGATCTGACCGGCGGCGGTACCCACGGCCAGGTCGGCGATGGTGCTGTCTTCGGTCTCGCCCGAGCGGTGCGAGATCACCGCGGTGTAACCAGCGGCCTTGGCCATCTGGATGGCTTCGAGGGTCTCGGTCAGGGTGCCGATCTGGTTGAACTTGATCAGAATCGAGTTGCCGATGCCCTTGTCGATGCCTTCCTTGAGGATCTTGGTGTTGGTGACGAACAGGTCGTCGCCAACCAGTTGTACCTTGGCCCCGATCTTGTCGGTCAGCACTTTCCAGCCCGCCCAATCCGATTCGTCCATGCCGTCTTCGATGGAGATGATCGGGTAACGCTCGGACAAACCGGCCAGGTAATCGGCGAAACCGGCGGCGTCGAAGACCTTGCCTTCGCCGGCCAGGTCGTACTTGCCGTCCTCGAAGAACTCGCTGGAAGCGCAGTCCAGGGCCAGGGTCACGTCGTCGCCCAGCTTGTAGCCGGCATTGGCCACGGCTTCGGCGATCGCCGCCAGGGCATCTTCGTTGGATGCCAGGTTAGGCGCGAAGCCGCCCTCGTCGCCGACCGAAGTGCTCAGGCCACGGGCTTTGAGCACGGCCTTGAGGTGATGGAAAATCTCGGTGCCCATACGCAGCGCGTCGGAGAAAGTCTTGGCGCCGACCGGCTGCACCATGAATTCCTGGATATCGACGTTGTTATCGGCATGCTCGCCGCCGTTGATGATGTTCATCATCGGCACCGGCATGGAATAGACGCCCGGCGTACCGTTGAGGTTGGCGATGTGCGCGTACAGCGGCAGGTCCTGATCCTGAGCGGCGGCTTTGGCGGCGGCCAGGGATACCGCGAGCACGGCATTGGCGCCCAGCTTGGCTTTGTTCTCGGTGCCGTCCAGAGCGATCATCGCCTGGTCCAGGGCCTTCTGGTCGAGCGGGTCCTTACCCAGCAGCAGGTCGCGGATCGGGCCGTTGATATTGGCCACGGCCTTGAGTACGCCCTTGCCCATATAACGGCTCTTGTCGCCATCACGCAGTTCCAGCGCTTCGCGCGAACCGGTGGAGGCACCGGACGGCGCACAGGCGCTGCCAACGATGCCGTTATCGAGAATTACATCGGCTTCCACAGTGGGGTTGCCACGGGAGTCGAGAACTTCACGACCCTTGATGTCGACGATCTTTGCCATTGTTGTAAGCACTCCAGAAGTTGACGAAAACGCTAGTGCAGAGAAATTCGAGCAACCGCCACGGGGCGGCCGCCATTTTATGACCCTTAAGTCAGGTTCTGTTCAGGCGGCACTCTACCTGAGAACGGCGACCGGATAAACAAGCGATCAGGCCGTCTCGATCGGCGGAAAACTCTTGATCAGGTCATCCAGCTGCTTGAGCTGGGCGAGGAATGGCTCCAGCTTGTCCAGGCGCAGGGCGCAAGGGCCGTCGCACTTGGCATTGTCCGGATCCGGGTGCGCTTCCAGGAACAAGCCGGCCAAACCCTGGCTCATGCCCGCCTTGGCCAGGTCGGTGACCTGGGCGCGGCGCCCGCCCGCGGAATCGGCGCGGCCGCCCGGCATTTGCAAGGCATGGGTCACGTCGAAGAATACCGGGTACTCGAACTGCTTCATGATGCCGAAGCCGAGCATGTCCACCACCAGGTTGTTGTAACCGAAGGACGAACCGCGCTCGCAAAGGATCAACTGATCGTTGCCGGCTTCGACACACTTGGCCAGGATATGTTTCATTTCCTGGGGCGCGAGGAACTGAGCTTTCTTGATATTGATCACCGCGCCGGTCTTGGCCATGGCCACCACCAGATCGGTCTGCCGGGACAGGAAGGCCGGCAATTGGATGATGTCGCACACGTCGGCCACGGCCTGCGCCTGATGCGGCTCATGCACGTCGGTGATCACCGGCACGCCGAAGGTTTTCTTCACCTCTTCGAAGACCTTCATACCTTCTTCCAGGCCGGGGCCGCGGAATGAAGTCACCGAAGAGCGGTTGGCCTTGTCGAAACTGGCCTTGAATACATAGGGAATCCCGAGCTTCTCGGTGACCCGGACATATTCCTCGCAGGCGCGCATCGCCAGATCGCGGGATTCGATGACGTTGATCCCGCCGAACAGGACGAAGGGTTTGTCGTTGGCGATCTCGATCGCGCCGACCTTGACGGTTTTCTGGGTCATGTCCTTATGCCTTCTTCTCGTGCTGCGCCAGGGCGGCGTTGACGAAACCGCTGAACAACGGGTGCCCATCGCGCGGCGTCGAGGTGAACTCGGGGTGGAACTGACAGGCGACGAACCATGGATGATCCGGCGCCTCCACTACTTCGACCAGTGCGCCGTCGGCGGAGCGGCCGGTGATTTTCAGACCGGCTTCGATCAGTTGCGGCAGCAGGTTGTTGTTCACTTCATAGCGATGGCGATGGCGCTCGACTATTACATCCTTGGCGTAGCAATCGTGCACTTTGGAACCCGCTTCGAGCTGGCAGTCCTGAGCGCCGAGGCGCATGGTGCCGCCCAGGTCGGACGCATCGGTACGTTGCTCGGTGACGCCGGTGGCGTCCTGCCATTCGGTGATAAGACCGACTACCGGATGGCTGCTGCTGGCATCGAACTCGGTGGAGTTGGCATCGCTCCAGCCCAGTACATTGCGAGCGAATTCGATCACCGCGACCTGCATGCCGAGGCAGATACCCAGGTAGGGAATCTTGTTTTCGCGGGCGTACTGCACGGTTTGGATCTTGCCTTCCACGCCGCGCAAACCGAAGCCGCCGGGAACCAGGATGGCGTCGACGCCTTCGAGCAGACCGGTGCCTTTGTTCTCGATGTCTTCGGAATCGATATAGCGCAGGTTGACCTTGGTGCGGTTCTGGATACCGGCATGGCTCATCGCTTCGATCAGCGACTTGTAGGCATCCAGCAGCTCCATGTACTTACCGACCATGGCGATGGTGACTTCTTTCTCCGGATTGAGCTTGGCATCGACGACCCGATCCCACTCGGACAGATCAGCACTGCTGCATTCCAGACCGAAACGCTCGACGACGAAATCGTCCAGACCCTGGGCATGCAACACACCCGGAATCTTGTAGATGGTGTCGACGTCTTCCAGGGAAATCACCGCGCGCTCTTCGACGTTGGTGAACAGCGCGATCTTACGCCGCGAGGAGACATCGACCGGATGGTCGGAGCGGCAGATCAGCACGTCCGGCTGCAGACCGATGGAGCGCAGTTCTTTTACCGAGTGTTGAGTCGGCTTGGTCTTGGTCTCGCCGGCGGTGGCGATGTACGGCACCAGGGTCAGGTGCATCAGCATGGCGCGCTTGGCGCCGACTTCCACGCGCAACTGGCGGATCGCCTCGAGGAACGGCTGCGATTCGATATCGCCCACCGTGCCGCCGATTTCGACCATGGCCACGTCGGCATCGCCGGCGCCTTTGATGATGCGGCGCTTGATCTCGTCGGTGATGTGCGGAATCACCTGGATGGTCGCCCCCAGATAATCGCCACGGCGCTCGCGACGCAGCACGTCTTCGTAGACACGGCCGGTGGTGAAGTTGTTGTTCTGGGTCATGGTGGTGCGGATGAACCGCTCGTAGTGGCCCAGGTCGAGGTCGGTCTCGGCGCCGTCGTGGGTGACGAACACCTCACCGTGCTGGAACGGGCTCATGGTGCCCGGATCGACGTTGATATAGGGATCCAGCTTGAGCATCGTGACCTTCAGGCCCCGCGCCTCCAGGATAGCCGCCAATGAAGCCGAAGCGATGCCTTTCCCCAATGAAGAAACAACACCACCCGTGACGAATATGTAGCGCGTCATAAAAACCCTAGAAGTCTGCGTTAAGCGGTCTGCGCCGCTGGGGAAAGCGAAGGAAGGCCGAAGCCACCATTACCAAATTGCAGTAGCTGATAAACGATCGCCGCTGCCGATTTCGTTGAAGAAACGGGCGCTGCAAAAGCTCTAATAAGACGGGAGCGTAGTCTACCGGAAAGGCCTTATCAGCTCAAACCTTGATCATCGACAGGCGGTCGCCAAAGTAATCGCCACTCACCATCGACCGGACCATCCAAGCCGGGCAGATTGGCCACCGCCACCAGGCGCCCATCGCACAGTAATAGCGGCAAGCGCCCGCGTAAAAAAACCGGCACATGACGTTCGTTGAGCAGGCGTTTGAGATCGCGACGCCCGCGCCCCGGCAGCTCCATCGCCTCGCCGCCTTGACGATAAGCCAAGCGCAGCTCGCCTGAAGGCGCACGCCCCTGCAACGACACCGCCCCGTTGTTCGGCAACGCCAACCAATGATCGACCTGCGGCGCCTGCTCCGACAGCATGGGGGGTTGCAGCCAGGCACCCGCCAACCACCACAACCGCTCGTCGGCGCGATGCAATTCGCCATCGGCCAATCGCCAGAGCGGCGCCGCATCACGGCCGGCATCGCGCAAATCTTCCCAGCCGGCCCAATGCCCGCTGTCCGGCATCGTTGTGCGAGCGCGCAACCAATAACGCAAGGCGTTGCGCTGGCGCGCCTCGCTCAACTCGCGCAGCGCCGACAACGACAAGCAGGCCAGCGGCAACCAGGCGAAGCGCGTAGGCGATTGCGCCGCTTCCAGATCCTGCCGCGCCAGGTCGTCGAGCAACTGCGCCGCCTCGCCCAGATGCTCCGCGGCGACCGCTAGGCTTCGCGACGCCTGCGGCCAGCGCGCCTGCAATAACGGCATGACCTTCTGGCGCAGGTAATTGCGGGAAAAACGACTGTCGGCGTTCGAAGGATCCTCGATCCAGCCGAGCCGGTGCCGCTCGGCGTAACTCTGCAACTCATCCCGCGAACAGCTCAGTAGCGGCCGCAGCAAATGGCCCTTACCCAATCGACGGCTCGCCGGCATCGCCGCCAGGCCCTGTACGCCAGCGCCACGCAACAAACGGAACAACAGGGTTTCGGCCTGATCGTCGCGGTGCTGGGCGAGCAACAGTAATTCGCCCGGATTCAGCGCCGCCTCGAACGCTCCATAGCGAGCATCGCGCGCCGCGCGCTCGACGCTGGCGCCGGGGGCGACCTGCACGTAGTCGACCTGCAAGGGCACGCCGAGCCGTGCGCACAAGGCGCGGCAATGCGCCGGCCAGGTATCGGCAGCCGGTTGCAAGCCGTGGTGGATATGAATGGCGGAGAGCGGCGGTAACGCCTCGCGTTGCGCGAGACCGGCCAGCAAGTGCAGCAGCACCGTCGAATCCAGCCCCCCGGACAAGGCGACGCGCCAAGCCGGCGCATCACGCCAGGGCGCCAAGGCTTTCAGCAGATGGGATTCGAGGGTCATAACGCAGTTTCAAGCCGCAAGCTAAAAGCCGCAAGCTTAGAGCAAATCAGCTCGCTTGCGGCTTAAAGGCTTGTAGCGCGTAAAGTGCAGCGGTGGCCGTCAGGCCACCCCGTAACTCATCAGACGCTGGTAACGGCGCTCGAGCAGCGCAGCGGTATCGAGGCCCTTGAGCATTTTCAGCTGATCCGTCAGTTCCTGACGGATCGACTCGGCCGCAGCGGCCGGATCGCGGTGGGCGCCGCCCAATGGCTCGCTGATCACTTTATCGACGATACCCAGGCCCTTCAGGCGCTCGGCGGTGATACCCATGGCTTCGGCGGCATCCGGCGCCTTGTCCGAAGTTTTCCACAGAATCGACGCGCAGCCTTCCGGCGAAATCACCGAGTAGGTGGAATATTGCAGCATGTTCAATTGGTCGCAGACGCCGATGGCCAAAGCCCCGCCGGAACCGCCTTCGCCGATCACCGTGGCGATGATCGGCGTCTTCAGGCGCGCCATGACGCGCAGGTTCCAGGCGATGGCCTCGCTCTGCCCACGCTCCTCGGCGTCGATGCCCGGATAAGCACCGGGGGTATCGATAAAGGTCAGGATCGGCATCTTGAAGCGCTCGGCCATTTCCATCAGGCGGCACGCCTTGCGGTAGCCTTCGGGACGCGGCATGCCGAAATTACGGCGGACCTTCTCGCGCACTTCGCGGCCCTTCTGATGCCCGATCACCATCACCGGCTCGCCGTTCAAGCGCGCCACACCGCCGACCAGCGCGGCATCGTCGGAGAAATGCCGATCGCCGTGCAGTTCGTCGAACTCGGTGAAGATGTGCTCAATGTAATCGAGGGTGTAAGGCCGGCGCGGATGACGAGCGAGTTGCGCGATCTGCCAACTGGTCAAATTGCTGAAAATGCTTTCGGTCAGGCTGCCGTTCTTGTCCTGCAGGCGGGTGATCTCGTCGCTGATGTTCAGCGAGTTATCGTTACCGACCAGGCGAAGCTCTTCGATCTTGGCTTGCAGGTCGGCGATCGGCTGTTCGAAATCGAGAAAATTCGGGTTCATAGGCATCCGTCTTGCGTCGACGGCCAAGCGGCCGGGGGCTATATCCATTTCGCGCACTACCTTATACGGCAGGCGCATTCGGGTCGACACCAGGTTCTACAACAGCAATGCAGAGCCTGGTTAGCGTCGAGACCGACAAGCGAGGCTAGCAGCCCCGCAAATCAGCGGTAGTGCAAAAAGACGTTGTCGCGGCCGAACTGGTCACGCAATGCTTGAATCAAGCTGTCAGCAGGCTCGATCCTCCAGCTTTCGCCGAACTGCAATTGCGCGCGGGCGTCGTCGCAACTGTAGTCCATGGTGATCGGACAGGCCCCGCGGTGGCGGCTGCAGAGCTCGGCCAGCCAACGCAGGCGATCGCCCTGCAAGGCGCTGCTGGCGACTTTGAGCCGCAGGCTTTCGGCCAGGCCGGTGCGCGCCTCTTCCAGGCTCATCACCCGCTTGGCGCGCAGGCGCAAGCCGCCGGAGAAATCGTCGTTACTGACCTCACCCTCGACCACCACCAGGGCATCGGTCTGCAGCAGGGCCTGGGCGCTGTTGAAGGCTTCGGCGAACAAGGAGGCTTCGATGCGCCCGGAGCGGTCGTCGAGGGTGATAAAACCCATCTTGTCGCCCTTCTTGTTCTTCATCACCCGCAGATTGACGATCAATCCGGCGACCGTCTGATCGCCACGGGCCGGTTTCAGGTCGATGATGCGCTGACGGGCAAAACGCCGCACTTCACCTTCGTATTCGTCGATCGGGTGGCCAGTGAGGTACAGGCCCAAGGTGTCTTTCTCGCCCTTGAGGCGCTCCTTCAGCGAACGCTCGCGCGCCTTGCGGTGGTTGGCGTAAACATCGCTCTCGGCATCGGCGAACACCCCACCAAATAAATCCATATGGCCGCTGTCATGACTGCGCGCGGTCTGCTCGGCGGCCTGCACCGCCTCCTCCATCGCCGCCAGCAACACGCCACGATTACGGTCGATATTTTCCTTGTAGGCTTTTATTTCCTCATGGAAATAAGGCCCGAGACGATCCAGGGCGCCGCTGTGAATCAGCGCCTCCAGGGTGCGCTTGTTGATGCGCTTAAGGTCGACCCGCGAGCAGAAGTCGAACAGATCCTTGAACGGGCCGTCCTTGCGCGACTCGACGATCGCTTCCACCGGCCCCTCGCCGACGCCCTTGATCGCGCCCAGGCCGTAGACGATCCAGCCGCCGTCGTTAACCGTGAACTTGAATTCCGAGATGTTCACATCGGGCGCGTCGAGGCGCAGTTTCATGCTGCGGCACTCCTCGATCAGGGTCACGACCTTGTCGGTGTTGTGCATATCCGCCGAGAGCACCGCGGCCATGAAAGGTGCCGGGTGATGAGCCTTGAGCCAGGCGGTCTGGTAAGAGACCAAACCATAAGCGGCGGAGTGGGATTTGTTGAAGCCGTAACCGGCGAATTTCTCCACCAGATCAAAGATGTTGCCCGCCAGGTCCGCATCGATGCCGTTGTTGGCGCAGCCTTCGATAAAGCCGCCGCGCTGCTTGGCCATCTCCTCGGGCTTTTTCTTACCCATGGCGCGGCGCAGCATGTCCGCGCCACCCAGCGTATACCCCGCCATCACCTGGGCGATCTGCATCACCTGTTCCTGGTACAGGATGATGCCGTAGGTGGGCTTTAGCACCGGCTCGAGGCCGGCGTATTGATAGTCCTGGTGCGGATAGGAAATCGGCTCGCGACCGTGCTTACGGTTGATGAAGTCGTCCACCATGCCCGACTGCAGCGGGCCGGGGCGGAACAGCGCCACCAGTGCGATCATGTCTTCCAGGCAGTCCGGCTTGAGCTTCTTGATCAGCTCCTTCATGCCGCGCGATTCAAGCTGGAATACCGCGGTGGTCTCGGCCTTCTGCAGCATGGCGAAGGTCGGTTTGTCGTCCAGCGGGATGAAGTCGATATTCAGATCGGGCAGGCCCTGCTTGGCCTGTTCGCGGTTGATCGTCTCCATCGCCCACTTGATGATGGTCAGGGTGCGCAGGCCGAGGAAGTCGAACTTCACCAGGCCGGCCTGCTCGACGTCGTCCTTGTCGAACTGGGTCACCAGGCCGCCGCCCTCGTCGTCGCAGGCGATCGGCGAGAAGTCGGTGAGTTTGGTCGGCGCGATCACCACGCCGCCGGCGTGCTTGCCGGTGCCGCGGGTGATGCCTTCGAGCTTGAGCGACATCTCCCAGATTTCCCGGGCGTCCTCGTCGACCTTGAGGAAGTCGCGCAACAGCTCCTCCATCTCGTAGGCTTTTTCCAGGGTCATGCCGACTTCGAAGGGGATCATCTTCGACAGGCGATCAGCCAACCCGTAAGACTTGCCCTGGGCCCGTGCCACGTCGCGCACCACCGCCTTAGCGGCCATGGTGCCGAAGGTGATGATCTGGCTGACCGCGTTGCGGCCGTATTTCTCGGCCACGTAATCGATCACCCGATCGCGGCCGTCCATGCAGAAGTCGACGTCAAAGTCGGGCATGGAAACCCGTTCCGGGTTGAGGAAGCGTTCGAACAGCAGGTCATAGGCCAGTGGATCGAGGTCGGTGATCTTCTGTACGTAAGCAACCAGGGAACCGGCACCCGAGCCCCGGCCCGGGCCGACCGGTACGCCGTTGTTCTTCGCCCACTTGATGAAGTCCATAACGATCAGGAAGTAACCGGGGAACCCCATCTGGATGATGATATCCAGCTCGAAATTCAGCCGGTCGATGTACACCTGCTTCTTCGCGTCGTAATCCGGGGTGTCCTTGGGCAGTAGCACTTCCAGACGCTCTTCCAGGCCTTCGAAGGAGACCTGACGGAAATACTCGTCCATGGTCATGCCGGCCGGCACCGGGAAGTCGGGCAGGAAGTATTTGCCGAGCTGCACTTCGATATTGCAACGCTTGGCGATCTCGACGGTGTTTTCCAGCGCCTCCGGCAGGTCGGCGAACAGCTCGGCCATTTCTTCCGGGGTCTTCAGGTATTGCTGGTCGGAATAGCTGCGCGGCCGCCGCGGGTCGTCCAGGCTGCGTCCCTCGCCGATGCACACGCGGGTCTCGTGGGCGGCGAAATCGTCCTGCTTGAGAAAACGTACGTCGTTGGTCGCCACCAGCGGCGCGCCGAGCCGGTCGGCCAGGGCGACGGCCAGGTGCAGGTGCTCTTCGTCGTTGACCCGACTGGTGCGCTGCACTTCCAGGTAGAAGCGCTCGGGGAACACTTCCATCCATTCGCGCAGCAAGGCTTCGGCCCCGGCCAGGTCGTCATTGAGCAGAGCATGACCGATCTCGCCCTCTTTCGAACCGGACAGTGCGATCAAACCCTCGGCGGCGGCCTTGACCCAATCGCGCTGGATAATCACCAGATCGTTGCTCTGACCTTCGGTCCAGCCACGAGAGACCAGTTCGGTCAGGTTGCGGTAGCCCACGGCATTCATCGCCAACAGGGTCATACGGCTGAGGGGGCCGTCCTCTTCGTCGCTGGCCAACCAGATATCGGCGCCGCAGATCGGCTTGATGCCGCCACCCATGGCCGCCTTGTAGAACTTCACCAGGGCGCACATGTTGCTCATGTCGGTGACCGCCACCGCCGGCATACCGGCGCCGGCCACGGCCTTGATCAGCGGCTTGACCCGCACCAAGCCGTCGACCAGGGAAAACTCGGTGTGCAGACGCAGATGGACGAATGAAGCGGTCATGGCGGTCCTATACAAAACACGAAAACGACAAGGCGGGGATTGTACAGCCAAGGCGGCGGCAAGCGGCAAGCACGACGCCGCAAGCCGACCTAGTCGGTCAGCAACTCACGCACCGGTGCGAAGGAGCGCCGATGAATCGGCGTAGGCCCCAGGCGGCGTAGCGCATCCAGATGCACCTGCGTGGGATAGCCTTTATGCCCGGCGATGCCATAACCGGGGTATTGGGCGTCCAGCACCTGCATCTCGCGGTCGCGGCTGACCTTGGCCAGAATCGAAGCGGCGGCGATCGCCGGTACCTGGCTGTCGCCCTTGACCACGGCGGCGCTGGGTACTTGCAATACCGGGCAGCGGTTGCCGTCGATCAGCGCCAGTTTGGGGATAACGCTCAAGCCTTCGACCGCCCGCTGCATGGCCAGCATGGTGGCATGGAGAATATTCAGACGGTCGATCTCTTCCACTTCGGCGCGGGCGATACACCAGGCCAAAGCCTTTTCGCGGATTTCGTCGAAGAGTTTCTCGCGGCGCGCCTCGCTGAGCTTTTTCGAATCGTTCAGACCGGCAATCGGCCGTAACGGGTCGAGAATCACCGCCGCGGTCACCACCGCGCCGCACAGCGGGCCACGGCCGACTTCGTCGACGCCGGCGACCAGCTCCTGCACCAGGGTGAAGTCCAGCCCCAACTGCATCAGCCCCGCCCCGCCAAGGTCAGCACGGCCTCGGCCGCTTGCACCGAGGCGTCGCGGCGCAACGCCCGGTGAATCACATCGAAACCCAGGGTTTGCACCTCGCCGCCTTCGAGCAGCGGCGCCAACAACTGCGCCAACGACTCCGCCGTCGCCGCATCCTGGATCAACTCAGGCACCAGCAAGCGCTCGGCCAACAAATTGGGCAACGAGATATAGGGGCTTTTCACCAGACGCTTGAGGATCAGATAGGTCAAGGACGCTACCTTATAGGCCACGACCATCGGCCGCTTGTACAGCAAGGCTTCCAGGGTCGCGGTACCGGATGCGATCAATACCGCATCGCACGCGGCCAAAGCCTCGTGGGAGCGGCCATTGAGCAGCGTCAGCGGCAGATCGCGCCCCACCAGCATTTCTTCCAGCTGCTGCCGACGCTCGGGGCTGGCACAAGGCAGGACGAAACGCACACCAGGGCGCAAAGTGCGCAAACGCACGGCCGCATCGAGGAACAGGCTGCCCAGCCGCGATACTTCGCCGCCACGACTCCCGGGCATCAACGCCACCACATGGCAATCCTGGGGCAACCCCAGGGCTTCGCGCGCGGCGGCTCGGTCGGCCTGGACGGGAATCGCATCGGCCAACGGGTGGCCGACGAAACGCACTGGGACCTGATACTCGTCGTAGAACTGCGCCTCGAACGGGAACAGGCACAGCATCAGGTCGCAGGCTTCGCGAATCTGCAACACGCGCTTCTGCCGCCAGGCCCAGACTGAAGGGCTGACGTAGTGCACGGTCTTGATCCCGGCACGACGCAGTTTGAGCTCGAGGCCAAGATTGAAGTCCGGCGCGTCGATACCGATAAATACGTCCGGTTTGGCCTCGATCAGGGCTTTAACCAGGCGACGGCGGCGCGAGAGCAACTCGGGCAAACGCCCGAGCACTTCGACCAGGCCCATGACAGCCAGACGCTCCATCGGAAAGTACGACGTCAGGCCTTGCGCTTCCATCAAGGGGCCGCCGATACCGATGAACTCGATCTGCGGATGGCGGGCGCGCAAAGCCTGCATCAGGCTGGCACCGAGGATATCGCCGGAGGCTTCGCCGGCGACCAGCGCAACGCGTAATAAATCCGCCATGGGGTTAGCGGGTGATGCCGCGCTGGGAAGCCAGGATCGAGTCACGGAATACCGCAACTTCAGGAAACTCCAGAGAAGGCTCCGCCAGCTCGGCGATAGCCGCCTCGATTGTCAGGCCCTGGCGGTATACGGTTTTGTAGGCGCGACGCAGCGCATGAATCGCCTCGGCACTGAAACCGCGCCGGCGCAGGCCTTCGAAATTCATGCTGCGCGCTTCTGCAGGATTGCCGGAGACCGTGACATAGGCCGGCACATCCTTGCCGATCGCCGTCCCCATACCGGCAAAGCTGTGCGCACCTATATGACAGAACTGATGCACCAGCGTATAGCCGGACAGGATCGCCCAATCGCCGATATGCACGTGACCGGCCAAGGCGACATTGTTGACCAGGATGCAATGGTTGCCGATCACGCTGTCGTGCCCCACATGGGCGTACGCCATGATCAGATTGTGGTCGCCGACCGTGGTTTCGTCGCGATCCTGGATGGTGCCACGATGCATCGTCACGCCTTCGCGGATGATGTTGTGGTCGCCTATCACCAAGCGCGTCGGCTCGCCTTTGTACTTACGGTCCGGCGTATCCTCGCCGAGCGAGGAAAACTGATAGACCTTGTTGTGCTTACCAATTTTGGTGGGGCCTTTAACGATCACGTTGGGACCGAGCACGGTACCCTCACCGATTTCCACATCCGGCCCGACAATCGACCAAGGACCGACGACCACGTCGTCAGCCAACTTGGCACTGGGATCGATGATGGCGCGAGGGTCGATCAAACTCATAGTTTGAAACTCATAGTTTGCGTTCCGCGCAGATGATTTCGGCCGAACAGACTTCCTTGCCGTCGACGCTTGCCCGGCATTCGAACTTCCAAATGCTGCGTTTGTTGCTCAGGTGCTTGGCCTCGAGGATCAACTGATCGCCCGGGATCACCGGCTGACGAAAGCGTAGCTTGTCGGAACCGACAAAGTAATACAGCGTGCCATCGGTGGGCTTCATGCCCATCATTTTGAAACCGAGTATTCCGGCGGCCTGAGCCATGGCTTCGATGATCAGTACGCCCGGCATGATCGGATGCTCAGGGAAATGGCCGTTGAAGAACGGCTCATTGATGCTGACATTCTTATAGGCGCGAATGCACTTGCCTTCGATATCCAGATCCGCGACCCGGTCCACCAACAGGAACGGATAACGGTGCGGCAGGTATTCACGAATTTCGTTGATGTCCATCATTGCCAGAGAAGCCTGTAGTAAAGAAAGGAGAACGCGACATCATGCCGGATTCAGGCATCAGATGAGGTGTCTGCGCCCGAGGTCACGGCAACCAGCTGTTTTTCCAACTGCTGCAGGCGTCGCGCCATGTCGTCCAACTGACGGATTCGCGCGGCGCTCTTGCGCCACTCCGCAGCGGGCTGCATGGCAGTGCCGGACGAATACGAACCCGGCTCGGTGATGGAACGAGTAACCATGGTCATACCGGTGACGAACACCCCGTCGCACACTTCGATGTGTCCGACCATGCCCACACCACCGGCGATCATGCAGTTCTTGCCGATTTTGGTACTGCCGGAAATACCGACACAACCCGCCATCGCGGTGTTATCCCCGACCTGCACGTTGTGCGCGATCATGATCTGATTGTCCAGCTTGACGCCATTGCCGATCAACGTGTCGGCCAGGGCGCCGCGATCAATGGTGGTGTTGGCGCCGATTTCGACGTCGTCGCCAATGCTCACACCACCGATTTGCGCGATTTTCTGCCAGACGCCCTTCTCGTTGGCGAAGCCGAAGCCCTCGCCGCCGATCACCGCGCCCGACTGGATCACCACTCGCTTACCGATACGTACATCGTGATAGAGCGTCACCCGCGGCGCGAGCCAACCACCCTCGCCGATCGCCGAACGCGCACCGACGACGCAATGCGCGCCGACAGTCACCCCAGCAGCGACCTGGGCGCCGCTTTCGATCACCGCATAGGCGCCGATACTGGCGCTGGCGTCGACCTGCGCGTCGGCCGCCACAGACGCCGTCGGATGCACGCCGGCCGCAGCCCGGGGCTTACGGTCGAACAAATGCGACAGCTGGGCATAAGCCAGATAGGGATTGGCGACGATCAACGCGGCGCCGGCATAGCCTTCGGCATCGGCCGCATTGAGCAATACCGCAGCGGCTCGGCTACCGGCCAGGTGCTTGCGGTACTGCGCGTTGGCCAAAAAGCTCAGCTGATCCGGGCCGGCATCCTGCAAGGAGGCCAAGCCGCGCACGACGGTCTCCGGCGCGCCACGCAGAGTGGCACCCAGACGCTCGGCCAATTGACCGAGAGAGAACTGCAGCGTCGTCATGATCAACGCAGCTTGTTCATACGCTCGATGACTTGGCGAGTAATGTCGAACTGAGGTTTGACATCAATCACTGCGCCGCGCTCGAGCACCAGGTCGAAACTGCCGCCCTTGATCACTTCCTCGACGGCTTTGTCGAGATTCGGCTTGAGGGTTTTCAGCATCTCGCGGTCGGCGACGGCCTTGGCTTCGTTCAATTCCTTGGATTGGAATTGGAAATCGCGGGCTTTTTGCTTGAATTCGAGTTCCAGACGCTCGCGCTCGGCGGTTTGCATCTTGTCGCCGTCTTTTACCAGACGATCCTGAATGCGCTTGGCGTCGCTTTCCAGGGTCTTGAGCTTATTCAGTTGCGGGCCGAATTTCTTCTCCGCATCCACCGCGTAGCGCTTGGCCGCGTCAGATTCGAGCAGAGCCATCTGATAATTCAGCACGGCGATTTTCATTTCGGCGAATGCCGGGGTCGCCAGCATTACCGCACTTAACAGAACCAGTTGAGTCAACTTACGCACGATGCACTCCTACAGAAACTATTGTCGTTATGGATCAGACGCTTAGAACGTCTGACCGAGAGAGAATTGGAATATTTCGGTATCGGCGTCGTCCGGTTTGACGATTGGCATGGCCAGACTGAAGCTCAACGGACCTAGCGCAGTGATCCAAGTCAGACCGAGACCGACGGAGCTGGCCAGCTCGCCGGCATCGAGCCCGTTGCAGCTTTCCTGGGTGCGTCCGCACGAGGTGTCGTAAACGTTACCCACGTCCCAGAAGAAGGCCGTGCGCAGCGAGCGCTGATCCTTGACGAACGGCATCGGGAATAACAGTTCGACGCCGCCCTGCACCATCACGTTGCCACCGAACGGCAGCGGATCTTGATCCGGATCGCGCTCGGTACCCTCGTTACCGGTCACGCTCTCACCCAGACTCGGGGTACTGCGCGGCCCCAGGCTGTTGTCCTTGAAGCCACGGACCGAGTTGAAGCCGCCCGCGTAGTAATGCTCGTAGAACGGCAAGCTCGAAGTCGAACCGTAGCTGTCGCCATAACCCAATTCGGTATGCAGGCGCAGGGTGTAGTTGTCGCTGAGCGGCTTGAATATCTGGCCGCGGTAATCCAGCTTGAAGAACGACAGGTCGCTGCCCGGCAACGTGGTTTCGAACACCAGGCTCTGCGAATGCCCGCGGTTGGCCATGACCCCGCGGTTCAAGGTCGACTCGGACCAGCCGATCGAGCCTTTCAGGTTGAGATAGCTGTCGCCTTCCTCTTCCATGAAGTCGAAGATCTCATCGACGGTAAAGATGCCGGTGCTGATATCGTCCTGCTGAATGGTCAGGCCATAGGTCAGGCGTGAGGTTTCGCTGATCGGGTAACCGATGCTCACACCGGCACCATAACTGTCCACCGCATAACTGGAAACATCGGTGTTGAGTTCGTCGTAATCGGTGGTGCGGTAGAAGGCGTTGTAGCCCAGGCTGACGCCATCTTCGGTCCAATAGGGGTCGACGAAGCCGAAGTTGTAGCTTTCCTGGTACTCGCTACGGGTCAAGCCGATGCTGACCTTGTTACCGGTACCGAGGAAGTTGCTCTGGGAAATCGAGCCACCAAGGATCAGACCGGCATTCTGGGCAAAACCGACGCTGGCGGTGATCGAGCCGGAAGCCTGTTCCTCGACGCTGTAGTTCACGTCGATCTGGTCGTCGGTACCCGGCACTTGCGGGGTCTCGACGTTGACTTCCTTGAAGTAGCCGAGGCGTTCCAGACGGGCTTTCGACTGGTCGATCAAATAGGTCGAGGCCCAACCGCCTTCGAGCTGGCGCATTTCGCGACGCAGCACTTCGTCTTCGGTCTTGGTGTTGCCGCGAAAGTTGATCCGGTTGACATAGGCACGCTTGCCCGGGTCGACGACGAAGGTGATGGAAACCGTGTTGTCTTCGTCGTGCGCTTCCGGCACGGCGTTGACGTTGGCGAAGGTGTAGCCTTCGTTACCCAGGCGGCGAGTGATGAGTTCGGAGGTGGTGGTCATCACTTTACGCGAGAACACCTGGCCTTCCTTCACCAGCAACAACGACTTGATATCTTCTTCCGGCACCTTGAGATCGCCGGAGAGTTTCACTTCGCGAACGCTGTACTTCTCGCCTTCGTCGATGTTGACGGTGACATAGACGTGCTTCTTGTCCGGGGTGATGGACACCTGGGTGGAGGTGATGTCCATGCCGATATAGCCGCGGTCCAGGTAGTGGGAACGCAAGCGTTCCAAGTCACCGGAAAGTTTTTCGCGGGCGTACTTGTCGTCGTTACGGAAGAACGACAACCAGTTGGTGGTTTTCAGCTCGAACAGGTCGATCAGGTCTTCGTCGGAGAAGACGCTGTTGCCGACCACGTTGATGTGCTGAATGGCGGCGACCGAACCTTCGTTGATATTGATCTTCAGCGCGACGCGGTTACGCGGCTGGGGGATCACTTCGGCTTCGATCTCGGCGGAGTAGCGGCCCTGGGCCACGTACTGGCGTTGCAGTTCGTTGCGCACCCCTTCGAGGGTCGCACGCTGGAAAATCTCGCCTTCGGACAGACCGGACTGATTCAAGCCCTTGAGCAGGTCTTCGCTGCTAATCGCCTTGTTGCCTTCGATTTCGATGCTGGAGATCGAGGGGCGTTCGACCACGGTAATCACCAGCACATCGCCATCGCGACCGAGCTGGATATCCTGGAAGAAACCGGTTTTGAACAGCTCGCGTGTAGCCTCCACCAGCAAACGGTCATCAGTTTGCTCGCCGACATTGAGCGGCAATGCACCGAATACACTGCCCGCAGACACTCGTTGGAGGCCGTTGACACGGATATCGGAGATGGTGAAGGACTCGGCGTGAACTTCGGCGATCATCGATGCGGCAATTACCGCAGGTAGCAGCAGACGTTTCATGAAGTCCTTTCTTATTTCCAACTGACGATAAAAAAATCTGCCGCTCGAGGCGACAGATTTGTAATTCAGTAATGGTTACAAACGACCCAAATCGTTGACCAGGGCAAGCAACATGACCCCAACCACCAAGCTGATGCCTATCTGCACCCCCCAACCCTGCACCCGTTCGGACAATGGACGGCCACGCGCCCATTCGATCAGGTAAAAAAGCAGATGCCCCCCATCTAATACTGGGATCGGCAACAGGTTGAGAACCCCCAAACTTATGCTCAGGTAGGCGAGGAAATTAAGGAAATCCCCCAAACCCGACTCAGCCGAAGCGCCCGCCACTTTAGCAATGGTTATCGGCCCGCTCAAGTTTTTTACCGAGAGCTCGCCGAAGAGCATTTTCTTCAACGAATCAAGGGTCAGCAGACTCATCGCCCAGGTGCGCTTGAAGCTCTCAGCCACGGCATCAACCGGGCCGTAACTGACCTCGCGGAGCATTTCCGGCGGCCAATCGACGCCCTGTACGCCGGCGCCCAAGTAACCGATCCGCGCCTCGCCTTCGCCGCGCGCGGCCAGGGTCACCGGCACATCCAGGCGCTGACCTTCACGCTCGACCTGCAGCGTTACCGAGCGATTGGGCATACCGCGCAGCCGATCGACCAGTTGCTGCCAATCGTCCAGGGCCTGCCCATCGAGGGCCAGCAGGCGGTCGCCGATCTGCAAACCGGCCGCGGTCGCCGGCCCTTTCGGATCCAGCTGCGCCAGAATCGGCGCCAGGACCGGCCGCCAGGGGCGAATGCCCAACGAGCCGATCGGATCCGGCTCGGCGACGCCCTTGAGCCAGTCCTTGAGGACGATCTGCCGCTGGCTGTCGAGCGTCGAGCCCGGTTCGCGGACATCGACCGATAGCGTACCGCTCTCGCCCAGCCGGCGTACCAACTGCAGGTTGACCGCAGCCCAGCCGCTGGTCGGTTTATCGTTCACCGCGACGATTTCCTGGCCCGCCTGCAACCCGGCCTCGGCAGCCAAGCTGCCGGGCTCCACCGCGCCGATAACCGGTCGAACCTGCTGACCGCCGAGCATCGCCACCAGCCAGAAGAACAACAGGGCCAAGATAAAGTTGGCCACCGGCCCGGCTGCGACCACGGCAATACGCTGGCGCACGCTTTTACGGTTGAAGGCTTGCTCGAGCTGCGCGGGAGGCACGTCGCCCTCGCGCTCGTCGAGCATTTTAACGTAGCCGCCCAAGGGGATGGCGGCGATCACGAACTCAGTGCCCTGGCGATCATGCCAGCGCAGCAACGGCGTGCCGAAGCCCACGGAGAAACGCAGCACCTTGACGCCGCAGCGCCGCGCCACCCAGAAATGGCCGAACTCGTGGAACGTAACCAGCACCCCTAATGCGACCAGGGTGCCAAGGATCATATAGAGCGCACTCATCAAGCTTCTCCGCGCCGGCTATTGCGATCGCTCAACCAATGCCCCGCCAATTCGCGCGCGCGGCCGTCGGCGGCAAGCACCGCATCCAGGCTTTCGACCGCCTCGACGGCCTGGGCATTGAGAACACTGTCGATGATACGCGCGATCTCGGGAAAGCGGATGCGCCGCTCGAGAAACGCCGCCACTGCTACTTCGTTGGCCGCGTTGAGCATGGCCGGCGCGGTACCGCCCGCCTCGGCCGCCTGACGCGACAACCGCAAACAGGGAAAGCGCTGTTCGTCGGGGGCTTGAAAGTCCAGCCGGGCGACGGCGAACAGGTCCAGCGGAGCGACCCCCGAATGGATCCGCTCGGGCCAGGCCAGCGCGTGACTGATCGGGGTGCGCATATCCGGGTTGCCCAACTGCGCGAGCACCGAACCATCGACGTAGTCGACCAGCGAATGGATCACGCTCTGCGGATGGATCACCACTTCGACTTGCGCGGGCCGAGCGTCGAACAACCAACAGGCCTCGATCAATTCGAGACCCTTATTCATCATGCTCGCCGAATCCACCGAGATCTTGCGCCCCATCGACCAATTGGGGTGGGCACAGGCCTGCTCGGGCGTCACCTCGAGCAGCTGTTCCAGCGGGGTTTCACGGAACGGCCCACCGGACGCCGTCAACAGGATACGGCGTACGCCGACCTGGGTCAGGCCGCGCGCATAATCGCCCGGCAAGCACTGAAAGATCGCGTTGTGCTCGCTGTCGATCGGCAGCAGTACCGCACCGCTCTGACGCACCGCCTGCATAAACAGCGCACCGGACATGACCAAGGCTTCTTTGTTGGCCAGCAGTACTTTTTTGCCGGCCTCGACCGCCGCCAAGGTCGGCTTCAGCCCCGCGGCGCCGACGATCGCAGCCATCACCGCGTCGACCTCGGCATGCGCAGCCACCTCGCACAAGCCCGCCTCACCGAACAGCACCCGAGTGGCCAGACCGGACGCCTGCAACCGCCCCTGCAGATCGCGAGCGGCCTGGGCATCGGCCACCACCGCGAACAGCGGGCGGTAAATCATGCACAAGGCTTCCAGTTCGGCCAGACGGCTGAACGCGGAAAGCGCGAAAACCTGATAACGCTCGGGGTGCCGCGCAATCACATCCAGGGTGCTCAGGCCGATCGAGCCCGTCGCTCCCAGCACGGTTATCTGCTGCGGACGACTCACTGCGCGCCCCAACCGGACAACCACAGCAAGGCGGCGAATACCGGAATTGCCGCGGTCAGGCTATCGATACGATCGAGCACACCGCCATGCCCCGGCAATAGATTGCTGCTGTCCTTGATCCCGGACTGACGCTTGAACATGCTTTCAGTGAGGTCGCCGACCACCGAGATCAAAACCACCACCAGGGTGCCGGCCATGGCCAACAGCAAACCGCTGACCGACCAGCCCCGATACAACCCTACAGCGACGCAGATCGACAGGGTCGTCAGCAAACCGCCGATCACCCCTTCCCAACTCTTGCCGGGACTGACCCGTGGTGCCAACTTGCGCTTGCCGAAACGCTTACCCGAGAAGTAAGCACCGATATCCGCCCCCCACACCAGCACCATCACCGCCAGAATCAACAGGTTCGCTTCCGGCCATTGCTTAAGCAGCAACAAGCCTTGCCAGGCCGGCAACAGAATCAGCAGACCGATCAGCAACTTGCCAATCGCACCACCCCAATAGCGGCTGCTGGTCGGGTAATTGAATACCATCGCCGTCGCCACCGCCCACCAGGCGACGCCGAGCGCCAGCAGCCAAGGCGCGAACGCCGGCACTCGATAGAGGCCGAAAAGCAGCACAGCGACCAGCAGGGCGTACCCCACCCGCGCGGATTGCGCGGCGAAACCGGCCAGACGCGCCCATTCCCAGCCGCCCAGACTCACCACCAGACCGATGAACAGCGCGAACAGGGTGCCATCCAGAAGAAAGAAGCCAGCCAGAGCGAACGGCAATAAAACCAGCGCCGTGATAATCCGTTGTTTAAGCATTAAGCCCGCGCCTCGGTTTCGACCTGCTCACTGGTTTTACCAAAACGGCGTTGACGTTTGGCGAAGTCCGCCAGAGCCTTGCGCATGGCATCGTGTTTGAAGTCCGGCCAGAACAGATCAGAGAAATACAGTTCGCTATAGGCCAGTTGCCAGAGCAAAAAGTTGCTGATGCGATGCTCGCCACCGGTGCGAATGCACAGGTCCGGTAGCGGCAAGTCGCCTGTCGCTAGGCAGTTTTGCAACCGCTGAGGGGTGATATCCCCCGGCTGCAAAACGCCGGCCTGAACATCCCGGGCCAGTTGCTGGGCGGCCTGGACGATATCCCACTGACCGCCATAGTTGGCGGCGATCTGCAGGACGAAGCGCTTGTCGCCGCGGGTCTGCGCCTCGGCATCGAGCATCGCTGCCTGCAACTCCGGATGAAAGCGCGAGCGATCGCCGATGATGCGCAAACTGATGTCGTTGTCGTTGAGCTTCTTCGCCTCGCGACGGAGCGCGCCAAGGAACAACTCCATCAACGCGCCCACTTCCGCGGCCGGGCGCTGCCAGTTCTCGCTGGAGAAAGCGAACAGGGTCAGCACCTCGACCCCCGCTTCGGCGCACACTTCGATGACCGCACGCACCGCATCGACGCCCGCTTTATGACCGGCGACTCCCGGCAGCAGGCGCTTCTTCGCCCAGCGATTATTGCCATCCATGATAATTGCCACATGACGTGGCACGGCCACCTGAGCGGCTGAGCGGGTAGTATCCATGACGATATCCTGGCTATTAAACAGCCATCAGATCCGCTTCTTTCTGCTTCACGGCTACTTCGATTTCCGCCACGAACTTGTCGGTGAGCTTCTGGATATCATCCGCAGCACGACGCTCTTCGTCTTCACTGATCTCTTTCTCTTTGACCAGATCCTTCAATTGACTCAAGGCATCGCGGCGAATATTGCGCACGGCCACACGACCATCTTCCGCCGCATCGCGCGCCTGCTTGGTGAAGCCCTTGCGGGTTTCCTCGGTCAGAGCCGGCATGGAGATCAGCAGCAGTTCGCCCAGGTTGGTCGGGTTGAAGCCCAGACCGGAGCTCTGGATCGCCTTGTCGACGGCGGATAGCATATTGCGCTCGAAAGCCACGACCTGCAGGGTCCGGGCATCCTTGACGGTGACGCTGGCGACCTGATTCAGCGGCGTATCGGCGCCGTAGTAAGGCACCATCACACCACCGAGAATGCTCGGGTGTGCCTGACCGGTGCGAATCCGGCTGAATGCGTGAGTCAACGACTCCAGGCTTTTCTGCATGCGCTCTTGGGCGTCTTTCTTGATCTCATTGATCATTTTGCATCTTCCTCGATCAGAGTACCTTCGGCGCCGCCCACCACGATATTCAGCAAGGCACCGGGTTTATTCATATTGAAGACACGTAGCGGCATATTGTGATCGCGGCACAAACAAATGGCCGTCAGATCCATCACGCCCAGCTTACGGTCCAACACTTCATCGTAAGTCAGACGATCGAACTTCTCCGCATGCGGGTCTTTGAACGGATCGGCGGTGTACACGCCATCCACCTTGGTCGCCTTCAGCACCACATCGGCATCGATCTCGATGGCCCGCAGGCAGGCAGCCGAGTCGGTGGTGAAGAACGGATTGCCAGTGCCAGCGGCGAAAATCACCACCTCACCGGTTTTCAGATGACGCAGCGCCTTGCGCCGGTCGTAATGATCGGTCACGCCGACCATGGAAATCGCCGACATCACGATCGCCGGGATATTCGAACGCTCCAGGGCGTCGCGCATGGCCAGGGCGTTCATTACGGTGGCCAGCATTCCCATGTGATCGCCGGTGACCCGATCCATACCCGCGGCCGACAGTGCGGCGCCGCGGAACAGGTTACCGCCACCAATCACCAGACCGACCTGCACGCCGATGCCGACCAGCTGACCGACTTCCAGAGCCATGCGATCGAGAACCTTGGGATCGATGCCGAAATCTTCAGACCCCATCAGGGCCTCGCCGCTGAGTTTGAGCAGAATGCGCTTGTAGCGCGGTTGACGACCACTCATCTGCTGAGCCATTACCAGTCTCTCCTGCGGCGTTGAATGCTTTTGCGGGCCTTGGCGGCCCGTATCATCGAGCGCCTCGTAGCGCTCGAAGTCCCGGCGCGACGCGCCGAGCATCCCTCTAGTTTGAAAAAGAGGCCGCGCGCGTGAGCGGGCAGCCTCTTCGGGGCAACACTATAAACGTCTTACTGCTTGCTGGCAGCCAGTTGTGCGGCAACTTCTTCAGCAAAGTTGTCAGCCGGCTTCTCGATGCCCTCGCCCACCTGGAAGCGGGTGAAGGAAACGATTTCAGCACCAGCTTTCTTGGCCAGGGCGCCGACCTTGACTTCCGGATCCTTGACGAAGGCTTGCTCGACCAGGCTGGCTTCGGCGAGGAACTTCTGGATACGGCCCGCAACCATCTTCTCGACGATTTCAGCCGGCTTGCCTTTGATCTTGTCTTCGTTGAGGCTCAGGAACACGCCTTTCTCGCGTTCGATGGCATCTGCGGAGACTTCCGACGGCAGCAGGAACTCAGGGTTGCTCGCCGCAACGTGCATAGCGATGTCTTTGGCCAGCTCGGCGTTACCGCCTTTCAGGACCACGACCACGCCGATCTTGTTGCCGTGCAGGTAAGCATTGACCACGTCGCCTTCAACGCGGGCCAGACGACGGATGTTGACGTTCTCGCCCACTTTGGCCACCAGCGCTTCGCGCGCGGCTTCCTGAGCGGCGATCAGCGGAGCTGCGTCGGTCAGTTTATCGGCGAAAGCTTTTTCGACACTGCTGGTGACGAAGTTCTTGAAGTCGTCCTGCAGAGCCAGGAAGTCGGTCTGCGAGTTGACTTCCAGGATCACGGCGGATTTGCCGTCGTCGGCAACCTTGACCCCGATAGCGCCTTCAGCGGCGATGTTGCCGGCCTTCTTGGCGGCTTTGATCGCGCCGGAAGCACGCATGTCGTCAATGGCTTTTTCGATGTCGCCGCCAGCCTTGGTCAAGGCCTTTTTGCAATCCATCATGCCTTCGCCGGTACGCTCGCGCAGTTCTTTGACCAACGCCGCAGTAATCTCTGCCATTTTCAAAATCCTCTTGGATAGGTTTTCAACCATTCCACCCGACTTGGCGGGCGTTCAATTCTTTAAAACAGCTGCCGGCTAACGCGTGAACCCAACTGCGAAAACAGACCGACAGCGTTTCCAGAGTGGCAAAAAGGGGGCCTAGCCCCCTTTTTGCGTACTGAGTCAACGCCAGGCGTTAGTGACTCAGCCTTCAGCCGCTTCAGCAGCCGGCGCTTGCTCGACGAACTCGCCGGTGCCGCCAGCGACGTTGTTGCGACCACGCACCACTGCATCGGCCATAGCGCCCATGTACAGCTGGATGGCGCGGATGGCGTCGTCGTTACCCGGGATAATGTAGTCAACGCCTTCAGGGCTGCTGTTGGTATCGACCACGCCAATAACCGGGATACCCAGCTTGTTGGCTTCGGTGATAGCAATGCGCTCGTGATCGACGTCGATCACGAACAGAGCGTCCGGCAGGCCGCCCATATCCTTGATACCGCCCAGGCTGCGATCCAGTTTTTCCAGATCGCGGGTGCGCATCAGGGCTTCTTTCTTGGTCAGCTTGGAGAAAGTACCGTCCTGGGACTGAACTTCCAGATCACGCAGACGCTTGATCGAGGCGCGGATGGTTTTGTAGTTGGTCAGCATGCCGCCCAACCAGCGGTGATCGACGAACGGCGAACCGCAACGGGCCGCTTCTTCGCGAACGATCTTGCCAGCGGAACGTTTGGTGCCGACGAACAGAATCTTGTTTTTGCCCGAAGCCAGTTTCTCAACGAACGACAGCGCGTCGTTGAACATCGGCAGGGTTTTTTCAAGGTTGATGATGTGGATCTTGTTACGTGCGCCGAAAATGTATTTACCCATTTTCGGGTTCCAGTAACGGGTCTGGTGGCCGAAGTGCACACCGGCCTTCAGCATATCGCGCATATTGACTTGGGACATGATAGTTCCTTGATAAGTCGGGTTAGGCCTCCACGCATCCCAATTTCCAACCCAGCGAACTTGCCGCAAGGCACCCAGGAAACCGTGTCGATACGTGTGTGGGTTTATGCTTTCGAGCCTACAGCCCGTAAAGCGGCGCGTTTTATATCACAAAAGGTGGCCGTAAGCTACAGGCTTCAAGCCACAAGAGCGGCTGGCTCGCGCTTGCGGCTTATGGCTTGCGGCTTGAAGCTGCTAACATAGCTTCCTTTTTCCGCTTGCCCAGAGACCCCAGATGACCGTCACCATCAAAACGCCCGCTGAAATCGAGAAAATGCGCGTGGCCGGCCGCCTGGCCGCCGAGGTGCTGGAAATGATCGGCGAACACGTCAAGCCCGGCGTGACCACCGAAGAGCTGGATCGCATCTGCCACAACTATATAGTCGACGTGCAACAGGCCATCCCCGCACCGCTCAACTATAAAGGCTTCCCCAAGTCGATCTGCACCTCGGTCAACCATGTGGTTTGCCACGGCATCCCCAACGAAAAGCCTTTGAAAGACGGCGATGTGCTGAACATCGACATCACCGTGATCAAGGACGGCTACCACGGCGACACCAGCAAGATGTTCATGGTCGGCAAAGTACCCGAGTGGGCCGAGCGCCTGGCCAAGATCACCCAGGAATGCATGTACAAGGGCATCGAGCTGGTCAAGCCGGGCGCACGCCTCGGCGATATCGGCGAAGTGATCCAGAAGCATGCCGAGAAGAACGGTTTCTCGGTGGTGCGCGAATATTGCGGCCATGGCATCGGCGCGGTGTTCCATGAAGAGCCGCAGGTGCTGCATTACGGCCGTGCCGGCACCGGCATGGAACTGAAGGAAGGCATGACCTTCACCATCGAGCCAATGATCAACCAGGGTCGCGCGGAAACCCGCCTGCTCGGCGACGGCTGGACCGCGATCACCAAGGACCGCAAACTCTCCGCCCAGTGGGAGCACACCATCCTGGTTACCGCCGATGGTTACGAGATATTCACCCTGCGCAACGACGACACCATCGCCCGCACCTCGGCCTGATCGTCGCGCCCGCACCTATAGCAGGCCGTTGAAAAACGTAGGCGAGGCAGGCAAGACAAGGACTAGGCGCCCCCACAAAAACAGCCGAAAAAGCGACTGGGGTCGCACTCGACTTTACGTGCTGTAAATGAGCATTTTGATGGGGGCGCCTAGCCTGGGCTCGCACCCGAGGCTGCTTTTAACGCAGTATTGCCAACGCAGGTAGTTTTTCAACGGCCTGATAGGTACTTGATAGAAGGAAGGTCACCGTATGCCGCAGGAAGATCGCCAATTGTTCGACCGCGGACAGTTCCAGGCCGAGCTCGCTCTCAAGGCCAGCCCCATCGGCGCCTTCAAGAAGGCCATTCACCGCGCTCATGAAATACTCGATGCGCGCTTCAAGGAAGGCGGTGACATACGCCAACTGGTCGAGGACCGCGCCTGGTTCACCGACCAGATCCTGCGCGAAGCCTGGGAGCGCCTGGACTGGAGCGAAAACGCCGATATCGCCCTGCTGGCGGTGGGCGGTTACGGTCGCGGCGAATTGCACCCCTACTCGGATATCGACCTGCTGATCCTGCTGGACAAGGCCGACCACGAGACCTTCCGCGAGCCCATAGAATCCTTTCTCACCCTGCTCTGGGATATCGGCCTGGAAGTCGGCCAAAGCGTGCGTTCGGTGGACGAGTGCGCCGAAGAGGCCCGCGCCGACCTGACAGTGGTCACCAACCTGATGGAAAGCCGCACCATCGCCGGTCCCGAACGCCTGCGCCAACGTATGCAGGCGGTCACCGCCAGCGAGCACATGTGGCCGAGCAAGCAGTTCTTCCTGGCCAAGCGCGAAGAGCAGCGGGCTCGTCACGCCAAGTACAACGACACCGAATACAACCTGGAGCCCAACGTCAAAGGCTCGCCCGGCGGTTTGCGCGATATCCAGACCATTCTCTGGGTCGCGCGCCGGCATTTCGGCACCCTCAATCTGCACGCCATGCTCGGCCAGGACTTTCTCCTGGAAAGCGAATACGCCCTGCTCGCCGCCTCCCAGGACTTCCTATGGAAGGTGCGCTATGCGCTGCACATGCTCGCCGGCCGCGCCGAAGACCGCTTGCTGTTCGACCACCAGCGCGCCATCGCCAGCCTGCTGGGCTTCGAAGACGGCGACGCCAAGCTCGCGGTCGAGCGCTTCATGCAGAAGTACTACCGGGTGATCATGAGCATCGCCGAGCTGAGCGACCTGATCAATCAGCACTTCGAAGAACAGATCCTCCGCGCCGGCGAAAGCAGCCCCGCCACGCAACTCAACAGCCGCTTCCAACTGCGCAACGGCTATATCGAAGTCACCCACCCGAACGTGTTCAAACGTACCCCGTTCGCCATTCTGGAAATCTTCGTGCTGATGGCCCAGCACCCGGAGATCAACGGCGTGTGCGCCGACAGCATTCGCCTGCTGCGCGACCACCGCCACCTGATCGACGACGATTTCCGTCGCGATATCCGCAACACCAGCCTGTTCATCGAGCTGTTCAAATGCGAACAGGGCATCCACCGCAACCTGCGCCGAATGAACCGCTACGGCATCCTCGGCCGCTACCTGCCGGAGTTCGGCCTGATCGTCGGGCAGATGCAGCACGACCTGTTCCACATCTATACGGTCGATGCGCACACCCTCAACCTGATCAAGCACCTGCGCAAACTGCAGTACACGCAGAACACCCAGATGTCGGAAAAATTCCCGCTGGCCAGCAAGCGCATCGGCAAGCTGCCCAAACCGGAATTGATCTACCTCGCAGGCCTTTACCACGACATCGGCAAGGGCCGCGGCGGCGATCACTCGGCGCTCGGCGCGGTGGACGCCGAAGCCTTTTGCGTACGCCATCAACTGCCGAACTGGGACACCAAGCTGATCGTCTGGCTGGTGCAAAACCACCTGGTGATGTCGACCACCGCCCAGCGCAAGGACCTCTCCGACCCCCAGGTGATTTTCGATTTCGCCCGCCTGGTCGGCGACCAAACCCGCTTGGACTATATCTACGTGCTGACCGTGGCCGACATCAACGCCACCAACCCGACGCTGTGGAACTCCTGGCGCGCCAGCCTGCTGCGCCAGCTCTACACCGAGACCAAGCGCGCCCTGCGCCGCGGCCTGGAAAACCCGCTGGACCGCGAAGAGCAGATCCGCCTGACCCAAAGCGCGGCGCTCGACATCCTGGTGCGCGGCGGCACCGACCCGGACGACGCCGAACAGCTTTGGTCGCAACTCGGCGACGACTACTTTCTGCGCCATAGCGCCAGCGATGTGGTCTGGCACACCGAGGCGATCCTCCAGCACCCCAACGACGGCAACCCGCTGGTGCTGATCAAGGAAACCACTCAGCGCGAGTTCGAAGGCGGCACCCAGATTTTCATCTACGCACAGGATCAGCATGATTTCTTCGCCGTGACCGTGGCTGCCATGGCGCAGCTCAACCTGAGCATTCACGACGCGCGGATTCTCACCTCGACCAGCCAATTCACCCTCGACACCTACATAGTGCTGGAAGCGGAAGGCGACTCCATCGGCGACAACCCAGCACGGATCAAGCAGATCCGCCAGGGCCTGATCGACGCCCTGAAAAATCCCGACGAGTACCCGAGCATTATCCAGCGCCGGGTACCGCGCCAGCTCAAGCATTTCGCCTTCGCCCCGCGGGTGACTATCCATAACGATGCCAATCGGCCGGTGACCATTCTCGAACTGACCGCACCGGATCGCCCCGGGCTGCTGGCACGCGTCGGGCGCATCTTCCTCGACTTCGACCTGTCGCTGCAGAACGCCAAGATCGCCACCCTCGGCGAGCGGGTGGAGGACGTATTCTTCGTCACCGACGCGCATAACCAGCCGCTATCCGACCCGGAGCTCTGCACCCGCCTGCAGGAAGCCATCGTCCAGCAGCTGTCGGACGCCAACGGCCAGAAAACCGAAGCCAACCACATCAGCTTTTGATCACCTCAACCTTGACCGCAGCGCGACCCGCGGGCCACATGGCCCGTGCGCAGTCGCCGCACGCAGTTCCCAGGAAAGCCCCATGAACAATGCGTTGAACCAGTTGCAACCCTACCCCTTCGAGAAACTCCGCGCCCTGCTCGCCGGCATCCAGCCGCCCAGCGACAAGCCCGCCATTGCCCTGTCGATCGGCGAACCCAAGCACCGCTCGCCGGCATTCGTCGCCGAAGCCCTCAGCGCCAACCTCGATCAACTGGCGGTGTACCCCACCACCCTCGGCCTGCCGGCGCTGCGCGAAGCCATCGCCGACTGGTGCGGCCAGCGCTTCGGCCTGCCGAACGGCGCGCTCGACCCGGCGCGCCATGTGCTACCGGTCAACGGCACCCGCGAGGCGTTGTTCGCCTTCACCCAGGCGGTGGTGCAGCGCGATGCGAACGGTCTGGTGGTCAGCCCCAACCCGTTCTACCAAATCTACGAAGGCGCGGCCTTGCTCGCCGGCGCCCAGCCGCATTACCTGCCCTGCCTGGAAGAGCACGGCTTCAACCCGGATTTCGAGGCGGTCAGCGACGACGTCTGGCAGCGTTGCCAGATCCTCTTCCTCTGCTCGCCGGGCAACCCGACCGGCGCGCTGATCCCGCTGGAAACCCTGAAAAAGCTGATTGCCCTGGCCGATAAGTTCGACTTCGTGATCGCCGCCGACGAGTGCTACAGCGAACTGTATTTCGACGAAGCCAACCCGCCGGCCGGTTTGCTGAGCGCCTGCGCCGAACTGGGCCGCAATGACTTCAAACGCTGCGTGGTATTCCACAGCCTGTCCAAGCGCTCCAACCTGCCCGGCCTGCGCTCGGGCTTCGTGGCGGGCGACGCGGAAATTCTCAAGGCCTTTCTGCTGTACCGCACCTACCACGGTTGCGCCATGCCGGTACAAACCCAGCTGGCCAGCGTTGCCGCCTGGCGCGACGAAGCGCACGTCAAAGCCAACCGCGACCTGTACCGCGAGAAGTTCGACGCCGTGCTGGCGATTCTGGAGGGCGTGATGGATGTGCAACGCCCGGATGGCGGCTTCTACCTGTGGGCGAAAACCCCGAGTGACGACGAAAGCTTCACCCGCGAACTGTTCGCCCGCGAGCACGTTACCGTGGTGCCCGGCTCCTACCTGTCGCGCAACGTCGAGGGCGAGAACCCCGGCGCCGGCCGCGTGCGTATGGCGCTGGTAGCTCCATTGGCAGAATGCGTCGAAGCCGCACAACGGATTCGCAATTTTATCCAGCAGGGCTAAAAGCCAAAAACTAAAAGCCCTAAAAACAGCTCGCCCCGACTGATGCCGGGGCGAGCTTGTTACAACACTACTTGCGGTGCGATACCCAGAGATCGTGGAATTCGACCCGACCGCCCTCGCTCGACGACCCTTTGTTATCGAGGGTGTAGACCCCCGCCTTGAAATACAGACGCTTTTTCGCCCAGGCCGAATTCAGCGCCGTCTGATAGACCCGCCCATTGAGATCGAGCCGTAACTGGCCCGTCTGCGTCACATCGATCTCATAGTTGAAACGAGCCCCCAGCGGCATACCTTTATAGGTCAAGACAATAGGGCTGTCCTTGCTGCCAGGCTTATTGCGCAGCTCGGCATAGACATAGCCCGTGCCGTTGACCTGCTGGTAGAGAATCTTCAGCAACGGCTTCGAACTGTCCTTGCTGTGGATCTGCCCGATGACGATGCGCTCACTGGAAGGGATCTGGTGGACCGTCAACGCCGCACTCAGCTCGTGCAGGCCCTCCTTGTAATACCAGTTGCGCTGTTTACCGTCGCTGAAGGTCTCGCGCAGCTCGCTACGGGGGTAGCTACTGCCTTTGGTATGAGTACCGGTCACCGGCGCCCAGAACACCGCACCATTATCGGTACGATAGAAATAGGGATCCTGATAACCGGACTCGAGCGCTTGGGTACTTATGACTTGAGCAGGACTCTGCTCGGGAATGGTTAAGCTCCAATCGGTGAAATCGATCATAGTGCATCCGTCTTAATGCCTACACTGCGGGGCATCCGGCTACTACGTGCAGACAGTTAACATAAGCGACCCTCCTGATCGCCGCCGCGGTCTTTTGCCGCGACGGGATGGTAGTGCCTTGAGCGCCCTTTTTATAAAGGAGACGGACAAACGGCAGCGTTAATTAAACGACGTTAGCTACAAAGTTCATCAAAATAGCATCACAATCACATCATTCAGCCATTAAACAGCAGCACGATAAGAGCACACGGCCGCCAGACCGCACTATTGCCGCGCCAACACACGCACGCGACGCACGACGATGTCGTGGCATAATCCGCCCTTATTTTGGCAACACGCCCAGAGGCTCCCATGACCGCGAACGCTAAAGCGCTGCGCATGTTCGGCATCAAAGCCTGCGACACCATGAAAAAAGCCCGCACCTGGCTGGATGAGCATGGCCTCGAATATGCCTTCCACGATTACAAGGCCAGCGGCATCGACCGCGACAATCTCGAGCGCTGGTGCGACGAGCATGGCTGGGAAACCGTTCTCAACCGTGCCGGCACCACGTTCCGCAAGCTGGAAGAGGCGCAAAAAGCCGACCTCGACCAGAACAAGGCGATCGAGCTGATGCTCGCCCAACCGTCGATGATCAAGCGCCCGGTGCTGGATCTCGGCAGCAAAACCCTGATTGGTTTCAAACCCGCCAGCTATGCGGCTGAGTTGGCCTGAATCCCGTAACCCTGAATTCGCGTTAAAGGAAAGCCCATGACCTCTACTCTTTTCAGCCTGGCCTTCGGTGTCGGCTCGCAAAACCGCCAAAACAACTGGCTTGAAGTGTTCTACGCCCAGCCGCTGCTCAACCCCGCGGCCGAACTGGTGGAAAAGGCCGCGCAAAAGCTCGGCTACAGCGGCGGCAACCAAAGCATCGCGTTCACCACCGCGCAAGCGGGCGAACTGGCCGAAGCCCTGAAGGGCATCGACAGCGTGCAGGCCGCGCTGCTGACCCGCCTGGCGGAAAGCCATAAGCCACTGGTGGCCACCTTCCTCGCCGAAGACAGCCCCCTGACCAGCACCCCCGAGGCTTACCTCAAGCTGCACCTGCTCTCGCATCGTCTGGTCAAACCCCATGGCCTGAACCTCACCGGGATTTTCCCGCTGCTGCCGAACGTGGCCTGGACCAGCCAGGGCGCGATCGATCTGGCCGAACTGGCCGAGCGTCAATTGGAAGCACGCCTTAAAGGCGAGCTGCTGGAAGTCTTCTCCGTGGATAAATTCCCGAAGATGACCGACTACGTGGTCCCGAGCGGCGTGCGTATCGCCGATGGCGCGCGTATCCGCCTGGGTGCCTATGTCGGCGAAGGCACCACAGTGATGCACGAAGGTTTCGTCAACTTCAACGCCGGCACCGCTGGCCCGGGCATGATCGAAGGCCGGGTATCCGCTGGCGTGTTCGTCGGCAAGGGCTCGGACCTGGGCGGCGGCTGCTCGACCATGGGCACCCTGTCCGGCGGCGGCAATATCGTCATCTCGGTCGGCGAAGGCTGCCTGATCGGCGCTAACGCCGGCATCGGCATCCCCTTGGGCGACCGCAACACCGTGGAATCTGGTCTGTACATCACCGCAGGCACCAAAGTGGCCCTGCTCGATGGCCAGAACCAGCTGGTCAAGGTGGTCAAGGCCCGCGAACTGGCCGGCCAGCCGGACCTGCTGTTCCGCCGCAACTCGCAAACCGGCACCGTGGAATGCAAGACCCACAAGTCGGCGGTCGAGCTAAATGCAGCCCTGCACGCCCATAACTAAAAAGTTGGTTTAACGCTGCTGCGCTCGTCCAGGCAGCGTTGCACTAAGGCTCGGACGCGTCATTTACTGGAGTAAACTCCACGTCCTCGTCTTATTGCGCCTTGCCTGGGCTTCGCTCGCGACGCGTTAAACCCAACTTTTAGGCGCCAGACACGCTCTGGAAAAACACCATGCTTCTTACGTCCCCCTGGCGCGCTGACTTCCCCGGCATTCTGGCCCTCGAAGCGCAAGGCCAGACCTACCTGGACAGCGCCGCCACCGCGCAGAAACCCCAGGCCATGCTCGATGCCCTGCTCGGCTATTACGCCGGTGGCGCGGCCAATGTGCATCGCGCCCAGCATCTGCCGGGCGAGCGCGCGACCCGGGCCTTCGAGGCCACGCGGGAAAAGCTCGCGCATTGGCTGAATGCGCCGGGCCCTGCGCAAATCGTTTTTACCCGTAGCGCCACCGAAGCCTTCAACCTACTGGCCTACGGACTGGAGAGCCAGTTCCAGGCGGGCGATGAACTTGTCATCAGCGCCCTGGAACACCACGCCAATCTTTTGCCCTGGCAGCAACTGGCGCTACGCCGCGGCCTCAAGCTGGTGGTGCTGCCGCTAAACGAAAGCGGCCTGATCGACCTGACGCAAGCCGCACAGCTGATTGGCCCACGTACCCGCCTACTCGCGGTTAGCCAATTGTCCAATGTGCTCGGCTGCTGGCAGCCACTAGATCGATTGCTCGCCCTGGCCAAGGCGCAGAACGCGCTGACGGTGGTCGACGGTGCCCAGGGTGTGGTGCATGGCCGGCACGATATGCAGACGCTGGGCTGCGATTTCTATGTCTGCTCCAGCCATAAGCTTTACGGCCCGGACGGCGTCGGCATCCTGTATGGCCGCGAGGATGCGCTGCAACGCCTGCAACATTGGCAGTTCGGCGGCGAGATGCTCGTCCACACCAACTACCAGAGCGCGCAGTTCCGCCCCGCGCCGCTGGGTTTCGAAGCCGGCACCCCGCCAATCGCCAGCGTTATCGCCCTCGGCGCCAGCCTGGATTATCTGGCCGGGCTGGACAGCACCGCGGTTGCCGCCCATGAGGCCGCACTGCACACCCAGCTGCTCGACGGATTGGCCGCGCGCGAAGGCATCCGCCTGCTCGGCGAGCCTCATGTCGCCCTGGCCAGCTTCGTGGTCGAGGATGTGCACAACGCCGACCTCGCCCACCTGCTCACCGAACAAGGCATCGCCGTGCGCGCCGGTCATCATTGCGCCATGCCGCTGCTGCAAAGCCTCGGTCTGGCCGGGGCGCTCCGGCCATCCCTGGGCTTGTATAACGACGCCGGCGACCTGCAGCGCTTCTTCGCCGCCCTGGATCAAGCCCTGGAGCTGTTGCGATGAACCTGCCCGCCAGCGCCCGGGAAGCCTTGGACGCCTTCGCCCAATGCCCCGGTTGGGAACAGCGGGCGCGCCTGCTGATGCAATGGGGCGAACGATTGGCGCCGCTCACGGATACCGAGCGTAACGAGGACAACCGCGTGCATGGCTGCGAAAGCCAGGTGTGGTTGGTCGCCGAACAGCGCGATTGCCTCTGGCAGTTCCGCGCCGCCAGCGACGCCCGTCTGCTGCGCGGATTGCTGGCCGTGCTGCTGGCCAGGGTCAATGGCCTGAGCAGCGCGCAACTGGCGGAAGTCGAGCTGGACGACTGGTTCGCCCAACTCGGCCTGTCGCGCCAATTGTCGCCCTCGCGCAGCAATGGTTTGCATGCGGTATTGCAGCGCATGCGCGAGCTGACCAGGCCTGTATCAACTTAAACAACTCGTTAAGGATTAAGGATGATCTACCCCAACAGATTTCTCGCCGGCTGCGCCCTGGCATTGACCCTCTACTACTGCACCCTGTTGGTTGTCATACCCGGAGCACTGGACTTATTGCCCGCCAAGTTTTTTGCCGGTTGGCCAGTGGGATTGCTGTTCGACCTGACACCCGGACTTGCCGGCCTGCTTGCGGGGCTATGCCTCAAACCATTCAATAGCTCGCGACGCGGGGAGTTCATCTCCTTGGCATTGATCTCGGTGATCTTTGTAGGCGTGAGTATCGTGGGCCTGCAACGCGGAGCCTGCAGCGAGGCTGAAGAACAAGCCATCGCAGAGGACTTTGCCTATGCGCCCCACTTCAACCTGGGCACTGGTGAGGTGGTCACCACCTACGAGGGGCAACCACCGATCGACATTCCCATTAGCTACTCATGCATTCGCCCCGGCGAGGGCTGGGATTATCTACTGGCGATGGCTCAGACCGGTGGCACCGGACTAATCGGCTTGCTGATCGCGGTACTGCTACCTTGGCCTCACCGCGGCCGGATCAAGCCTCCTAGCCGACAGACCGCTAAGGCTTAGCCGTCGGCGACCACTGATCCGCATTGCCGGAATACAGGGCTTGTTGCAGCCGGGCCAAATCGCCGCGTTCGGCGAACAGACGCAAGCTGCGATTGAACACGCTGCGCAGCTCGGCGCCACGGGCATCATTCTTGCGAAACAACATATGCAGCGGTTCGGTGCTCAGGCTGTGCGGGTGGTGGGTGATACGCGCCCGGGTTTCCGCCGGAAACAGCCGTTGCAGCATGGCGTAGCCCACTGCGCGGTCTTGCGGGTGCAGGTCGATACGGCCCAGCTCCAGCAAACGGAAGCTGGTGGCCTCCTTACCGTTTTGCAGGATGCTCAGGCGCCCATCCTGATGGGCTTTGTCGAATTGCTGCCCGTAGGAATAGCCCAACGTGGTGCCGATGCGGAACTTCTGCAGGTCATCGACCTGCTGCCAGTCGAAAGCCAATTCCTTGCGGTGGAACAACACCACTTCGCCACGCACCATGGGCTCGCTGCAGTCGCTGAAAGCGCGCCGGGCCGCGGTGCAGGCATAGGGCATGATCGCGTCCAGCGAACCCTGCTGCAGCTTCAGCACATTGCGGTCCCACGGATAGAACACGAATTTCGCCTGATAACCCGCCTCGGCGAATACCGCGCGAACGAGCCGCACCATGGCGCCCTTGTCGCTACGGCTCTGGTCGACATAGGGCGCCCAGTCGCCGGTGCCGATGCGCACGACCTGTTCGGCCGAGCCGGCCGGACTCAAGGCGATAGCCAGAACGAGCAGCGGAATCCGGCAAAGTGCGATGCATGCCGCAGCCATCTCGGTCGGCCAAGCAAGACAAGACCTATACACCACCGCCCACCTCATCGTGCCTATAAGAAACCTGTAACCAGTCGAATCGTTCATTCAAGCTTAGCCAAGGCTGGACAATCCGTTACGCCTGGCGACGCTCAGCGGGCCGCCGCGTGCCGGCCACCAGCTTTTCCACGGTTTTGGCGACGGCGACCATGGCAAAGGTCGCGGTCACCATGGTTACCGCGCCGAAGCCCCCGGCGCAGTCGAGTTTGACCCCTTCGCCGACGAACCCCTTGTGCTGACAAACGCTGCCGTCCGGTTTGGGGTAGCGCAGTTGTTCGCTGGAAAACACGCAGGGCACGCTGTAGTTACGTCCCTGGGTACGCGAGAAGTTGTAATCGCGGCGCAGAATCGAGCGTACCTTGGACGCCAGCGGATCGTTCCAGGTCTTGTTCAGGTCGCCGACCTGGATCTGTGTCGGATCGATCTGTCCGCCGGCGCCGCCGGTGGTGATCACCTGGATCTTGCGCCGCTTGCACCAGGCGATCAGCGCCGCCTTGGCATTGACGCTGTCGATGCAGTCGATCACCGCATCGAGCTGTTCGGTGATGTACTCGGCCATGGTTTCGCGGGTGACGAAGTCCGCCACCGCATGCACCACACAGGCCGGGTTGATGCCACGAATGCGCGCCGCCATGACTTCGACCTTGGGCTGGCCGAGCGTGCTGTCCAACGCATGCAGTTGCCGGTTGCTATTGCTGACGCAGACATCGTCCAGATCGAACAGGGAGATCTCGCCGACCCCCGAGCGCGCCAGGGCTTCCGCCGCCCAGGAGCCGACGCCGCCAATGCCGACCACCGCGACGTGAGCCGCAACCAGGCGCTCGGCGCCCTCGCGGCCGTACAAGCGGGCAATGCCGGCAAAGCGTTGTTCGTCGAACGTCATTTGATTACCTCGATACCCTGACCCAAGCGGGCGCACAGTATAGAAAGCTCAGCCGCCGCACCCAAGCGCGATTCGCTGCGCACCCGACAGCGGGAGCGCCGAAAAGCCAGGCGGCGCTGGGCGTTTTAAGCGCAGCGGAGAACTTTCCGAGGGCTTTCCTGCTCCAATTTCGGGCACGCCGAAAAACCACGCCAAGAGGGGCTCAAGCCTCGCTATACAGTCCACGGGCGGCGGAGTAGCATGCGCGCCATCCGACGCTCGTCGACTCCTCTGTATTGCCCTCCCTGCGGAACCTGAAGACGCTATGCCTGCGCGTAAACTTGGAATCAATCTGGTTGTGGTCCTGGCCATAGCCGCACTCTTTGCTGGTATCTGGGCACTCTATAACCGGCCGGTCAGCGCGCCGGACTGGCCCGAGCAGATTTCCGGCTATTCGTTCTCGCCCTTCCGCCAGGGGCAGAACCCACAGACCAATACCTACCCCAGCGACGCGGAAATACGCGCCGACCTGGAGTTGCTCACCAAGCAGACCGACAACATCCGCACCTACTCGGTGGACGGCAGCCTGGCGAACATTCCGCGGCTCGCCGAGGAACTGGGCCTGCGGGTGACCCTGGGTATCTGGATCAGCCCGGACCTGCAGCGCAACGAGCGCGAGATCGCCAAAGCCATCGAGATCGCCAACAGCTCGCGCAGTGTCGTGCGCGTGGTGGTGGGCAACGAGGCATTGTTCCGTAGCGAGATAGAGCCCGAGGCATTGATCGCTTACCTCGATCGCGTGCGTGCCGCGGTGAAGGTACCGGTGACCACCTCCGAGCAGTGGCACATCTGGGAGGAGCACCCCCAGATCGCCGAGCACGTCGACCTGATCGCCGCCCACGTACTGCCCTATTGGGAATTCGTGCCGATGGAGGACTCCACCCAGTTCGTCCTCGACCGCGCCCGCGACCTGAAAAAACTCTTCCCGAAAAAGCCGCTACTGCTGTCCGAAGTGGGCTGGCCGAGCAACGGCCGCATGCGCGGCGGCGCCGACGCCTCCCCGGCCGATCAGGCGATCTACCTGCGCACCCTGGTCAACACCCTGAACAGCAAGGGCTATAACTACTTCGTCATCGAAGCTTTCGATCAGCCATGGAAAAGCAGCGACGAAGGTTCGGTCGGTGCCTATTGGGGCGTTTACGACCTCGACCGCCAGGCCAAATTCAATTTCGAAGGCCCGGTGGTGGCCATTCCGCAATGGCGCCTGCTGGCCGTCGCCTCGGTGGTCATGGCATTGATGGCTTTGACCCTGCTGCTGATCGACGGCAGCGCGCTGCGCCAGCGCGGACGCACCTTCCTGACCTTCGTCGCGTTCGCCGGCGGCTCGCTGCTGGTATGGATCGGCTACGACTACAGCCAGCAATACAGCACCTGGTTCAGCATCATGGTCGGCCTGCTGCTCGGCTTTGGCGCCCTCGGCGTGTTTATCGTGCTGCTCACCGAAGCCCATGAGCTGGCGGAAACCGTGTGGATGCACACCCGCAGGCGGCCGTTCTGCCCGGTGCTGGCCGACAACGCCTACCGGCCCAAGGTGTCGATCCACGTGCCCTGCTACAACGAGCCGCCGGAGATGGTCAAACAGACCCTCGATGCCCTGGCCAATCTCGATTACCCGGACTTCGAAGTACTGATCATCGACAACAACACCAAGGACCCGGCGGTGTGGGAGCCGGTGCAGGCCTATTGCGAACAGCTCGGGCCGCGCTTCAGGTTCTTCCATGTCGCGCCCCTGGCCGGCTTCAAGGGTGGCGCGCTGAACTACATCCTGCCGCACACAGCGCCGGATGCCGAAGTGGTGGCGGTGATCGACTCCGACTACTGCGTCGACCGCAACTGGCTCAAGCACATGGTGCCGCACTTCGCCGACCCCGCAATCGCCGTGGTGCAGTCGCCGCAGGACTACCGCGACGACCAGGAAAGCGCGTTCAAGAAGCTCTGCTACGCCGAATACAAGGGCTTCTTCCATATCGGCATGGTCACCCGCAACGACCGCAACGCGATCATCCAGCACGGCACCATGACCATGATCCGCCGCAGCGTGATGGACGAACTGAAGTGGGCCGACTGGACCATCTGCGAGGACGCCGAACTCGGCCTGCGCGTGTTCAAGAAAGGCTATGCCGCCGCTTACGCCCATGACAGCTTCGGCAAAGGCCTGATGCCGGACACCTTTATCGACTTCAAGAAGCAGCGCTTCCGCTGGGCCTACGGTGCCATCCAGATCATGAAAGGCCACGCGCGCAGCCTGTTCCTCGGCCAGGACTGCGAGCTCAAGCGCGGCCAGCGCTACCACTTCATCGCCGGCTGGCTGCCTTGGGTCGCCGATGGCCTGAACATCTTCTTCACCGTGGGCGCGTTGCTCTGGTCGGCGGCGATGATCATCGTGCCGCAGCGGGTCGACCCGCCGCTGCTGATCTTCGCCATTCCGCCGCTGGCGCTGTTCGTGTTCAAGGTGGCGAAGATCGTCTTCCTCTATCGGCGCGCGGTCGGCGTCAATCTGAAGGATGCGTTCTGCGCCGCGCTGGCCGGGCTGGCGCTGTCGCACACCATCGCCAAGGCGGTGCTGTACGGCTTCTTCACCACCAGCATCCCGTTCTTCCGTACGCCGAAGATGGCCAGCAACCACGGCCTGATGGTGGCCCTGGCGGAAGCCCGTGAAGAGGTCTTCATCATGCTGCTGCTCTGGGGCGCGGCCGTGGGCATCGCCATCGTCCAGGGCCTGCCCAGCGCCGACGTGAAGTTCTGGGTGGCGATGCTGCTGGTGCAATCCTTGCCGTACCTGGCGGCGTTGATCATGGCGCTGTTGTCATCCCTGCCCAAACCCCAGGAAGAGACCGCCGACGAAGCCATTCCGGTCTAAGCGACACGGCGGCCAAGGGCCGCCGTTTTGCTTTAAGATAGCGGCCTTTCCGCTTGATGCCGCTTTGGAGCCGCAATGACCGTCCCCTCGCCTACCCTGACGCCCACCCTGGAGCTCGCCTGCGACCTGATTCGCCGCCCCTCCGTCACTCCGGTCGACGAGGGTTGCCAGGAATTGATGATGCGCCGCCTGGCCGCGGTCGGCTTCGATATCGAACCCATGCGTATCGAGGAAGTGGAGAATTTCTGGGCCAGCCGCGGCACCCAGAATGGTCCGGTGCTGTGCTTCGCCGGCCACACCGACGTGGTGCCGACCGGTCCGTTACAGGCCTGGCAGCACCAACCGTTCGATGCGCTGATCGACGAACAGGGCATGCTCTGCGGGCGCGGCGCGGCGGACATGAAAGGCAGCCTGGCGTCGATGATCATCGCGGTCGAGCGCTTCGTCGGCGACCACCCGCAACATAAAGGCCGCATCGCCTTCCTGATCACCAGCGACGAAGAAGGCCCGGCCCAGTACGGCACCAAGGCCGTGGTCGAACGCCTGGCCGCACGCGGCGAGCGCCTGGATTGGTGCATCGTCGGAGAGCCGTCGAGCACTTCGCTGGTCGGTGACGTGGTGAAGAACGGCCGCCGCGGCTCCCTTGGCGCCAAGCTGACGGTGCGCGGCGTGCAGGGCCACGTGGCCTACCCGCACCTGGCGAAGAACCCGATCCACCTGGCCGCCCCGGCGCTAGCCGAACTGGCCGCCGAGCACTGGGACGATGGCAACGCGTTCTTCCCGCCGACCAGTTTCCAGGTCTCCAACCTGAATGCCGGCACCGGCGCGACCAACGTGATTCCGGGCGAGTTGCAGGCGATCTTCAACTTCCGCTTCTCCACCGAATCCACGGTCGAGGGCCTGCAACAGCGGGTCAATGCGATTCTCGACAAGCATGGCCTCGACTATCACATCGAATGGGCGCTGTCCGGCCTGCCGTTCCTCACCGAACCGGGCGCGCTGCTCGACGCCGTGGCCGCCAGCATCAAGGCCGTGACCGGCCGCGACACCCAGCCCTCGACCAGCGGCGGCACCTCCGACGGCCGCTTTATCGCCACCATGGGCACCCAGGTCGTCGAACTCGGCCCGGTCAACGCGACCATCCACCAGATCAACGAGCGGGTGTTGGCCAGCGACCTGGACGTGCTGACCGAGATTTACTATCAGACCCTCGTGAAGCTTCTCGCCTGATGCTGACCTGCCCCATCTGCCAAGGCGCGCTGAGCGCACTCGATAACGGTGTGGCCTGCCCCGCCGGGCATCGTTTCGACCGCGCGCGCCAGGGTTACCTGAACCTGCTGCCGGTGCAGCACAAGAACAGCCGCGACCCGGGCGACAACGCCGCTATGGTCGAGGCGCGCCGGCACTTTCTCGACGGCGGCCACTACGCGCCGCTGGCCAAGCGCCTGGCCGAACTGGCCGCCGAACGGACGCCGCAACGCTGGCTGGATATCGGTTGCGGCGAAGGCTATTACACCGGACAGATCGCCGACGCCCTGCCGCAGGCCGAAGGCTACGCCCTGGACATCTCCCGCGAGGCGATCAAACGCGCTTGCAAGCGCGCCCCGCAACTCAGCTGGCTGGTCGCGAGCATGGCCCGGGTACCGCTGGCCGATGCCAGCTGCCACTTGCTCGCCAGCGTGTTCAGCCCGCTCGATTGGCAGGAGGCCAAACGTCTACTCGCCCCCGGCGGCGGCCTGCTGCGCATGGGCCCGACCCGCGTGCATCTGATGGAGCTGCGGCAGAAGCTGTATGACGAAGTGCGCGACTACGACGATCAGAAGCACCTGGAACTGATCCCCGAGGGCATGCGCCTGGCGCATAGCGAAACCCTGACCTTCCCCTTGCAGCTGACCAGCAGCGAAGCCCGCGCCGATCTGCTGGCAATGACCCCGCACGGCTGGCGCGCCAGCGCCGAACGGCGCGCCGCGGTAATCGCCGAACCCTTAGAGGTGACGGTTGCCATACGCTACGATTGGATCGAACGCACAGACCGTTGAAAAACCACCGCGCTCGACTATGCCGCGCGTTTCAAACGGCCTCTTAAGTCCCGACAACAGAGAATGACCATGCGCCAGCCGGATATCGAGATCTACCTCAAGGATGCCGACCACGTGGCCATCGCCACCTGGCTCGGCGAAGCGCTAGGCCCCTGCACGCCCTGGCAGCAGAAGGGCCAGACCTTCAAATGCCGCGCTGGCGATATTCCGGTGGTCTGGCTGCCCAAGGCCGTGGGCAAGTGGCATAGCCTCTATCTGGAAAGCGACGCCACGCCCTGGGACGACGACGTCGCATGCGCCCAGGCCGCCTTCGCCGCGCTCGGCGTCGAAGTGCGCTGCGCCCCCGGCGGCTGGCAGGAAGAGGAAAGCGACGAACAAGCCGACCGTTGGATGCGCATCAGCGCCGATGGCGTGGAAGAAATCACCTGGCGCACCGGTTAAAAACGTAGCCCGGATGCAATCCGGGGAAAGAAGGCACGGCCGATACAGCTCCCGGATTACGCCTAGGCTTATACGGGCTACGGGCGGTGCTCCGCTCACCATCAATCGCGGCCAAGGCCGCTCCTACGGGGTACGTGGGTTCCCGCCGCGAGCATTTTGTCGGCATTCGATTTCCCCGGATTGCATCCGGGCTACGGGATCGCGGCTGTCCTGTAGGAGCGGCCTTGGCCGCGATAATCGTCACCCCACAGGAGCAGAACCGAGACCCGACAAACAAGAAAGCCCGTCATAGACGGGCTTTCTCTTTGCTGCTCGGTTCAGGGCTCAAAGCGCGGAAACGTCTTCCGCCTGCAGGCCTTTCTGACCTTGGGTAACGCTGTATTCGACCTTCTGCCCTTCGACCAGGGTACGGTGGCCTTCACCGCGGATTGCGCGAAAGTGCACGAATACATCGGCACCGCTTTCACGCTGGATAAAGCCATAGCCCTTGGAATCATTGAACCACTTGACGGTTCCAGTCTCACGATCAGCCATTACTACTGTCTCCAAACTCGCGATTTTTATTGTGACGCAAAGACGTTCCACGCCTCGACGGGCTTCGAGTATAGAACAAGAGTTTTACCTGGCCAGCCCCGCCTTATTGCTGGACGGTGGATGAGAAAAGCGTCATCCACCCTACTCGACCACAGTGCTCCGCTCCCGTAACCCGAATAAGCGTCAGCGCAATCCGGGGTAACGTTCCCGGATTGCGCCCAGGCTTATCTGGGCTACAGGCACAGTCGCTCAACCGTGCTTACGCCGGCGCCATAGCCACAAGGCCAATACCCCGAGGGTCAGGAGCACCGGCACCAGAGCGATATTGAGAACCTTCAGGGTACGGCCCAGGGCCTCGATATCGGCGTTCAGTTGGTAACGCACATCGCGCAGTTCCTTGCGGATCTGCAGCTTCTGCTGCACGAACTGCTGCACTGCGGCTTGCTGTTCGGGGGTCAGTTCGAGGGCCTTTTCCGGGTCGTCGCTGCGCTGCAGGGCGGCGAGCTTCTGCTCGGTGTCAGCCAGGCGCGCTTGCAGGGCCTGCTCCTTCTCGCGGAAACGCGCTTCGGCCTCGCGCTGAATGTCCTCGACCACCTCGAATGGACGGCTGAAGCGCCCGCGCGAACGCACGCTGATCAAGGCTTCCGAGCCGGCCAGGTTGTCCAGGGCGTTGATCGCGAAGCCGGCGTTGTCCGCCCAAGGCTGCGGGATGCGTTGGCCGAAGAAGTCCTGCACCTGCACCCACATGCGGTCGGTGAGCATATCGGTGTCGGCGACCACGATCACATTGATGGTGTCGGCTTGTTTGAGGCCGTCCTTCTGCCCCTCGATGCCTTCCGGGTAGGCCGACTGCGCCGGCCCGCTGACCCGCGCGGCTAGGGTGTAGCGCTCGCCGGTCGGCTCCAGTTCGCGGATCAACTCTTCCGGGTTGCTCAGCATGCCGAAGCGCTTCACATCGAAGGGCATGGCGTACTGCGAACTCTGGACCAGCGGCACGAACTGGGTTTTCGCCCCTTCCAGCGGTTCGAGGATACCGGCAGTGGCCACGGTCAAGGTCTCCAGCGCGGCGGTGCTGATGTCGTCCTGGTCCAGCGCCTGCTTCGGCAAGCTCAACCAGGCGGCATGACGCACCGCGCGCTGACCCTGGCCCATGCTCACCGCCATGGCGTAGGAACCGTCGCCGAGTACCTGGTCCGGCAGCATGCGCAGGCCCCAGGCCTTGAACAGCGGCTCGAGGTTGGAGGATTTGTCGATTACCGGCTCACCCGGCATATCGGCCTGGTTGTCGGCTTCGCTGAACGGGTCGACGAAAGCCAGCAACTTGCCGCCACGCAGAACGAACTGGTCGATGGCGTAGAGCGTCTGCTGCGGCAACTGCTTGGGATGGATCAGCAGCAGCACCGAGACGTTTTCGGGGATCAGATCGACGTCGCTTTTCAGGCTTTCGATCTGGAACAGCTGGCGCACTTCCTCGATCAGCATCCACGGCGGCGTCGGCTGGCGCGCGGCCATGTCGAAGCCACCATTGATCTGCAGCCCGGACAACACCCCGACCACCGGGCGCTGCGGTTTGGCCAGGTTCTGCACCAAACGGCTGAGTTCGTATTCGAGGAACTCCTCCTGATCCAGGGCGAAGAACGGGATCACCTGCACGTCGCCCGCGGCGTTCTTGCCGGCCAGGCCGAAATAGATCGAATCGCCGCCCTGCTGCAAGGGAACGCCCTGCAAGCCGAACTCGGCGGCTTTGTCTTCTTCCTCGGAAAACGGCTCGGGGTCGATGATCTTCAGCTTGAGTTTGTCGCCAGCCTCGCGCTGATAAGCCTCGAGCATTTCCTCGACGCGCCTGGCGTAGTTGCGCAGCGCCGGCAGGTCCTTGGCGAGGGTGTCGGAGTAGAAGAAGTTAAGCTCCACCGGCTCCTCAAGGCTGGCGAGAATCTGCTCGGTGCCTTCGGAGATGGTGTAGAGCTTCTGTTCGGTCAGGTCCAGCCGCGCGCCACTCAGGCTCAGGCTGGAGAACAGGTTGAAGGCGAGAAACGCCAGGGCGATCAGTACGAGCCCGGCGCTGGAAACCATCAGCTTTTTCATGGGCGTCCTCAGTCGGCTTTCTTCAGATCGATGACCACCGCGGTCGCGGCCAACCAGGCGGCGATCAGGGTGATGAAATACAGCAGGTCGCGCAAATCGATCACGCCCTTGCTGATCGCCTCGAAGCGGGTCAAAAAGCTCAGCGAGGCCACGGCATCGACCAACCATTGCGGCGCCCAGCCGCTGAATCCGTCGAGCACCATGGGGAAGCCGCTGACGATAAACAGGAAGCACACGCTGACCGCGAGGATAAAGGCGATCACCTGGTTCTTCGCCAGAGCCGACATGCACGAACCGATCGCCAGATAGGCCCCAGCCAGCAGCCAGCTGCCGATATAACCGGTGACGATGGCGCCGTTATCCGGCTCGCCCAGGTAGTTGACGGTGACGATCATCGGAAAGGTCAGCAACAGCGCCAGGCCGGCGAACGCCCAGGCGGCGAGGAACTTGCCGGTGACCGCATCGAAACGGGTGATCGGCAGGGTCATCAGCAATTCGATGGTGCCGGACTTGCGCTCCTCGGCCCACAGGCGCATGGCGATCGCCGGCACCAGGAACAGATACAACCAGGGGTGAAAGTTGAAAAACGGCGCCAAGTTGGCCTGGCCGCTCTCGAAGAAACCGCCCAGGTAGAAGGTGAAGACCCCGGACAGCACCAGGAAAATCACGATAAACACATAGGCCAGCGGCGTGGCGAAGTAGCTCGCCAGCTCGCGTTTGAAAATCACCGATAAGCGGCTCATAGCACCTCCCCACGGGTCAGGCTGCGGAACACTTCATCCAGCCGACCGCGTTCGACGTTCAATTCCTTGACCTTCCAACCGCGCTCGGCGATCAGCCCGTTGACCTGGGGGAAAATCACCTCGCCCGGCTTGGCCAGCACGCTCAGGCTGTGTTCCAGGCTGTTCTCTTCGACCCCGAGCACACCCGGCAGGGCGGCCAGCGCCGCGTGATCCAACGGCTCTTCGGCGACCAGGGTCACCGCCTGGTGGTAACGCGAGCGGCTTTCCAGTTCCAGCGGCGTGCCATCGGCGAGCAGTTTGCCGCCGGCGATCACCACCGCGCGGGTGCAGACCGCGGAAACCTCTTCAAGAATGTGGGTGGAGATGATCACGATCTTGTCGTAGGCCAGGCCCTGGATCAGCTTGCGCACCTGGTGCTTCTGGTTCGGATCGAGGCCGTCGGTGGGCTCGTCGAGGATCAGCACCTTGGGGTCGTGGAGAATCGCCTGGGCCAGACCGACACGGCGTTCGAAGCCTTTCGACAGCGTTTCGATGGATTGTTCGAGCACCTTGTCCAGCTCGACCTGGGCCACCGCCTTGGCCACCCGCTCGCGCTTCTCGGCGCCCTTGAAGCCGCGCACCTCGGCGATGAATTCGAGGAAGCTGCGCACCGTCATGTCGCCATAGCAAGGCGCGCCTTCGGGCAGGTAACCGATCTGCCGCTGGGCCTTGAGCGTCTGGCGCTGGATATCGAAACCGAGAATGCGTGCGCTGCCGGAAGTCGGCGCGAGAAAGCCGGTCAGCATTTTCATGGTGGTGGATTTGCCGGCACCGTTCGGGCCGAGAAAGCCCAGCACTTCGCCGGGTTGGACGCTGAACGACAGGTCGTCCACGACTGTGTGCTGCGCGAATCGCTTGGTCAGGTTGTTTATTTCGATCATGGCCTCTCACCATTGCGGTAACAGGCCCTGCTTGCACCCATGCAGGCGCAAGCCGGGCTCTAAAGTGCTGGCGGACTATAAGGAGTTGCGGGCGGCCAGTGCAAGCCAAGAACCCGCGGGTCATATGACCAGCGTAAGTACGATAGTGGTCGCGGGCGACGAATCAGGCCGTTACAAGATTTTGCCCGCGGGCGGCCGATCCGTCACACTAGCCGCCCCGAGCAATTGCTCGTTTTTCAAGCCCGCAGATTCGTATGACCCGATCCCCATTGCGCCGCCTCGTATTCGGTACCCTGCACCGCCTGCTGTATCTCTGGGTGCGCTCGGAAACCATCAACCAATCGGCCTTCACCCTCAAGCTCGACCGCAGCAAGCCGGTGTTCTACGTGCTGCAGCAGCCGTCGTTGAGCGATCTGGCGGTGGTCGATACCGAGTGCCGCAAGGCCGGGCTGCCGCGCCCGGTGCTGCCGGTGGCAGTGGGCGATCTGCTGGAACCCGCAGCGTTCTTCTACCTGACGCCGGAGCCGGACTGGCTCGGCCGCCAGGACAAACGTGGGATTTCGCCGACGCTGCAACGGCTGGTCAGCGCGCTCAGCCAGCATGCGGTCGACGATGCGCAAATCATTCCGGTCAGCGTGTTCTGGGGCCAGTCGCCGGATCGCGAAACCAGCCCCTGGAAGCTGCTGTTCGCCGACAGTTGGGCGGTCACCGGGCGTCTGCGTCGCCTGGTCAGCATCCTGATTCTGGGTCGTAAGACCCGCGTGCAATTCTCCACGCCGATCCATATGCGCGAACTGGTCGAGCAGGACAAGGGCCACGAGCGCACCCTGCGCATGGTTCACCGCATGCTGCGCGTGCATTTTCGCAACCAGAAGGCCGCGGTCATCGGCCCGGACGTGTCGCACCGGCGCAACCTGGTCAAGGGTCTGGTGCACGGCCCGCAGGTGCGTCAGGCGATCCTCGACGAGGCCGAGCGCGAAAACATCACCCTGGAGAAAGCCGAAAGCCAGGCGTTGCGCTACGGCAACGAGATCGCCTCGGACTATGCCTACACCGCGATCCGCTTCCTCGAACTAGTGCTGAGCTGGTTCTGGAACAAGATCTACGACGGCATCAAGGTCAACCATATCGAGGGCGTGCAGGACGTCGCCCAGGGCCACGAAGTGATCTACGTGCCCTGTCATCGCAGCCATATCGACTACCTGCTGCTGTCCTACCTGCTGTTCCGCAACGGCCTGACCCCGCCGCATATCGCCGCCGGGATCAACCTCAATATGCCGGTGATCGGCGGCCTGCTGCGGCGTGGCGGCGCCTTCTTTATGCGCCGCACCTTCAAGGGCAACCCGCTGTACACCGCGGTGTTCAACGAATACCTGCACACCCTGTTCAGCAAGGGCTTCCCGGTCGAGTATTTCGTCGAAGGCGGACGCTCGCGCACCGGGCGCATGTTGCAGCCGAAGACCGGCATGCTGGCGATCACAATGCGCAGCTTCCTGCGCAGCAACCGCCTGCCGGTGGTGTTCGTGCCGGTGTATATCGGCTACGAACGGGTGCTCGAAGGCCGTACCTACCTCGGCGAACTGCGCGGCGCGAGCAAGAAGAAGGAGTCGATCTTCGACATCTTCAAGGTCATCGGTGCGCTCAAGCAGCGCTTCGGCCATGTCTGGGTGAACTTTGGCGAGCCGATCAAGCTGGCCGAATTCCTCGACAGCGAGCAGCCGGATTGGCGCAGCCAGGATTACCGCAACCAGTTCCGCCCGGATTGGCTGAACAGCGCGACCAACCGTCTGGGTACCCGGGTCGCGCGGCATCTGAACGAAGCGGCGGCGATCAACCCGGTCAACCTGGTGGCGTTGGCGCTGCTCTCCACCAGCAAGCTGGCGCTCGACGAGCGCGCCCTGGCACGGGTGCTCGACCTGTACCTGGCCTTGCTGCGCAGCGTGCCCTACTCGCCCCACACCACCTTGCCGGAGGGCAACGGCCAGGCGCTGATCGAGTATGTACAACGCATGGAGCTGCTCGCCGAGCAGAGCGACGCCCTCGGCAAGATTCTCTATCTGGACGAGCAGAACGCCGTTCTGATGACTTACTACCGCAACAACGTGCTGCATATCTTCGCCCTGCCGGCGCTGCTGGCGAGCTTCTTCCAGAGCAGCGCGCGGATGAGCCGCGAACAGATCCTGCGCTTCACCCGCGCGCTCTACCCCTATCTGCAATCCGAGCTGTTCATCCGCTGGGATCTGGACCAGCTCGACGACGTGATCGACCAATGGCTGGCGGCGTTCGTCGAACAGGGCCTCCTGAAGATCGAGGGCGATGTCTATGTGCGCCCGGCGCCCAGCTCGCGCGAATTCGTCCTGTTGACCCTGCTGGCCCGCGCCATCGTGCAGACCCTGCAGCGTTTCTACATGGCCACCGCCTTGCTGCTCAACGCCGGGCAACACGCGATCAGCGCCGAAGAGTTGGAAGACCTGTGCACCGTGATGGCCCAGCGCCTGTCGATCCTGCATGGCCTCAACGCCCCGGAATTCTTCGACAAGAGCCTGTTCCGCCACTTTATCCAGAGCCTGCTCGACCAGGGCGTGCTGCGCCAGGATACGGCCGGCAAACTCAGCCACCACCCATTGCTCAACGAGCTGGCCGAAGGCGCGGCCAAGCGGGTATTGCCAGCGGAGATCCGTCTGTCGATCCGCCAGGTGGCGATGGATAGAAACGAGGATGTGGCCGAGCCGGTGTAAGCCTGGCCCGACACGATGTTGTAGGGCGGACATAGCGAAGCTTTGTCCGCCGCTGCCGCCCCAATGGCGGACAAGCCTTCGGCATGTTGTCTGCCGTGCAGATAAACAGCAGCCCGTGACGCGGTGATCCCTGTTGGGTTTCGCACAGCTCAGCCCAACCTACGAGCTACGTAGCCTTGTAGCCCGGTTGCCATCCGGGGAACAATCAGGCCAATTGCTACCGGATTGCGCCAAGGCTTATCCGGGTTAAAAACCTCCCGACAGATCGCCCATGGACCCAGACAACGATAAAACCAGCAAACCCTCCCGCGCCGAATTCCACCAGGCCAACCAAGCCCGCGCCGAAACCGAAGCCCAGCGCCTGCTGGCGGCCAAAGCCGAGCTGGGCGGACATTGGCTAAGCTGGGTGGCGGCCGAACTGTATGCCCTCAAGCCTCCAGCCTATGCGCAGATGGTGCGCCGCGAGCTGCAGCGTCTGAACACCTAGCCAATCTTCGATTCGGGCCTCGCCAGCAGGCAACGAGGAACACGGTTGAGTAGGCCGGGTTAGCGGCGACTATCGCAGTTCGAGCAACAACATCGCCATCGACCGCCGCGTAACCCGACAAGGGCGTTATGCGGATTTGTACATGGTCGACCTACGGGCTGATCGCCAGCAAGCTGGCTCCTACCCTGAAGGCCTACAACAGCAGCCGCAGCTCGGCGGGCGCCATCGGCCGGTCGAGGAAGAAGCCCTGCACTTCCTCGCAATCGTATTGGCGCAACACGTCGAGTTGCGCCTGGGACTCCACACCCTCGGCGGTGACGGTCAGCGACAGCGCGCGGCCCAACCCGATGATCGCCTTGATGATCGCCTGGCTGTCTTTCGAGCCGTCCAGATCAGCCATAAAGCTGCGGTCGATCTTCAGCCCATCGAAGGGGAATTTGCGCAGATAGCTCAGCGAGGAATAGCCGGTGCCGAAGTCGTCCATGGACAGGCGCACGCCGATCCGCTTGAGCTCGTGCATCAGCACCAGCGCGCCCGGCGCGTCCTCGAGCATGACGCTTTCGGTGAGTTCCAATTCCAGCCGCGAAGGCGGCAAGCCGCTTTCTTCGAGGGCGCTTTGCACCCGCGCGACCAGATGCCCGCGTTGAAACTCCACCGGCGACAGGTTGACCGAGACGATCAACTCCTCGCCCCAGCTCATGGCCTCCATGCAGGCGGTTCGCAGCACCCAGGAACTCAGGGGCACGATCAACCCCGTGGTTTCGGCGATGCCGACGAACGTATCCGGGCTCAACAGCCCGCGCCGCGGATGCTGCCAGCGCACCAGGGCTTCGGCGGCGACGATGCGCTGGCTGCTGACGCTGTAGCGCGGCTGTAACAGCAGGCGCAGCTCGTCGTTCTTCAAGGCCTGGCGCAAATCGTTTTCCAACTGGCGCCGCTCGATCACCCGCTCGTTCATGTCGCTGGCGTAAAAACACCAGGTATTGCGCCCGGCTTCCTTGGCCTCGTACAGGGCGATATCGGCGTAACGCAGCAGCTCTTCGGCCTGCGAGGCGTCGGCGGGCGCCATGGCCACGCCGATGCTGGCGCCGATGAAAATGCTGTGGTTGTCGATCTCGAAGGGCTGTTCGATGCCGGTGATCAAGCGCTCGCAGAGCCGTTCGACCTCCTCCTGGGTGGAGATGCCGCTGACGATCAGGATGAATTCGTCGCCGCCCAGACGGGCCACCAGATCGCCTTCGCGCAGCACGCAACGCAAGCGCTCGGAAACTTCGTTCAACACCAGATCGCCAGTTTCATGGCCGAAAGAATCGTTGACCGGCTTGAAGCGGTCGAGGTCGATACTCAGCATGACCAAGGGTTTGTCGACCGTCGGCAGGCCCCTGAGCTTGCCCTCGAGAAACTCCTGCATGCGATTGCGATTGGGCAACCCGGTGAGCGCGTCATGCAGCGACAGATGCTCGATACGCGCGCGGGCCTGCACCTCCTCGGTGATATCACTGACCGTGCCGCGGTAGCCGCCGACGGCATCGTCGATAGCGCGCAGGGAAAGCCGGCAAGTACGCTGGCTACCATCGGCCGCCAGGTATTGGCACTGCAGGCTGTCCTTGGCGAACGCACGACCGTTGCGCTTGTCCAGCCAGGCGAGTAAACCGCCCGAGCATTGCATCAGATCGCTCAGCGGACGCCCCAGCCAGGCACTCTCGGGATGTCCGGTGACAGCCTGGAAGCGCGCGGACAGATAGATCAGGCGCAGTTCGCCGTTGGTTTCCCAGATCCAATCCGACGCCGATTCGGCGACATCGCGAAAGCGCGCCTCGCTGGCCGCCAGGGCCAGTTGGCTCTCGTACAAGGAGGCATAGCTGACGTCCATTTCGCGGGCGGCGGCCATGGCCCGGCGCAGGATCAGCCAGGTGATCACCGCCACTATCGCTCCCGCCAACGCCAGCAGCGGCAAGATCAGATAGAACAGCTGATCGCCCGGCTGGGGCGGATCCCAACGCAACGACAGCGGTTCGCCGGTCAAGGTGGCCAAGGACAAGGTCGACAGCCCCTGCGGCTGGGGCTGGTCTGCGACGCGCAAGTTGTCGACGCCGAAATCGCGGCCGAGCGCGGGGAGTTTCAGCGGGTCGAGCAGATCGACGAACAGCAGCACCGATGTCTCCCCCGGCACCTCCTCTATCAGCGGATCGCCACCGGTGGTGAAGCCGGCGGCAGCGACCAACGCCGGCTGCCCGGCCACCTGCAGAAAGCCCACGACCGGTTCCTCGTCCTCGGCTTGCTCACGCGCCTGTTCGAGCAGCGCGTCGATATTCTGCTTGAGCCAGTGCCGCGCCTCGATCGCCAGCAACTGACCCTCCACCACCGCGTAGGAAGTGCGGCCAGTGGGGTCGACGACGAACACGCCCTCGTAGCCGAAATCGGGAAAGATGCTGGGGCCCAGGTTCTGCCGCGTATAGGCCCACTCCGGGTCGACCTCGGCATGCAGGTTGCGATAAGCCTCGCCCCAGAACGCATAGTCGCTGACCGTGGCGAGAATCGACTTCTGCCGGGCTTGCGTGGCTTTCTCCACGTAGAACAGGGCCCGCTCCGCAGCCCGGGTATTTTGCCGCAGGGCAATCTGCACCAGCGCCGCGCTGGCGACGATAAACAGCACCAAGAGTAAAGCGGAGATAAACAGAAGTGGTTTACGTGAATTGGCAAGCGCGTTAAGCGGACGGAGCGGTTCAACTATTGGTGCTGGTGCCATCTTCGGCCCTCGGCCAACCCGGGTTTGCGTTACGGAATGGGCCGGAGCTTAACAGCAACGAGCCAGCAGGCGATTTGCCCATACCGCAGTTCTCTCAAATCGCCTCCCTGGCATGTATCCAATAAATAGTGCTATGCCAAGCCTAGAGCAGATTTCGCCTGGCATAACGCAAAAACCGCGATTCGCTTCGGCCATTTCAACAACGGCGGCAAATCTCACCGCCATCGGGGTCGCTGTAGGTGATGGTCGCGGTGCGGAAATTCAGGTCGACGAACAAATGACAGTGGTGCACGCCGCAACGCCAGTCCATCGACACGCTGGAGTCATTCGAATGATGCAATTCGAACGCACCGGCAAAGGCCGGATGCTTCGAGCGCAACGCCATCAGCCAAAGCAGACGCTGCACCACCGGGGTTTGCAGGGCCAGCTCGGCCTCCTCCACTGAATAGAAGTGACGGTTGATCTCGCGGGCCTCGCCGCTACGTTCCAACAAGTCGTAATCATTGCTGCCGGCGAGCAAGCCGACGTAATACACCTGGGGAATGCCGGGGGTGAAGAACTGAATCGCCCGCGCGGCGATATAGGCATCCTCGTTGCCGTGCAGCGCATCGAAAAAGGTGCAGGTGAGCTGATAGATAGCGCCGACGCTGTGCACGTTGGCGGCCGAGCGCCGCAGGATGGGGTCGGCGCTGCGCTCGGAGACGTTCTGGATGATCGCCTCGATATGCTGGCGCGGCAGCAGATCCTCCACATCCGGGATGCAGATGCCGTCATGGGTGTCGAGCACCGTCACCTGGTTGTGCGGGCACATGCGCAGCCAGGCCTTGAGGTAATGGCTGTTGCCGTCCAACAGGGTATAGAGCAACAGCGGCGGCAGCGCGAAGGCGTAGGACCACATGCCGCGCGCCGAAATCGCCTGCTGCCAACTCGGGTGATCGTGCACCTCGGGCAACAGCTCGATGCCGTGCGCGGCGGCCGTGGTCTTGAACCAATCGAGAATCCGCCACACCTGCGGCTCGACCAGAAAGCAACTGGTGCCGAGCTTCTTGGTGGTGTAGCCGAAGGCGTCCAGACGCAGCAACCGGACTCCGCGCGCGGCGAGAAAGGCGATGGTTTCGGCCATCATCGCGTAGGTCACCGGCGAGTCGTAATTCAGGTCGATCTGCCGTTCGCTGAAGGTGCACCACACCCGCCCGCGGCTGCCGTCGGCGAAGACCACTTCGCGGAACGGCTCCTTCTCCTTGCGGATATGGATCTTCGCCAGATCGTCCGGGCCGATCTCGCCAAGGCTGTCGATATCGACGAACAACCCGGCCCAAGCCGAGGCTTTGCCCTTTTGCAGATAATCCTGAAACTCCGGCGAGTCGTCGGCCAGGTGATTGAGCACCAGATCCAGGCAGAAGTCGTGCCGCACTGCCAAACGCTCGATATCGGCCCAGTCGCCATACGCGGGATCGATACGTTTGTGGGTCAGGGGCGAAAAGCCGCCATCGGCATTCGACGGAAACGGCGGCAGGATATGCACCCCGACAACAGCACCGGCGAGCTTGTGTTCGACGAACTCGGCCAGATCGTGCAGGTTCGCGCCGATCCGGTTCGGATAGGCGATCAGTTGCACGCCATTCTTCAAGGGCTGGTTTAACGACATACGGCAGCCTCCCTAAATGCATGGGTTTACTGCGGCCACACAACGCGCCACAGGGAACGACCGCGGCACAAATCCCGCGGCCATCCACGCGACCACCGTAACAGGTTGAGGCAGGTGAGGCGGCTATCCGCGATTGCGTGCCGGGCGCATTGCCCCCCTCTCCCACCGGGAGAGGGGCTGGGGCGGGCCGCGTTCGGATGAGGGCTGCGCCAGCCAACCAAACCCAAATGACACATCGCCCCAAAATGCCTTTTACTGCCCTCCTCCCGCTCCGCTAAGCTCATCCCATACTCACCCAAGGAACTCCCCCATGCACCGTATCGCCACCCTCGCCGCCGCCCTGGTCCTGTCCAGCAGCGCCTTCGCCCTGTCACTCGCCGACCTGACGCAGAAAGACGCCAGCGGCGGCCTGAAAGACGCCTTGATCCAAGGCGCCCAGGTAGCCGTGCAGCAACTGGGCAAACCCGGCGGCTTCAGCAACAACCCGGACGTACGTATCGAACTGCCGGGCAAGCTCGGCAAAGCGGCGAAAACCATGAAGATGATGGGCATGGGCGCCCAGGTCGATCAGCTCGAAGCCAGCATGAACAAAGCCGCCGAAGCCGCAGTGCCGCAAGCCCAGGCACTGCTGGTGGAATCGGTGAAGAAAATGACCGTGCAGGACGCCAAAAGCATCCTGACCGGCCCCCAGGACTCGGCCACCCAATACCTCAACAAAACCAGCCGCGAACAGCTCCGCGCGCAGTTCCTGCCCATCGTCAAACAAGCCACCGACCAGGTCGGCCTGGCCAAGCAATACAACGCCTTCGCCGGCCAAGCCGCTGCCTTCGGCGTGGTGGACGCGAAAAGCGCCAGCATCGAAAACTACGTGACCGAACAGGCGCTCGATGGGTTGTTCGAGATGATTGCCAAGCAGGAAGCCAGCTTGCGGCAGAACCCGGCGGGCGCGGCTACTAGTTTGGCTAAGAAGGTTTTTGGGGTGTTGTGATCACAGCCAACGCGCCAACTGCCTGAGAAGCAACCACCTTACAGACCAACGGGATGATGTGTATGCATCTTCACTTTGAATGGGATGCCAACAAAGCGGCCAGCAACCTACGCAAACACGGGGTCAGCTTCGAAGAGGCTGCGGAAGTCTTCCGTGACCCACTGGCCCTCACCCTATTTGACGAAAACCACAGCCAAGCCGAGGAGCGCTGGGTAACACTGGGCCAAGCCGGCAATCGTAAACTGGTAGTCGTGGTACATACTTGGCGAGAAGATGGTGGCGACCATATCCATGTCCGTTTGATCTCAGCCCGAGTGGCCACGAGCCATGAGACACAACAGTACGAAGGGTAAATAACATGCGTGAAGAGTACGATTTCAGCAAAGCCGAACGCGGCAAGTTCCACCGCCCCGATGCCGAACTGCACCTACCAGTGTACTTGGATAACGATGTGCTCAATTATTTCGAGGAGCGCGCACGCAGCAAAGGCGTCGCCCTTACTACCCTTATCAATGATTTATTGCGCAAAGACATCGCTCTTATCGAGGGAGTGAAGTAAGGCCGAGGGACTGCAACAGCCGCCACCCGTTTTTCTAAGAGGAAGAATCAAAGGTGTACTGTTATTTGTCACGACGGATAGCGGTGGAGCCTAAATATGCCAGATTTTCACACCGATTTGGATTCGATCCTGAACGACCGAAAGGACCTATCATTGAGGATGCGCCAAGCAGGTTACGAGATGTGACGGGGTTCGGGAACCGCATTACCTGTGCGATTTATTTAGAAAACCGTGACGCGGAGCGTCACCGGATGAATTCCCACGCCTGAGCGTGGGAACTAGCTAACCAACGCTGCGACGGACTTGCGATTTGCGTCGTTCGGAATGGCGCCCCCTCACCTAGCCCTCTCCCCGAAGGGTAGAGGGGACTGATCGGTGGGCAATTTCGATATGTAGGAGCCAGCTTGCTGGCGATCCAAATCAACGAACAACGCAAAAGCAGCATCGATGTGCCGAACCGCAGCAAGCGGGTTCCTACAGACTATCCCTGCGTACACCAGATAACTGCCCCCAACGAAAAAGCCCGGATCAATCGACCCGGGCTTTTTCAGTTTCGCAAACCGCCGTGTTACACGGCTTCGCGCGGTTCCTTGATCCTGAACCAGGCGGAGTACAGCGCCGGCAGGAACAGCAGGGTTAGCGCGGTGGCGACGATCAGGCCGCCCATGATGGCCACGGCCATGGGGCCGAAGAACACGCTGCGCGACAGTGGGATCATTGCCAGTACCGCGGCCAGGGCGGTCAGGACGATGGGGCGGAAGCGCCGTACCGTGGCTTCGATGGTGGCGTGCCAGCTGTCCAGCCCGGCGGCGATGTCCTGCTCGATCTGGTCGATGAGGATCACCGAGTTACGCATGATCATCCCGGACAGGGCGATGGTGCCGAGCATGGCGACGAAGCCGAAGGGTTGGCGGAACACCAGCAGGAACAGGGTCACGCCGATCAGCCCCAGGGGCGCGGTGAGGAACACCATGATCGAGCGCGAGAAGCTTTTCAGCTGCAACATCAGCAAGCTCAGCACCACCACGATAAACAGCGGTATGCCGGCGTTGACCGATTTCTGCCCGCGGCTGGAGTCCTCGACGGTGCCGCCCACTTCCAGCAGGTAGCCATCGGGCATGGAAGCGCGGATCGATTCCAGGGTCGGCAGTATCTGTTGGGTCAGGCTGACCGGCTGCGCGCCGCCGTAGATATCGGCGCGCACGGTGACGGTCGGCAAGCGGTTGCGGTGCCAGATCACGCCTTCTTCGAAACCGTATTCGAGGGTGGCGATCTGCGCCAGAGGCACGCTGCGGCCGTTGTCGGTCGGCACCGCCAGGCTCGGTAGCAGGCCGAGTTCCTGACGTTCGACGACGCCGCCGCGCAGGAGAATTTCGATCAGTTCGTTACCCTCGCGGTACTGGCTGACCGGCGAGCCGGTCAGGGAGCTTTGCAGGAAGCGCGACAGGTCGGCGGTGCTCACGCCCAGGGCGCGGGCGCGCTCCTGATCGATATTCAGGCGCACCACTTTGCTCGGCTCCTGCCAATCCAGGTGCACGTTCACCACATCGGGGTTTTCCCGCACCTTGTCCGCCACCTGACGGGCCAGGGCGCGCACTTCGTCGATATGCTCGCCGGAAACCCGGAACTGCACCGGGTAACCCACCGGAGGGCCGTTTTCCAGGCGCGACACGCGGGTGCGCAGGGCCGGGAATTCTTCGTTGACCGTCTCGATCAGCCAGCTGCGGATCGCTTCGCGATCTTCGATGGTTTTCGCGAGTACCACGAACTGGGCGAAGCTGGCCGCCGGCAGTTGCTGATCCAGCGGCAGGTAGAAACGCGGCGAGCCGGTGCCGACATAGGCCACGTAGTTATCGATGCCTTCGCGCTCGCTGAGCAGTTGCTCCATGCGCTTGACCTGCTCCTCGGTGGCGACCAACGACGCGCCTTCGGCGAGCTTCATATCGACCATCAGCTCCAGTCGCCCGGACGCCGGGAAGAATTGCTGCGGGACGAAGCGGAACAGCGCGATGGCACCGACGAACGCGACCAGGGTCAGGACGATCACGGTTTTGCGCCGCCGCACGCACCACGCCACCATGCCGCGCACGCGCTGGTAGAACGGCGTCGCGTAGGGGTCGTGGCCAGCCGCGCTGCCGCCGTGTTTGGCGGCGTGCAACTTGGCCAGATCCGGCAACAGTTTGGCGCCCAGGTAAGGCACGAAAACCACGGCGGCGATCCAGGACACCAACAGGGCAATGGTCACCACCTGGAAGATCGAGCGGGTGTACTCGCCGGTGCTGGAGTTGGCGGTGGCGATCGGCAGGAAGCCCGCCGCGGTGATCAGGGTGCCGGTGAGCATGGGGAAAGCGGTGCTGGTCCAGGCATAACTGGCCGCCTTGAGGCGGTCGAAGCCCTGCTCCATTTTGATCGCCATCATCTCCACGGCGATGATCGCGTCGTCGACCAACAAGCCCAAGGCGAGCACCAGCGCGCCCAGGGAAATCTTGTGCAAGCCGATGCCGAAGTAGTACATGGCGGCGAAGGTCATCGCCAATACCAGCGGGATCGACAGCGCCACCACCAGACCGGTGCGCAGGCCGAGGGAGAAGAAGCTGACCAGCAAGACGATGATCACCGCCTCGGTGAGCACGCGGACGAATTCGCCCACGCCGGTTTTCACCGCCGCCGGTTGGTCCGAGACCTTGCGCAGTTGCATGCCGGCCGGCAGGGTTTCCTGCAAGCGGGCGAAGTCGACTTCCAGGGCCTTGCCCAGCACCAGAATATCGCCGCCGGTTTTCATCGACACCGCGAGGCCAATGGCGTCCTCGCCCATAAAGCGCATGCGCGGTGCGGGTGGGTCGTTGAAGCCGCGTTTGACCTCGGCCACATCGCCGATGCGGAAGCTGCGATCGGCGACGCGGATAGGGAAATCGCGGATTTCCTCAACCGTTTGGAAACGCCCGGTCACGCGCAATTGCACGCGGTCCGTGGTGGTTTCGAAGTAGCCGGCCGCGGCGACGGCGTTCTGCTCTTCGAGCGCCTGCTGCACCGCCGCCAGCGGCAAGCCTAAGGTGGCCAGCTTGGTGTTGGACAGCTCGATCCAGATTTTCTCGTCTTGCAGGCCGACCAGGTCGACCTTACCGACATCCTTGACCCGCTGCAGCTGCAGTTGGATGCGGTCGGCGTAATCCTTGAGCACGGCGTAGTCGAAACCCTCGCCGGTCAGCGCATAGATGTTGCCGAAGGTGGTGCCGAATTCGTCGTTATAGAACGGCCCCTGGATGCCCTGGGGCAAGGTGTGGCGAATGTCGCCGACCTTCTTGCGCACTTGGTACCAGAGGTCGGGGATATCCGCCGAATCCATGGCATCGCGGGCGAGGAAGGTCACCATGGATTCGCCCGGACGGGAGAAGGAGATGATCTTGTCGTACTCGCCGGTCTCCATCAGCTTCTTTTCGATGCGTTCGGTGACCTGGCGGGAGACTTCTTCGGCGCTCGCTCCCGGCCAGTTGGTGCGGATCACCATGGCCTTGAAGGTGAACGGCGGGTCTTCACTCTGGCCCAGTTTGGTGTAGGACAGCGCCCCGACCATGGCCAGCAACAACATGAGGTACAGCACGATCTGGCGATTGCGCAACGCCCAGGCGGACACATTGAAGTCCATCGGGTTACTCCTTGCTCGCCAATTCGACCATGCGGTTGTCGCGGTCCACCGGGCGCACCTTCTGCCCTTCGCGTAGAACCTGCACGCCAGCGGCGACTACCCAATCGCTGGCCTGCAAGCCTTCCAGCACCGGCACCAGCTTCTCGCCGTAAGCCCCGACCCGCACCTTGACGCGCTTGAGCGTGGAATCTTTCGGGTCGACCACCCAGACGAAGGGCTCGCCCTTCTCGGCGGTCAGCGCCGACAGCGGAATAGCCAAGGGTACCGGGCCATTGTGGGGGATATACACCCGTGCGCTCTGGCCCAGTTCGGCGGGCACCTTGCCTTCGGTAAAGGCCACGCGGGCGGCGAACGTGCGCGATTGCGGATCGGCCGACGGCGATATTTCGCGGATGCGCCCGGGGAAACGTTGATCCGGCTGCGACCACAACTCGACCGCCACTTCCTGGCCGACGCTGAAGCGCTCGAAGGCTTGCTCCGGCAAATTGATCAGCACTTCGCGCTCGCCATCGGCGGCCAGCACGAACACGCTTTGCCCGGCGGCGACCACCTGCCCGACTTCGACCATGCGCCGCGCGATCACGCCGTCCTGGGAGGCGCGCAGCACGGCGTAGCCGGCCTGGTTATCGGCCACGTTGAATTCGGCTTTGATCTGCTTGAGCCGCGCCTCGCCCGCGCGGAAGGTATTTTCGGCATTGTCGTATTGCGAACGGCTGACCAGGTTGCGCGCCAGCAACGCTTTGTAGCGGTCACGCTCGGCGCGCACCAGCTGCAGGTTGGCTTCGGCGGCGGCGACCTGGGCGCGAGTCGCTTCGAGTTGCAGGCGCACGTCTTGCGGGTCCAGCTCGGCCAATGGCTGGTCCTTCTTCACCCGCTGCCCCACCTCGACCAGGCGCTTGCTTACCTTGCCCGCGATACGAAAAGCCAGCTCGGGCTCCAGGTGCGCGCGCACTTCGCCCGGGTAGGTATCCATCATCGCGCCGGCCAATTGGGGTTGCACCACCATGGCGGGACGCACCGGGGACTCGACGTGCTCGCCGTTGCCACAAGCGGCGAGCACCGCGATAAGGCTGACTGGCAAAGCGACAGATAGGACTCGACGCAACATAATGGAAGACCTTCGCGAAGGTTTGGAATATTTGAACTGCGGAGTATAGTAAAAATAGCAAACCAATCAGTCCAGTATTTAAAACAACCGATGACTAACAAAATGTTGCCACCCAGCGGCCCGGGCCGTCCTAAAGACCCGACCAAACGCCAAGCGATTCTCGAGGCGGCGAAAACCCTGTTCCTGCGCCATGGTTACGACGGCAGCAGCATGGACGCCATCGCCGCTGAAGCGGGGGTTTCCAAGCTCACGGTGTACAGCCACTTCACCGATAAGGAGACGTTGTTTTCCGCTGCGGTGCAGGCGAAATGTCAGGACCAATTGCCCGAACTGCTGTTCGAACTGGTGGAAGGCGCGTCTATCGAAAGCCAGTTGCTGAATATCGCCCGTGGCTTCCATGCGCTGGTCAATAGCCGCGAATCGGTCGAGTTGCACCGCATCATGATCAGCCTGGCCGCGCAGGATTCGAAGCTCTCGAAGATGTTCTACGAAGCCGGGCCGCAACAGGTGCTCAGCGAAATGGCGCACCTGCTCGAGCAAGCCGACCGCGCGGGCAAACTGCGCATCGCCAGCCCGTATGGGGCCGCCGACCAGTTTCTCAGTCTGATCAAGGGCATCGACAACTTCCGCCTGCTGATCGGCTGCGCCGACGCCCTGGAGGGCGAAGCCGCCGAACGCCACGTGCGCGATGCGGTGGGGATGTTTATGCGGGCTTATCGGTCGGACTGAGTATCAAGCTGGCCGCGACCTGACTGAGATCATTCCGGATTGCATCCGGGCGACAAAGACTTCGCGGGTTGGAAAACGCGCTTGGGTAGGGTGGACATGGCGAAGCCTTGTCCAGCGATGGCGCCGAGATGGCGGGCAAGCCTTCGGCATGCGGTCGCGGCTTGCGGCTTGCGGCTTACAGCTTTTTCTTCGGATAAATATCGTAACGGCTGGATTTACCTTCCAACGCATAGCCCGGCTTGGCACCCTCGATGCACGGCGCCTTGCGCGGGCGCTTGACCACCACCCGGTGGCTGGCCAACGCCAGGGCCGCGGCGAGTAGCGCCGGGGCATCCTGATCGTCGCCAACGAAGGGCCGGAACAGGCGCATCTCCTTTTTCACCAGCGCGCTTTTATCGCGATGGGGAAACATCGGATCGAGGTAGATCACCTGCGGCGGCTCGCCCTGCCAATCGCGCATCAGCTCGATGGCGTTACCAGTCAACAGATGCATGTGCGCGACTATCTGCCCGACCTGAGCATCGCCCCGGGCCCGAGCCAAACCGTCTTCGAGCAGGGCCGCCACCAGCGGCTGGCGTTCGATCAGGGTCATCTCGCAGCCCAGGCTGGCGAGGACGAACGCATCGCGGCCCAACCCGGCGGTGGCATCCAGCACCCGCGGGCGGATGCCCGGCTGCACGCCGACCGCCTTGGCGATCATCTGTCCGGCGCCGCCGCCGAACAAGCGCCGGTGCGCTGCCGCCCCTTCGACGAAGTCCACCCGCACCGGCCCCGGCGCCTGCGGGCCGAGTTCGACCAACTGCAAACCGCCCTCGCCCAGTTGCAGGGCGAACTCGCTATCGCCATCCAGCGGCAACTGCAGGCGCGCCGCCCAGCTCGCCGCCGCCTCGGCCAAATGGGGCTGCAGGGCCTGCATACGAATTTTCGCGATAGTGGGCTGGTCGTTCATTAGCAAAAGTGCTCAAAAAATATTCAATTCAGCCGGGAATGAGCCGACAACTCAAGTAGGCGGCATTTTGCCAGACCCGGCACCGCTAAGCCGCATCGAGTTCGCCATGTTCGACGTCACAAGCGCACCCCATCCCCATTCGTCTCAGCCCGCTAAGGGGCTGAAGGAGCAGTTGGAAGCCGGCATTCAGGCCTCGCTGGAGTACCAGATACTGCGCCGCACCCTGACGCCCGACGAGCCCCAAGCGAATGGCCCTGCCACCCCAAGCGAAGCGGCCGAAGTCAGCGCCGAGCAGCCGGCGGTTGCCGTCCAAGCCAGCGACTTCGAGCAGATAGTCGAGCAGCGCCAGTTGGTGCTGGAGGTCAACGTCAACGCCGAGCCGCAGAAAACCGATCCTTTGGTACTCGACCTTGCCAGCAACGGCTTTCGCACCAGCGGCCTCGAGCGCAGCGTGCGCTTCGACCTGGATGCTGACGGCAGACGCGAACAGATCAGCGTCCCCACCGGCGACGACGCTCTGCTGGCGCTGGACCGCAATGGCAACGGGCAAATCGACGATGGTCGCGAATTATTCGGTGATCAGCACGGCGCCGCCAATGGTTTCGCCGAACTGGCCAAGCACGACGACAACGGCGACGGCCGGATTGACGTGCAGGATGCGATTTTCCAGCGTTTGAGCCTGTTGCGCTTCGATGCCCAAGGTCGGCAATCGAGCCAGTCGTTGAGCCAGGCCGGGGTCAGCGCGATCGAGCTGCAAGCCCAGGATGTGAAGCTGGCTTTGGGCGCCTATGACGAAATCGCCCAACTCGGCCGCTTCGAGTTCGCCGACGGCCGCAGCGGCCAGGCCGCCGACCTGCTGCTGGCGCAACGCTGAGGCGCGCGATTCCGTGGATTAACGGCACATCCGGAACAGCCCCATATCGACATGAAAATGATCGCGGTGGGCGGCGTTGTACTCCGGCCCCAGGGTGGTGTTGAAGCTGTCACAGGCGGCGCGATGCACCTGGCGCAGGAACTCGCCCTCCTCTCCCGGTTTCGACCAGTCGCGCCGTACGCTGATATGCCGACCGTCACGCAGGCGGAAACCGACGATATCCAGCGCATTGGCCGAGGCATGTTGGCTTTGCCGCTGGCTCCCGGCGATGGAGCGACAGGCGTAACTGCCGACATGCTCGACCCGCGCCACCGGCTGGCCGAACACCGCTTGCGCGGCCGGCTGCAAACCATGTCGCTCGAACATCGCAAAGGCCGCCGCCAACGGGCAGGTGGCGATAAAACTGTTGCTCAGGCGCACCTCGGAACCCTGCACCCGTACGGTATTTTCCAGCGGACAGTTGGCTTGCGGCTCGCTGTCGGCCAGCGGCATGTAGCTCAACGGCGAGCTATCGAGGGCCTTCCGGCAGAGCAGCGGATCCTGCTTCAGGCGCCAGAGCTTGAACGGGGTCAGCAGGTTCGGTTGCGCGCCGATATCCAGCGGTGCCCAAGGGTCCCAACGCGGCGGCACATCGAGCCAGCGCTGGTGGACGGCCAGCGGCAGCAGAAAAAAGATAAACAGCAACAACGCTAGGAAAAACTGACGCAAACCCACCCCAGCTCAAGTCTTGAACAGATCGTTGATGCTGTCGAACGGCATGGCTCGTCCGGTCGCGACCAGGCTGCCTCGGCCGGCCAGCTCCTCGGCGGCCTGGTAGAAAGCACCATAGGCGACCCGCGCCAGATTGGAGCCGAGGCTGACACGTTTTACCCCCAGCTCGGCCAACTCATCCAGCGACAGACGCAGGCTCGGCGAGCCCACCAGCACGTTGACCGGATGCGGCGCCACGGCCGTGACCACCGCCTGGATTTCCTCGCGGATGGTCAGGCCTGGCGCATAGAGCACATCGGCACCGGCTTGCGCGTAGGCCTCCAGGCGCTTGATGGTGTCGTCCAGGTCAGGCCGGCCGTGCAGGTAGTTTTCCGCGCGGGCGACCAGGGTGAAGGCGAATGGCAGGCTGCGCGCAGACGCAACGGCTGCTCGGATGCGCTCGACCGCCAACTCGAACGGATAGATGGGGGATTGCGCGTTACCGCTGGCATCTTCGATGGAGCCACCGACCAAGCCGATCTGCGCCGCCAGCGCAATGGTTTCTGCGCAGTGCTGCGGCTCGTCGCCGTAACCGTTCTCCAAATCGGCGGCCACCGGCAACGGCGTCGCCTCGATGATCGAGCGGGCATTGGCCAAGGTCTCTTCACGGCTGACCGCCCCTTCCGCATCGCGCCGGCCAAGGGAAAACGCCAACCCGGCGCTGGTCGTCGCCAGGGCCTCGAAGCCGAGCGCGGCGAGCATCTTCGCCGAGCCGGCATCCCAGGGATTAGGTAGCACGAACAGTCCGTCGCGCTGGTGCAAGGCGCGAAACGCCTCGCCACGTTCCATTTGGTTGAGCATCGCAGTCACTCCTTTATCGACCTGCACGCACCTTAGGGTCTGTTGCCGTTTCAGCGCAAGCCGCGTTGCCGCGAAAAATCTCGCCATGGCCGGGCGGCGATCCGCTAGGCGTAGGACGCCGGTAATGGTTGTTCCCTTGCCAAGTCCTACAACAACGCATGGCGAGATTTTCCGCGCAACCCGCAGGGCCGGGCCTGTTTTAGCGCGATACTGCGTTTCTCGAGGCTCATTTGGAACGACCAAACTTCGCGTCTCGTGCCTTGCCTCGCGCTAAAACAG
>NZ_CAMPHV010000025.1 GCF_946886105.1 uncultured Pseudomonas sp. | reverse complement strand
CGGTGCCGGTAAGGGTGAAAAGGTGCGGTAAGAGCGCACCGCACGGCTGGTAACAGTCCGTGGCTAGGTAAACCCCACTCGGAGCAAGACCAAATAGGGTTCCATTGGCGTGGCCCGCGCTGGAACCGGGTAGGTTGCTAAAGACGTGCAGTGATGTACGTCGTAGAGGAATGACTGTCCTCGACAGAACCCGGCTTACAGATCGACTCTCCACCTCTCTCAGCTCCGCTTCCCTTCTTATCCCCCGTCTTATTAATACCGAAAAAATCTTACTCTTAATAAATCACTTTAAGTTTGAAGTGCAGCTTCTTGTGTTCTTTCGCTTTGCCTTGTCGGTACCCCTCCTGTTTGCTGTTTCTTCTTCCGCTTGTATCGCTAAATCTCCGTTCTATAAGGATTTTTCCCGCTTGGGGCGCCTTGACGGTGGGGTGCGTGCGTTCCTATAGTGTGCGCGAGTGGTAAAAAGTGGCATGAAGTGGGTTTTTTTGGGCATGGATAGCTAATAACAGGGGAAGCGCGATCGTGTTTCGCGGAGCTAACGCCATCAGTCTCGACGCCAAAGGGCGCCTCGCGATGCCGAGTCGGTATCGTGACGAGCTCGTTTCGCGTTGTGCCGGCCAGCTTATCGTGACCATCGATGCCATTGACCCCTGCTTATGTGTCTATCCGTTGGCCGAGTGGGAGTTGATCGAAGCCAAATTGCGCGAGCTGGCTTCCTTTCGTGAAGAAAACCGCCGTTTGCAACGTTTGCTGATAGGCAATGCCGTCGACCTCGAGCTGGATGCCAGCGGTCGTTTTCTGGTGCCGCCGCGTCTGCGCGAATACGCCAAGTTGGATAAGCGCGCGATGCTCGTTGGCCAACTCAATAAATTTCAATTGTGGGATGAAGATGCCTGGAATGCCGTGGCGGACGCCGATCTGGCGGCCATCAAGCAACCGGGCGCCCTGTCCGACGATCTACGTGACCTGATCCTGTGACTATGACCGGCAGCTTTCGCCATATAACCGTGCTACTCGACGAAGCCGTTGAAGGCCTCGCCGTGCGGCCCGATGGCTGCTACCTGGATGGCACCTTCGGACGCGGCGGGCATAGCCGGCTAATATTGCAGAAGCTCGGGCCGGATGGTCACTTGTTGGGATTCGATAAGGATCCCTTAGCGATTGCGACGGGTGAAGCGCTAGCGGCCGAAGACGGCCGCTTTGTCGTTGTGCAGCGGAGTTTTGCGGAACTTGGCGAGGAAGTCGTTGTCCGCGGTCTGGCAGGGCGGGTCAACGGCATTCTTCTCGATCTGGGTGTGTCCTCGCCGCAGTTGGACGATGCCGCCCGCGGTTTCAGTTTCCTCAACGACGGTCCGCTGGATATGCGTATGGATCCGACTCGTGGGCTCAGTGCGGCGCAGTGGATCGCCAGTGCCCCCGAGGAGGAGATCGCCCGGGTATTCAAGGAGTACGGCGAGGAGCGTTTCGCCAAGCGCATGGCCCGCGCCGTGGTTCTGCGTCGTGCCGAACAGCCGTTCGAGCGCACCGCCGATCTGGCGCAGGTGCTGACCGTCGCCAATCCGGCCTGGGAGAAGGGCAAGAATCCCGCGACCCGTGCATTCCAGGGGCTGCGTATTCATATCAATAACGAGTTGGGCGATCTCGAGCGCGGCTTGGATGCGGCGCTGGAAGCCCTCGAAGTCGGCGGCCGTCTGGTGGTGATCAGCTTCCATTCTCTGGAAGACCGCATCGTCAAACTCTTCATGCGCAAACATGCCAAGGGCGAACAGGACAAGCTGCCGCGTAATCTGCCGATCATTCCGAAGGCCTTCGAGCCGCGTCTGAAGCTGATCGGCAAGCCGCAGTTCGCTTCCGAGGCCGAGCTCAAGGCCAACCCGCGTTCGCGCAGTGCGGTGATGCGGGTTGCGGAGAAGCTGCGATGAGCGCGCTATTCGCCAAACCTTTGCCGCGCGGCAGCCTGTTGATGCTGGTGCTGTTTTTGGCGGTGCTGGGTTCCGCGTTGGCGGTGTCTTACTGCGCGCACTGGAACCGGCAATTGCTCAACGGGCTGTATGCCGAGCTGAACCTGCGCGATAAAACTCAGGCCGAATGGGGGCGCCTGGTGCTCGAGCAAAGCACCTGGACCGCGCATAACCGTATCGAGACGCTGGCCAGCGAACAGCTGAAAATGCGCATTCCCGATGCCGGCGAAGTCCGCATGGTGGCGCCATGATCAGGCTCGAAGGCGCGCTCTACCCTTGGCGTTTCCGTCTTGTGCTGCTGCTCCTGGCGTTGATGGTGGCGGCTATCGCCTGGCGCATCGTCGATCTGCATGTGGTCGACCATGACTTTCTCAAAGCCCATGGCGATGCGCGCAGCGTGCGGCATATCCCCATTCCGGCGCACCGCGGCTTGATCACCGACCGCAATGGTGAGCCGCTGGCGGTCAGCACGCCGGTCACCACCCTGTGGGCCAATGGCAAGGAATTGCAGGGCGCGAAAGGTAAATGGCCGGCGCTCGCCGCCGCCTTGGGGCAGGAGCCGAAAGGTTTCGCCGAACGCTTGCAGGCCCATGCCGAGCGCGAGTTCATGTACCTGGTGCGCGGTTTGACGCCCGAGCAGGGGCAGCAGGTGCTCGACCTCAAAGTGCCCGGGGTCTACGCCATCGAAGAATTCCGTCGCTTCTATCCGGCCGGCGAAGTGGCGGCCCATGTGGTCGGCTTCACCGATATCGACGACCGCGGTCGCGAAGGCATGGAGCTGGCTTTCGAAGACTGGCTGGCCGGCGTGCCGGGCAAGCGTCAGGTCTTGAAAGACCGGCGCGGGCGGCTGATCAAGGATGTGCAGGTCGCGCAAAACGCCAAGGCCGGCAAGGCCCTGGCGTTGTCTATCGACCTGCGTTTGCAGTACCTGGCGCATCGCGAGCTGCGCAACGCGCTGGTCGAGTTCGGCGCCAAGGCCGGCAGCCTGGTGATGATCGATGTGAAAACCGGTGAAGTGCTGGCGATGGTCAACCAGCCGACCTACAACCCCAACAACCGCAAAAACCTGCAGCCGGCGGCCATGCGCAATCGGGCGATGATCGATGTGTTCGAACCGGGTTCGACCATGAAGCCGTTTTCGATGAGCGCGGCCCTGGAAAGCGGGCGCTGGAAGCCCAGCGACAAGGTCGAAGTCGCGCCGGGCACGCTGCAGATCGGTCGTTACACCATTCGCGACGTATCCCGGGCCGAAGGCGGGGTGCTGGACTTGACCGGCATTCTGATCAAGTCGAGCAACGTCGGCATGAGCAAGATCGCCTTCGACATCGGCGGCGAATCCATCTACTCGGTCATGCGTCAGGTCGGTCTCGGTCAGGATACCGGGCTGGGCTTCCCTGGTGAGCGGGTCGGCAACCTGCCGAATTACCGCGAATGGCGCAAGGCCGAAACCGCGACCCTGTCCTACGGCTATGGCCTGTCGGTCACTGCTGTGCAACTGGCGCACGCCTATTCCGTGCTGGCCAACTCCGGGCGCAGTGTGCCCTTGTCGATGGTGCGCACCGATCTCGCGCCCGATGCGGTGCAGGTGATCCCGGAAACGGTCGCGTTGACCATGCAGGGCATGTTGCAGCAAGTGATCGAGGCGCCGGGCGGGGTGTTTCGTGCCCAGGTTCCCGGTTACCACGTGGCCGGCAAGAGCGGCACCGCGCGCAAGGTGTCGACGGATAGCCGTGGCTATCGGGAAAACGCCTACCGCTCGCTGTTCGCCGGTTTCGGTCCGGTCAGCGACCCGCGTATCGCCGTGGCCATCGTGATCGACGAACCGAGCAAGGGCGGCTACTACGGCGGCCTGGTTTCCGCACCGGTGTTCGGCAAAGTGATGGCCGGCGCCCTGCGTTTGATGAATGTCGTGCCGGACAATCTGCCGCCGCCGGGCGAGCCGCAGACCGCCGCGGTGGATGCGGGCAAGGGAGGGCGTATCTGATGCCGATGCCGCTGAATCAGTTGCTGCCGGAAGCGGCCAGCTCGATGTTGATTCGCGAACTGACCCTGGACAGCCGCAAGGTGCGTCCGGGCGACCTGTTCCTGGCCGTGCCCGGCACCCAGCAGGACGGCCGCGTGCATATCGCCGATGCGATCGCCCGCGGTGCCGCGGCCGTGGCCTATGAGGCGGAAGGCGCGCCGACGATGACCGCCCATAGCGCCGAGCTGTTGGCCATCAAAGGTTTGGCCGGCCAGCTGTCGGCGATTGCCGGGCGTTTTTATGGTGAGCCGAGCCGTGGCCTGCACCTGATCGGCGTCACCGGCACCAACGGCAAAACCAGCGTCAGCCAATTGCTGGCCCAGGCCCTGGATCTGCTCGGCGAGCGCTGCGGCATCGTCGGCACCCTCGGCAACGGCTTTTATAACGCCTTGGCGTTGGGCCGCCACACCACGCCCGACCCGATCGGCGTGCAGGCCACCCTGGCGGAGATGAAGAAGGCCGGCGCGCGCGCCGTGGCCATGGAAGTTTCCTCCCACGGTTTGCACCAGGGCCGTGTCGCGGCACTGGATTTCGATGTGGCGGTGTTCACCAACCTGTCCCGCGATCATCTGGATTATCACGGCTCGATGGACGCCTACGGCGAGGCCAAAGCCGCTTTGTTCGCCTGGCCCAACCTGCGTTGCCGGGTGTTGAATCTGGACGACGCCTTCGGTCGCGAACTCGCCGCACGGTCGCAGCCGTCGCGCTTGATCGGTTACAGCCTGGAAGATCGCAGCGCCTATTTGTATTGCCGCCAGGCGCGGTTCGACGAGCAGGGCGTAGTCGCCACGCTGGTCACCCCGCAGGGCGAACGCAGCCTGCGCAGTTCGCTGCTCGGCCGTTTCAACCTGAGTAATTTGTTGGCGGTGGTCGGTGCCTTGTTGGGCATGGATTATCCGCTCGATGAAATCCTCGCGGTGCTGCCGCGCTTGCAAGGGCCGGTCGGTCGTATGCAGCGCCTGGGCGGCGCCCGGCAACCGCTGGTGGTGGTCGACTACGCGCACACCCCGGATGCCCTGGAGAAAGTTCTCGAAGCCTTGCGCCCGCATGTCAAAGGCCGCCTGCTGTGCCTGTTCGGCTGCGGCGGCGATCGCGACAGCGGTAAGCGTCCGCTGATGGCTGCGGTGGTCGAGCGCCTCGCCGATGGCGTGCTGGTGACCGACGACAATCCGCGCACCGAATCTCCCCAGCAGATTTTCAGCGATATCCGCGCCGGCTTCGTCGCTGCCGAGCGCGTGCAGTTCGTCCATGGTCGTGGCCAGGCCATCGCTCAATTGATCGCCGCCGCCAGTGCCAACGATGTGCTGGTATTGGCCGGTAAGGGCCATGAGGACTATCAGGAGATCAACGGCGAGCGTCAGCCGTTCTCCGATCTGGTCGAAGCCGCCAAAGCTCTGGCCGAATGGGAGGTGAGCCATGCTTAAGGCTCTGCGATTGAGCGAAGTCGCCGCACCGCTGAATGCCCGTTTGATCGGCGAGGATAGACTCTTCGACGCCGTCAGTACCGATAGCCGGGCGATTCAACCGGGTCAGCTGTTCGTGGCGCTGACCGGGCCGCGTTTCGACGGCCACGACTACCTTGCCGAGGTCGCCGCGCGTGGCGCCGTGGCAGCCCTGGTCGAGCGTGAAGTGGCGGGCGTGGCCTTGCCGCAGTTGCTGGTCGGCGATAGCCGTCTGGCCCTGGGGCAATTGGGCGCGCTCAATCGCCAGGCCTTCGGCGGCCCCCTGGTGGCGATAACCGGTTCCAGCGGTAAAACCACGGTCAAGGAAATGCTCGCGAGCATTCTGCGCGTCGGCTTGCGCGGTGCGGTGCTGGCCACCCGCGGCAATCTCAACAATGACCTCGGCGCGCCCCTGACCCTGTTGGAACTGGCGCCTGAGCATGTCGCCGCGGTGATCGAGCTGGGCGCCAACCATGTCGGCGAAATCGCTTATACCGTCAGCCTGGCGCTGCCCCAGGTGGCCATTATCAACAACGCCGGAACCGCCCATGTCGGCGAATTCGGCGGGCCGGAAAAGATCGTCCAGGCCAAGGGCGAGATCCTCGAAGGGCTGGGTCGCGACGGTGTCGCCGTGCTCAATCTCGACGACAAGGCGTTCGCCACCTGGCAGCAACGCGCCGCCGGTCGCAGAGTATCGAGCTTCGCCCTGGTCAATCCCGCGGCGGACTTCCATGCCAGCGACCTGGCCCGCGATGCTCGCGGTTGTTCGGCCTTTACCCTGCATTGCGCGCAGGGCCAGGCGCGTATTCAGCTCAATCTGCTCGGCGAGCACAACGTGGCCAATGCCCTGGCCGCCGCCGCTGCCGCCCATGCGTTGAACGTGCCGCTGGTCGATATCAAGAACGGTCTGGAGCTGCTGCAGCCGGTCAAAGGCCGCGCGGTCGCGCAGCTGGCGAGCAACGGCGTGCGGGTCATCGACGACAGTTACAACGCCAATCCCGCGTCGATCTGCGCGGCCATCGACATCCTCGCCGGCTTCAGTGGGCGCACCGTGCTGGTGCTCGGCGATATGGGCGAGCTGGGCGAATGGGCCGAGCAGGTCCACCGCGAGGTCGGCAGCTACGCGGTTGGCAAGGTCGACGCGCTCTATGCAGTCGGCCCGCTGATGGCCCATGCGGTGAGCGAGTTCGGTATCGATGGCCGTCATTTTGCCGAGCAAGCCAGCTTGATCGAAGCATTACGCCACGAGCAAGGCGACACCACCATTCTAATAAAAGGCTCACGCAGCGCCGCGATGGAAAAAGTCGTGGCGGCGCTTTGTGGCACTTCCGGGGAGAATCACTAAATGTTGCTGCTGTTGGCGGAGTACCTGCAACAGTTCTACAAAGGCTTCGCGGTCTTTCAGTACCTGACCATGCGCGGCATTCTCGGGGTGCTGACCGCATTGGCGCTGTCGCTGTGGCTGGGCCCCTGGATGATCCGCACTCTGCAGATCCGTCAGATCGGCCAGTCGGTGCGTAACGACGGCCCGCAATCGCACCTGTCGAAAAAGGGCACGCCGACCATGGGCGGCGCGCTGATTCTTTCCGCCATCGCCATCAGCACGCTGCTCTGGGCCGACCTGAGCAACCGCTATGTGTGGGTGGTGTTGGCCGTGACCCTGCTGTTCGGCGCCATCGGCTGGGTCGACGATTACCGCAAGGTGATCGAGAAGAACTCCAAGGGCCTGCCGAGCCGCTGGAAGTATTTCTGGCAATCGGTGTTCGGCCTGGGCGCGGCGGTCTTCCTTTATATGACCGCGCAGAGCCCGCTGGAAACCACCCTGATCCTGCCATTGCTGAAGGATGTGAGCATCCCCCTGGGCGCTGGCTTCGTGGTGCTGACCTATTTCGTCATCGTCGGTTCGAGCAACGCGGTCAACCTCACCGACGGTCTCGACGGTTTGGCGATTCTGCCGACGGTGATGGTCGGCGGCGCGCTGGGGATTTTCTGCTACCTGTCGGGCAACGTGAATTTCGCCCAGTACCTGCTGATTCCTTACTTGCCGGGTGCCGGCGAGTTGATCGTGTTCTGCGCCGCGCTGGTCGGCGCCGGGCTGGGGTTCTTGTGGTTCAACACCTACCCGGCGCAAGTCTTTATGGGCGATGTCGGCGCGCTGGCGCTGGGCGCGGCCCTGGGCACCATCGCGGTGATCGTCCGCCAGGAAGTGGTGCTGTTCATCATGGGCGGGGTGTTCGTCATGGAAACCCTGTCGGTGATCATCCAGGTCGCCTCCTTCAAATTGACCGGCAAGCGGGTCTTCCGCATGGCGCCGATTCACCACCACTTCGAACTCAAAGGCTGGCCCGAGCCGCGCGTGATCGTGCGTTTCTGGATCATCACCGTGGTTCTGGTGTTGGTCGGCCTCGCCACCTTGAAACTGCGTTGAGGACAAGATGAGCCTGATCGCTTCTGACCACTTCCGCATCGTTGTCGGCCTCGGCAAGAGCGGCATGTCCCTGGTGCGCTTCCTCGCGCGCCAGGGCTTGCCTTTTGGCGTGGTCGACACCCGTGCCAACCCGCCGGAACTCGCCACCTTGCGCGAGCAGTTCCCGCAGGTGGAAGTGCGTTGCGGCGAGTTGGACGTGGAGTTCCTTTGCCGCGCCAGCGAATTGCTCGTCAGCCCGGGCCTGGCCATCGCCACCCCGGCGCTGCGGCAAGCGGCCCAGCGTGGCGTGCGGCTGTCCGGCGATATCGACCTGTTCGCCCGCTACGCCAAGGCGCCGATCATCGCCATCACCGGCTCCAACGCCAAGAGCACCGTGACCACTCTGGTCGGCGAGATGGCCGCGGCGGCCGGTAAGAAGGTCGCAGTGGGCGGCAATCTGGGCACCCCGGCGCTCGACTTGCTCGACGACGAAGTCGAGCTGTACGTGCTGGAACTGTCGAGTTTCCAACTGGAAACCACCGACCAGTTGAATGCCGAAGTGGCGACCTGCTTGAACATCAGCGAAGACCATATGGATCGCTACGCCGACCTGCAGGCCTACCACCTGGCCAAGCATCGGATCTTCCGTGGCGCCCGCCAGGTGGTGGTGAATCGCGACGACGCGTTGTCGCGGCCATTGGTGGCGGATGGCTTGCCGTGCTGGTACTTCGGCTTGGGCAAGCCGGATTTCAAGCGCTTCGGCCTGATCGAGGAAAACGGCGAGAAGTGTCTGGGCTACCAGTTCGCCGCGCTGCTGCCGGTGCGCGAATTGAAAATCCGCGGCGCGCACAATCAGTCCAATGCCCTCGCGGCCTTGGCCCTGGGGCATGCCGTGGGCCTGCCGTTCGAGCCCATGCTGCAGACCCTGCGTAGCTTCGCCGGCCTGGCGCATCGCTGCCAGTGGGTCGGCGAGCGCGAGGGCGTCGCCTATTACGACGATTCCAAAGCCACCAACGTCGGCGCCGCGCTGGCGGCGATCGAGGGCTTGGGTGCGGATATCGCCGGCAAGCTGGTACTGATCGCCGGCGGCGACGGCAAGGGTGCGGACTTCTCCGCGCTGCGCGCACCGGTGGCCAAGTTCTGCCGCGCGGTGATTCTGCTCGGTCGCGATGCCGAGCGTCTGGCCGAGGCCTTGGGCGATGCCGCACCGCTGGTCCGCGTGAAAAGCCTGGAGGAAGCGGTGCAGCGCGCCGCCGAGCTGGCCCGCTCGGGCGATGCGGTGCTGCTCTCGCCGGCCTGCGCGAGCCTGGACATGTTCAAGAATTTCGAGGAGCGCGGACGTCTGTTCGCCCAAGCAGTGGAGGCGCTCGTCTGATGCTCGCCCTATTGCGTCCTTATCCGTCTCCGTTGTTCGGCCGCCATGGCCTGGACCTGGATTTCCCGCTGCTCGCCGGCTGTCTGGCGTTGCTTGGCCTGGGCCTGGTGATGATCACCTCGGCCTCGTCCGAAGTGGCGGCGGTCAACTCCGGTAATCCGCTGTACCACATGACCCGCCATCTGATTTATCTGGTGATCGGCCTGATCGCCGCGGGCGTGACGCTGCTGATTCCCATGGCGACCTGGCAGCGCTTCGGCGGCACCTTGCTGCTCGCCGCCTTCGCCTTGCTGGTCTTGGTGCTGATCCCGGGCATCGGTCGCGAAGTGAATGGTTCGTCGCGCTGGATCGGCTTCGGCGCCTTCAACGTGCAGCCGTCGGAAATCGCCAAGTTGTTCGTCGTGGTCTACCTCGCCGGCTATCTGGTACGCCGTCAGGAAGAGGTGCGCGAGAGCTGGGCCGGGTTCTTCAAACCCTTCGTGGTGCTGTTGCCGATGGCCGGTTTGCTGCTGCTGGAGCCGGACTTCGGTGCCACCGTGGTGATGATGGGCGCGGCGGCGGCGATGCTGTTCCTCGGCGGCGTCGGTTTGTTGCGTTTCGGCCTGATGGTCGCGTTGGCCGTCGGTGCGGTGTTCGTCCTGGTGCAGACCCAGGAATACCGCCTGCAACGCCTGATCACCTTTACCGACCCTTGGGCCGACCAGTTCGGTTCCGGCTACCAGTTGACCCAGGCGCTGATCGCCTTCGGCCGCGGTGAGTGGTTCGGCGTCGGCCTGGGTAACAGCATCCAGAAGCAGTTCTACTTGCCGGAAGCCCATACCGATTTCGTCTTCGCCGTGCTTGCCGAAGAGTTGGGTTTGATCGGCGCCTTGCTGACCGTGGCGTTGTTCGTCTTCGTCAGCGTGCGGGCCCTGTATGTCGGTCTGTGGGCCGAAAAGGCCAAGCAATTCTTCTCCGCCTATGTCGCCTACGGTCTGGCGTTTCTGTGGATCGGCCAGTTCCTGATCAATATCGGGGTGAACGTCGGCCTGCTGCCGACCAAGGGCCTGACCCTGCCGTTCCTCAGCTACGGCGGCAGCTCGCTGGTGATCTGCTGCGTCAGCCTGGCGTTGCTGCTGCGCATCGAATGGGAGCATCGGACCGAGCTGGGCAACGAGAACGTCGAGTTCGACGAAGCCGATTTCGCCGAAGCGGACGCCGATATCGGCAACGCCAAGGAGGCCCGGCATGCGCGGTAATGTGCTGATCATGGCTGGCGGCACCGGCGGGCACGTGTTCCCGGCGCTGGCCTGCGCCCGCGAGTTCAAGGCGCGCGGCTACAGCGTGCATTGGCTGGGCACACCGCGCGGGATCGAGAACGAGTTGGTGCCGGCGGCCGGTTTGCCGCTGCACCTGATCGACGTCAGCGGGTTGCGCGGCAAGGGCAAGTTGTCGCTGCTCAAGGCGCCGTTCCAGCTGCTCAAGGCGCTGTTGCAGGCGCGTAAGGTGCTGCGCGAATTGCAGCCGGTCTGCGTGCTCGGCATGGGTGGCTATGTCACCGGGCCCGGCGGTCTGGCGGCGCGAATGAATGGCGCGCCCTTGATCATCCACGAGCAGAACGCCGTGGCCGGTACCGCCAACCGTAGCCTGGCGCCGTTCGCCAGTCGGGTTTGCGAGGCCTTCCCGGATACCTTCGGTGCCAGCGACAAGCGCCGTACCACCGGCAACCCGGTGCGCGAAGAGTTGTTCCTGGAAACCCCGCGCGATGCCCTGGGCAAGCGCCGGGCGCGGCTGTTGGTGCTCGGCGGCAGTCTGGGCGCCGAGCCGCTGAACAAATTGCTGCCCGAGGCCCTGGCGCTGGTCGCCGCCGAGCTGCGCCCCGAGGTGTTCCATCAGGCCGGCAAGCAGCATGACGGTGTGACCACTGAACGCTACGCCGCCGCTGGCGTCGAAGCGCAGGTCGCGCCTTTTATCAAGGACATGGCCCGCGCTTATGCCTGGGCCGATCTGGTGGTGTGCCGCGCCGGCGCGCTGACCGTCAGCGAACTGGCCGCCGCTGGCCTGCCGTCGTTCCTGCTGCCGTTGCCGCATGCGATCGACGATCACCAAACGCATAACGCCGGTTATCTGGCCCGTGAAGGGGCCGCCGTGCTCCTGCCGCAACGTTCCACTGACGCCGCCACGCTGGCCGCGCAGCTGACCGAGGTTTTGATGCATCCCGAACGACTCAACAGCATGGCCGGCACCGCGCGTCGCCTGGCCAAGCCCGACGCAACCCGCACCGTTGTCGATATCTGCCTGGAGGTGGCCCGTGGTTGAGAGCCAGAAAGCGTTCCCGCAGCCGGAAATGCGCCGGATTCGCCGCATCCATTTCGTCGGGATCGGCGGCGCCGGTATGTGTGGCATTGCCGAAGTGTTGCTGAACCTCGGCTATCAGGTTTCCGGTTCCGATCTCAAGGGCTCGGCGGTGACCGAGCGCCTGGAAAAATTCGGTGCGCGGATCTTTATCGGCCATAGCGCCGAGAACGCCGAAAGCGCCGACGTGCTGGTGGTTTCCAGCGCGATCAACCCGGCCAACCCGGAAGTCGCCACCGCTCTTGAGCGCCGCATCCCCGTGGTGCCGCGGGCCGAGATGCTCGCCGAGCTGATGCGCTATCGGCATGGCGTGGCGGTGGCCGGCACCCATGGCAAAACCACCACCACCAGCCTGCTGGCCTCGGTATTCGCCGCCGGCGGCCTGGACCCGACCTTCGTTATCGGCGGCCGTTTGAATGCCGCGGGCACTAATGCCCAGCTCGGCACCAGCCGTTACCTGATCGCCGAAGCCGACGAGAGCGACGCCAGCTTCCTGCACCTGCAGCCGATGGTCGCGGTGGTCACCAACATCGACATGGACCACATGAGCACCTATGAGGGCGACTTCAACAAGTTGAAGAAGACCTTCATCGAGTTCCTCCACAACCTGCCGTTCTATGGGCTGGCGGTGATGTGCGTGGACGACCCGATCGTGCGCGAGATCCTGCCCCAAGTCGCGCGCCCGACCCTGACCTATGGCTTCGACGAAGGCGCCGACGTGCGCGCAATCAACGTGCGTCAGCAGGGCATGCAGACCTTCTTCACCGTGCTGCGTCGCGATCGCGCGCCGCTCGATGTGTCGGTGAACATGCCCGGCAACCATAACGTGCTGAACGCCTTGGCGACCATCGCCATCGCCAGCGATGAAGGCATCAGCGACGCAGCCATCGTTCAGGGCCTGTCGGGCTTTCAGGGCGTCGGTCGGCGCTTTCAGGTGTACGGCGAGCTGCCGGTCGACGGCGGCAGCGTGATGCTGGTCGACGACTACGGTCACCACCCGCGCGAAGTCGCCGCGGTGATCAAGGCCGTGCGTGGCGGTTGGCCGGAGCGCCGTCTGGTGATGGTTTACCAGCCGCACCGTTTCAGCCGTACCCGCGATCTTTACGAGGATTTCGTGCAGGTTCTGGCCGATGCCAATGTGCTGCTGCTGATGGAGGTCTACCCGGCCGGCGAGGAGCCGATCCCCGGTGCCGACAGCAAGCACCTGTGCCACAGCATCCGTCAGCGCGGCCAGTTGGATCCCATCTATATCGAGCGCGGCGTCGAGCTGGCGCCGTTGGTTAAGCCGCTGCTGCGCGCCGGTGACATCCTGCTGTGCCAGGGCGCCGGGGATATCGGCGGGGTCGCCCCGCAATTGCTGCAGAGCAGGCTGTTCGCCGCAAGCGAAGGTAAATCGAAATGAGCGCGGAAACCTTGAAATCGCAACTGCCGGTCAGCGCCTTCGGGCGGGTTGCAGTGTTGTTCGGCGGCAAGAGCGCCGAGCGCGAAGTGTCGCTGAAATCCGGCAATGCCGTGCTGCAAGCGCTGCAAGCGGCCGGTGTGGATGCGTTCGGCATCGACGTCGGCGATGACTTGCTGCAGCGCCTGCTGGCCGAGAAGATCGACCGCGCCTTTATCGTGTTGCACGGCCGCGGCGGCGAGGATGGCAGCATGCAGGGCCTGCTCGAATGCGCCGGCATCCCTTACACCGGCAGCGGCATCCTGGCGTCGGCCCTGGCGATGGACAAATTGCGTACCAAGCAGGTCTGGCAGAGCCTCGGTCTGCCGACGCCGCGGCACGCCGCATTGGCGTCCGAGGCCGACTGCGAGGCCGCGGCGAGCGAGCTGGGTTTCCCATTGATCGTCAAGCCGGCCCATGAAGGCTCCAGCATCGGCATGGCCAAGGTCGCCACGCTGGACGAGCTGGTCGCCGCCTGGCGGGACGCCAGCCGGTACGACTCGCAAGTGCTGGTCGAGCAGTGGATCCAGGGCCCGGAATATACAGTCGCCACTCTGCGCGGTCAGGTGTTGCCGCCGATCGGCCTGGGCACCCCGCACAGTTTCTACGATTACGACGCCAAGTACCTGGCCAATGACACCCAGTACCGCATTCCCTGCGGCCTGGATGCGGCCAAGGAAGAAGAGCTGAAAGCGCTCAGTGCGCGCGCCTGCGAAGCCGTCGGCACCCAGGGTTGGGCGCGGGTGGACGTGATGCAGGATGCCGCCGGGCAGTTCTGGTTGCTGGAGGTCAACACGGTGCCGGGCATGACCGACCACAGTCTGGTGCCGATGGCGGCACGCGCCGCCGGTCTGGATTTCCAGCAACTGGTCTTAGCGATTCTCGCCGACAGTCTAGAGGCGCGGGGTTAAGTCATGGTCGCCGCGCTGCGTCACCCGTCAGGTTCTGCTCGCGCGCCGTTGCGCGGCAAGCCTGCGCAGCGTGGTGCCAGCCGTTTGGTGGCCAAGGAGCCGATTGGGGCGCGGGTGCGTCTGGCCAAGCCGAATTTCGGGTGGCTCAAGCGCGTCACCTGGCCGTTGTTGCTGCTCGGTCTGGGTTACGGCGCCTATGACCTGGCGCAACGGCTGATGCCCTATGCGGATCTGCCGATCGCCAAGGTCAGCGTAGAAGGCGATCTCAGCTATATCAGCCAGCAGGCGGTACAGCAGCGCATCGAGCCTTTCGTCGACGCGAGTTTTTTCAGCGTCGACCTGGTCGGCATGCGCAACGAGTTGGAACAGATGCCGTGGATCGCCAGTGCCCAGGTACGTCGGGTATGGCCGGATCAGGTAGTGGTGAAGTTGGAAGAGCAGCTACCCATTGCCCGCTGGGGCGATGAGGCGCTGCTGAACAATCAGGGCCAGGCATTCGAGCCCAGGGAGCTGGCGAATTATCAGCACCTGCCGCAGCTGTATGGCCCCAAGCGTGCGCAGCAGCGAGTGATGCAGCAGTACCAGGTGCTCAGCCAAATGCTCAGGCCGATGGGTTTTACCGTGGTGCGCCTGGAGTTGCGTGAACGCGGCAGTTGGTTTCTCTCCACCGGGCAGGGCATCGAGCTGTTATTGGGCCGCGATCACCTAGTGGAAAAAATGCGGCGCCTGAGCGTCATTTTCGACAAGGCGCTGAAAGAGCAGCAAGCGAATATCGCGCGGATCGATCTGCGTTATGCCAACGGCCTGGCCGTGGCATGGCGCGAGCCGCCCGCGCCCACGACAGCCAATACCGCTGTCGTGCAGTGAATCAGGAGAAGGCAAGAGCCATGGCAAACGTGCAGAGCGGCAAGATGATCGTCGGCCTCGATATCGGCACCTCCAAAGTGGTGGCGCTGGTGGGCGAGCTAACGGCCGATGGCCAATTGGAAATTGTCGGTATCGGCACCCATCCGTCGCGCGGCCTGAAAAAGGGCGTGGTGGTGAATATCGAATCCACCGTGCAATCGATTCAACGCGCGGTCGAAGAAGCGCAACTGATGGCCGGTTGCCGTATCCACTCGGCGTTCGTCGGCGTGGCCGGTAACCATATCCGTAGCCTCAACAGCCACGGCATCGTCGCGATCCGCGATCGCGAAGTCAGCCCGGCCGACCTCGAGCGCGTGCTCGATGCCGCCCAGGCCGTGGCGATTCCGGCGGATCAGCGGGTGTTGCACACGCTGCCGCAGGATTACGTGATCGATAACCAGGAAGGCGTGCGTGAGCCTTTGGGCATGTCCGGCGTGCGCCTGGAAGCCAAGGTGCACGTGGTGACCTGTGCGGTGAACGCGGCGCAGAACATCGAGAAATGCGTGCGTCGCTGCGGCCTGGAAGTCGACGACATCATCCTCGAACAGCTGGCCTCGGCTTATGCGGTACTGACCGACGACGAGAAGGAGCTGGGCGTGTGCCTGGTGGATATCGGCGGCGGCACCACCGATATCTGCATCTTCACCGAGGGCGCGATTCGCCATACGGCGGTGATCCCGATCGCCGGTGACCAGGTCACCAACGACATCGCCATGGCCTTGCGTACGCCGACCCAGTACGCCGAGGAAATCAAGATCCGTTACGCCTGCGCCCTGGCCAAGCTGGCCGGTGCCGGCGAAACCATCAAGGTGCCTAGCGTTGGCGACCGGCCGCCGCGCGATCTCTCGCGCCAGTCGTTGGCCGAAGTGGTCGAGCCGCGCTACGACGAGCTGTTCACCTTGATTCAGGCAGAGCTGCGCCGCAGCGGCTACGAAGACCTGATCCCGGCGGGCATCGTCCTCACCGGCGGTACGGCGAAGATGGAAGGCGCGGTCGAACTGGCCGAGGAGATCTTCCATATGCCGGTGCGCCTGGGCATGCCGCAGAACGTCAAGGGCTTGGCCGACGTGGTGCGCAATCCGATTTATTCCACCGGCGTGGGGCTGCTGCTGTATGGGCTGCAAAAGCAGACCGACGGCATCTCCATGTCGGCAATCAGCAATTTCAACGATGAATCGAAAGTCCCCGTGTTCGAGCGCTTGAAGCGCTGGGTGCAAGGCAACTTTTGATTCGAACCCGAGCAATGCAGTAGGCGTTACAACCAGAGTAATAAAAGGAGAGGGGAAATGTTCGAACTCGTAGATAGCGCACCACAGAGTGCTGTGATCAAAGTAATCGGAGTCGGTGGTGGCGGCGGTAACGCGGTCAACCACATGGCGAAAAACAACATCGAAGGCGTTGAGTTCATCTGCGCCAACACCGATGCGCAGGCGCTGAAAAACATCGGCGCGCGCACCATCCTGCAACTCGGCACCGGCGTGACCAAAGGCCTGGGTGCGGGTGCCAATCCGGACGTCGGCCGTCAGGCCGCGATGGAAGACCGCGAGCGCATCGCCGAAGTGCTGCAAGGCACCGATATGGTCTTCATCACCACCGGCATGGGCGGCGGTACCGGTACCGGCGCTGCACCGGTGATCGCTCAGGTGGCGAAGGAAATGGGCATCCTCACCGTCGCGGTGGTGACCCGTCCGTTCCCGTTCGAAGGTCGCAAACGCATGCAGATCGCCGAGGAAGGCATTCGCGGTCTGGCGGAAAGCGTCGACTCGCTGATCACCATCCCCAACGAGAAGCTGCTGACCATCCTCGGTAAGGACGCCAGCCTGCTGTCGGCATTCGCCAAGGCGGACGACGTGCTCGCCGGTGCGGTGCGCGGTATTTCCGACATCATCAAGCGTCCGGGCATGATCAACGTCGACTTCGCCGACGTGAAAACCGTGATGAGCGAAATGGGTATGGCGATGATGGGCACCGGCTGCGCCAGCGGTCCTAATCGTGCTCGCGAAGCCACCGAGGCGGCGATTCGCAATCCGTTGCTCGAAGATGTGAACCTTCAGGGCGCGCGCGGCATCCTAGTCAATATCACCGCAGGTCCCGATCTGTCGCTGGGCGAATATTCGGACGTCGGCAACATCATCGAGCAGTTCGCATCCGAGCACGCCACCGTCAAGGTTGGCACCGTGATCGATCCGGATATGCGCGATGAGCTGCACGTCACCGTAGTAGCCACCGGTTTGGGCGCGAAAATCGAGAAGCCGGTCAAGGTTATCGACAATACCGTGCAAGTCGCCAGCACTGTCGCGGCATCCGCTGCTCCGGCGCGAAGCGAGCAAAGCGTGAACTACAAGGACTACGAACGCCCCACCGTTCAGCGTCAAAGCCATGCCGGCGGTGCTACCGCAGCTAAGCTGAACCCGCAGGACGACCTCGATTATCTGGATATTCCGGCCTTCCTGCGTCGTCAGGCCGATTGATGGAAGGTATCGGGGGCATAGGGGCGATTGGTGTTCAGCAAAGGCCGGTTCTGCTATTATCGCCGGCCATTGTTGAAAACAATTCGCAACTAGCGCTATAGCGGCCAAGCCATGATCAGACAACGCACCTTGAAGAACATCATCCGCGCCACTGGCGTTGGCCTGCATTCCGGGGAGAAGGTTTACCTGACCCTGAAGCCGGCACCCGTGGACACCGGTATCGTGTTCCGTCGCACCGACCTTGACCCTGTCGTGGAAATCCCCGCGCGTGCAGGCAATGTCGGCGAAACCACCATGTCGACCACGTTAGTCAATGGTGATGTCAAGGTGGATACGGTAGAGCACCTGCTTTCGGCCATGGCAGGCCTGGGCATCGATAACGCCTACGTCGAACTCTCCGCATCCGAAGTGCCGATCATGGATGGCAGCGCCGGTCCATTCGTATTCCTGATTCAGTCCGCTGGCTTGCAGGAGCAGGACGCCCACAAGAAATTCATCCGGATCATCCGCGAAGTGACGGTCGAGGAGGGCGACAAGCGCGCCACCTTCGTCCCCTTCGAGGGGTTCAAGGTGACTTTCGAGATCGACTTCGATCACCCGGTGTTCCGCAATCGCACCCAATCGGCCAGCGTCGATTTCTCCAGCACCTCCTTCGTCAAGGAAGTCAGCCGCGCGCGTACCTTCGGTTTCATGCGCGATATCGAGTTCCTGCGTTCGCAGAACCTGGCACTCGGCGGCAGTGTGGATAACGCCATTGTGGTCGACGAACATCGGGTGTTGAACGAGGACGGCCTGCGTTACGAGGACGAATTCGTCAAACACAAGATTCTCGACGCCATCGGCGACCTTTATCTGCTGGGCAATAGCTTGATTGGCGAATTCAAAGGCTTCAAATCGGGGCATGCCCTGAACAATCGCCTGCTGCGCGCATTGATCGAGCAGACCGACGCGTGGGAAGTGGTCACCTTCGACGATCCCAATACCGCGCCTATCTCGTACATGCGCCCGGTGGCGGCGGTGTAACCCCCCCCTCCTTGCGATTCATCTCCAGGCCACCTCCGGGTGGCCTGTTTTTTGCCTCGATAAAATCGCTGGAAATGAGCCGAAGCGGCTTATTCGCTGGGTTTGCCGTGTTTGGCCAGGCGTTCGAGGGCCGCGCGCAACTTGGGGTCGCGTACCCCTTGCGCGGTTGCTTGGAGGTTCTCAACGGCGCTATTGGACAGATGGATACTGTGACTAGTTCCACGTCTTTCGACAGCTGGCGGTTGTACCTTGAACAGAATTTTCGTTAAGGTCGCAAACTCTTCGAGGGTTTGCAGCTGCCGGAGCAGGCGTTTTTGTTGATAGCGCAGGCGGGTGGCCCAGTGGCCATCGGTGACGATAAGTAGCAGGCAGCCTTCGCGCCAGGACGCGACATGACAGTGCTCGCGGGCTGCGGGTTGTAGTTGGCTTTCCAGCGAGCGTTGCAAATGATCGAGGCGTTGAGCCTGATTGAACAGCGCTTTGAGCGGCTTCGCTTCGCGCATTAGCGCAGCGGACGCCTTGGCCGGCAACGGACGAAACGACATGGCAGGACGCCTGAAAAAGTGGAGCCGCCATGGTAGCAGAATCCCTGCTGCCGACTTGGCTTCCACCCAAAGGGGAATCCATGCACATCATTTTACTCAGTCGGCGCCATGGCGCTGCTCGCACTATCAGCCTCGATTTGCGTTGGTTATTGGCCGCCCTGTTGTTTCTGGTCGGCCTGTCGCTCGCCGGCGGCATGGCCTTTGGCGCCTGGTGGGCGCCGCATGTGCAGCGCCTGCCGGACAGTGTTGAGATGACCCAGACGCTCGATCGGCAGCGTGCCGAAGTGGGGGCCGTACGCCTCGATGCGCAGCGTCAGTTGGATGCCTTCGCCGCCCATGTCGCCGAACTGCAGGCGCGCTTGACCCGCCTGGATGCCTTGGGCGAACGCCTGACCGAGCTGGCCGAGCTGGACTCCACTGAATTCGATTTTTCCCTGAACGTGGGCCAGGGCGGTGCCGAAGACCTTCTCGGCGACGCGGCCTATGCTCCGCCGCCTTTTATGGACGCCCTCGATCAACTGAGCCTGCGTCTGGACAGTCGCGAGCAACTGCTCGAGGCGCTCGAACAAGTCATCGGCGAGCGCCGCTTGAACGAAGCCGAATATTTGTCCGGAATGCCCGTGCGCCAAGGCTACATGTCCTCGCCGTTCGGGCGTCGGGTGCATCCGTTGACGGGCCGTCGCACCCAGCACAAGGGCGTCGATTTCGCCGCCAAGCCGGGTAGCGATGTGGTGGCGGTCGCCGCCGGTGTGGTGACTTTTTCCGGCAGGAAGTCCGGATATGGCAACACCGTCGAGGTCAGCCATGCCGATGGCTATGTCACCCTCTATGCCCATAATCAGAGCAATGTGGCGCAGATCGGCGATCTGGTGCAGCGCGGGCAAACCATTGCCAAGGTCGGGCGCAGCGGTCGCGCCACTGGCTATCACGTGCACTTCGAAGTCAGTAAGGGTGGTAATCCGATCAATCCCGCCAGCTTTATCGCGCGGGTCAGTGGCATCGAATAGTTCAGCGGTTTTAGGTCGTTCGCTTGGACGCGGCATTCGGTGCGTCCTCGAAGCGCCTTCTTGGGGCGGCAGGCGATTTATCGCCTGCCGCCGATCCGTTTCGGCGGTGACATGGGTGACCTTTGCGCCATGTCCCGGCGTCGCTCGTAATGATCCAGGTTGTTCGTGTCTTGCCGGTGCGTCTCGGCCCGTCGGTGTCCGCTACATTTTTAAGCAGCCCGATAACGTCGCTTTCCTCATCGACGTTTCCGGGTAGAATGCCCCCTTTGCACGCAGCCATCAGGGCTGCACAGGCGACTTTTTGAGTTGTCCTCCATCCATCACGCGTGGAAGAACCTGTCGATATGTTTGCGCCTTTGTTGAAAAAATTCTTTGGAAGCAAGAACGAGCGTGAAGTAAAGCGCATGCTCAAGACGGTTCAGGCCGTCAACGCCTTCGAGGAGCAGATGCTTGCGCTCTCGGACGAGCAGCTGCGTGCCAAGACCGATGAATTCAAAGCCCGCCTGGCGCAAGGCGAAACCCTCGACCAACTGCTGCCGGAAGCCTTCGCCGTAGCCCGCGAAGCCGGCAAGCGGGTGATGGGCATGCGCCACTTCGACGTGCAGCTGATCGGCGGCATGACCTTGCATGAAGGCAAGATCGCCGAGATGCGCACCGGTGAGGGTAAGACCCTGGTGGCGACCTTGGCGGTTTACCTCAATGCGCTGTCCGGCAAGGGCGTGCACGTGGTCACGGTCAACGATTACCTGGCCCGCCGCGACGCCAACTGGATGCGCCCGCTATACGAATTCCTCGGTATGACGGTGGGCATCGTTACGCCCTTCATGCCGCCGGAAGAGAAGCGCGCCGCCTATGCCGCCGATATCACCTACGGCACCAACAACGAGTTCGGTTTCGATTATCTGCGCGACAACATGGCCTTCAGCCTGGATGAGAAGTTCCAGCGCGAGCTGAATTTCGCGGTAATCGACGAAGTCGACTCGATTCTTATCGACGAAGCCCGCACCCCGCTGATCATCTCCGGTCAGGCTGAAGACAGCTCCAGGCTGTACACCGAAATCAACAAGTTGATTCCACGCCTCAAGCAGCATATCGAGGAAGAGGAAGGGGTGGTCACCCAGGAAGGCCACTTCAAGATCGACGAAAAAGCCCGCCAGGTGGAGTTGAACGAAGCCGGCCATCAGTATGTCGAGGAAATCCTCACCGAAGCCGGCCTGCTGGCCGAAGGCGAAAGCCTCTATTCGGCGCATAACCTCGGTTTGCTGACCCATGTGTATTCGGCATTGCGCGCGCACAAGCTGTTCCACCGCAACGTCGAATACATCGTGCAGAACAATCAGGTGCTGCTGATCGACGAGCACACCGGCCGTACCATGCCGGGCCGTCGTCTGTCCGAAGGTCTGCACCAGGCGATCGAGGCCAAAGAGGCCCTGCCGATCCAGGCCGAGAGCCAAACCCTGGCCTCGACCACGTTCCAGAACTATTTCCGTCTGTACACCAAGCTGTCCGGGATGACCGGCACCGCCGATACCGAAGCCTTCGAATTCCACCAGATCTATGGTCTGGCAGTAATCGTGATCCCGACCAACCGGCCGCTGGCGCGTAAGGATTTCAACGACCTGGTGTACCTGACCCAGGAAGAGAAGTACGCCGCCATCATCACCGACATCAAGGAATGCATGGCCCAAGGCCGGCCGATCCTGGTCGGTACCGCGACCATCGAAAGCTCCGAATACGTGTCGCAGCTGCTGAACAAGGAAGGCATCGAGCACAAGGTACTCAACGCCAAGTTTCACGAGAAGGAAGCCGAGATCATCGCCCAGGCGGGTCGTCCGGGTGCGTTGACCATCGCCACCAACATGGCCGGTCGCGGTACCGACATCCTGCTCGGCGGCAACTGGGAAGTCGAAGTGGCCGCATTGGAAAATCCCAGTGACGAGCAGATCGCCCAGATCAAGTCCGAGTGGCAGCGTCGCCATCAGCAGGTCATCGAGGCCGGCGGTTTGCATGTGATCGCCTCCGAGCGTCACGAGTCGCGGCGTATCGACAACCAGTTGCGCGGTCGTTCCGGCCGTCAGGGCGACCCGGGTTCGAGTCGCTTCTACTTGTCGCTGGAAGACAGCCTGATGCGCATCTTCGCCTCGGACCGGGTGAAGAACTTCATGAAGGCCCTGGGCATGGAATCCGGCGAGGCGATCGAGCACCGCATGGTCACCAACGCCATCGAAAAAGCCCAGCGCAAGGTCGAAGGCCGCAACTTCGACATGCGTAAGCAGTTGCTCGAATTCGACGACGTGGCCAACGAGCAGCGCAAAGTGATCTATCACATGCGCAACACCTTGCTGGCCGCCGACGATATCGGCGAGACCATCGCCGACTTCCGCCGCGAAGTGCTCGACGGCACCATCAACGAGTACATCGCGCCGCAGTCCTTGCCCGAGCAGTGGGATATCGCCGGTCTGGAAGAGGCCTTGGCCAGCGGCTTCAATATCAAGTTGCCGATTCAGCAATGGCTCGACGACGACCACAAGCTGTACGAAGAGACGCTACGCGAACGCATCCTGCAAGAGCTGGTCGCCGCCTATAACGAGAAGGAAGACATGGCCAGCGCCGAGGCGTTGCGCACCTTCGAGAAGCAGATTCTGCTGCGCGTGCTCGACGACCTGTGGAAAGACCACCTGTCGACCATGGACCACCTGCGTCACGGCATTCATCTGCGCGGTTACGCGCAGAAGAACCCCAAGCAGGAGTACAAGCGCGAGTCGTTCACCCTGTTCCAGGAACTGCTGGATTCGATCAAACGCGACACCATCCGCGTGCTTTCGCATGTGCAGGTGCGCCGCGAAGACCCAGCCGAGGAAGAGGCCCGTCTGCGCCGCGAAGCCGAAGCCATGGCCGCACGTATGCAGTTCCAGCATGCCGAAGCCTCGGCCCTGGCCCAGCCTCAGACTGCCGAGGAAGCCGAAGGCGATGTCGCTGTGGCGGTTGCCCCGGTGCGTACCGAGCCGAAGATCGGCCGCAACGAGCCCTGCCCTTGCGGCTCCGGCAAGAAATACAAGCACTGTCATGGTCAGGTGAGTTGATTTAGTCGCTTGTCGGATCCTCTGCCATTTAAGCGTGGCTGGAGCCGATCCGCGGGCTATGCTTCAACCAGTTTAACGACGCCGCGAATGGCTTTAGCCGCTCGCGGCGTTTTACCTTCGCGATCGGTCGTATCAATCCTCAAGGAGCATCTCTATGGCTGTTGGTCTTGGCCCGCTGTCAACTCTGCACCCGGTTCCAGGTTTCGAGCTGGGCATCGCTTCGGCGGGCATCAAGCGCCCGGGCCGCAAGGATGTAGTAGTGATGCGTTGTGCCGAAGGCTCGAGCGTGGCGGGGGTGTTCACCCTCAATGCGTTCTGCGCCGCGCCGGTGATCCTGGCCAAGAAGCGCGTGCTCGGCAACGTGCGTTACCTGCTGACCAACACCGGCAACGCGAATGCCGGCACCGGCGAGCCGGGCCTGCAGAACACCCTGCGCACCTGTGCCGCATTGGCGCGGCTGGCCGACGTGGATGACAGCGCGGTGCTGCCGTTCTCCACCGGGGTGATCGGCGAGCCGCTGCCCGTGGAGAAGATCGAAGGCGCCTTGCAGGCCGCACTCGACGATTTATCCGAAAACCATTGGGCCGAAGCCGCGACCGGCATCATGACCACCGACACGCTGCCCAAGGGCGCCAGCCGCCAGTTCGTGCACGACGGTGTGACCGTCACCGTGACCGGGATATCCAAGGGCGCGGGGATGATCAAGCCGAACATGGCGACCATGCTCGGTTATATCGCCACCGACGCCAAAGTCGCGCAGGCGGTTCTGCAGGATTTGTTGCGCGATGCGGCGAACAAATCGTTCAACCGTATCACCATTGATGGCGACACCTCGACCAACGATTGCTGCATGCTGATCGCCACCGGCCAGGCGGCGCTGCCGGAGATCACCCAGGCCAGCGGCGACCTCTTCGCCAAACTCAAGGAGGCGGTGTTCTCGGTGTGCATGGAGGTGGCCCAGGCCATCGTGCGCGACGGCGAAGGCGCGACCAAGTTCGTCACCGTGCAGGTGAACGGCGGCGCGACCCATCAGGAGTGCCTGGACGTCGGCTACGCGGTGGCCCACTCGCCGTTGATCAAGACTGCGCTGTTCGCTTCTGATCCGAACTGGGGTCGCATTCTTGCGGCCGTCGGCCGTGCCGGCGTGGCGCAGTTGGATGTCGGCTTGATCGACGTATTCCTCGGCGACGTCTGCATCGCCCGCGGCGGCTGCCGCGCCGCCAGCTACACCGAAGAGCAGGGCGCGGCGGTGATGGCCGAGGCGGAAATCAGCATCCGTATCGAGCTGGGTCGCGGCACCTGCAGCGAAACGATCTGGACCACCGACTTGTCCCATGAGTACGTGAAGATCAACGCGGAGTATCGGACCTGAGGGCAGCTATGAGCTGCAAGCCATAAGCGGCAAGTGACAGCGAACGGCTCAAGGTCGTTCGCTTGTCGCTATTCCCCACGCTTATAGCCCCATGCGCAAGCGGAATTGCTATTCGCTCGGGCGCCTTTTACTGTCGGTCGACCTTCCATCACTTCGTAGCAAGGAGCGCCTCATGTCACTGGCCCTGGTCATTGGCAACAAAAATTACTCATCCTGGTCGCTTCGCGCCTGGTTGGCGATCGAACTCACGGGGGCGCCTTACGAGGAGCTGTTCGTGCCGCTGTATCAGGCTGATAGCCGCGCGCGTCTGCTCGCCCATTCGCCGACCGGCAAGGTGCCGGTGCTGAAGACCGAAGAGGGCGCGGTGTGGGACAGCCTGGCAATCGCCGAGTACCTTGCCGAGCGCTTCCCTGAGGCGCACCTGTGGCCGCGCGGGCAATACGCCCGGGCCTTGGCGCGCAGCGTTTGCGCGGAGATGCACAGCGGCTTCGTCGCCTTGCGCACGCACCTGCCGATGGATCTCAAGCGCGATCAGGCGCTGACGGCGATACCCGCCGATGCCCAGGACGATATCCAGCGCATCTGCGCGCTGTGGGCCGAGTGCCGCGCCGGCTTCGGTCAGGACGGGCCCTTCCTGTTCGGCCATGCCAGCATCGCCGATGCCTTTTTCGCCCCGGTCGCGGCGCGGCTGCGCAGTTATCGGGTGGACCTGCCAGAAGCCGCCGCGGCCTATGTCGAGACCATCTACCAGTGGCCGGCATTCCGGCGCTGGCTCCAGGTCGCGCTGGAGGAAGCGCAGGGGTGAAACGCATCCATGTCGCGGCGGCGGTGATTCGCGGTGCCGACGGGCGCATTCTGATCGCCCGCCGTCCGGACGATAAGCACCAGGGCGGCCTCTGGGAGTTTCCGGGCGGGAAGGTGGAGGCCGATGAGTCGGTCGAGCAGGCGTTGGCCCGCGAGCTCGACGAAGAGCTGGGCATTCGCCCCAGCGCCGCGCGGCCGCTGCTGCAAGTGCGCCACGATTACCCGGACAAACAGGTGCTGTTGGACGTCTGGGACGTTTCGGCGTTCACCGGCGAGCCCCATGGCGCCGAAGGCCAGCCGCTGGCCTGGGTCGCGCCGGATCGGTTGGGCGACTACCAGTTCCCGGCGGCCAATCGGCCGATAGTTGCGGCGGCGCGTTTGCCCGAGCGCTACTTGATCACGCCGGACGACCTCGATCCGCTCGCCCTGCTCGACGGTATCCAGGCGGCGTTGGGGCAGGGCGTTCGCTTGATACAGCTGCGCGCGCCGCAGCTTTCCGCTGAGCAGTATCGTGCCCTGGCGGTGGATGCCCTGGGCTTGTGCGCCGGTCGGGCACAGTTGCTGCTCAAGGGACCGTTGGAGTGGTTGGCGGATTTCCCCGCCGCGGGTTGGCATCTCACCGCCAGGCAATTGTGTGAACTGGCCCAGGGATCGCGACCGCTGCCCAGCGATCGCTGGCTGGCGGCGTCCTGTCATTCGGCTGAAGAGTTGGCCTTGGCCACGCAGTTGGACGTGGATTTCGTCACCCTGTCGCCGCTGCGCCCGACGCTCAGCCATCCGGGGGCGCCGGCATTGGGGTGGCCGCGGGCCTCCGAATTACTCCAGGGCGTCAATCTGCCGGTCTATCTGCTCGGCGGAATGCGGCCTGGGGACATCCCGCAGGCATGGCAGGCGGGTGCCCAGGGCGTGGCCGGGATTCGCGGGCTATGGCCGGCTTGAAGCAAGCTCTGCCAGTGTTGGAGCCAGCTTGCTGGCGATCCAACGATCCGATCGCCAGCAAGGCTGGGCATAACTTCATTTAAGCTGTCTGATCGAGTCCGCCGATGTCCGTGCAAGCCCGTTCCCCTTCCAATATGCGCCCCAGCACCCTGCATTTGCCTCAGGGCGATTGGTCGACGGTGCTCGATTGTCTATGCGCACATTTCCCGGCGATCGGCCGCGAGCTGTGGATCGAGCGCATGGCCCGCGGGCGGGTGCTGGATGCCCTGGGGCAGCCGCTGGATGCACAGGCGCCTTACCGGGTCGGGCTCAAGGTGCACTATTTCCGCGAGGTCGCGGCGGAGACGCCGATCCCCTTTACCGAGAGCATTCTGCATCTCGACGAACACCTGCTGGTGGCCGATAAGCCGCATTTTTTGCCGGTGATGCCGGCCGGCGAGTACGTCGAGCAAACCCTGCAAGCGCGCTTGGCCAAACGCCTGAGGAATGCCGACCTGGTGCCGCTGCACCGTATCGATCGGCATACCGCGGGCTTGGTGCTGTTTTCCACCAACCCGCAGAGCCGCGGCCGGTATCAGGCATTGTTCCGCGAACGGCAAATGCACAAGCGCTACGAGGCGTTGGCGCCGGCCTTGCCGGACGAAGTCTTTCCCCAATTGCGGGCGACCCGCCTGGAGGCCGGAGAGCCGTTTTTCCGCATGCGCGAAGTGGCGGAAGGGGTGGCCAATACCGAAACCCGTATTGAGGTCGCTCGGCGGTTGGGCGAGCACTGGCTCTACGGGCTGTACCCGGTGACCGGTAAGAAGCATCAGCTGCGCGTGCATATGGCCGCCCTGGGCGCGGCGATAGTCAACGATCCCTTCTACCCCGAGGTCAGCGAAGGCCCCGGTGCGCCGGACGATTACAGCAAGCCGCTCAAGCTGCTGGCCCAGGGACTGGGCTTTATCGATCCGCTGAGTGGCGAGCAGCGCCGCTTCGAGAGCCGTTTGAGTTTGATCTAGCGCGGTGCCTTCTCGGGTTCTGCGGCGCTCGTCTGCGTTTTCGCGGCCATCATGTGGATGCCGCTAACCCGACCTACGGGCTACGGGTTAGGCCTGCGGTTTCGCTGCCGCCTGCCAGAGCACTTCGTCGATGCCCTGGTGTTTGGCGATCAGCCGGGCGGCGACGAACAGCAGGTCGGACAGGCGGTTGACGTAGGCCAGGCCGACGCCGCGGATCGGCTCGACGGCGTTGAGCTGCTGGCAGCGCCGTTCCGCGCCGCGGGCCAGGCTGCGACAGATATGGGCCTGGGCGACCAGGCGTGAGCCGCCGGGCAGAATGAAATTCTCCAGCGGCCCGACGTCCTCGTTCCAGCGGTCGATGGCGGCTTCCAGGCGCTCGATTTCGTCCGCCTGCAGCGCCTGGTACTCGGGCATCGCCAACTCGCCGCCGAGGTCGAACAAGCGGTGCTGGCAGGGCGCTAGCACCGCAATCACATCATCCAGCCCGGGGCATGCCGTGTGCTGCTCGGCGAGTTCGGCCAGCAGCAGGCCGAGCTGGCTGTTCAAGGTGTCCAGCTCGCCCATGGCGTCCACCCGCGGGTGATCCTTGGCCACGCGGCGACCATCGGCCAATCCGGTTTCGCCGGCATCGCCCGTGCGTGTGTAAATTTTCGAGAGTCGATAACCCATGTTCAGGAACCTGTCTCGGCGGGGGCGACGGCCAGCGGCAGGCGCAAGGTGAAGCAGGTGCCCTGGCCGGGGCTCGACTGTACCTCCATCTGCCCTTTGTGGTTGTTGGTGATGATGAAATAGGAAACCGACAGACCGAGACCGGTGCCTTCGCCGACTTCCTTGGTGGTGAAGAAGGGATCGAAGATCCGCTTGCGTACCGATTCGGGCATCCCCAGGCCGTTGTCCTGCACCTGGATCTCCGCCCAATGCTTGCCGCGGCGGGTGCGCAGGGTGATTTGCCCCGGCGTGCCGTCGTTGCGCTGATGGATCGCCTGGGCGGCGTTTTTCAGCAGGTTCAGTAACACCTGTTCCAGTTCGTTGGCCGTGCCGGGCACAGGGCCGAGATCGGGGTCGAAATCGCGTACGATCTGCAGGCTCTTGAAGTCAAAACTTTCCGTCAGGTCGAAGTCGTTGCTGGCAATTTCCAGTGCCTGGTCGATCACCGCCGGCAATTGGCAGGGCGTCAGCTGGCGATTGCTCATGCGGCTGAAGTTGAGCATATGGCTGACGATATTCGCCGCGCGGGTGCCGGCTTGTTGGATACCGTCGAGCAGCTGTGGAATCTCCCGGGCTTGCAAATAGTGGTCGACGGCTTCCAGGCAAACGCCGATTTGCTCGGCCTGCTCGCGGTTCTTTTCCATCTCCGGCGACAGCCGTCGGCGGATATTCTGCACGTTGTGCAGAATGGCGCCGAGCGGGTTGTTGATCTCGTGAGCCATGCCGGCGGCCAGGCCGCCGACCGAGAGCATCTTTTCCGATTGCACCATCATCTCTTCCAGATTGAGGCGCTGGGTGATGTCGTCGATGCGGATCACCGCACCGCGGCCGCTGCCGCCCATAAGCGGATAGAAGGTCAGGGCGTAGTGCCGCCGCTCGTCGCCTTTGCTCCAAGTGACCCGCTCGATTTTCTCGACCTTGTGTTTCTCGATGCTGCGATTGATCTGCGCGAGAAAGGGTTTCAACGGCGGGAAGGCGAGAAACACCGGTTGGTTCAGCGCCTCCTCCAGGCGGGTGCCGGAAAGCACGCTGGCTTCCTGGTTCCACTGGGTCACATAGAGCTGTTCGTCGAGGGCGATCAGCGCCGAGGGCATGGAGTCGATGATGCTGTTGAGGTACTTCTGGAAGCCGGTGAGCTTTTTCTCGATCTTGCCGCGCACCTGCACTTCCAACTCCAGTTTGCGGTTGAAGTGGCGGGTCTCCTCGGCCAGGTTCTGCGCATGGTCGAAGGCGTCCTGAGCGTCATCGCGGGCGCGCTTGAGCTGCTGCTCGCGGGCTTCGATACGCACCAGCATGGTGTTGAACGCATCGGCCAGGCTGCCGATTTCGTCGCGGTTGCCGCGGCGCGCGCGCAGCGAGTAATTCTCTTCGCGGGTGACCTGGCGCGACAGTTCCTCCAGGCGGCGGATCGGCCGGGTGATCAAGCGGCGCACTTGCCGCGAAACGATCAACCAGAGCAGCACGCTGACCAACAGGATCACCAGGCTGGCGCTCAGGGTGCCGGTGTAGAAGGCGCCCGGCAGCTCGCTGGAGGCGACCAGCAGCAAATGCCCCGGCGGGCCCGAGGGCTGCGGCAGTTCGATCAGCTTGTTGATGCGGAATTCGCTGTGACGCCAGGTGGCCACCAACTCGGTGCGCGAGGGCAAGGGTATTTCCTCGCCGCGCTGCAGCTGCGCGAGGCTGATGCCATTGCTGTCGTAAACCACTGCGGCGCGTAACGGCGCATAGTCGTCCAGGCGCTGCAGCAGCTCCTCGGCGGCGCTCGCCGAGTTGAGCGCCGGTTGACTCAGTTGCGGGCTGGCGATCAACCGGCCAAGGGTGTGCAACGCCTGGGGCGCCACGCTTTGTTGGGAAATCCAGTAGGCGGCACTGATAAAGGCCAGGTTGGCCACCACCAGCACCGTCGCCAGCAGCACCAGCAGGGCGACCAGTAGTTTGCGGCCGACCGGAAGGTTTTCGAGGCGTTGACGCAAAAGCATGGGAATCAAGGTCGTCGTCACAAATGTGTGAGCAGGGTAACGCCGGCTCAGTGGCTGGGCAATCCGCGTCTATCCAGGTGTGCGAGCAGGCGCTGGTGCAGGCTGTCGAGGTGCGGCAGAACGCGTTGGTGGCGCCGCGCCGCGGCACAGGCATAACCGAGCAGGTAGGCGATTTCGGTGCGTCGGCCCTGGGCCACATCCTGATGCATCGAAGAATAGTTCGCCGCGGTGGCCTGGATGATGCGCAGCACGTCGTCGTGCAGGTTTTCCGCGGCGGTGGGTTGGCCGCAGGTTTGGAGCAGCTCGCAGAGCTCCGCGCAGAGTGTGGCGATCTCGGCAGGATGGTCGCTGAGCCCACCGTTGCGGCAGTCGTAGAGCACCGTCAGCGGATTGATCGCGCAATTGAGCGCCAACTTGCGCCATAAGCGCCCGAGGATATCCAGGCTCCAGTCATGGGTGATACCGCTGCGCTGGAGTTCCTCGAGCCAGCCGGGTGGGCTCAGGTCGAGGGGATCGCCCAGCCAAGTGTGGCCGTGGCCGGCGAACACCACGCGAAAATCCGCCTCGCGAAACGCGCCTTCGGTACTCGATGCGAGAATGCAGCGAACCTCGGGTAAGCGTTTGGCCACCGCGTCCTGACTGCCCAGGCCGTTCTGCAGCAGGATCACTTCGGCGCCTTGCGCCAGGCGTGGCGCGATGCGAGCCGCGGCGGCTTCGGCATCGTAGGCCTTGCACGCCAACAGCAGGCGCTGGATCGGTTCCCCATCATCAATGGTTTGCGCCGGCAATGGATAGCGTTGAGCCCGCCTCTGTTCGACTAGGGTCAGGCCGCCGGCGCGCCGGTAAGCGGTGAGGCGCTCGGCATCGCGCAGCAGCAACTGCACGGGAACGCCGCTGCGGGCGAGGCGCGTGGCCCAGAGACCGCCCAGGCTGCCGGCGCCGAGGATATGCCACATCGGCGTAGGGTTCAGTGCGGCAGCGGCAAGCGCATGGCTGCGACTCTGCCGCTGGCGTAGGCCTCGGGCAGCAGCTTGTGCGCGTGCTCGATGATGGTCAGCGGCTCGATCGGCAGGGCGCGGGCGTCGAGCCCGACCAGGCAGATGCCGGCTTTGAGGCTGATAAAGCCTTCGCTGGTCTTGAACGCCTTGAGGTTGAGTCCCTCGTGCAGGCGCTTGAAGCTGCTCGGCGAGCATTCCTGCAGGTTGTCCAGCAGGGTGAGCATGACGAAGTGGGTATCGTCGAGGGCGACCAATACGTCCAGCGGCCGGACCAGCTGTTGCAGGCGCCGCGCTACGCCATGCAGCAGTTCGTCGTGGGCCTGGGTGGACGGCAGTTGGGTGTTCTGCAGGCCGATCAGCAGGTAGCACAAAGCACCGCCGCGGGATTCGATCTGCCGCAGGCAGTCCACCAGTTTCTGTTTGAGGTAACGCGAGTTGCCCAACCCGGTGAGCGAGTCGACCAGGTTGCGCTGTTCGAGGCTGGCGATATTGCTGGTCAGCATGCGGTTTTCATGCAACAGGCGCTGCAGGGTGTTGCACAAGCGGTCGGCGGCATATACGCGTGGCACCAGTTGCGCGTGCATCGAAGCCTTGCTGATGAAGTCGTCGACGCCACGGTCGAAGGCCTGGGCGAGTACGTTTTCGCCGTCCTTGCCGGTGAGCAGGATGATGTAGGTGTAGTGGTCGGTCATTTCATCGAGTTGACGCACATGCCCGGTAAGCTCCAAACCGTCCATTTCGGGCATCAGCCAGTCGGCGAGGACGACGCTGGCCGGGCGTTGTTCGAGCTGCTTGAGGGCTTCGGCGGCGCTGCTGGCGAAGCGCACGTCCTGATAGCCAGCCTGACTCAGCGCGCGGCCGATAATGGCGCTGGAAAACTTGGCGTCGTCCACGACCAGGATGCTGAGGTTGGGGTTGGGCATGAGCAGGCTCGCTAAGGGAAATCGCATGGGCCCGGTACATGGCCAGGCAGTGTATGTATCTGTGGATATATAATGGCCGGGTTTTTTAACCGTCAAGCCTGGCGTGTCCCGTTCGTGAACCGCGGCGCGCCTTCTATTGTGGAGGAAACCCATGCCCTCGTTCGACGTGGTGTCCGAGCTGGACAAGCACGAAGTCACCAACGCAATCGACAACGCGATCAAGGAATTGGAGCGTCGCTACGATCTGCGTGGTAAAGGTAGCTTTGAACTGAAAGAGCTAACTGTCAACTTGACCGCCGACGCCGAATTTCAGCTCGAGCAAATGATCGAGATTCTCAAGCTTGCTCTGGTCAAACGTAAGATCGATGTGCAGTGCCTGGAGTTCAAGGACGCCTATCCGTCAGGTAAGAGTGTCAAGCAGGAAGTGATCCTGCGCGAAGGCATCGAGAAGGACTTGGCGAAGAAGATCGTCGCCCATATCAAGGACAGCAAGCTTAAGGTGCAGGCTGCGATCCAGGGCGAGCAGGTGCGTATCACCGGCAAAAAGCGCGATGACCTGCAAGAAGCCATCGCCGCGTTGCGTGCCAAGGAATTCGGCATGCCATTGCAGTTCGACAACTTCCGCGATTAAGGTCTATCTGGCTCGTATGGCTAGATCGATTCGTCATATTTAACGCCTGCCCCGCTTTCGGTTTGCGCACTTTGCGTATTGACCGGGGCCGGCGTTTTGGCTCAATGAGCCGAGCCCCTGGGTTTTTCAGCCCTATCTGCCCATAGCTCGTAGCCGCGCGTGATCGCTGCGCGGTTGTTTTTTGCGCAAAAAAGGACGCCCCAATGGAAATGAATGTAGAGCAACTGGTGACACTGTCCGAGGCCTGGCTACCGGTGGTGCTGCAATACAGCGGCCAGTTGATATTGGCCATCGCCACCTTGCTGATCGGTTGGTGGCTGATCAATACCCTGACCCGTAAGGTCGGCGGCTTGATGGAGCGGCGCAATGTCGATCGTGCCCTGCATAGCTTTATCGGCAGTTTGGCGGGGATTGTGCTCAAGGTGCTGCTGCTGGTCAGCGTGGCCTCGATGGTCGGTGTGGAAACCACCTCGTTCATCGCGGTGATCGGTGCGGCCGGCCTGGCCATCGGTCTGGCATTGCAGGGCAGCTTGGCGAACTTCGCCGGCGGCGTGCTGATCATGCTGTTCCGCCCGTTCCGTGCTGGCGATTGGATCGAAGGGCAGGGGGTGTCGGGCAGCGTCGACAGCATCCACATCTTCCATACCACCCTGAAAACCGCCGACAACAAGGTGGTGATAGTGCCGAACGGCAGCCTGTCCAACGGCAATATCACCAACTATTCACGCGAACCGATACGCCGTGCCGACATCAACCTGGGCATCGATTATTCCAGCGATATCAAGCAAGCCCGCGATGTGCTGTTGAAGATCGCCCAAGACCCGCGGGTGCTGATGGAGCCGGAACCCGTGGTTTTCGTGACCGGGCTGGGCGACAGCGCGGTGAACCTGTCGTTGCGCGTTTGGGTGGCGACGCCGGACTACTGGCCGGTGACCTTCAGCTTTATCGAGTTGGCCAAGGAGCGTCTGACCGAGGCCGGTATCGGTATTCCGTTCCCGCAGCGTGTGGTGCACCTGATGCCCGCCGCTAGCCCTGATAAGCCATAAGCGCAATCAGGGTTTATCGCGGCGCACGATGCGCCGCTCGTATGCTTCGCTGATCCTAGGGTCTGTTGCCGTTTCGCGGCAACGCGGCTTGCGCTGAAATGGCAACAGACCCTAGCTGTTGGCTTCGGTTTTCAGCGGCCCGCTGTTGGGCTGTTCTACAGGGGCTGCCGGGATCGAGCCATTCGCCTGCGGGCCTTCGCGGCGCCATTGCAGAGCGATCAGGATCAGCGTCGGCACCCCCAGCAAGGCGGTGACGATAAAGAACTGCTCATAGCCGACCTTTTCCACCAGCACCCCCGAATAGCCGCCGATCAAGCGCGGTAGCAGCAGCATGATCGAGCTGAGCAGGGCGTACTGCGTGGCCGAGAATTTCAGGTTGGTCAGGCTCGACAGGTAGGCGACGAAGGCCGCCGTCGCCAACCCGGCACTGAAGTTGTCCGCAGAGATGGTGACGATCAGCATTTGCAGGTCGGCGCCCATGCTGACCAGCAGCATGAACAGCAGGTTGGTCGCGGCCGAGGCGAGACCGCCGATAAACAGAATCGGCAGAATGCCGAAACGCACGATCAACAGGCCGCCAATGCCGGCGCCGAGCAGCGTCATGACCAGGCCGAACAGTTTGCTGACGCTGGCGATCTGATCCTTGGTGAAGCCCTGGTCGATGTAGAACACGTTGGCCATCACGCCCATCACGGTATCGGACATGCGGTAGGTGGCGATCAGCCCGAGCAGCAGCAGCGCCTGCCAGCGATAGCGCAAGACGAAGTCGTTGACCGGCGTCAGTACCGGCGCCAGGCCGCGTCGGCCCATGCGCGACAGGCACAGGGCGGTGAGGATGGTGTAGAGCAGCGCGCGTAGGAACGCGCGGTCTTCCAGCAACAGGTCGAGCAGGCTGGCTTCGCCGCTGAACAGGCTGGCGAAATCGGTGTGGAAGAACTGGGTGAACATCGCCGGCACCGACACCAGCAGAACGATCAATACCAGCACCGAAGCGATTTGCCGGCTGAAGCCATAGCGAGCGGCGGCCAGTTGGGTTTGCAGCGGCACCGCCGGTTCGCGCATCCACAAACTGGTGAGCAGGCCCGGCAGCATCAGCAGGGCGAACACCAGGTAGGTGCCGGCCCAGGCGCTGTGTTGGTAGAGCTGCACGGTGGAGCCGAAGCCTTCGGCGAAATACAAGGCGCCCGCAGTGGCCAGCAGCGCGGCGACCCGGTAGCCGGCCATATAACTGGCGGCCAGTGCCGCCTGGCGGGTGTTGTCGACGATTTCCAGGCGGTAGGCGTCCACTGCGATGTCTTGCGTGGCCGAGGCGAACGCGACCAATACGGCGAGGGATATCAACCAGGTCAGATGGGTTTGCGGATCGCACAGCGCCATGCCGGCCAGGCCCGCAGCGATAAGCACCTGGGAGAGTACCAGCCAGGAGCGCCGGCGGCCCAGACCGCCCAGTAGTGGCAGGCGCCATTGGTCGAGCAGCGGCGACCAGACCCATTTGAAGGCATAGGCCAGGCCGATCAGGCTGGCGAAGCCGATGGTTTCGCGGGCGACACCCGCTTCGCGCAGCCATACCGACAGCGTCGAGAACACCAGCATATAAGGCAGGCCGGCGGCGAAACCGAGCAGCAGCAGCACCAGGGTCGCGGGGCTTGAGTAGGCGGCGATGGCGTCGCGCCAGCTTTTACGGGGCATTGAGCGGGTTTCTGCCTGAGGATGACCTGATAAAGGGCGCACTCTAACCGCTGTGCTCCATCGGACGCCAGACATGCCGTCGGATATCCACCCGATCGTTGTTGATCGCTACGCCTTCTTCGCGTAGCCGAGCGCGCTGTTCGGCGCCAGAAGCGCTGCCCGCGGGGAGGCTGAGGCGGCCACCGGCGGCTATCACCCGATGCCAGGGCAGGGTGCTGCCTTCGGGGAGCTGGCTCAAGGTTCGCCCGACCCAGCGTGCGGCGCGGCCAAGGCCGGCCAGTTCGGCCAGCTGTCCGTAGCTGACGACCTTGCCGGCGGGCACTTGCGCCAGGGTTATATAGAGCGCCTGGCGACGCGCGGCCTGGTCTGCCGCCGTCGGCGTCGATTCAGACCCGGGCTCGGGGTGGCGCCGTCGTTGTGGGTGATCGTTGGGCATGAGGGTGTGCATCCTGCTGTTGTAGCGGCCGTCGCAGCGGCGGCGAGTGGCGTTATCGACCCGCGAGCGCCCGCGCCGCTTGGCCTTCCATGCAATTTAAAGGTGTCCGTGGCTGAACTCGGCACGATTGTGCGGGTCAGTGCTTGTTCTATTGTCGTGCTTGCGCATAATGCCCGGCTTTCCCGTATTCGAGCTATTCAAGTAGTCCTTATGTTTTCCAAAACTCTGATAGGTCTGGCCCTGTCCCTGGCCGCAAGCACGGTTATCGCCGATACCGTTTGGTTGAAGAATGGCGACCGCCTGAGCGGCAAAATCAAATTCTATGAAGGCAAGAAACTGCTGCTGAGCACCGAGTACGGCGGCGCTATCGCCCTGGACTGGGATCAGATCGCCACCCTGGAAAGCGACCAGGAATTGCTGATCAAGGAGAATGCCCTGAGCGGTGAACGGGCGAAATCCCTGCAGGCAGCCGGGCCGGGGCAGGTGACCCTGGTCAACGGAGATGCGCCGAAAACCGTTGCGCTGACCAGCATCAAGCAAATCCTCAAGCCCAAGCCGCTGGTCGAAGACCTGGTCCTGAGCGGCAATCTGGATGCTGCGTTGGATTACAAACGGGCCGAACGCGATACCGACAATTACGATATCGATCTCGAGGCCGAAGCGCGCCATGGCCGCTGGCGGCACAACGGCGAGGCCGGCTACAACCGGGAGTTTCAGGACGCGGTGGTGACCACCGACAACTGGAATGCCGAATATGCCCTCGACCGCTTCTTCACCGAGCAGTGGTTCTGGCAGGGGCGCTTCGAATACAAGCGCGACAAGATCGAAGACCTGCGTCGTCAGCGCACCCTCGGTACCGGGCCGGGTTATCAGTTCTGGGACAACGAGTTGGGTGGTTTTTCCGTTACCGGGCTGCTTAACCGTAGCGACTACCAATATGCCAATGGCGAGCGTGATAGTTTCTACGCGCTCAGCGCGAAATGGGATTACAACCGCTATCTGGTCGGCAAGAGTGTCGAGTTGTTCAGCACTGGCGAAGTGGGTAAGCCACTGGCCAATGTCGCCGAGTACGCCTTGGATGCGGAGGTGGGCCTACGCTACAAGGTCACCGATTGGGCCTCGCTGAATATGAAAGCGGAAAAGGAACTGGTGAGCGGTTCGGAAGGCGATATGGACGAAACCCATTACAGCTTGGGTTTTGGCGTCGGTTGGTAAGGAGTGAGGTGGAAGCTTCAAGCCCCGAGCTGAACGCTTGAGGCTTGAAGCTTGGCCCGTTACAAGCGCAGGCCGCCGTCCAATTCCAGAATACGGCCGGTGTAGTAGTCGTTTTCCAGAATGTAAGCCACCGAGTGGGCGATCTCGGCCGGTTTGCCCATGCGCCGCAGCGGGATACCGGAAGTCATTCTCTCCAGGGCTTCGGGCTTCATGGCGGCAACCATCTCGGTTTCGATAAAGCCCGGCGCCACGCCCGCTACACGGATGCCGTAACGCGCCAACTCCTTCGCCCAGACCACGGTGTCGGCGGCAACGCCGGCTTTGGCGGCCGAATAGTTAGCCTGACCGATATTGCCGGCGCGGGAGATGGAGGAGATGTTGACGATCGCGCCTTCATTCTTCAGCTCGATCATTTTCGCTGCGACTTCACGCGTGCACAGGAATACCCCGGTCAGGTTGACGTCGATCACCGATTGCCACTGAGCCAGGCTCAGTTTGGTGATCTCGCCGTCCTTGACCTTGATGGTCAGGCCGTCGCGCAGGATCCCGGCGTTGTTCACCAGGCCATTGATGGCGCCGAAATCTTCGGCAATCTGACCGACGGTCTGGGTCACCTGCTCTTCATTGGCGACATTGCACAGGTAGGCGCGTGCTTCCACACCCTGGGATTTGCAACTGGCCACGGCTTCGTCGAGTTTTTCCTTGTTCAGGTCGACCAGTGCCAGCTTGGCGCCTTTGCCCGCCAGGTATTCGGCCATTGCCAGCCCCAGGCCTTGGCAACCGCCGGTAATAATGATGACTTTGTCTTTGAGTTGCATTGAAAATATCCCCTCAAGGTATTGGGTTTGCCCCCGCTGGCGCGGTAACCGCTATCGTTAACGTCTGTCCGTTTATGACGGATTCTATGCAGGGAGTCACAAGGTGAGCGTGAAAGCCATCAAGCATGCCCGAGAATTGCTACTCAAGGAATACCGTGGCGTGCTTTCCACCCACTCCAAAGCCATGCCGGGTTTCCCTTTCGGATCGGTGGTGCCCTATTGCCTGGATGCTCAGGGCTGGCCGCTGATCCTGATCAGCCGCATCGCCCAGCACACCCATAACCTCAAGCACGACGGCAAATGTTCGCTATTGGTGGGCGAGCGCGATGCCGAGGATGTCCAGGCCGTCGGTCGGTTGACCTTGCTGGCCGAGGCGCAGCAATTGCAGGGCACGGAGCAGATCGAAGCGGCGGCGCAGCGCTATTACCGCTATTTTCCCGACGCCCGGGACTATCATCGGGTCCATGATTTCGATTTCTGGCGCCTGCAACCGGTGCGCTGGCGCTATATCGGCGGTTTCGGCGCGATTCACTGGCTCGATCAGGTGGCGCTCGCCAACCCTTTCGCCGCCGTGGGCGCCGAAAGCGAAAGCACCATGCTCGAACATATGAACAGTGACCACGCACGCGCTATCGCGCATTATGTCGCGCTGGCCGGCCTGCCGAACCAGGTGGCGGCGACTCTGGTCGGTATCGACAGCGAAGGCTTTCATCTGCGCATCGGTCAAAGCCTGTATTGGTTGGCTTTTCCCGCGCCTTGTAACAATCCCGGTGAAGTACGGCAGGCGTTGGTCCAACTGGCACATGCCGAAACCTGGCCGACCGCCGGTCAGGCTTCAGCTTGAATTCAGCGCAATACCCCATATTTCTCTCTTACTGGAAGTAGGTTCTTCCGCTAAGGAATTATTGATGCGTGCTTTTCTGTTTTTGTTTCTGTTGTTCCCGCTCATCGAGCTGGCGTTGTTGATCCAGGTCGGTAGCGCGATCGGCGTGCTGCCGACTTTGCTACTGGTCGTCGCGACGGCGGTTCTGGGTAGTATTCTGCTGCGGGTGGCGGGTGTCGCCACTGCTTGGCGTGCACGTGAGAAGCTGGCGCGTGGCGAGTTGCCCGAGCAGGAAATGCTCGAAGGGTTGCTGATCGCCGTCGGTGGCGGTCTGCTGCTGTTGCCGGGCTTTATCAGCGACATCTTCGGCGCGTTCTGCCTGATCCCCTTCACCCGTCGCCTGCTGGTCGACAAGGTGCGGCTGCGCGCCGCCGAGCAGGCCATGCGCCAGCGGGCGTTCTACGACGATCAGGCGGCACGTTCGGGACAAACCCGGCCGGGCACGTCTCAACCGAATGTGCTCGAAGGCGAATACGAACGCCGTGATTGAGGTGAAAGCCGCCTAGCGTCGCCATCCTTATCGAGGCTTTTGGCCGCTCCGAATCGTAAAAAAATTCCTCGCCCGCCCTTGAAATACCCTGGTACGCCCTTATGTAGCGGTCACCGCAAGGTTTTCTGCCGGTATCGGCAGATCAGACTTCCGCGTTGCACCTGGTGCAACGCAACCGGCCCCGCCGGACTTTGCTAACCCGCCGGTGAAAGCACCGGCCGATGTAAAACAACTATTTGGGAGAGATCGACAAATGAAGCTTCGTCCTCTGCATGACCGCGTCGTAATTCGTCGCAGCGAAGAAGAGACCAAAACCGCGGGCGGTATCGTGCTGCCGGGTTCCGCTGCCGAGAAGCCTAACCAGGGCGAAATCGTCGCTGTGGGTACTGGTCGCGTGCTGGACAGCGGCGAAGTGCGCGCGCTGGCCGTCAAGGTCGGCGACAAAGTGGTGTTTGGTCCTTACTCCGGCAGCAACACCGTCAAGGTCGACGGCGAAGACCTGCTGGTAATGGGCGAGAGCGAAATCCTGGCCGTTATCGAAGCCTGATCCAGCCTCCGCTACAGCGCATCGCGTTCCACCAAAACGAATTTTGAGGAATATCCATCATGGCTGCTAAAGAAGTTAAGTTCGGCGACTCCGCCCGCAAGAAAATGCTCACCGGCGTAAACGTCCTGGCTGACGCGGTTAAAGCGACCCTCGGCCCGAAAGGCCGCAACGTGATCATCGAGAAGAGCTTCGGCGCTCCGACCATCACCAAGGACGGCGTTTCCGTCGCCAAAGAGATCGAGCTGAAAGACCGCTTCGAAAACATGGGCGCTCAGTTGGTCAAGGACGTTGCTTCCCGCGCTAACGACGACGCCGGCGACGGCACCACCACCGCCACCGTACTGGCTCAAGCCATTGTCAACGAAGGCCTGAAAGCCGTCGCTGCCGGCATGAACCCGATGGACCTGAAGCGCGGCATCGACAAGGCGACCATCGCCGTTGTCGCTCAGCTGAAAGCCCAATCCAAGCCGTGCGCCGACACCAAGGCCATCGCTCAGGTCGGCACCATCTCCGCCAACTCCGACAACTCCATCGGCGACATCATTGCCGAAGCCATGGAAAAAGTCGGTAAAGAAGGCGTGATCACCGTTGAAGAAGGCTCGGGCCTGGAAAACGAACTGTCGGTCGTAGAAGGCATGCAGTTCGACCGCGGCTACCTGTCGCCGTACTTCATCAACAAGCCGGACACCATGGTCGCCGAACTCGACGGCCCGCTGATCCTGCTGGTCGACAAGAAAATCTCCAACATCCGCGAAATGCTGCCGGTCCTGGAAGCCGTTGCTAAAGCCGGCCGTCCGCTGCTGATCGTTGCCGAAGACGTCGAAGGCGAAGCCCTGGCGACTCTGGTCGTGAACAACATGCGCGGCATCGTCAAAGTCGCCGCCGTCAAGGCCCCGGGCTTCGGCGATCGTCGCAAAGCCATGCTGCAGGACATCGCCATCCTCACCGGCGGTACCGTGATCAGCGAAGAAGTCGGTCTGAGCCTGGAAGGCGCCACCCTGGAGCACCTGGGTAACGCCAAGCGCGTGATCCTGAGCAAGGAAAACACCACCATCATCGACGGTGCCGGTCAGCAGGTCGATATCGAAGCCCGCGTTGCACAGATCCGCAAGCAGGTCGAAGACACTTCCTCCGACTACGACAAAGAGAAGCTGCAAGAGCGTCTGGCCAAGCTGGCCGGTGGCGTTGCGGTGATCAAGGTCGGCGCTGGCACCGAAGTGGAAATGAAAGAGAAGAAAGCCCGTGTCGAAGACGCCCTGCACGCGACCCGCGCAGCCGTCGAAGAAGGCGTGGTACCTGGCGGTGGCGTGGCTCTGGTCCGTGCACTGCAAGCCATCAGCGAACTGAAAGGCGACAACGCCGATCAGGACGTGGGTATTGCGCTGCTGCGTCGCGCTGTCGAAGCGCCGCTGCGTCAGATCGTTTCCAACGCCGGTGGCGAGCCGAGCGTGGTGGTCGACAAGGTCAAGCAGGGTTCGGGCAACTTCGGCTTCAACGCCGCTACCGACACCTACGGCGACATGATCGAGATGGGTATTCTCGATCCGGCCAAGGTCACACGTTCGGCTCTGCAGGCCGCGGCTTCCATCGGTAGCCTGATGATCACCACCGAAGCGATGATCGCCGAAGTGGTTGAAGAGAAGGGTGCTGCTGGCGGTATGCCTGATATGGGCGGCATGGGCGGTATGGGTGGCATGGGCGGCATGATGTAAGCCAGCCCCGCTCGCAACCGTTGTAGTAAAAACCCCGCGCCTGTCGCGGGGTTTTTTTTGCCGTGCGAAACCCCATACCCATTCCCGGCTTCAAGATTACGCGTCCGTTTTTTCGTCGCCTTCGTCCGCCAGCTGGCGTATTGGAGTGGCAATAAAGTGACCCAGTAGGTATTACTGCTGGCGCTCCGGGAGCATGCTCAGGCAAGACAGCTTGAACCATTTGGCATGCCACGGCTCACCATGTATGACGGATGCCTAGGGTCTGTTGTCGTTTCAACGCGGCTTGCGCTGAAACGGCAACAGACCCTAGTACAGGTTGATGTCTTTGTTTGTTGATCAGGATGATCGGCGTTGCGGTGTCAGGTCACGCAGGCGGAAACGACCGCCCGTCATGAAAAGAGACGGTGCGACGATCATTGGTCTAGGGTTAGCGAGCAGCGCGTAACAGCGCTACATGAGGGGTTAGCCGTGATGAAACTGGAAATCGTACGTGGGCTGTTCGTCGCCGCCGCGCTTAGCGTGGCATCGATAGCGGCCGCCGCCTGGCATGAGCCTGGCACCCAAGTGGTGAGTCAGAGCGAATTGGGCCTCGAGCCATTATCGCCCAGGGCGCGAACGGTCGAAGTGGTTCGGCCCGACCAGGATTTGCTGCTGTTTATGTTCAGCTTGTCCCAGGGTATGGGCCCGCAGGGTTGAAATAATCGCAGTTAAAAAAGCCCTGATCTTCAGGGCTTTTTTGTGCGCACTGATCCGTCCTGAATGGCCCGCTCTGAGTAAGGTTTACCGCTCCCATCGCGAATTTCCGAGAGCCAGATGGCGCAGGCATCCGCCGTCCACCCGGGACCGGCGTGGCCGCGGTTCAGGCGAATCGCAGGTGAAAAAAACGTCAAAAACGGGCACTGTGCCGGGGCGCCGTGCAATCATTTCCCGGTTGCCAATAAGGGGGGCGTGATGCGCATTCTGCTGGTCGAAGACAATCGCGACATCCTCGCCAACATGCTCGACTACCTGAGCATCAAGGGCTACAGCGTCGACTGTGCCCAGGATGGCCTCAGCGGCCTGCATTTGGCGGCCACCGAGCACTACGACTTGATCGTCCTGGATATCATGCTGCCCGGATTGGACGGCTATACCCTGTGTCAGCGTCTACGCGAGGACGCGCGGCGCGATGTGCCGGTGATCATGTTGACCGCACGCGACCAGTTGGACGATCGCTTGCAGGGGTTTCGCGCCGGCGCCGACGATTACCTGGTCAAGCCGTTCGCTCTTTCCGAGTTGGCCGCGCGTATCGAGGCGGTACTGCGCCGCGCTCAGGGCGGCGGGCGGCGCTGCCTGCAGGTCGCCGACCTGAACTACGACCTCGATACCCTGGAGGTCGGGCGCGACGGTCGGGCGCTCAAGCTCAACCCCATCGGCCTCAAGTTGCTCGCGGTGCTGATGCAGAAAAGCCCCCATGTGGTGCGCCGCGAGGTATTGGAGGCGGCGCTGTGGGGCGACGATTGCCCGGACAGCGACAGCCTGCGTAGCCATATCCATCAGTTGCGCCAGGTGATCGACAAGCCCTTCGCGTTGCCGCTGCTGCATACCGTGCATGGCGTCGGTTACCGCCTCACCGAGAGTGGCGATGGAGTCTAGACAGAGCCTGTCGCAGCGCATCGTCATCGCTTTCGTATTGATGACCGTGCTGGTTGCCGGGACCTTCGGCCTGGGCATCGTCGAGATCGTCCACATGGTCGAGGAAAAGCTGATGTCCAGCGGCATGGGCAGCGACCTGGACCGACTGCTGCAGATGGAAAGCTTCGACGAATGGCGCCATCGTCCCGAGCCGCAGCAACTGTTCTACTTCAGCGACGGTTGGGGCGATTTCGCCCTGCCCGAGGATTTGCGTGGGCTGCAGCCGGGCTTTCATGAAGTGTTCCGCGGCGAACAGACCTTCCATGCGATCGTTCGCGAGGTGGGCGATCGGCGCTACGTGCTGCTCGAGGATCAGAGCGAATTCGAGGAGCGCGAACAGGCATTGTTTGCGGTGGTGCTGATCGGCTTTCTGTTCAGCGTGGCCTTATCCGGAGTGCTGGGCTGGCTACTGGCCCGCCGGGTGATGGCGCCGGTAATTCGCCTGGCCGGCCAGGTGCGCCATCGCGATCAACTGCTGGCGCTGGCGCCGCCCCTGGCACCGGACTATGCCCAGGACGAAGTGGGCCAGCTCGCCGCCGCCTTCGACGATACGCTCGGGCGCCTGCGTCAGGTGCTCGAACGCGAGCGCCTGTTCACCAGCGATGTCAGCCACGAGCTGCGTACGCCGCTGATGGTGTTGCTCAGTTCCTGCGAACTGCTGCTGGAAAACCCCGACCTCGACCCGCGCGGGCGTTCTCAGGTGCAGCGCATGGCGCGTGCCTGCGAGGAAATGAGCGAGCTGGTGAAGACCTTTCTGCTGCTGGCCCGCACCCAGCACAAGGAGATCGACATGGAGCCGCAGGCGACCTTGGTGCAGGTCGCCGACGAGTTGGTGGCGCAATGGCGTCCGGCTGTCGAGGCCAAAGGCTTGCGCCTCGATTATCGGCGCGGCGTGGCGGGCGAGCAGCGCTACAACGCGCCATTTCTACGCACGGTGTTGGGTAACCTGTTGCGTAACGCCTGGCATTACACCGAGCAGGGGCATATCGACCTCGCGTTGCATAGCGATGGTTTTCAGGTGCAAGACAGCGGCGCCGGTATTCCGCCAGACGAGCGCGAAGTGGTGTTCCAGCCCTTCGTGCGCGGTGCGAGCGAGCGCGGCGATGGCCTGGGGCTGGGACTGTCGTTGGTGCGGCGGATCTGCGAGTTGCAGGGCTGGACGGTAACGCTGAGCCCGGTTGAGCCGAATGGTTGCTGTTTTACCGTGCGACTGACGGTACGGCCTTGACGTAATTTTCACAGACCTTTGACCGGGCGTTGACGTTCCTGTCGTTAGGGTGTCGGCAATCCTAAAGGAGAGCCCGCCCATGACCATGCCCAGCCCCATCGATCTGGAGTTTTCCCACAAATACGATGCCGCCCACGCGCAGCAGTATCTGCACAAGCACCGGGACGGCTTCTGGCGCAACCTTTCCCATCGGCGCGACGAGCAACTGGCGCGCCGTGCCCTGGCCCTGGCCGACGACCCCGGGCTGGTGCTCGATCTGCCCTGCGGTGCCGGGCGCTTCTGGCCGTTGCTGGCAGAAAAAGCCAATCGAGCGATCATCGCTGCGGACAATTCTGCCGACATGTTGAAGGTCGCTTGCGCCGCCCAACCGGCCGACATCGTGAAACGGGTACGAACCTTGCAGTCGTCAGCGTTCGCAATCGAGTTGCCGAACGGTTCGGTGGACAGCATTTTTTGCATGCGCCTGCTCCACCATATCGGCGGCAGCGCCCACCGGCTGGCGCTATTGCGCGAATGTCAGCGGGTCACGCGCGACAGTTTGATCGTCTCGCTGTGGGTGGATGGCAACTTCAAAGCCTGGAAACGCAAGCGCGCCGAGCAGCGTCGGCGCCTGCAAAATGGGCAGGAAGGTTACCAGAATCGCTTTGTGTTACCCGCGGCAACCGTCGAAACGGAGTTTCGCCAAGCGGGTTTCCACATTCAGGAACGCCTGGATTTTTTGCCCTTTTACGCCATGTGGCGGGTTTACGTGTTACGCAAGAACGGAGCGTGAAATCGGTGATGTATTCGGCCCGAGCAGCGGAAAATTTTGCCTACTGGTGGCAGCGGCAAGGCGATTGGGTCGAAGAACCCAATGTGCGGCGCGGTGGCCAGAGCGGCGTGCAGCGGATACGCGAAGAGGGCGGTGGCCTGTTGTATGCCAAGCGTCAGATCGGCCATATCTATCGTAGCCTGTTGCATCCCTTCGGCCGCCCCACGGTGCTGCGTGAGCGCGATGCCCTGCTGAGCTTGCGCAAGCTCGGGGTCAAGGTGCCGGAAGTGCTCTACTGCGGCGTGCAGCGCGATCCGCAGGAGGGCTGGCGGGCACTGCTGGTCACCGCCGACCTGGGCGGCTTCATCGAGGTCGACCGCTGGTACGCCGACGGCGGCCGCGAAGCCTGTGGCGAGCAGGCGCACCAGCGCCTGCTGCAGCAGATCGGCATGACTCTGGCGCGCATGCACCTGGGTAACTGGCAACATGGCTGCATCTACTCCAAGCACATTTTCGTGCGCGTCAGTGGCGCGGGAGAGCAGGCCGAAGTGGAGGTGGCGCTACTGGACCTGGAGAAAAGCCGGCGCCGCTTCAGTAAGAACCGCGCCGCACGTCATGATATGCGGCAGCTACGACGCCATTCGTCATGGAGCGAAGCGGATTGGCAACAACTGATCTACGGTTATCAAACGGTGTTTGGTAGCTCTATCAAGGGGTTGTGACATGAAGCTTGAAATCGCTCGAGGTTTGTTTCTCGTCGGTGCCCTCGGCGTGGCGTCTCTGGCCGCCGCCGCTTGGAACGAGCCCGAATTCGGCGTGATCGACGGCTCGGAAGAGCTCAGTTACTGCCCCGCACCGCTGAAAGCGCGAGCGAAGCTGCATAGCCAATTGCAACCGGATCAGGACCTGCTGCTATTGATGTTTGGCTTATCCCAGGGCCTGCGCTCAAGGGGCTGAACTGGCCAAGCCGGTCCGAGCCCCCTGACAACCCCGTAACCCGGATGTAATCCGGGGCAATCCATCGCCTGCCAACCCGTTCCCGGATTGCATCCAGGCGCCGTTCTGAACACCTGACAACCACATTCATACGCCGCGCGTAGGGCGGACATGCCGAAGGCTTGTCCGCCATCTCGGCGCCCGCGGTGGACAAGGCTTCGCCATGTCCACCCTACAAAAGCGCGCTCCCCAACCCGCCTCGCTTGTGGCAAGCGACCTTTGTCTGCGACCTCAATGTGCCGGCGCGGGCTGTGCCACCGGCTCGCGGTCCGGCTTGGCCAAGAGGGTATAGACGCAGGGCAGCACGAACAGGGTGAACAGGGTGCCGACGGTCATGCCGGTGGCGATCACCAGGCCGATATCGAAGCGGCTCACCGCGCCGGCGCCGGTGGCGAGGATCAGCGGGATCATCGCGAAGACCATAGACGCGGTGGTCATCAACACCGGTCGCAGGCGGATCGCCGCGGCTTCCTCCACGGCCTCGCGGATGCCCAGGCCTTTTTCGCGGCGTAGCTGATTGGCGAACTCGACGACTAGGATGCCATGCTTGGTGACCAGGCCGATCAGCGTCACCAGGCCGACTTGGGTGTAGATGTTCATGCTGGAGAAGCCGAGGAACAGCGGCACCAGCGCGCCGCAGATCGACAGCGGCACCGTTACCATGATCACCAACGGGTCGCGGAAGCTCTCGAACTGCGCGGCCAGCACCAGGAAGATGATCGCCAGCGCCAGGCCGAAGGTGGCGTACAACGCGCTGCCTTCCTGCTGGTATTGGCGGGCCACACCGGCATAGTCGAAGCCGTAGCCGCGCGGCGCTTCCGCTTCGGCGATCTGCCGTACGGTGTCGATGGCTTCACCCATGCTGACCATCGGCATACCCTGGATCACCGCCGAGTTGAGCTGCTGGAACTGGTTCAGCTGGGTCGGCCGCGCACGCTCGTGCACCTTGATCAGGGTCGACAGCGGCAACATTTGCCCGCTCTCGCTCTTCACGTAGTAACTGCCGAGCCAGTTCGGGTTATCCCGGTAGGCGCGCTCCACCTGGGCGATCACCTTGTAACTGCGGCCGTCGATGGTGAAACGGTTGATTTCGCCCTCGCCGAGCAGGGTGGCCAGGGTCACGCCCAGGTCCTCCATGGACACGTCCATCTGCGCGGCTTTTTCGCGGTCGATCTCGATCACCAGTTCCGGCTTGTCGAAGGCCAGGTCGATATCCAAGAAGGCGAACTTGCCGGACTCCAGCGCGCGCTGCTTGATCCGCTCGGTCACCTGCAACAGCGACTCGTAATCGTTCGGTGTGTTGACCACGAACTGGAACGGCAAGCCTTCAGGGGCGCCGGGCAGCGACGGCAGATTGAAACCGAAGATCTGCAGGCCGGCGATCTTGTCGAGGCGCTGTTGCACCTCGGGGAGAATCTCCATCTGCGTGCGTTCGCGTTCGTCCCAAGGTTTCAGCAGGAAACCGCCGATGCCCGATTGCACGCCGTTGAAACCGTTGATCTGGAACGAGGAGTAGTACTCGGGGAACTCCTTGAAAATCTCGACGAACTGCTCGGTGTAGGTGTTCAGATAGTCCAGGTTGGTCGGCTGCGGCGCGGTGGCCATCATAAAGATGATGCCCTGGTCCTCATCCGGGGCCAGCTCCTTTTCGCTGAACATCAGCAGCGGCGGGATCAACAGCAGCACGATCAGGCCGAACACCACCACCACCGGGCGGGTGTTCAGGGTGCCGTGCAGGGCGCTTTGGTAGCGTTGCTTGAGGCGTTCGAAGATCACATCCAGACGATGCGCCAGGCCGGTGGGGTTCTCGTCGTGGCGCAACAGCTTGGAGCACATCATTGGCGACAGCGTCAGCGCGACTACGCCGGAGATGATCACCGCACCCGCCAGGGTGAAGGCGAACTCCTTGAACAACGCGCCGGTCAGGCCGCCGAGGAAACCGATGGGCGCATAGACCGCGGCCAGGGTAATGGTCATCGAAATCACCGGTACGGCGATCTCCCGCGCGCCGTCGATGGCGGCGTCGAAAGGCGTTTTGCCTTCCTCGATATGCCGGTGGATGTTTTCCACCACGACGATGGCGTCGTCCACTACCAGGCCGATCGCCAGCACCATGGCCAGCAGCGTCAGCAGGTTGATCGAGTAGCCCATCAGCTGCATCAGGAACAGCACGCCGATCATCGACAACGGAATGGTGATCACCGGGATCAGCACCGAGCGGAACGCGCCGAGGAACAGGAACACCACCACGATGACGATCAGTATCGCCTCGCCGAGGGTCTTCAACACCTCGTCGATCGAAGCCTGGATAAACAGCGTGGCGTCGTAGGCGATCGAGGCTTTGAGGTTCGGTGGCAGCTGCGCCTCGATCTCCGGCATAAGCGCGCGGACTTCCTTGATCACATCCAGCGGGTTGGCGCTGGGCGTGCCCTGAATGCCGATATACACCGAGGGAATACCGTCGAAGGAGCTGATCGAGTCGTAGTTCTCGGCGCCCATTTCCACCCGCGCCACGTCGCGCACCAGCACCCGGGTATCGCCGATGGTCTTCAGCGGAATGGCGGCGAAGGCGTCGGCGGATTTCAGGTCGGTGGTGGCGTTGATGCTGGTCACCACGTATTCGCCCTTCACTTCGCCGGCGGCGGCGAGGAAGTTGTAACGCCGCACCGCATCGGTCACATCGGAGGCGCTCAGGCCATAGGCGGCGAGCTTTACCGGGTCGAGCCAGAGGCGCATGGCGAACACCTGGTTGCCGAGGATCTCCGCCTCGGCCATGCCCGGCAGTGTGGCCAGCTTGGGCTGGATGACGCGCGACAGGTAATCGGTGATCTGCGGGTTGGATAGCTCGTCGCTGTAGAAACTCAGGTACATCAGCGCGGTGCCGGTGGCTTCCTTGGACAGCACCGGGTCTTCGGCATTTTGCGGCAGGCGGTTCTTCACCTCGTTGGCCTTGGCCAAGAGTTCGGTGAACAGGCGGTTGGTGTCGGTGCCGATGCGCGCGAAGATGGTGATCACCGAGACATTCTGCCGGCTCACCGAGGTCATGTAGTCGATACCCTCGGCGCTGGCCAGGCTCTGCTGCAACGGCTGGGTGATATAGCCCTGGATGGTTTCCGCATTGGCCCCCGGGTAGGCGGTGGTCACGGTGATCTGCGCGTTCTCCATCTGCGGATACTGGCGGATGGTCAGCTGATTGAACGCCTGGAAGCCCAGCAGCACGATCAGCAGGCTGATCACGGTAGCCAGCACCGGGCGGCGGATAAAGGGGTCGGTAAACGCCATGATCTCTGTCCTTAGAACCGGGGCTCTATTGGGCCGCGCCGGCTTGGTTTTGCGGTTCGCCTTCGGCCAACTGCGGATCGGCGACTATCGCCACGTGGGCGCCGTTATCCAGCTTCAACTGGCCGGCGGTGACCACTTGTTCGCCGGCTTGCAGGCCCTTGTTAACCACCACCAGGCCTTCACGGCGTTCGCCGGTGTCGACGAAACGGCGCTGCACGGCGAGTACCGACTGGCCCTTGTCGTCCTGCTGGGCCTGACCGTCTTCGCCTTTCTGCTGTTCGATCACGTATACCGAATTGCCGTACAGGGTGTAGGTGATGGCGGTTTCCGGAACCACCACTTGGGGGGCTTCGCTCGGCAATAGCACCGCCAGGTCGGCGAACATGCCCGGCAGCAGCCGGCCTTCCGGATTATCCAGGGCGGCACGGAGCAGCAGATTACGGGTGGCGTCTTCGACCTTGGGGTTGATCGCATCGATCTCGCCTTCGAACACTTCCTCCGGGTAAGCCGCGACCTTGATCCGCACCCGCTCGCCGATAGCCAGTTGCGGCGCGTTCTGTTCGGGCAGATAGAAGTCGACGTGCAGCCGCGACAGGTCTTGCAGGGTGGCGATGGTGGTGCCGGTGGCGACGTAATCGCCGACATCGACCTGGCGGATACCGATGGTGCCGGCGAAGGGCGCGAGGATGCGCTTCTTGTCCAGGGTCGCCTTGAGCTGGGCGACGCTGGCGTTGGCCTTCTGCAACTGGGCGGAGAGTCGGTCGAACTCGCTCTTGGAAATCGCCTGGCGGTTGACCAGGCTGCGACCACGCTCGAACTCAACGCGGGCCAGACCCAGTTCGGCTTCTGCGGTGGCCAGGCTGGCCTGCTCCACGGCGCTGTCCAATTGCAGCAGCGGCTGGTTCAGCTCGACCTTCTCGCCCGAGCGGAACAGCAGCTCCTTGACCGTGCCGCCGACCTCGACGGTCAGGTCCACGCCTTGGCGCGCACGCAAGGTGCCGATCGCCGGTAGGCGGCTTTGCCACTGCATCTGCTCGGCTGCGGCGGCGGCCACGCTGATCGGTGGCGGTGGTGCCGAGAAGGCTTCGCCCATTTGCATGAACGAATTGATTTTAAAGGCAGCGAGGGCGGCGACGACGACGAGGACGGCGGCCAGCATGATCAACATGCGACGGAGCAACATGATCCAGATCCTTGGCGAGGCGCTGCGCGAGCGCCGGAGGGAATGTAAGCAGGGCACAATAGTGCCAGTTGACGGATCAGTCAGAAAGAGCCCAATTGCAAAAGATTGCGATTCACCTGCCACCTCCTGCCAGCCCTGCCGGTGTGTTGATAACGAATGGCGTCTCTGCACCTCAATCGCTGTCGTCGAGGCGGTAAAGGTAAGCCGCCATATCCAGCGCCGGTTGTTCGCCGACGCCGAGGTCGGGCATCGCCGACTGTGGCGCTATCGTCTGTGGCTGGCGTATCCAGTGCAGCAGATTCGCCGGAGTATTGGGTAGCACGCCGGCCAGGTATCTGCGCTCGGCGATGCCGCTTAACGGCGGCCCGACATGGATATCCGCGCCCACCACGCCGGGGATCACATGGCAGCTGGTGCAGGCGTACTGGTTGAAGGCTTCACGGCCCGCCTCGGGATAGCCGATACCGACGCCGGGGACCACCAGATAAGGCTCGTCGCACGCCGTCAGGGCCGCCAGGGCGATGGCGAGCGATGGGACTCGGGGGCTCATCGCTGTGCCTCCATGCGACTGTGCGGCTGTTCGCCGTCGCTCCCTGCATGCCGATGCTCGTGCCCGGTGCTCTCGCGCAGGCGCCGGTAGTCGGGGGGCGACAGGTAAGGCAAGCGTTCGATAAACGCCACCGCATCCCAGATCGACTCATCGCTCATGCGGTATTTCCAGGCGGGCATGCCGGTCATCTTGATGCCGTATTTGATCGCCCAGTGAATATTGCGGGTCGGCCAACGCCGGGCGGTTTCCACCAGGTTCGCCGGTACCGGTGTCATGCCCAGGGCGAAGGGCTCGGGGGCGATACCGGGGCCGCCATGGCATTTTTCGCAGTGCTCGACATAGATACCGAGGCCGCGGCGGATACGTTGCTCGTCGTTGAGATCCGGCACACGGGTGCCGCTGGCATGGTTGGCGATGGAAAAGCGCATCACCGTATCGGTCACCCAATACACCGGCGCGGTGTGCTGGCCGGTGGCGGCGACGCTGTAGACGCCCAGGTAGATAAACCCCAGGGCAGCCGCCGGGATGGCCAACACGATGGCGATGGCGAGAATCCAATAGCGGCGTTTCATCGGGGCTCCTTCGTAATGGGCGTGGGCTCAGCGCAGTCGCTGGAGGAAGGCGGCGATATCCCGCGCCTGCTCCTCGGCCAGACCGACATCCGGCATGGCGGTATCTGCGGCGAACGTCCGTGGCGACAGCAGCCAGGCGATCATGGCTTGCTCGGTATTTGGCAGTATTCCGGCGATATAGCCGCGGCGGCCCATCTGTTCCAGGGGCGGGCCGACCTGGCCACGCGCGCCGGGAACCTGGGGGATGCGATGGCAGGTGCCGCAGCCGTACTGGTCCGCCAGCAGGCGGCCGCGCTCTGGGTTGCCGGAGAATGTTCCCAGTTTGTCTTCAGTGGTCGGCTGGCAGGCCATAACGCACAGGGCAAGGGCGGCGGCCAGGATCGCCCGGCAGCATTGGTCAATCATCGCCTTTGCCTCCGTCGCGTTCAGCCAGCGCGCTGCCCGTGTCGTCGCGCAGAAAGCGCGCAGTCAACACCAGGCCGGCGGCGAGGAATACCAGGCCCGAGGGCACCCACATGATCAGTCCACCGAGTTGCTGATCGTCCAGCGGGCTAAGACCGAAGGCCGCTGTGGTGTGCAGATAGGGCGCATACCAGAGCGCTGGCGAGAACGTCAGCAGCGCGCCGAGCAGGCTGCTGTGCACCGCGGTGGTGAACACATGGATGACCCCACCGGCGTTGCGCCTGCCGCTGCCATGCAGCAGCGCCCACCAGAACAGCAGGGCCGAACCGAAGAAGCTGGCATGCTGCGCCGCATGCACGCCGTCGTTCAGCACGCTGGCGTCGAACAGCGCCGGCAGGTGCCAGCCCCAGAGGATTGCCGCATGCAGCAGCCAGGCGCCGTGGGCCGAACTCAACCAGGCCCAGCCGCTGCGCAGCCAGCTCTGGCGTTGCATACGGTTGAACGCTAGTCGCGCCGCAGCCGGCAGGCCCCATAGCAGGATGCCGCCGGGGCGGCTGAGCACCAGCATCGGCGCGGCCACCAGCATCAACAGCTCGTGTTGCAGCATATGCACCGAAAACAGGTAGCCGCCGAGCGGGTCGAGCGGCGGGCCGAGGGCGACCGCAAGCATCAGCCAGCCACAGCAGAACAGCAGGGCGCCACGCTGCGCCGCCGCACCCTTGGCGGAACGCGCGCGGCGGCGCAGTACACGACGGCCGTTCAGGTAAAGCAGGGCGCTGGCGATCAGCAGCAGCCAGGACCAGGGATCCAGGGCGAACCACACCGGCTCCCCATGGCTTCCGCCATCGACGACATGCGCCCAGGCCATCGGCGAGGCCGCCAGGGCAGCTCCGCCCAGAACATGGAGCCGCTTCATCGGCAGGTCTCCACGACGACGATGGGGACCGTCTGCATCAGGATCACCAGCAGGAACAGGATGCTCAACCACAATCCGCTGCGGCCGATAAATCGCCGTGCGGCCGCACTGCGTCGAGCGGTTTTCAGGCTGGCGAGCACGCCGGCCAGCGCCAGCAGCAGGGTGACCAGGGTGATCGCGTAGAGCATCCAGCGGGCGTCATGCTCGCAGGCCCAGCCGGCCAGGCCATAGATCAGCCCCAGGTGCACGGCCCAAGCCGTCGGCGCGGCGAACCAGGCCAGCGCCGCCGGCAGCGACTGGGTTTTGTGCGATGACGCGGAGCGTTCCATCATGCCAGGGCTCCTTATAACCAGCGGGGCGCCCAGTACAGGACGAGGTAAAAGGGAATCCACACCAGCCCGACGAAGTACCAGTAGAGGGTGTCGACCACCACAGCGATCTGGCGTTTCTGAGTGAAAAATCCGAGCGCGCCGAGCAGCACCACCACTGCGGTGCCGATCACCGCCGAAACCACATGGACGAAGTGAAAGCCGGAAATGGTCCAGACGATGGAGCCGTAGGGATTCTCGTCCCAGCGCACATCGAAGGCATGGAACTGCTGCCAGCGCGAGATCAGCACCAGGCTGGCGAGCAATACGCTGATCCCGGCACCGAGGGTGAACTTGCCGCGCGCGTCGCGATTGAGCATGCGCCCCGCCCACCACATGGTGGCGCAGCTGGCTAGCAGCATGGCCAGGTTGAGCGTCGGCCAGAGCAATTCCGGCGGCGCTACGCCAGGTGGCGGCCATTGCGGTTGATACATGCGCAGGTAGAAGTAGCTGGCGATAAAACTGGCGACCACCGCGGCCTCGATCAGGATCAGCCCGGCCACACCCCACCACAGCGGCGCCTCGCGGCCGGCCTGGAAGCGCGACAGGTCGCTGACATCGATGATTTGTCGGGTCATCTCAATCCTCCCGCCAGGGCCTATGGGGCCACAGCCAACCGACGATCATGAAAAAGCTGCCGAAGAAGCCGAAGACGAAGAACCAGGGGTCGAACATAAAGCCAACGAAGCCGCTGGCCACCGCCAGCGCCAGCAGGAACGGCCAGATCGATGGATTCGGCAACACCACCACCGTTTGCGGCTGGGCATCGATCACGCTGGTTGCCAGCACCTCGCGGCGATCGACGCGCAGGCCGACCACTTCGCCCAACTCGTCCGCGCTGCGCACCTCGCCCGGCCGGTCCTTGCGCCACAGCGGCCATAGGCTGTCGACCACGGGAATGCGGGCGAAGTTGTAATTGGCCGGCGGCGAGTCGGTGGCCCATTCCAGGGTTTCGGCGCCCCAGGGGTTGGCGCTGGCGGGCTGGCCGCGGCGGTAGGCGTGGAGGGCGTTGATCAGGGTCAGCAGCACGCCGATGGAGAGAATCAAGGCGCCGATGGTCGCCAGCAGGTTCAGCGGACCCCAGCCCATTTCCTCCAGGTAGGTGTAAACCCGCCGCGGCATGCCCTCGAAGCCGAGCTGGTGCATGGGGAAGAAGGTGACGTTGAAGCCGACGAACATCAGCGCGCAGCTCCAGCGCCCCAGGCGCTCGGACATCAGCCGGCCGAACAGCTTTGGGTACCAGTAATAGAGCGCGCCGAACAAGGGGAACACCGCGCCGCCGATCAGCACGTAGTGGAAATGCGCGACCACGAAGTAGCTGTCGTGTACCTGGCGATCGAAGGGCACCGAAGCCACCATCACCCCGGTCAGGCCGCCGAGTACGAAGATCGCGAAAAAACCGAGGATAAACAGCATAGGCGTGGCGAAACGGATCTTCGCGCCCCAGAGGGTGACGATCCAGCAGAAGATCTGAATGCCGCTGGGAATCGCGATCATCATGCTCGCCGCGGTGAAAAAACTCAGACCCAGCTGCGGCAGGCCGGTGGCGAACATGTGGTGCACCCAGAGGCCGAAGGAGATGAAGCCGATGGCCACCAGCGACAGCACCACGGCGCTGTAACCGAAGATCGGTCGGCGGGTGAAGGTGCTGATGATCGCCGAGATCATGCCCAGCGCCGGCACCAGGATGATGTACACCTCCGGGTGGCCGAAGAACCAGAACAGGTGCTGCCAGAGCAACGGCTGGCCACCGGCCTCGGCGACGAAGAACAGGGTGTCGAAGGTGCGGTCCAGGGCCAGCAGGATGCTCGCGACTATCACCGAGGGCATGGCAAACACGATCATGAACGCCATCACCAGGATCGACCAGACGAACAGCGGCATGCGGTTGAGCGTCATGCCCGGCGCGCGCTGTTTGAGAATGGTGACGATCAGCTCAACCGCGGCGGCCAGCGCCGACAGCTCGATAAAGGTGATCATGGTGGTCCAGACATCGGCGGCCATATCGGGCGAATACTGCTTGCCGGCCAGGGGTACGTAGCTGAACCAGCCGTCGTCCGGCGCCGCGCCGAGCAGCAGCGCCAGATAGAGCACGATGCCGGCGATCAGGTAGACGTAATAGCCGAACGCGTTGAGCCGGGGAAAGGCCATGTCCCGCGTGCCGATCATCAGCGGCGCCAGGTAGATGCCGAAGCCCTCCATCGCCGGCACGGCGAAGAAGAACATCATGGTGGTGCCGTGCATGGTGAACAGCTGGTTGTACAGCTCGGGGCCGATCAGGCCGTTTTCGGGCGTGATCAGCTGCAGGCGCATCAGCAGTGCGAGCACGCCGGCGAGCAGGAAGAAGATGAACGCGGTGACGATAAAGCGCAGGCCGATCTTGCGCTGGTTGACCTGGGTGAACCAGCCGAAGAAACCGCCCGGCGATTGCCAGGTGCGGTCGAGCATTTGCCGTTCACGTGCCTCCATCCCGTTGCGTTCTCCTATTTCAATGCCTGCAGGTAATCCAACAGCGCGTGCAGCTCCCGCGGCTGCATGGTCGTGGCCGGCATCAGCGCGCCGGGTTTGCTGCTCTGCGGGTCGCTGATCCAGCCGGCCAGGTGCCCACGGGTATTGGGTAGAGTGGCGGCGGCCAGGGTCTGGCGCGAGGCCAGATGGGTCAGGTCCGGCCCCAGCTCGCCCCGGGCAAGGGTGCCGCGAATCGAATGGCAGTCGGCGCAGCCTCGTTCGCGGAAGACTCGCCGGCCCTCACTCAGCGCCATGGCCTCGGCAGCGGCGGGCTGACTCTGTCGGTCGAGCCAGTGCTGGAACTCGCCCTGCGGCTGAACCACTACCTTGAACGCCATCAGGCTGTGCTGGGTGCCGCAGTATTCGGCGCATTGACCGCGATAGACGCCGGGCTGCGGAATGTTCAGCCAGGCGACGTTGGTCATGCCGGGAATCATGTCGGTCTTGCCGTCCAGGTTCGGCGCCCAGAAGCTGTGGATCACATCGGTGGCGCGCAGCAACAGCTTCACCGGCTGGCCTGCCGGCAACTGCAGCTCGTTGGCGCTGACGGCAAGCAAGCGCTGATCGCGATCGTAGTAGCGGATTTCCCACCACCAGCGTTTGCCGATCACTTCGACGATCAGCGCCGCATCCGCATAGGCGCGGGAGCTGGCCTGGCCGACCAGCAGACTGCCCACCGTAAAGCCCAGCAGAACCAGCAGCGGAACCACCACCCCGCCAAGCACCACCAGATTGCGGCTGGCCTTGGCCGTGAGGCCTTTGCCCGCGCGAAAGATGCCAAAGCCGCCCAGCGGGTTCAACGTCGATTGCAACGGCGCCTGTTCGTCGGCCACTGCCCGCGCCGTCCAGTGGGCGGCGACTGCGGCGGTGAGTAGCGAGACTGGAATTCTCTGCATGGTTTACCAGGTGATAAAACGGTCCCAACTGCCGTAGCGGTTGCGGATCGGCCCGCGGGGCAGGGTCAGAACGATGACCAGGATGCCGACCACCATGCTGTTCAGCGTGCTCGCCAGGCCGCCGCCTTCAAGCAGCCAGGGCGCGAGCAGCAGCCAACCGGCGAACAGGAAATTGATCGCCCGCAGTGGCCGGAACACCTCGGAGAAGGCGGCGATGGAAAAGGTGAACAGCATGGCGCCGATCAGATGGTCGCTATCGGCCAGCGCGCCCTCGGTACCGAAGATCAGCCGGGTGAACATCAGCCAGGCGCCGAGCAGCGCGCAGAGGATCAAGCCCTTGGGTAGGGCACGGATCTGGGCGAAGCGTTCGCCGTCGCCGCTCGAGCCAATGCGCAGCGGCGGTCCGCCGGCGACGCGGCCACCAGAGGCGCTGCCGCCGCGCCAGAACACCCGCCACAAACCCTGGCCTTCGCGGCGCGCGCGCAGGACGAACTGACCCATGGCGACGATCTCGTCGAACGAGTAGGGCAGCATGATCACCATCGCCGCCGCCGAGATCAGGCACAGGGTGCACCAGGTGCCGATGACGATCGGCTGGATGACGATAAAGAAGATGCTCACGCCGCCCAGGGGGATCACCAGCACGCCGAACAGGCCGACCATCCACGGCATGGTGCGCCAGCGCCGGCTGTCGCCCATCATTCCGGACAGGGCCTCGATCAGATAGGTCATGGCACCGAGCCCGGCATCGGCGACCGGCCAGGCATGGGATACCTCGGAGGTGATGATGCGCGCGGTGCCGTCGCCGAAGAACGGGTCCCATACCGTCTCGATGTGGCCGAGCTGATAGGCGCTCAGGTAGCGGGCGATGAAGAAGCCGACGAAGGCCAATACGATGATCGGCAGGCGCTGCGACCAGGACGACGGCGAGTAGTCCCAGCCGGGCGGAATATCGTCTTTGGCCTGCAGGGCGGCGACGCTGGTGCCGGGCATCGGCGGGATCAGAATGGCGAAGGCGATGACCAGCCCGCCGACCAGGGTCTCGTTGGCGTAAATGGCCGCCGACGGCGCCCAGAACAGCAACGGTGCGCTGATCAGCCACAGGCCGACCAGACAACTGGCCCATTGCGCCCAGCGATGCCGCCAGAACAGCGAGAGACCGCCGAACAGCACCAGCAGTGCACCGCTGAGCATGTCGCTCCACATCAGCCATTGCGCCCGCAGCAACGGCTCGGCCAGCCCGCGCTCCTGGGTGACATCGAACACCCGCTGCGGAAAGTCGCTATCGAGGTAGCCGAGAATCGCCGGTGCCGTGAGCAGCCAGCAGCCGAGCAGGATAGTGCCGAAATACACCCACAGGCTGTTGTCGTGGCGGGTGCGCAGCGTCTGGAGCTGTATGTCTTGGGCGTGGATCGGCCCTGCGGTGAGGCCGTCGGATGGTCTGTCGTGCATAGCGGTGCCGTTGTTTTTTTCAGGAGGATGGCTATTCGCCGTAGGCCATGGTGGTCAGCAGGGCCAGCTCGGCCTGGCGCGAATCGAGGCGCGTGTGCTGCACCACGATGGGCACGTCGGATTCGATCAGGCTGGCGTAGTCGGTGTCGGTGGGCACCGGTTGTGGGTCCTTGAGTTCGTTGAAACGCAGATGCAGCGTGCGCCGCGGCGGCACCGTCACCTGGTACGGCCCGACCGGCTCGCGGTCGGCGAAGTACAGGGTGATCGCCACGTTCGCCGGTTTATCGCCGGCATTCAGCAGGCACGCGGTTTCATGACTGGTCAGCTGTCGCGAGTCGTTGCTGCTGGAGGGTGGGATATAGCCCTCGGCTATGGCCCAGCGGGTTTTACCGATGTTTTCCATGGTCGAACTCCTCGGATGACCCGACACGCGTCGATCGAGCCGAGTGAGTGGGGCCGTTCTGCTGGCCGGAAGGCGCCCGAATTCCTACGCTGCGCATTCAGGCTCTGTTAGCTCTGACTGAGGGTTGCGCGATCGGTTTAGTGTTTTCGCGGGATGGTTGCGTTGAGGCGGTTGCCAGGCATGCCGGCGATCCGGCGTGGCGCGCTTGGAAGGGAGCGTTGCGGGAATGCCCCTCTCCGATAAAGGAGAGGGGCGGGCAGCGGGCAGCGGATAGTAGTGGTCAGGCGCTTAGGCGCTGGGTGACGCTGGTGAGTTCGGAGGAGAGCGTTTGCAGATCCTGGCTGGCGGCTTGGGTGCGCTTGACGTTTTCCTGGTTGGTGCTGGCGATGGCGGTGATCTCGGTGAGGTTGCGCGAGATATCCTCGGCCACCGAGGTCTGCTCTTCGGCGGCGGTGGCGATTTGCCGGTTCATGTCACGGATCGCCTCCACCGCGCTGGTGATACGTTGCAGCATCTCGCCGGCCTGGGTCACCTGTTCGACACCCGCTTCGCTGCGCGTCTGGCCACTTTCGATGGCGCGTACCGCGTTGAGCGCGCCGGTCTGCACGGTATCGATGATCTGGTGAATTTCCGCGGTGGATTCGGCGGTGCGTTGGGCCAGGGTGCGCACCTCGTCGGCGACCACCGCGAAACCGCGTCCGGCATCGCCGGCCCGGGCCGCTTCGATGGCCGCGTTGAGTGCCAGCAGGTTGGTCTGCTCGGCGATGCCGCGAATCACCTCCAGCACCTTGCCGATGCGCCCGCTGTCGCTTTCCAGGCGGCGAATCACTTCGGCGGTGGTGGCGATTTCGCCGCGGATACCGGTGATGGTCTCAATGGTCGCACGCATCACCGTGCCGCCCTGTTGCGCCGAGTTGTCCGCATCGTCCGCGGCGTGCGCCGCTTCGGAGGCGTGGCGGGCGACTTCCTGGGCGGTGGCGGACATCTCGTGCATGGCCGTGGCGACCTGATCGGTACGGTTGAACTGCTCGCTGCTGCCCTGGGCCATCAGGCTGGCGATGGCGTTCAGCTCGTGGTTGACGTGGTCCAGTTCGCCGGTACTGCTTTTCAGGCGGCTGAAGATATCGGCGAGGAAGTCTCGCAGGGTGTTGGCGGCGACGGCCAGCCGGCCCAGTTCATCGCGCCGGCTGACGTCCACCCGCTCGCCGAAGTTGCCGCGGCTGAGCTGAGCGATGTGTTCGATCAGGCTGGTGATAGGTGCGATCAGGTTGCGGTTGAGCAGCCACAGGCTGAGCAGGCCGACCAGCAGGCTGGAGCCCAACATCACCAGGGTGCCGAGCAGTGTCATGCGATCGGCCTCTTGGTCGATGGCCTTGGCCTGCTCGTGACTTCGCTCGCGCAGCAGATTGACCAGTTCGCTCATCTGTTCGCCAGTGGCGCGGTCGATACCCTTGACCGCGGCATCTCCGGCCTTGGCGTCGGTGCCGGCGGCGACGAAGGCATCGCGACCCTTGCGGTAAGCGCCTCCGAGGGTCTGGTGTTCGCTGCGCAGGCGCTGTACCTGGCTTTTGATCGATGGGTCGAGGCCGTTCAGCGTCAGCAGTTTATCGAGCGTATTTTGGACCTCGCGTTCCTGGGCTTCGAACTGGCCCCAGTATTTGCTCAAGCTGGCCGGGTCCGCGCCGCGCAACAGTACGTTCTTCCATTCCTGGACCTGGATCTTGAATTCCACGTTGGCTTCGTCGATCAGTTGCGAGGCGGCGATGGGGCCGTCGAGCAGGCCGCGGTACGCTTGGACGTCCTTGGACAGGACGTTGAAGCAGGCTAGAGCGATCGCCAGGATCAGCGCCAGACTCCCGCCCAGAAGGGTTAGGATCTGCGCACGCAAGGAATTTTGAAACATGAGTCGATGCCTCGTATTGAAGAGTTTCCGCTGACTCGCGCGATGTAATACGAGGTTTTTCGCTGACTTCCTTGTGGGCCGACGCGCTGCAGGTAGCTGCGCCGCCGACCGACCTTTGGTTTCCGGCGCGCGGGTGCTGGTTCAGTATAGGTCGGCCGCTGCGCTTTACTCTTGAGCGGGAAGTAAGATTTTGCGCTAAGACGATTCAGACCAAGCGCAAATGGTTGTCCCAGAGCCCCGCCGGCAGCTTCAGCGGTTGGCTGACGATGCGCGCGGCGCGGCAATCGTAGAGCCGGCAGCGACCGATGCCGGCGCTGACCACGAAGCCTTCGGCGACCGCGCCGACGCCGGCGCAGTCGGCCAGCGCGGTGTCCAGGCGCAGCTCGCCGCTGTCCAGATCCCAGACGAAGAAACGTCCGCCACGCGGCGCGGTCAGCGCCAATAGACGCAGTTCGTCGTGGATCGCCAGGCTGGCGGTGTACTGGTGCATCGCCAGGCGCTGCGCCTCGCCGACGGGGAATGGCTGGAACGCCTGGCCGGGACGCTTGATCGCCAGCAGCGGCACGGCGTCGCCCGGGTCGCCCTGGTATTGCTGGCCGGCCACCACGGTACCGTCGGCGGCCACCGCGAGGTGACGCACGCTGTTCATCGGCTCGGTCAGCTGCTCCTTGCTCAATAGCTTGCCGTCGCGCTTCATCAGCACCAGGCTGGGCTGCATATCGTCGAGGTTGAGCATCTCGCGGCTGTCGGCCTCGGTACGGATGCCGCCGTTGGCCACCACCAGGCTTTCGCCGTCGGGCATCCACAGCAACTGGTGCGGGCCAATGCCGTGGCTGGCGTGCTCGCCGACGCGCCGCAGCTGCGTACCTTGCAAGCGATAGACGCCAAGTACGCCGCGCCCCGGCTCGTCGGTGTCGTTCTCGGTGGCGTACAGCCACTCGCCACCCTTGTGGAACACCGCGTGGCCGTAAAAATGCCGGTTGGCCGGGGTCGTCAGCGCTTGCAGCAGGCGGCCGTCGCGGGTGTCGATCAGGTAGCTCTCGCGGCTCGGCCGGCGCCCGACGAACAATGCCAGCGGTAGGCTCGGGTGCGCCACCACGTCATGGCAGCGCTCGGCGACGCGGGTGGCGAAGGCCTGCTCGCCATCGAGGCGATAACCGACCGCGTAGTGCCGGCCGTCGTCATCGTCGCGGGCCGAGAGCAGCAGCGGTTGCGGGCCGTGGCCGAGCAGCGTCCAGCCGCCCAGCGCTCCGCTAGCGGCGGCAGCGGTCAGGCCTGCGCCGGCCAGGCCGATAAAGGCTCTGCGTTTCATTCAGTCGCCGTCATGGGCATTGAAGCCGAGCTGGATGCCGAGGGTTTTCGCCAGCTCGCCTTCCTGTAGGCGATGCAGCGTGTCGAGGCTGTCGTATACGGAGTTCAGTTCGGCGCGGCCGGCTGCGTCGCCGAGCAATTCGCCGAGCGGGCGTTGCAGCTCGGCGAGACGTTTGCGGGTGTCGCTGTAAGCCGCGTCGATGCGTTGCTTGAGATCGCTTTGTTCGGCGTTCAGCAGCGTTTGTATGCCGTCTTGCGCCGCACCGTGCCAGATGCGCTCGGCGCTGGCCAGGCCGGCGGCGAGGTTGGCCAGGCTGGCGTTGCTGCGCCAGGCTTCGGCCTGATAAGGCTGCGGGTGGCCTTTGCTCTGACGGCCGAGGGGCGTACCGAGCTTCTTCTTCAGGCCGTCGAGGGCGCTGACCTGGGTGCGCAGCAGTTCGGCGACCGCTTCCGGCGCTTCGGCATAACGCTCGTTGGGGAAGCTTTTCAATTGCTGCGCCATACCGCCCTCGGCTTGCCACTGTTGCAGCACATCGTCGGCGAGGTGCTCCTGGTGTGCACCTATGGCGACCATCAGCGGGCAATAGCGGGCTTTGCTGGCCGGCTCGGCGAGGTCGATTTTCGGGTCGAACAAGACATATTCGTAAGCGCTCAGGCCCTGCACCACCACGCTGGATTTATCCAGCAGCGCCGGGGTGATCTCGGGCGTGCCCTTGAGCAGACCTTCGACCTGGCGCGCGACCAGATTTTTCTTGTCGGGCCAGAATTGCACCTGCCAGGCGCGGTTGCTTTCGGCCATCGGGCCGATCAGCAGCGGTTGCAGGGCGGCCCAGGCACTCTGGGCGCCGAGGAAGGCCTGGCGCGCCTCCGGCAGTTCCTGCTGATTCGCGCAGAATGCCTGGGCGCTGGTCGCCAACTGGCGATTGGCCTCATGCCAGGTGTTATAGGCCGGCAGCAACACGCCATCGGTGAGTGCGCCGCTGAGCTTCTGTTGCGGGTCGGCGGGGGTGCAGCCGATCAGCGCCAGGGCGAGCAGGGCGAGGGAAAAAGGCGAGCGGATCATGCGGTCTCCTTTACAGCGAATTCAGAAAGGCCAGGAGCGCAGCGCGCTCGTCGGCGGAAAAAGTCAGTACCCGTTGCTTGGCCGCATCCGCCTCGCCGCCGTGCCAGAGAATGGCTTCCAGCGGATTGCGTGCGCGGCCGTCGTGCAGCAGTTGGGTATGACCGTTGACGGCTTCGCTCAGGCCCAGGCCCCACAAAGGCGGGGTGCGCCATTCGCGGCCATTGGCGAGAAATTCGCTGCGATTATCGGCCAGCGCTTCGCCCATGTCGTGCAACAGCAGGTCGCTATAAGGACGGATTTTCTGGTTGGCGAGTTCCGGCTCGGCGGCATCGGCGGCGGTGGTGAACTGCGGGGTATGGCAGCCCTGGCAGCCGGCGGCATGGAACAGGTTCTTGCCGGCGATCACCTGTGGCTCGTCGACGTCGCGGCGCGCCGGCACGCCGAGGTTGCGGGTGTAGAACAGGATGCTTGCCAGGATGTTGTCGCTGACCTCACTGGCAGGCTGTTGTAAAACTACCTGCGTTGCCGATACTGCGTTAAAAACAGGCTCGGAATGCTCATTTACAGCTCGTAAACTCCGCTTCCTCGCCTGTTTTTGCCTTGTCTCGGCTGCCTCGCCTACGTTTTCCAACGGCCTGCTATCGCCACCGTTTGGCGCCGCCCGGCAGGCGCTCTGGCTGGCGCTGCAGTTGTCCTGGGGAACCAGGGCGCTGGTCAGGCCCATGTCATTGGCGAAGGCTTCGGCGTTCTGTTGGTTGAGGGTCGGTTGCCCGGCTTTCCAACCGAAGCGGCCGAGCACAGTGCGCTGCTGGCTGTGGTCCCAGACGCGGTTGGCGCGCCCGGATATGCCATCGGCGTTGCTGTCGTCCGGGTCGGCATTGGCCAGGATTGCCGACTCGGGAATGGCTTCGAGCAGGCCCAGGCCGATCATCGGCGGCGCTATGCGCGCGGAAAAACGCGTGTCCGGGTGCATCGCGCCATAGCCCAACTGGCTGATCTCCAGGGTCGGTCGGCGCAGTTTGACGCTATAGCCGTCGGCGAATTTCACGACCTGCGGGCTATAGCTGACGCGCACCTTGCCTTCGGGGGCGACGCCGGGATTGGCCATGTCCTGCAGTTGCCCGCCATAAGTGGGTTCCGGCACTACGCCGAGGCGTTCGATGATCGCCGCGTGTTCATCGCCTGCGGGCAGCGACAGACGCACCAGCATGGACGCCGCGCTGAGCGCATCCGGCTCTGGCGGATGGCCGCGGCCGTCCTTGATATGGCAGTTCTGACAGGCGTTAGTGTTGAACAGCGGGCCCAGGCCGTCGCGCGCGGTGGTGGTCGCCGGCGCCATTACCCAGGGATTGCGGAAAAAACTGTTGCCGACGCTGAAATCCAGACGGCGCGAAGGCGCGAGATTGGCCGAGGGCAGGGAGAAGGCGTTGCGGTCGGCTTTGAACACGGTGGCGCTACCGCCGGAAAGGGCTTCGCCGGGTTCGGCCCGGGTGAACTGCGGCGCTTGATCGCAGGCGGCCAACGCCGCTATCAGGCTCAGCGGCAACAGGCGGTGGAGCGGGCCAGGCATCGACAACATCCACGGAGAACGAATTAGGGGAGGCGATCTTAACAGGCTGGGTCGATTTAAATAAGACGGATTTGCATTTACGTGGCTGGCCAGCCGGGGGCAAATAGTCGCAGGCAGAAAAAAGCCGATGCGTCGCAAGACGCATCGGCTGGTGTGTAACGGGTGTTATCAGAACGTGTGGTCGGCGGTGTCCGGGTTCAGGTCGCTGATCCCCAGTTTGCCTGCGGCCTGTTCGATCGAACCGGTCTGCTTGACCAGTGCGGCGATGGCATCGCGGACGATCTGCTGACCCGCGGTGTTGTCGGCGGCGATCAGCTGATCGAAGTGCTGGTCGTTCTTCTCGGCGCTGTCCACCAGGGCTTGCAGCTTGGCTTCGCTGGCGGCCAGGTCGGCCTTCAGCGCTTCGTCTGCGGCCGGGTCGACCTTGGCCACCAGGCCGGACAGGCTCGGGCCGCTGAGGACGGTGCCGTCGACTTTCTTGTACTCGCCCAGGTAGACGTTGCGAACGCCTTTGGCGTTGTAGAAGTGCGAGTTGTGGGTGTTGTCGCTGAAGCAGTCGTGCTCGTCTTCGGTGGAGTTGGCCTCCAGCGCGACTTTCATGCGCTCGCCGGCCAGTTCGCCGAGGGACAGGCTGCCCATGCCGAACAGCATCTTGCGCAGGCCGTTCTCGGCCGCTTCGGCTTGCAGGCTGGCGCGGTAGTTGTCGGCCACGTTCGGCTGCCACTGCGCGACCATTTCGTCGAGGTCGCTGACCAGCAGCGCGGTGGCGGCTTTCAGGTAGTCGCGGCGGCGTTCGCAGTTACCGCCGGTGCAGCCTTCGCCAACCACGAAATCGCTGGCCGGGCGTTGGCCGGCACCGGGGTTGGTGCCGTTCAGGTCCTGGCCCCAGAGCAGGAATTCGATGGCGTGGTAGCCGGTGGCGACGTTGGCTTCGGAGCCGCCCAGCTCGTTCAGGCTGGCGAGTTTTTCGCCGTCCAGCTGGCTGACGTCGAGTTTGTCTTCGCCGACCTGGATCTCGGTGTTGGCGACGATGTTGGCGGTAGCGCCGGCCGCGCCGGTGGTGTGTTCGTAGCCGTCGGCGACGTAGTCGATCAGGCCTTCGTCCAGGGGCCAGGCATTCAGCTGGCCTTCCCAGTCGTCGACCACGGCGTTACCGAAGCGGAACACTTCGCTTTGCATGTAAGGCACACGGGCCGCCAGCCAGGCTTCGCGGGCCGCTTTCAGGGTGTCGTCGTTCGGGGTGGCGAGCAGGGCGTCGACCGCGGCTTGCAGGTTCTTGGCGGTGCTGGCGGCGTCGCTGAACACGGCCAGGGCGACATCGGCGTAGTGAGCGACCACGGCTTTTGCGGCAGCTTCATCGAACTGCGCAGTTGCGACCGGGGCGCTGCTGGTCGCAGGCGCTGCGGTCTGGCTGGTGGCGGCAGGTGCCTGGTCTTCGCCACATCCGGCGAGGCTGATGGCGATGGCGAGCAGACTGGCGGAAGCCAGGGGCATACGAAGCATGGAAGAAGTCCTTTGCGTTGGTGTTGGGATCGGGTTCGTACGCAGAGATTGCGCAGCAAAAGCTGAAGCATAATGCGAAAGATTTGCATTTTGTGCAAAGGGTCGTTGCAAATTCCCCTTGCGCAGGCCGTGCACCGGATCTCTGATCGCCCATCGATATGCCGCTAGAATGCCACTATCTTCGGCTTCAGCGTTTTGGAGACACCCTGATGAGTCTTACCGGTATCGCCACTCTTGTGATTTCGCTACTGCTCGCCGCTTACGTGGTGACGCTCTACAACGGCCTGGTGCGTTTGAAGCACGGGGTGAGCAAGGCCTGGTCGAATATCGACGTGCTGCTCAAGCAACGTCATGAGGAGTTGCCCAAACTGGTGGAAACCTGCAAGCAATACATGCAGCACGAGCGCACCACCCTGGAACGGGTGATCAGTGCGCGCAATGCCGTGGCCAGCGCCCGCGAGCAGCATGACGTAAGCGCGTTGGGCAAGGCCGAAAGCGGTTTGCGCCTGGGTCTGGGGCAATTGTTTGCCCTGGCCGAGAACTACCCGGAGCTGAAAGCCAACGACAGTTTCCAGCACCTGCAACAGCGTATCAGCGGCCTGGAAAGCGGTATCGCCGACCGCCGCGAGTTGTACAACGAAGCGGTCAACCTCAACAATGTGCGCATCGAGCAGTTTCCCGATGTGCTGGTCGCACGCTTCTTCGCCTTCAAGGAAGCCGAATTGCTGCAATTCAGCGACGCGGAAAAGCGCGATGTCGACCTGAAATCGCTGTTCGGTTGAGCAGGCCGAGCGACAGATGATCGTCCTGGCGTTCTGCGTAATGCTTTGTCTCGGTGGCGGCGTTTTTTGCCTGTTGCGGTGGTCGCAGGCGCGGCATATGCAAGATACGCCGACCTCGAAGATCCGCTCGGCCGCGCAGGGTTACGTCGAGCTCTATGGCGTGCTGCAAGCGCCGGATGGCGAGCAGTTGAGCGGCCCCCTGAGCGCCAAACCCTGTTTGTGGTGGCGCTTCAAGATCGAGGAACGCAGCATCGGCGAAAAAGGCGACTGGCGTGAGGTGGAGAGCGGATGCAGCGAAGCCTTGCTGTCATTGCTCGACGGCACCGGCGAATGCTTGATCGACCCGCGAGGCGCCGAGGTTCGCGTGGTGGTACGCGATGTTTGGGAAGGCCGTTTGCGTCATCCGTTGGGGCAGGCGAAAAGCGGTTTTCTCGGTTGGCTGAGCGGCGGCAGTCGTTACCGTTATACCGAGGAGCGCCTGCATGTCGGTCAGCCGCTGTATGCCATCGGCGATTTCCGCACCAGCGGCGGTGGCCGTCAAAGCCATGTCGCGGATGCCGCGCAAGCGCTCGTGGTGCGTGAGTGGAAGCGCGATTTTTGCGGCTTGCTGCAACGCTTCGACAGCGACGCCAATAGCCAGTTGGACGATAAGGAATGGAGCCGCGTGCGCCTGGCCGCCAAGCTGGAAGCCGAGGACCGGCATCGTCAGGCCAGCCTGCTGCCGGCGCAGAACCACCTGAGCAAACCGGGCGAGTCGCAGCCGTTCATTCTCTCGAACGTGGGGGAGGAGGAGCTGGCGCGCAGATTCTATTATGAGGCCGCAGGCTACGCCTTGGCCTGTCTGGTAGGCGCCGTGCTCACCGCCTGGGAGTTGGGCGTACGGACGCTGTGAATTGGGCGAAGCGCAACGGCCTGCTCGCGGGCCGCCAAGAACGCAGCCGAGCCAGCATTTAACGAGGCGTCGGCAATGCGGGTGGTTTTTCTGCGGTTGGCTAAAGCGTGGCCGGGTTGGCCTTGCTGATGAGGCGGCGCGCCTGCTTGAGGTACATCGCCAGTTCGCGCGCCGGTAGCGGTTTGCTGTAGAAGTAACCCTGCCCCTCGTTACAGCCCTGGGCGATGATGTAGGCCTCCTGCTCGGCGGTTTCCACCCCTTCGGCGATCACCTGCATACCCAGGCTCTTACCCAGTTGGATGATGGCGCGCACGATGGTGGCGTCGTCTTCGTCTTCCAGCAGGTCCTGGACGAAGCTCTTGTCGATCTTGATCTTGTCCAGCGGCAGGCTCTTCAGGTAGCTCAGCGAGGAATAGCCGGTACCGAAGTCGTCGATCGCGATCAAGGCGCCGGAGCGGCGCAGGCTGAGCAGGTGTTGGGCGGCGGTGGTGATGTCTTCCATCAGGCCGGTTTCGGTGACTTCCAACTCCAGGCTGCGCGGCGGCAGGCGGTACACCTGCATCAGGTTGTTGACCACCCGTGGCAGCTCGGCGTGGTGCAGCTGCACGGTCGACAGGTTGATCGCCATGCGCAGGTCGCTGAAGCCCTGGTCGAGCCATTCGCGCAGTTGCCGGCAGGCCTGGTCGAGAATCCACTCGCCGATGGGGATGATGGTGCCGTTCTGCTCGGCCAGCGGGATGAACAGGTCCGGCGGCACGAATCCGTGTTGCGGATGCTGCCAGCGCAACAGCGCTTCGACGCCGACCACACGGTGGTCCTGGTAATCCACTTGCGGTTGATAGACCAGGTGCAACTGATTGAGCGCCAGGGCTTCGCGCAGGTCTTTTTCCAGTTCGCGGCGCCGGCGCATTTCGCTGTCGACGCTGGCGATATAGAACTGGTAGCGGTTACGCGAGCGGCTTTTCGCCAGGGTCATGGTCTGTTCGGATTTTTGCAGCAGTTTTTCCGTGCTGTCGCCATCTTCCGGGAACAGGGTGATGCCGATGGTGGCGCGTAGATAGACTTCCTGCTGATCGAGCAAAAACGGCGTATCGAGGTCGTCCAGAACGCTTTGCGCGAGTTCGGCGGCCTCGTAGGGCTGCTCGATATTGGCCTGGATCAGGGCGAATTGATCGCCGCCCAGGCGGGCCAGCGCGCCGAGGCGGCCGCTGTGGCTACGCAGGCGGTCGGACAGGGCCAGCAACAGCTGATCGCCGGTCTGATAGCTGAATTGTTCGTTGATCCCTTTGAAGTCGTCCAGGCCGACGCAGAGCACCGCTACTCTGCGTTGCAGACGGCTGGCGTCCTGCAGGATCTGATCGAGCTGTTGTTGCAGTTGCTGGCGGTTCGGCAGGCCGGTTAGGAAGTCGTACTGGGCCATGCGCATCAGGCTTTTTTCCGCCTCGCGACGCAAATGGGTGTTGCGTTCGATAGAGGCGAGCAGCTGGTTGGCGGTGTTGATCCATAGCCCCAGCTCGTTCTTCTCGTTGCCTCTGAGCATCGGCAGCTTGTGTTCGCTGGGCCGGTCCGGGTTGATATTGCTCAGGTGCTCGATGATTTTCGACAGCGGCTTGGTCAGCAACCAGTGATACACCAGGTACAGCACCAGGCCCATGGCCAAGGCGCGCAGCACGCCGGAGATGAAGATGACCACCGAGTTGGTGACGAAGCTGGCGCCGTACTGGGCGGTGTCGAGGGTGATGCTGAGGTCGCCGTAGTATTCGCTGTAAGGGCCGCGGCCGACCAGCTCAGTGGTGAAGTTCTGTTCTTTGCCGAGGATCGGGTCGGTCAGCCAGCGCGTGGCCATGTGCACCGGTTCGCGGGATTTCTCCGCGAGCATCGGCTCGTTCGGGTGGCCGATGGCGGCAACGCGCACCGACTCGTGCTGGAACAGGCCTTCGATCACTTGCATGCCCATTTCGCGGTCCAGGCTGTACACCGCCTGGGTCGAGGGGTCGCGGAACATGCCGAGGATGCGCTGGGCATCGTTGGCTACGGCCTGGCGGGTTTTGTACACATCGAAGATGATCTGCGCGCAGCTCAGTACCACACCTACGACCAGTGCCGAAAGCAACACCACGCGCAGCAACTTTAGAGACAGGCTGTTTTTCAGATCCAGCTTCAAGTGGCGATTCCTTGTACGTTGCCGGAGGCGTCGTTCCGTTCAGAGTATTGGCAATCTTATGGTTGCCGTCAAAGGGCCATTAACACGAAGCACGGCGAACGCATTCCCCAGCTCGAGGCTGTTCCCGGAACTATGCGGCCAAGCGCTGCCCGGGACAATACGGAGCAATGCGCAGAGTAAGCTGACAGAGAGGATGTCGGCGCGAATCGTTCGAGACATGAGCACCGTTCGGCGTTTTTTTGTCCGTTGGGTAAGGAAGGGGCGATATCGGGTTCGATCGACCGGTGGCGCGAGCCATTGCAGATGTATCCTGGTTGGCGCCGTTTGGCGTTGAAAGCCATGGCTCGCCATGCAAAAACCCGGCGCGGCGGCCGGGTTTTTGTGCTGCAACCTAGAAGGATCAGGCGGCGTAGTTTTTCGCCACGAAGTCCCAGTTGACCAGGTTCCAGAACGCCTCGACGTATTTCGGGCGCAGGTTGCGGTAGTCGATGTAGTAAGCGTGTTCCCATACGTCGCAGGTCAGCAGCGGGGTGTCGCCGCTGGTCAGCGGGCAGCCGGCGCCGATGGTGCTGGCCAGTGCCAGGGAGCCGTCGGCCTTCTTCACCAGCCAGCCCCAGCCGGAACCGAAGGTGCCGATCGAGGTTTTGCTGAATTCTTCTTTGAACTTGTCGAAGGAACCGAAGGCCGCGTTGATCGCGTCGGCCAGGGCGCCAGTCGGCTGGCCACCGCCGTTCGGGCTCAGGCAGTTCCAATAGAAGGTGTGGTTCCAGACTTGTGCGGCGTTGTTGAAGATGCCGCCGGAGGAGGTCTTGACGATCTCTTCCAGGGTTTTGCCTTCGAACTCGGTGCCCGGGACCAGGTTGTTCAGGTTGACCACGTAGGTGTTGTGGTGCTTGTCGTGGTGGTATTCCAGGGTCTCGGCGGAAATGTGCGGCTCAAGGGCGTTTTTTTCATACGGCAGCGGCGGTAATTCGAAAGCCATGGTGAATCTCCTCAGGTCGGATCAGGTCAGGTGCGGTGGGCGCAAGGCCGATCACGGGCGGCCAGACACGCATCTCGTGTGACACTTGCTGTGCAGGGTGGTGCACAGCGTTCGCACGTTTTGCCAAGCGGCGGAAGACTGTACTCCCTTGCCGCAGACCGCCGATCATAGCATCGGCCCTGCGCCATAACCACGCAGCAACTGTGTGGGAAAGCCGCTGCCCAAGGCCTTGCGCCGCCGGTTATCAGGCCGTTGAAAAACGTAGGCAAGGCAGCCAACGCAAGGCAAAAACAGGCGAAAAAGCGGAGTTTACGAGCGGTAAATGAGCATTTT
>NZ_CAMPHV010000024.1 GCF_946886105.1 uncultured Pseudomonas sp. | reverse complement strand
GGTGGGGGCGGTGGGCAGGGCGAAGAACAGCACCAGTACGCTGCTTTCCATGGCGGGCAGGCGCAGGCCGTAAGCCACCGCCCAGGCCAGCAACGGCATGGCCAACAGACGCAGGCCGCTGTTCCAGGCCAGGGCCGGCACTTCGCGGCCCAACTGCTCGGGTTTCAGCGCCGCACCGACACAGAGCAGGCCCAGCGGCAGGCTGGCGGCGGCGAGCAGGCCGAGCAGACGGTCGCTGCCGCCAGGCAAGCCGATGCCGCTGACGTTGGCCAAGGCGCCGCCGATGCAAGCGAGGATCAGCGGGTTCTTCAGAATCGGCAGCAGCAGGCTGCGGGCGCTGACGCCGCGTTCGGCGGTCAACGACCAGACCGACAGCACGTTCACCGTGGGCACCATCAAGGCCAGCATCAGTGCGGCCAGGGTCAGGCCTTGCTGGCCGAACAGGCTGCCGACTGCCGCCAGCCCCAGGTAGGTGTTGAAACGCAGGATGCCCTGGCTGAACGCGCCGAAACGTCCCGCCGGCCAACCGCGTAGGCGGCGCATCAGCAACAGCGCCAACCAGGCGATGCCCAAACCGAGCAACACCGCCAGGGCCAACCGCGGCAGCGCCGGGTTGTTCAGCGGCGCCATGGCCAGGCTGCTGAACAGCAGGGCGGGGAACAGTACGAAATAATTCAAGCGCTCGGCGCCGGGCCAGAAGGCTTCGTTGGGGAATTCCCAGCGGCGCAGGTAATAGCCGGCGACAATCAAGGCGAACAACGGCCACAGGGCCAGCAGTAGATCGATCACGGGAACCCCAGGTTGTGGCAAGCGCCTATCTTGATGAGCGTGCCGAGGCGACGCAAGGCCGATAACGGCACCTGGCGTTTGAGACGAGTGAGGAGAAGCTATGGCCGAGATACACAGCGGCGGCTGCCAGTGCGGCGCCATGCGTTATCAGTTCGATGCCCCGTTGCGGGATATCGCCCATTGCCACTGTACGGTGTGCCGGCGCACCAGCGGCGGTATCGTCACCACCTGGCTCACGGTGCCGCTGGCGGGTTTCCGCTGGCTGGCCGGCACGCCCAGCCAGTACGCCTCTTCGGCGAGTTGCACGCGCAGCTTCTGCCCGACTTGTGGCGCCCAGCTGACGCTGTTCACCAGCCTCAGCCCGGACACCCTGGATATCACCGTCGCCACCCTGGACCAGCCGCAGCTGGCGCCGGCGGACCGGCATATCTGGGTGCAGAGCCGCCTGCCCTGGCTGCATCTGGATGAGTACCTGCCGCAAGAGCAGCAGGAGCATATTCCCTAGGGCTTCGCGCTCTTGTAGCCCGGATGCAATCCGGGGCGGTGTTGGGTTGGCAGCGATTTCCCCGGATTTCATCCGGGCTACGGCAGCATCAAACCGCCGCTGGCCTTGTGCAGTGCGCGCAGGTGTTCGCCGAGCTGGGTGAGGTTGGCTTCGTTGGCTTGCAGCTCGGCGAGGCGCTGGGGTTCCAGCAGGTTGCGCACTTCCTGGTCGAGGTCGTCGCTGAGTTGGCGCAGCTGCTGTTGGCGGTTGCGGCTTTCGGTTTCCAGGCGTTGCCATTCGGCGTGTTGCGGCAAGCCGTAGCCGCCATCGAGGAGTTCCGCCGGGCGACTGAGAAAGCCGCTGTTGGCGAGGATTTTTTCCAGTGCGGCGCCGGCCTTGTTCAGGCTCGGGTCCTGGGTGGCGCGGCCGCTGAGGTAGCGGCGCTTGAGTTCGTCCTGGGCCAGCAGCAATTGCCGGCGCAACGCCGCTTGTTCGAGCAGCAGCAAGGCGGCGCTGGCGCGCAGATCGGCGCGTTGGAACCAGGGCCGGCGCTTCTCGGACGCTTGTGTCAGCCAGTCTTCGACATTGTCCTGTTTGATCGGCAGGCGCTGGCGCAACACCTCGAACATCGCCTGATAACGGTCGCGGAACGAATCGAAACGGTAGCCCAGACGCAGCGCCTCGCGCGGGTCGTCGAGCACACTGCGGTCGGCCAGGCCGCGCGCCACCAGGCTGTCGAGCAGACCATTGGGCATGATGCTGTCGAGGGCGTGCAGGTCGGGGTGCTGGCTGCCGCTGCGCAGCAGCTTGAGGGTTTCCACCGCGCAGTTATTGGAGATGAAGTAGTAGTTGCCGTCATAGCTCCAGTGCTGCTCGGCGGCGCGGCTGACCAGGCGTTCCAACTGTTCGCGGCTCAGCTTCAGCGGCACCGAGGCCAGGCTGCGCAGCTCGACCTTGGTGTATTCGTCGATCACCTGTGCCAGCGGCAGGACGAACAGCCTCGACGGATAGGCGCCGGTCAAACCGTCCCAGCTGGACAGCTGCACGTCGCCGACGAAGGCGCGGTAGGACAGCACCAGGTGCTGATCCAGATCCAGCCGGCAATCCTCGCCGAGGGGCCGGCCGGGGGCGCAGATCACCAGGCGCAGCATGCTGTGGCCCCAGCGGCTGGCCCAGGCATCGTTGGCCTCGGCGAGCAGGTAGTCGATCCGGTAAACCCGCGCCGGGTCCAGGGTGCCGAGCGGTTGACGGGCGAAATCGCGGCCGGCGTTGAGGTAGGCGTAGCCCTCGGCGCAGGGCTGCTGGTCTGGCGGGGTCCAGGCGAAATGCGCGCGCAGGTAACGCGCCAGGGACGGGCGGCGGCAGGCGTACGCGGGGTCGAGGAGGAAGTACTCCATATTCACCGCGACGAATTCCAGCGGGCTGCTCAGCTCGTAGACATCCGGGCTGCGCGCCACCTGGCGATTGTGCGCTTCGCGCTGGCCGCGGCGGCCGACCTGTTGCGGCCAACCGGCCAGGTCGAGCAATTGCGGGTCGTCGCTAAGGGTAAAGCGGCGCGCGCTCTGGCCGCGGCAGCTGTCGGGCAAGCCGACCGGGCCGAGGCTGGCGAGCCGCTGCCGACAGCGCTGCAGCAGGATTTTCTGCGCGGGTGCCCAGAGTTGCGCGCGGTCGTAGAGGTGGGTCAGTTCGTGCAGCACGGTGGCCAGCAACTCGCGGCGCACGGTGCCGTGCGGGCGTTTTGTCCGCTTGCTGGCGGCGCTGCCGTCGGCCAGTGCGGGCAACAGCCGGGCATTCAGTTCGATACCGCTGAAGCGCCCGGCGCGGCCGTAGACCTCGGCTGGCAGTTCGCGCCAACGCAGCTTTACCGAGCGGTCCAGGTGCTGCTTGAAGCGCGGCGGCAACGCCTGCATGGCCTCGTCGAGCAGCGCCTGGCTGGCCTGGCGCTCGGCCCGGCTCAGCTCGTCGTCGATCAGGGTCAGGCGCAACTCGGCCTGACTGGCGGCGCTGCCAAACAGCGCCAGGAGCAGCAGCCAGGCCCGCAGCGAACTCACAGCGTCAGTATGGCTTCGGCCAAGGCCAGGTCGGAAACGCCCTGGGCTTCGGGCAGGCGGTTGCGGATCTCGCCGAGCGCCGCTTCCAGCTGCGCACCGCGGATAGCGCCTTGGCTGGCGACGAAACTGGCGGCATCGTCGCGCGCCGCCAGGACCACTTTCGAATCGCGGATAGAGGTGGTGGTATCCGAGGTGAAGTCGAGGCTGCGATCCACCGCGCGGATGATGATGTTACTGGTGGCGACCAGGGTTTGCGCCTGGGCACTGCCGGCGAACAACGCGAGGGCAACTGCGGCGCAGAGCAAGGAGCGATGCATGGTGAACTCCGATAGAGCTGGAAAGTGTCGAGGGGTGTCGGCTTGGATGGTACTCGGGCGTCTCGGTTCCTTCGCTCAAGCAACGAACTGCCACCTGCCGGCGCAGGCTCGCGCGGAACCGGACTGCCAGGCATTAGCGTAGCGGAAACCGCCGCGTGGCGAATATGGGGCTTGGCAACATTGCCCTTGCGTTGGCTGCCTCACCTAAGTTTTTCAACGGCCTGTTAACGCATGGGATGCCGTCAGGGACCTAAGACATCGTCCTGCGGCATGCCCCTTCAGCGACTGAGGATCGCTTGCGCCAGTTGCATGTCGTCGGCGATCAAGTGCGGTGCCCGCTGGCGAATATGCTGCAACGCCGCTTGCAAGCGCACGCCACGGATATTCCCGGCGCTGGCGATGAAACTGGCCGCATCGTCGCGCGCGGCGAGGACGATTTTGTCGTCGCTCAGCGACGAGGAAGCATCGGACGTGGCCTCGGTGGTGGCGGCGACGGCGCCCACGACCGCATCGGTGGTCACCACGAAGCTGGTGGCCGAAGCGCTGGCGGCGAAGCTGAGCAATGCACTGAGGCTGAGCAGACGTAGTAGATGGGGCATGGTGAAGCTCCTCCAAGCAAACAAGCAAAGGTAACGGCGGTCAAACGCACAGCTTGGACCGGGCAATGGGCGTTTAGGTTGCAACCGCCTGGCGCTTGGCTGTCTAGGTGTCCTGGCGCACCTGGAAAGTATGGTTCCGGTTGGCGTGGGCGGTAGGCCATATAGCGATTAATCGAAGATCTTACGACGATAAATCTGCGACGAAACTTTGTCGGAATGCCCGCGGTCAATAACCGGGAACTGGCGCCGGCGGCCGGGAAAGGCTCCGTAGAGCGACGTTTTCCCGCACAGGGAGCTGTGCCGCCGACCAGCTTGCCCTGCTCTTTCTCTGCTGTAGAGCAATAACGACTAATTGCGCTTACCGAGCAGGGTTGCTCGGTTCGGAGAGGGGGGTATCTCGGAAGATGATCATTCTCGTGGGATCGAAAATCGATCAGGCCAACATTCAAGGCTCCCTCGGTAAACCGGAATACAGCTATTTCTTCCTGATGAGGGACTTCGTTCCGGTACTCGAGCGTCTCGGCCACGTGCATATCGTCGAAAGTACTGGGCAAATCGAAGCGCTCTGCGAGTGCTACAGGGCCGCCGGCGAAGAGGTGGTTTTTTTCAGTTTCAGCCCGCCCCACCAAGTCCCGTTGGGGCTCAGCTGTCCGACCGTGGTGGTGTTCGCCTGGGAGTTCGACAGCCTGCCGTCGATTGTCTGGGACGATAATCCGCAGAACGATTGGCGCTATACCTTCGCCAATCTGCAGGGCGTGGTGTGCACCAGTCGCGAAGCCGCCCGGTTGGTGGAAAGCAATATGCCCGCCGACTTCCCGGTGATCGCCCTGCCGGCGCCGGTCTGGGATCGTTATGGCGCCGGGCGCACGCCGCAGCGCCTGCCGCTGCACCTGGGCGGACGGCAATTCCCGTTCGCCGGGGTGGTCATCGACAGCCCGACCCTCGGCTTGTCCGCGGACGGGCTGGTGCGCAAACCGAGCGAAACTGTTCAGTCCGGGCCGCGAGCGCAGCCAGCGGCAAGCGGGCGCTTCGCCGAAACCTGGCAACTGAGTAAAGCCTTGTTGCGCGGTTGGTGGCGCGAGGTGCGTCTGCCCCTGGCGCCGGCAATCGATAGCGAGCCGCCCGCCGCCGCGCAAGAGCCGGCGACAGAGCAAGCCGCCAGCGCGCTGCCGGCACAGTCGATTGCCGTCAGCGGCGTGGTCTATACGACCGTGTTGAATCCGGCCGACAGCCGCAAGAACTGGATCGATGTGGTTACCGCGTTCTGCTGGGCGTTCAAGCACAGCGACGACGCCACCTTGATCGTCAAGATGACCCACCACGACCTGGAGTTTTACCGGATTGTGCTGATCACCCTGTTGTCGCGTCTGGCGCCGTTCCGCTGCCGGGTGATCGTGTTGCACGGCTTTCTCGAGGACGCGCAATACCGCGAGCTGATCGAGGTATCGACCTATTACGTCAACGCCTCGTCCGGCGAGGGCCTGTGCCTGCCGCTGATGGAGTTCCTCAGTTCAGGCAAACCGGCGATCGCGCCGGTGCATACGGCGATGGCCGACTACGTCACCGCGGACATGGCGTTTCTGCTGAAAACCGCACTGGAGCCTTTCTGCTGGCCCCACGACCCCACGGGCGTATTCGCCACCCATCGCCACCGCCTGAACTGGCAATCGCTGTTGGAAGCCTTCAAGGCCAGCTACCGGATCGCCCGCGGCGACCCCGAACGCTACCTCGAGATGTCCAGGCATGCCGCGCAAGGCATGCAGGCGTTTGCCTCGATAGACGTGGTCGCCAAGCCATTGGCCGGCTTCGTCGGCGATCTCATGCAACGCAACGAGGCGCCACGCAGTCAGTGGCCGAATCTTATTCAGCAGGATGCGAGCGTCATGTCATGAGGATTCTGGTTTATTCGCAAGTCACCGCCGCGCACATCGCCACCAGCATGGGCGCGCCGGAATACAGCTATTACTTCGTGCTGCGCGACTTCTTACCGGTGCTGCAAGGACTCGGCGAAGTGCAATTCGTCGAGCAGCCGGAACTGGAAGTCGACCGCCTGTACGACGAGGCCTGTGCGTTGGGCCTGCGCTGCGTGTTTTTCTCCTTTTCGCCGCCGCAGAAAACCCCGGTCGATTTGCGTTGCCCGACCATCCCGGTGTTCGCCTGGGAGTTCGACAGCATCCCCAACGAACACTGGCTCGACGATCTGCGCCAGGATTGGCGCTATACCCTGGGCAAATGCGGGGTGGCGATCACCCACTCGCAGATGACCGTGAGTGCGGTGCGCAAAGAGATGGGCGCGGGCTATCCGATCGTCGCGATTCCTTCGCCGGTATGGGACAAGTTCGCGGCGATCAGGCGGCAGCCGATGAAGCTGCCGCTGGCTAAACCGGTGCTGCTGAAGGTGCGCGCCGGGGTGGTGGTCGATAGCCACGACCCGGCGTTGAGCCCCTATATTTTCGGCCAGAACGCCACCGCCAGGGTGGTGCAGGCGATTCGCGAGTACGAACACGCGACGAAGCGCCAGCAGCCGGCTCCGGTCGCTGAAGCGCCATCTACCCTCCGCCAGCAATCGCGTTATCGCGTTACCCGGCGTTACCTGGGTGAGTGGTACCGCAAAGCGCTCGGCCGGCATTTGCCCTTTCTGCCTTACACCTTGCCGGCGACACCGGCGTTCGAACTGGTGCGCGAGGACCCGGCCAAGCGCCTGGAGCCGCGCAATACCGTGGAGCCCAAACAACCGCCCGCCACGGGCGTGACGCCGCTGATGCCCGAGTGGCTGCCGGGCGATTCGCAGCTGAGGTTGTCCGGGGTGATATTCACCGCGCTGTTCAATCCTTATGACGGCCGTAAGAACTGGGCCGATATGCTCACCGCATTCTGCGCGGCCTTTCGCGACACCCCCGATGCCACTCTGGTGTTCAAGCTCGGGCACAACGAATACCTCTCCGCCATGCACGACATGCTGATCTGGATGGCGCGCATGCCGCGTTTCAAATGCCGCATCGTGCTGTTGCACGGCTACCTCGACGGCGGCGAGTTCGATGCGCTGATCCGCGCCAGCGCCTTTGTCGTCAACGCCTCCCATGGCGAAGGCCAGTGTCTGCCGTTGATGGAGTTCCTGTCCTGCGGCAAACCGGCGATCGCCCCGTGTCACTCGGCCATGGCCGACTATATCGACGAGCAGGTGGCGTTCGTCGTCGACAGTTGGCTGGACGCCAGCGCCTGGTCCCACGACCCGCGCCTGGCTTATCGAACGCAACGCCACCAGATCGACTGGGCATCGCTGAAAGCCGCCTATCTGGCCGCATACAACTGTGTGAAGAACGAGCCCGAACGCTACCGGCAGCTGTCGCGCAACGCCGTCGTGCGCATGCGCGAGCATTGCTCGCGGGACGCGGCGATGCAGACCTTGTCGACGTTCCTGCAGTTCGAGCAGAGGGCTTACGCATGAGGCGAGTGAACGATTGGTGGAACCGCCTGACCCAGCCGGCGCAAGCGCTCCCGACGATGGCGGCGCCGGCGCATATCGACTCGCGCGATTGCGGCTTGATCGATGCGGTGCAGAGCGGCTGGTTTCTCAATGCCAGCGACGAGCTGTTTTCCGGCTTCGCGATCGGTGCCGAGGATGTGGTGCTGGATGTCGGCTGCGGCGCTGGCGGCGCCACCCTGTTCAGCGCCAACCGCGGCGCCCACGTGGTGTTCAGCGATGTGGTCGCGGAGAAGATCGAGGCGCTGCGCGAAAAACTCACGCGGACCCCGGCCCGCGCCGTCGAAGGCCTGGTCTCGGACAGCAGCCCGCTGCCACTGGCCGATGCCTACGCGACCCGGGTGATCGCCCTCGAAGTGCTGGAGCATGTCGAAGACCCGGCAGCGGTGCTCGGCGAACTGGTGCGGGTCGGCCGCCCGGGCGCGCTCTATCTGTTGGCGGTGCCCGACCCGGTCGGCGAGCGGATCCAGGAAAGCTGCGCGCCCGCGCAGTACTTCCAGCCGCCCAACCATATCCATGTGTTCGAGCGCGAGGCGTTCGGTCGTCTGGTCGAGGACGCCGGGCTGGCGATCGAGCGGCGCTCGTCCTACGGCTTCTATTGGAGCCTGTGGATGCTGATCTATTGGGCGCAGCTCAAGGCTTCCGGCGAGCAGCGTTCGGGCGAAACCCATGACGTCGTGCATCCGCCCTACACGCCCTTGCTCGACGACTGGGCGCACCTGTGGCACCGGCTTATCCAGATACCCGAATTCGCTCCGATCAAACAGCAGTTGGATCGCCTGATGCCCAAGAGTCAGGTCATTGTCGCGCGCAAACCGGTTTGACCGCGCCTTCGATGTTCACCCCCCCACCCCTCATGGGAATCCACACATGCTGAACCGGCTCAAGCGTCTGATGGCGCCCCCACTCTCATCGCAACTGCAGCGGGTCGCCGAAGCCGAACCGCAGGCACCTGTGCAACAGCTGCCCGTACAACAAGAGTTGGATCTCGACATCGGTTTGATCGATATCCACGTCAGCGGCTGGATCCAGAACGACACCGGCGAGTTGCTCGAAGGCTTCGCCGTCGGCCCTGAAGATAGGGTGCTGGATATCGGTTGTGGCGACGGCGGCTATGCCAAATTTTGCGCCAAGCACGGCGCCGAGATGATTCTCGCCGACGTCAACCTCGAGAGCCTGAAAACCGCCCGGCAACGCTTGCAGGCGGAAGCGCCGCGCAGCGTGCAGATCCTGCTCACCGATGCCAACCCGCTGCCGCTGCTCGACGCCAGCGTGACCAAGGTGGTGGCCATGGAAGTGCTCGAACATGTCGACGACCCCGGGCAATTCATGGCCGAGCTGGTGCGCGTCGGCAAACCCGGCGCGCAGTTTCTGCTCAGCGTTCCCGGTGAAGTGATCGAGGGCGTGCAGCGGCATATCGCGCCGCCGGCCTACTTCGAGAAGCCCAACCATATCCGCATCTTCAAGCAGGGCGAGCTGGAGCAGCTGGCTTGCGACGCCGGGCTGATCGTCGAGCGCAGCAGCCACTACGGTTTCTACCACTCAGTGTGGTGGGCGCTGTATTGGGCCTGCGAAAACCAGCCGCTCAACCCGCCCTGGCACCCGCTGTTGGAGCGCTGGTCGGAAACCTGGACGACCCTGCTGTCGCTGCCCGCCGGCGCGCGGATCAAGCACGCCCTGGATGCGGTGATGCCGAAAAGCCAAGTGGTTATCGCGCGCAAACCCTGAGCGGAGCGATGCGCATGAAGAACGCGATCGAAGATATCGAGCTGTTGCGCGGCTTCGCCGTGTTATTGGTGGTGGTGCACCACGCCCAATCGAACCTGATTAGCTGGACGACCCCGGCGCTGACGCGCTTCTACAGCTATTTCGGCGGCTGGGTCGGCGTCGACCTGTTCTTCGCCGTATCCGGCTTCGTCATCGCCCGCAGCCTGGTGCCGCGCCTGCACGCTCAGCCCGATGGCGCCGCCGCGCGGCGCGAAACCTTGTCGTTCTGGATGCGCCGCGCCTGGCGTCTGTTGCCGTCGGCCTGGCTGTGGCTGCTGGTGATTCTGCTCGCCACCCTGACATTCAACAGCTCCGGGGTTTTCGGCAGCCTGGAAGCGAACCTCGAGGCGAGCGTCGCCGCTGTGCTGCAGGTCGCCAATATCCGCTTCGCCCAGGCCTTTATGCAGTGGGAATACGGCAGCAGCTTCGTCTATTGGAGCCTGGCGCTGGAGGAGCAGTTCTACCTGCTGTTTCCTTTGCTGATCCTGCTGAGTCGCCGTTGGTTGCCCTACGTTCTGTTCGGCCTGGTGGCGCTGCAGCTGTTTTCGCCGCGCTCGGTGATGCTGATGATGTTCCGCACCGACGCCCTGGCCCTCGGCGTGCTGATCGCGTTGTGGAGCGCTCAACCGTCCTATCGCCGTTTGCAACCGGCCTTGCTCGCCCGTCGCGGGCTCGGCGTCGGGGTGCTGCTGGTGCTGTTGCTGTGCCTGTGCGCCCTTGGCTCCGAACCACTGACAATGTTCTCCATGCGCATCGGCGCGATCGCGTTGCTGGCGGCGGCGCTGGTCTGGATAGCCTCCTACGACCAGAATTTTCTTTGGCCGGATGGCGCCTTCAAACGCTTGATGATCTGGTTCGGCACGCGCTCCTACGCCATCTACCTGATCCATATCCCGGCGTTCTTCTTCACCCGCGAAATCTACTACCGCCTGTACCCGCAGCAGGGCGATTTCGGCGACTCGTTCTTCTACCCATTCGTGCTCACGGCGGCCGTGCTGATCGTCGTGCTCAGCGAACTCAACTACCGCCTGATCGAGTGCCCCTTGCGCGAGCGCGGCAAGCAAATCGCTCAGCGCCTGTTCGCCAAGCCGGCGCCGCAGGTCCGGGTGGACGCGCCGGTGCCTGGCCCATGAGCACCGCTTTTAGTCATGCCGCAGCCAGCCAGGATGCCGACCATGCCCTTTATTTCCTATGCGCAAAATTTCGAAGATGTGATGCTCTGGCGCACCCTGAGACTGTTCGGGCCGGGCTTTTATATCGACATCGGCGCCAACCACCCGACCCGCGATTCGGTGACCCGCTCGCTGTACGAACGCGGCTGGCGCGGGATCAATATCGAACCGGTGCGGCACTACCATGAGTCGCTCTGCGCCGAGCGCCCCGAGGATATAAACCTGTGCCTGGCGGTGGGCGATAAGGCCGACCAACTGGAGTTCTTCGAGTCGCCGGAAACCGGGTTCTCGACCCTGAGCGCGGAGGTGGCGCAGCGGCAAAGAGCCGGGGGTGTCGACTTCATTCATCGCACGGTCGAAACCCGCACGCTGAGCAGCATCTGTGCCGAGCATATCGGCCGCGAAGTGCCGATTCATTTTCTCAAGATCGATGTCGAAGGTTTCGAGGAACAGGTGCTCCGGGGGCTCGATTTCCAGGTCTGGCGGCCCTGGATCATCCTGATCGAGTCGGCATTCGACAGCGACCCGAAATGGGCCTCGATCATTCTCGCGGCCGACTACCAATTCGCCCTCTGCGACGGCATCAACCGCTATTACGTGGCCAAGGAACACCGCCACCTGCTCGTGCCGCTATCGATGCCGCCGAATTTTTTGGATGATTTCCAGCTATGCGAGGGCCATCACTTCAGCCACCCCAGCGAAGATGCGGCGGCTTTGCGGGCGCAGTTGGACAGCGTCACGGCGCGAATGGAACGGGCCGAAGCACGCTTGGCGGCTATCTACGGCAGCCGCTTGTGGGGGCTTGTCAGGGCTTTCGACTGGCTCAGAGGGCGGTAGTGACCTGTAGAACGGCATGCGCTGTTTTTTACGGGGCAGGGCGCCTTAGCGAATCGAGAGTTTGCGGAAGGCCATCGCCAGTATTCTCGGGTCCGCGGAAGCGGGCTTATGCGCGTCCGGCAGCTGGAAGGTGAAGGTGTTGAGCCCCGTGCGGAACAGTTCGGGAGGAACCTGGAAACGGATTTCACGCTCGCCACCGTAGAACTTGCCGGAATAGACCTGTTCGCCATTCAGCCCGATCAGCAGCCTCTGTTTGTCGAGAAAGCCTGCCAGCAATTCGATCTCGCCCCGTAGCGCCTGCTGGGTTTGTTCGTCGAGTACGAGATGCAGTTTGGCTGCGTGCCCTTCGCTCCAACGAAAGCCCGGTTCCAGCTCATAAAAACCATCGAACGCCGCCTGCTCCGAATCGTAAGAAACGTTGATCAGCCCCGTGATTTTGGGCAGCTGTTGGCTATAGAACTCGGACAATCGCCGCTCGTGCCGGGCCTGGTTGTGCAGAAATTGCGGGTAGCGCCAATCGAAGAGGTATTCGGGGTATAGATCCACGTTCGGTTCGACATTCCAGCGCATGCCATAGGGGTTGAACAGCGCCTGGTAGGTGTTGATATGGATCGCCAGCAGACCGCTGCCGAGCAGCGCGGCGTAGGCCAGCCTGCGCCTTTGCCGTAACGCCCCCAGGGCGCTGAACAGGCCGACATAGAGGCCGGGCAAGGCGTCGACCATCAACCGCGGGCCGAACGACCAGCCAGCCCACCAATGGGGGAACTGGCTGATCGAGAGCAGGTGGGCGGTCGGCCAGGCCAGGCTGATCAGGCTCAAGCTCAGCAAGGCCTTGTTGCGCACGGCCAATACCAGGGTCAGCAGCAGGGACACCGCGATAAAGGGCGAAAAAATCAGTAAGCCCCGTGCCGGGCTGAGCAGGTTGGCGTATAGCGCCGTGGCGAATTCGCCGCCTTCGAGGCGTTTCGGCAAGTAGTAGTCGGGCAGGATCTGCGCGAATTCGCCGATGCTCCAGCCCATGAAAGCCAATAGCAGCAGGCCCAGGGTGAGGGCGGCGAACAGCGAGGACTTCTTGTCCTGAATGAAGTAATACAACAGCAGGAAAGGCGCCAGCAGCGCCAGGGTCGGCCGGCAGAGATAGGCGAGAAACAGGCAGGCGCCGATCAGCAGCGGTCTCAGCAGTTCTCGCGGCCGGCGGTTAACGGACTGTTGAGCGACTGCCTGGGTTGCCGATCCCGGGGTTTGCACTGGCCGGCTAAGCAGCAGAAAGATCGCCGCACTGGAAAAAACCAAGGCGAAGTCGTGCGACCACAGCGCGGTTCCCACCGTGCTGGCGAGCGAGCTGCCGAACCAGCACAAGCCGGTCAGCAACAGGCTCGGCGTTCTCGGCAGGTAGAGCCTGGCGGTGCGGTAGAGGATGAAGGCGATCAGCAGGGCGGCCAGTGCGGTGAGTGCCATCTGCACAAGGTGCTCGTCCCGGGTCATATCGAAACCCAAGGCGTTGGCGACAGCCACGAAGGGACTGCTGAGCAGGGCGGTACCCAGCGGGAAGTAGTGATAGAAGTGGCCGGCCTTGTGCTGGATAACGTAGCCATAACTGTCCAGCAGGGGCTTGCCGTAGGCGTCGAGCTTGAGCGTGCCGTGCTGCGCAAGGGCCTGACTGACCAACAGGGTGCCGCGCGGGTCGCTGCGGGTGTTGTAGGTTTCCTGCGTGGCGATCACCGTCACGATCAGCGCCGCGAGCAGCCAGCCGAACCAGCGGTATCTGTTGCGCGCGAAGCCGCTATGGAGTTTTTCAGACACGGGGAAGGATGAGGTCATGGGGGCTTGGGTGACTGCATCGGCATGCGTGGGATTCAAAGCGAAAGCCGTTTGAACAGGAGCTCCGGCGTGTGTCTGATGATCGCCATGATCGGCAGCCAGTACCCAGGCGTGTAGAGCTGGTCGCGCTTCTTCAGGATGGCCTTCTCGATATCCATGGCGACCTGTTCCGCGCTGGCCCATAGCGGGCCCTTGGGCAGCTCCGCGGTCATCGGCGTATCGACGAAGCCGGGCTTGATCGTCAGCACCTGCACGCCGCTTTTATGCAGACGATTGCGCAGCCCCTGCAGGAAGATGCCCAGCGCCCCCTTGGCGGTGCCGTAGACATAATTCGACTGGCGGCCGCGGTCGCCCGCCACCGAGCCGATCACCGCGATGCAGCCTTTGCCCCGGGTCTCGAAGTAAGTGGCCAGCAGCGTCAGCAGGGCGATGATGCTCAGGGCGTTGACGGTCAATTCGCGCAGCGTCGTCTCCACGCTGTTCTCGCAGGCTTTCTGACCGCTGAGGGTGCCGTAGGCGATGAGCACGGTGTCGAGGCCGCCCAGCTCGGCGATGACTTCATCCAGCAGCGACTGGTGGCGATCGAACGCCGTGGCATCGAAAGCGCCATAGTCGACTTTGTGGGCGCCGCGGATGCTCAGATCGCGGGCCAGGGTCGCCAGCCGTTCCTGGTTGCGCGCCAGCAAATACAGGTGGGCGCCCTGGCTGGCGAAGCGTCGGGCGGTGGCTTCGGCGATCGCCGAGGTGGCGCCGATGATCAGGATTTTTCCCATGATTATTCCAGCCCCAGGCGTTGCGCTTGTCGGGAGATGAATTTGCCCTGCGCGCCGTAGCGCGCGCGGACCGCTTGCAGCTGTTCCCAGCCGGGGTAGCTGCGCTTGAAGGTCTGTTCGCTCATGCGCGCATCCTTGCTCAGGTAGATGCGCCCGCCGTGCTCCAGCACCCGGGCGTCCAACTCGTCGAGCAGCGCCAGTAAGCCGCTGTCGTACTTGAAGTCCAGGGCCAGGCTGTAGCCTTCCAGGGGGAACGACAGCGGATTGCGGTTCTGCTCGCCGAAGACCTTGAGCACGGCGAGAAAGGAGCCGCGGCGCGAGTCGGCGATGCGCCTGAGGATCGCTTGCATACCCTGCAACCCCGCCGCTTTGGGGATCACGAACTGGTACTGCAAAAAGCCTCGCTTGCCATACAGCCGGTTCCACTGCCCGATACCGTCGAGCGGATAAAAGAAGCGCCGGTAGTCGACTCGCCGCTCGGCTTCGGCCTGACGCACGCGCCGGTAATACAGGCTGTTGAACGCCTGCATCGAGGCGTGAGTGAGCAGGGCGGCGGGCATATCCAGGGGCACGGCGAGGCGGCGTTGGCGCGGCAGCTGCAATGGGCCGTCCAGCGCATGCTCGCCGACCATCAGCAAGGAACGCCCCAGCTCGGCGCCGCGGGCCAGGCAATCGATCCAGGCCACGGAATAGGTCCGCTGCCGCTGGCTCTCGAACCCTTGCAGTGCGTCTTCCAGGTTGGCGAGCTTGAACGTGGTCTGGTTGACGTAGGCGCTGCGAATCGGCGTCAAGCGTAAAGCGACTTCGACAATCAACCCGGTCAGGCCCATGCCGCCGCACGTGGCGTGGAACAGTTCGGCGTGCTCGCTGCGCGAGCAGGTCAGCAGGCTGCCATCGCCCAAGCCGAGCAGCAGTTCGTCGACGTATTCGCTGAAACAGCCGTGCAGGTGATGATTCTTGCCGTGCACATCGCTGGCCACCGCGCCGCCGACCGTGACGAAACGGGTGCCCGGCGTCACCGGCAGGAACCAGCCGCGCGGCACCAGAAAATCCAGGAGCTGATCGAGGGTGGCGCCGGCTTGGCAGCGCAAAGAGCCGTGGCTCGCATCGAACGCCAGCAGGTGCTGCAAATAACGGGTGTTCAGCACGCAGTCGTGCAGGGCGCTGTCGCCGTAGCTGCGGCCCATGCCGCGACCGAGCAGCGACCGATGCGCGCCGATCAACGCGCGGCTGGCACTCACCGTCAGCGGCGCGAGCTGCTGCGCCTCGACCTGCGGATAGCGGCCCCAGCCGTGCAGGCGCATCAGGCCGGCCTCGCATTGAAGACGAAACGCCTATCCAGCTCGTACTTGGCCACGTAGCCAATCGCCAGACCGATGATGCCGCCCAGGTAACGCATCGCGGCGCCGTCGAACAGGTAGGCGAAAGCCAGTTCGAAACCCCAGAAGATTACCGTGGTAGCCACGCCCATCAGCGCATAGAACAGAAAGGTCCTGCTGTCGTGGGCGATGTTCTGCGCTTTGAACTTGAAGATGAAGCGCTTATCCAAGACGTACTTGACCATCAAGCCGACAGCGGTGCCGAGCAGCATCGAAAAGGAAAGGCTGTAGGGACCCCAGTAGTTACGACTGACGACATCTTGTGTGCCGATGTTGCAAAAAGTGGCGATCATCGCCAAAAGTGCATAGTTAGTGGCCGCTTTCATAGGATTCCATATGGATGAAAGGCCAACCGCATGCATGCAACCGTACAGCTGCGCTCCTCTCTGGAACTGCTAAAAGGAATGATTGCCCTGATGCGTCCGCGTCAGTGGGTGAAGAATGCGTTCGTTTTAGGCCCGTTGCTCTTCGCGGGTGAGTTTCTCAACCCCGAGGCCGTAGAGAAGGTACTTCTTGCGACCGTGCTGTTCTGTCTTGGTTCGGCGGCGGTGTACATCGTCAACGACTTGCACGACATCGAGCAGGACCGCCGCCACCCGAAAAAGTCGCATACGCGGCCATTGGCTTCCGGGGCCGTCCCCATTCCCGTGGCGCTGCTGCTGTTGCTGGCGCTCTATACGGTGTTGCTGGCGGCCTGGTTCTTCATGCCGGCGGTGGTTCTGGTGATCGGGGCCTATCTGCTGGTCAATCTGGCCTACAGCTTCGTGCTCAAGCACAAACCGGTGATCGATATCTTCACCATTGCCACTGGCTTCGTCTTGCGTGTCTACGCCGGCGCCATGGCTCTGACGATCCCCGTCTCCTCCTGGATGTTCGTGACCACCCTGTGCCTGGCCCTGTACCTGGCCGCGGTGAAGCGCCGGCAGGAACTCGCCACCAACGGCAGACTGAGCCGCGAGGTCTTGCGCTACTACACCCCGGGCCTGGTCGATCGTTACGCCGAGATGGCGGCGACAGGCGCATTGCTGTTCTACAGCCTGTTCGTGATCACCTCCCGCCCGGAAATGGTCATCACTATTCCCCTGGTGCTGTACGGCTTGTTCCGCTACTGGTTCGTCGTCGAGGCCAAAGGCGGAGGCGAATCGCCGACCGATGCGCTGCTGTCGGACTGGCAGCTACTGTTGACCGCCGTGCTCTGGGTCGTGGCCTGCGCCATAGCGCTCTGGCCGACCTAGCCCTGGGAGCGCGCATGGATCCGTCCTACCTGTTGATGCCTTTCGCCGCCTGGCTGGTGGCCGGTAGCAGTAAATTTCTCATCAATTGCATCCGTGCCAGGCGCCTGGCCTTCGATCTAGTCGGCTATGGCGGCTTGCCCAGCAATCACAGCGCGATCGTCGGCGGCATGGCCTGTCTGATAGCTCTCAAACAGGGCATCGCTCACCCGGCATTCGGCGTCGCTTTAAGCCTGGCCTTTATCGTCATGCTGGATGCCGGCAGCCTGCGCCGGCAAATCGGCCGTCAGGCCGAAGCGCTCAATCGCCTCGCCCTGGATGACGGCTGCAGCAAATTGCGTGAACGAATGGGGCACAGCCCCCTCGAATTATTCGCCGGCTTAGCGGTCGGCGGGGCAACCGCCTGGGCATTGGATTACCTGCTCTGAAACTTTTCCGACACGTCTCCGCTCATAGCGTGGGCATGCCGACGAACCTGGCGAGGATGGATATTCGCATGAAGCAACTCTTGGTTACCGGGCTCAGTGGTTTTGTCGGTCGTCATTTGCAGGCGTGCCTGACGCAAGGCTCCCAGACGGATTGGCAGCTCCTGCAGTCGGGCCGCGCCGAGCTGTTGCAGCCCGATAGCCTGGATTCGATGCTTGCGCCGCAGTGCCCGCACGCGGTTATCCATCTGGCCGGGCAAACCTTCGTTCCAGAGTCTTTTCGCGACCCCGCACAGACCCTGCAGGTCAACCTGATCGGCACGCTCAATCTGTTGCAGGCGCTCAAGCGCCGGGGCTTCGCCGGCACCTTTCTCTACGTCAGCTCGGGCGATGTCTACGGGCAGGTGGCGGAGCACGCCTTGCCGATCGACGAAACCCTGGCGCCGCAGCCGCGTAACCCCTACGCGGTGAGCAAGGCCGCCGCCGAGCTGCTGTGCCGGCAATGGAGCCATGTCGAACCCTGGCGCATCGTCGTGGCGCGTTCGTTCAACCATATCGGCCCCGGTCAGGGCGAGTCGTTTGTGGTGTCGAACATGGCCAGGCAGATAGCACGGGTGCGCCTCGGCTTGCAGCCGCCCTGTCTGGAGGTGGGGGATATCGATGTAACCCGCGATTTTTTAGACGTACAGGATGTCATCGCGGCGTATTTGCTGTTGTTGCACAAAGGCCGAAACGGCGAGATCTACAACCTGTGTTCGGGGCGCGAGCGCTCCGTGCGCGAGTTGATCGTCGAGATGGCCGGCCTTGCCGAAGTGAATGTCGAGCTGGTGCAGGACCCGGCTCGCATGCGCAGGGCGGAGCAACGTCGGGTAATGGGCAGTTCCGACAAGCTGCAAAGAGAAACTGGCTGGAAACCCGCAGTAAATATCACGGAAACCCTGCGCAGAGTGCTCTCTGACTGGGATGCGAGAGAACGACCACGATGAGTAAGAATGCACTGATTACCGGTATCACCGGGCAAGACGGCGCCTACCTGGCGAAATTGCTGCTGGACAAGGACTACCAGGTATTTGGTCTTGTGGCGCGGCGCAGCAGCGATACGCGCTGGCGTTTGCGCGAGCTGGGCATCGAAACGCGCATCACCTACCTGGAAGGCGACTTGGCCGATGCCAGTTCGGTACAGCGGGCGATCATCAGAGCCCGCCCCGACGAGCTGTACAACCTGGGCGCGCAGAGCTTCGTCGGCACCTCCTGGGACCAACCGATCACCACCGGTGTGGTCGATGGCCTGGGGGTCGCCCATGTGCTCGAAGCGCTTCGCCAATCCAGCCCGCACACACGCTTCTATCAGGCCTCGACAAGCGAAATGTTCGGTTTGATCCAGGCCGAGCGCCAGGACGAAGACACCCCGTTCTACCCACGCAGCCCCTATGGTGTGGCCAAATTGTACGGCCATTGGATCACCGTCAATTACCGGGAAAGCTTCGACCTGCATGCCTCCAGCGGCATCCTCTTCAACCACGAATCGCCGTTGCGCGGCATCGAGTTCGTCACCCGCAAGGTCACCGACGCGGTGGCGCGGATCAAGCTCGGCAAACAACGCCAGCTGCATCTGGGCAATATCGATGCGCAGCGCGACTGGGGCTTCGCCGGCGATTACGTCGAGGCGATGTGGCTGATGCTGCAGCAGGACCAGGCCGACGATTACGTGGTGGCCACCGGCGTCACCACCACGGTGCGGGAAATGTGCCGCATCGCCTTCGCCCATGTGGAACTCGACTACCTCAAGCACGTCGTGGTCGACCCGAAGTTTTTCCGCCCTGCGGAAGTGGACATCCTCCTGGGCAACCCGGCCAAGGCCGAGCGGGTGCTGGGCTGGGCGCCGAAGACCAGCCTCGACAGCCTGATCCGCATGATGGTCGATGCCGACCTGAGACGCGTGGCCGGGGAGTAACCCATAGCCCCGTCCGGCGGCCCCCGAGCCGCCTGGAGAACCCCGGGTCGATCGATCTGCTGATATTCGTAGTAACAGAGCGGCTTCCTACCCGGATGACATCGTTCATTTCGACGATTGATACGGCAGGATTTAACAGTGACGGCGAGTATGGTTGGTGCGGTATGGAATTACCGCGGATTCGTTCTGGGCAGCGTCAAGCGCGAGTTTCAAACGCGCTATCGCAATTCCTTGCTGGGCGCGACCTGGACGATCCTTAATCCGTTATCGATGATCGTGGTCTACACGGTGATCTTTTCCCAATTGATGAGAGCCCGCCTGCCCGGCGTGGACAACAGCCTGGCCTACGGCATCTACCTGTGCGCGGGGATTCTCGCCTGGGGTTTTTTCGCCGAGGTGATCGGGCGCAGCCAGTCGGTGTTTCTCGAACATGCCAATCTGATCAAGAAGCTCGCCTTCCCGCGGATCTGTCTGCCGCTGATCGTGGTGCTGAATGCCGGGGTGAACTTCGCGATCATCTTCGCGCTGTTTCTCGGTTTCCTCCTGGTGACGGACAACTTCCCCGGCTGGGCGCTGCTCGGGATCGTCCCGGTGTTGCTCGTGCAAACCGCGTTCTCCATCGGCCTGGGGATCATTCTCGGCGTGCTCAACGTGTTCTTCCGCGATGTCGGGCAGTTCGTCGGGATCTTTCTGCAGTTCTGGTTCTGGTTCACCCCCATCGTCTACCCGCTGTCGATTCTCCCCGAGGGCATCCAGCCGCTGATCGACCTGAATCCCATGGCGCCGTTGATCGCCGCGTACCAGGGCATCTTCGTCTATGGCCAATGGCCGGACTGGCACGCGCTCTGGCCGACCGCCTTGCTCGCCGCCGCGCTGTGCCTGTTGGGCATGCGCCTGTTCCGCAAACGCTCCGGCGAAATGGTGGATGAACTCTGATGGGCAGTATTCGCGTTAGCCAACTGGGTAAGGCTTATAAACAGTACCCCACACGCTGGGCGCGCCTGGCCGAATGGATGATTCCCTTCTCGGCACCGCGTCACCAGCTGACCTGGGTATTGCAGGACATCTCCTTCGCGGTCGAGCCGGGCGAGGCGCTGGGCATCATCGGGGTCAACGGCGCGGGCAAGAGCACGCTGCTGAAGATGATCACCGGCACCACCCAACCGAACGCCGGGCAGATCGAGATTCACGGCCGGGTCGCCGCGCTGCTCGAGCTGGGCATGGGTTTTCACCCGGATTTCAGCGGCCGGCAGAACGTCTTTATGGCCGGGCAGTTGCTGGGCTTGAGCATGGAGGAACTGCATGCGCTGATGCCCGAGATCGAAGCCTTCGCCGAGATCGGCGAATACCTCGACCATCCCGTGCGCACCTACTCCAGCGGCATGCAGATGCGCCTGGCGTTCAGCGTGGCGACGGCGCGGCGCCCCGACGTATTGATCGTCGACGAAGCCTTGTCGGTCGGCGACGCCTATTTCCAGCACAAGAGCTTCGATCGCATCCGCGCGTTCCGCAAAGCCGGCACCACCTTGCTGATCGTCTCCCATGACCGCCAGGCGATTCAGTCGCTGTGCGACCGCGCCATCCTCCTGGCCGGCGGCCGGTTGGCGCTGGAGGGCGCGCCTGAGGAGGTGATGGATTTCTACAGCGCCATGCTGGCGGAAAAGGAACAACAAACGGTGCGCCAGGAGCGCCTTCCCGGGGGGCAGATCCGCACCATCTCCGGCACCGGCGAGGCCTGCTTCAGCGATGTGGCGCTGCTCAACGAGCAGGAGCAGCGCATCGAAGTCGTCTCGGTCGGCAGCCAGGTGACCTTGCAGGTGACGGTGGAGATCAAGGCCGACATCAGCCGCCTGGTACTCGGTTTCATGATCAAGGACCGCATGGGCCAGGCGATCTACGGCATCAACACCCACCGGCTTGACCGCGCCCTGGAACACCTGCGGGCCGGCGAGCGGGTGGTGTACCGCTTCGCCTTTCCGGCGCGGTTGGGCAAGGGCAATTATTCGATCGCCCTGTCGCTTTCGCGCTTCGATTCGCACCTGGATACCAACTACGAATGGCGCGATTTCGCCCTGGTATTCCATGTCATCAACACCGGCCGGCCCGACTTCGTCGGCTGCGCCTGGTTGGACTCGCAAGTCGCCATCGAGCGGTCGTCGTCTGCGGTTATTTCTTCTGCAATTGAGGAAGAACAGCATGCGCTTCCTGATTGAATGCACCTATGTCTACGAGCACCCGCAGGACAATTCCGGTATCCAGCGCGTGGTGCGCAACGTGATCAAACAGCTCGATAGCCTGCCGGGAGATGTCGAATGCGTGCCGGTGATGATGCACGGCGGACAACTGTACCGGGTGCTGAGCCTGGCGCCGTTGAAGCCGCAAAAACAGACGCCGATCCGCCAGGCGCTGATCATCCGCCTGGATCACGCGCGCAACCGCTATTGGTGGTGGCATTCGCGGCTCGAACGCCTGCGCCCGTTGCGTACCTCGCTCACCGCGCGGCGCGCGCTGTTTCTGCTGTGCAAGCTGCTCAGCCTGGTGATCACCATGCCGCTGCGCGGTCTGCTCTGGCTCAACCGCAACTCGCGGCCGGCACCGGAGCGGGCGATGCCGTTGCAGGTCGAAGACGGCGATCAATTGTTGTTGCTCGACTCGTCCTGGCACGCCGATTTCTTCGAGCTGGCCGAACGCCTCAAGCGCCGCGGGGTGGGCATCGTCTCGGTGATCTACGACCTGATTCCGCTGACCCACCCGCAGTTCTGCGACGCCGGCCTGGTCAAGGTGTTCGACCGCTGGTTCGACTGGATCGCGCAGACCGCCGACGGCTTCATGGCGATTTCCAAGACCATCAGTGAGCAGGTCGAGCGCGAACTGCAGCGGCGCCTGGGCGTGCGCGAGGCCAGCCGGCGTTGGCATGGCCACTTCCACCTCGGCTGCGAGCTGGACCTGAGCCGCGCCGACGAGCCGCTGTATCCCGCCTTGCGCCGGGTGTTCGCCAAGCGCGAGCCGGTGTACCTGATGGTCAGCACCATCGAGCCGCGCAAGAACCACGCCTACCTGCTCGACGCCTTCGAGCGTCTATGGGCGCAGGGCTCCAGGGCGCGTCTATGCATCATCGGCAAGGTCGGTTGGAAGTGCGATGCGCTGATCGAGCGGATTCATAAGCATCCTCTGCATGGCAAGCGCCTGTTCATGTTCAACCGGGTCAACGATCGCAGCCTGGAGCATGCGTATTCCCATGCGCGCGCCCTGGTGTTCCCGTCCCATGCCGAAGGTTTCGGCTTGCCGCTGGTCGAGGCGATGCAGCGCGGACTGCCGGTGATGGCGAGCGACATCCCGGTGTTCAGGGAGATCGGTGGCGATTTCATGGCGTATTTCGATCTGGCCGATCCGCAGTCGCTGGTCGAGCGGATCCAGGCGTTCGAAACCTCGGGACAGTTCCCGGCCGCGCGGCCGGTGGTCGAATGGCAATGGGTGGATTGGAGTGGCGCGGCCAGGCAGTTGGTCGCGGGTACCTTGAGCGGTCTGCAGCGGGCCACGTTGGCGCCCGCACCTGCCAAGGCGCCACTCTATGCGGATTGCCCTTAACGCACGGATTCTGCAAGCCCCGCGTACCGGCATCGGCCAGTACCTGATCGAACTGATCGCCGCGTTGCGTGCCGACCCGCGGATCGAGTTGGAACTCTTTCATGGCTGGGGTTGGAGCCGCGAAGTGCCGCGCGCGGCCTTGCCCGGTTACAGCCGCTGGGCGGCGTGGGCCAAGCAGGTACCGGGGGCTTATCGCATCCGTCGCGCGCTCGATCAGCGGCGTTTCGAGCGTGGCGCGCACCGCCGCGCCACCGAGCTCTATCACGAGCCGAGCCTGTGGCCGCTGGATTTCGCCGGGCCGATGGTGATGACCCTGCACGATCTGACGCACCTGCATTACCCGCACACCCAGCCGCGCGACCGCCTGGCGGAGATCAGGCGGCGCATCGGCCCGGCGCTGGAGCGGGCGCAGTGCATTCTCACCGACTCGCAGTTCGTCGCCGATGAAATCAGCCGGCACTACGGCGTGGCCGCAGCGCGCTTGCAGGTCGCGCCTTTGGGTTACGCCGAGCGTTTTCATCCGCGCCCGGCCCACCAGCTGCGCGAAAGCCTGGCGGTGTTGGGGCTGCAACCGGGGGCTTATCTGTTGTGCGTCGGCACCCTGGAACCGCGCAAGAACCTGAGCCAGGTGCTGCGCGCCTACGCCTTGTTGCCGGCGGCCACGCGCGCGCGTTTCCCGCTGGTGGTTGCGGGCATGGCGGGCTGGCGCGGCGAGGATTTCGCCGTCGATCTGCAGCGCGCCTTGGCCAGCGGCCAGGTGCGTCTGCTCGGTTATCAGCATGACCGGGCGTTGGCCGAGCTGCTGGCCGGCGCGCGCATGTTGTTGTTTCCATCGCTGTACGAGGGTTTCGGTCTACCCGTGCTGGAAGCGATGGCCAGCGGGGTGCCGGTAGTACTGGCGCCGCGCGCCGCATTACCCGAAGTGGCCGGCGAGGCCGGGGTGTATATCGAGCCCGGGGATGATCGGAGTTGGTGCGAAGCGGTTCTGCGCTTGATCGAGGACCCGGCGGAATGGCAGGCGCGCCGCGCCTGCGGTTTACAACGGGCGCAGCACTTCAGTTGGAAGCGCTGCGCGACCCACACGATTGCCGCCTACCGAAAGGCCTTGGAGCACTAGATGCGCGTACTACATTTGTTCAAAACCTATCTGCCGGAAACCGTCGGCGGTATCGAACAAGCGATCTATCAGATCTGCCAGAGCGGCATCGCCCACGGCATCGAAAGCCATGTGCTGACCCTCAGCGCTAAGCCCGAGCCGCGCGATCTGCTGCTCGCCAATCACCATGTGCATCGCGCCAAGCTGGATGTGCAGATCGCCTCCACGGGCTTTTCCTACAGCCTGTTCAGGCGCTTCAAGGCATTGGCGGCCGAGGCCGATGTGATCAACTACCACTTTCCCTGGCCATTTATGGATGTGCTGCACTTCGCCGCGCAAATCCGCAAGCCGACGGTGGTCACCTACCATTCGGACATCGTTCGCCAGCAGCACCTGCTGAAACTCTATCGGCCCCTGATGCACCGCTTTCTCGGCAGCGCCGACCGGATCGTCGCCGCCTCGCCGAATTATCTGGAAACCAGCGAGGTGCTGGCGCGCTACCGCGATAAAACCACGGTCATCCCCTATGGCCTGGACAAGCTGAGCTACCCGCTGCCTTCCTCGGCGCGTCTGGCGCGGTGGCGGCAGCGCTTCGGTTCGCGGTTCTTCCTGTTCGTCGGGGTCATGCGCTACTACAAGGGCCTGCATATTTTGCTCGAGGCCATCAAGGGCGCCGAGTATCCGGTCGTGGTGGTCGGCGCCGGCCCGCTGGAGCTGGAACTGCGCGCGCAGGCACAGGCCCTGGGGTTGGATAACGTGCATTTCGTCGGCCGCCTGGGCGACGAGGACAAGGTGGCGTTGCTGCAACTGTGCAGCACCCTGGTGTTTCCTTCGCACCTGCGTTCGGAGGCGTTCGGCATTTCCCTGCTGGAAGGGGCGATGTTCGGCAAGGCGATGATCTCCAGCGAGATCGGCACCGGCACCAGCTATATCAACCTGCATAACCACACCGGCCTGGTGGTGCCGCCCAGCGATCCGCTGGCGTTGCGCGAAGCGATGCGCACGCTTTGGGACAACCCGGGCTTGGCCGCGCAAATGGGCCGGCGCGCCGAGCAGCGCTATCGGCAGCTGTTCACCGCCGAGCGCATGGGGCGGCAGATGGCCGCCCTGTATCGCGAGCTGCTGGCCGAGGAGCGCTTGCCGATCGGCGTGGGTGCCAGGTCCTGAGGGCGTCGGTCAGCGCCAGAACGGTTTGCTGATCTCCGCCAGGCGGTCGCTTTCGGTGATGCCGGCATCGCTCAGCAGGTATGCATCGAGCTTTGCCAGTTGCCTGCGGCTGCGGGCATTGTGCCGCCACTGCTGCAGGGCGGCCAGCAGGCGCTGGAACCAGTGCCGATGTGCTGGGTTGAACGTGGGCAGGCTGCTACTGAGGCTGCGTTCCATGGCGGCTGACCTTCCCGCGTCGGCGCGGGTGTGGGGTATGGGGAGCCATGATCGCGCCGCGGCGCCGCGGCTTGCAGTCACAGCAGCACAGCATTGTACCGGTGCAGTGTGGTTTTTCAGCCAACTGTTCCGCTTGCTGCGCCAGCTTCTGTATGGCCTGCCCGCTCTTGAGCCCGTAGGTTGGGTTAGCGGCGATTATTGCGGTTCAAGCAGCGCCATCGTCGTTGGCCGCCGCGTAACCCAACAGAACGCATGCCGGAACGACACCGGGTGGAGGTCTTGTTGGGTTACGCGGCGTTCGCTAGCGCGGGTGTTTGTGCGCCCGGTGCAGCGCCGCTAACCCAACCTACGGTTTCAGCTAACTGTGCCGCTTGCTGCGCCAGCTTCTGTATGGTGCCGCCCGCCCAAGAAACTCAATGCACTGCGCCGCTACATAACCCGCCAGCTAAAAACCAAAAACCCCGCCGACACGCAAATGTGGGCGGGGTTTTCGGTAAGCGCGGGCTGCGCCTCGGCTTAACGCCAGAATGGCTTGCTCAGCTCGGCATGACGCTGTGCTTCGCTGATGCCGGCATCGGCCAGCAGGCGGGCATCGAGGCGCGCCAGTTGACGGCGGCTGACCAAGCGACGCTGCCACTGCAGCAAAGTGGCGGCCATGCGCAGAGGCAGGGCGGCATTGGAATTAGAAACATTGCTTTCGAGGAACAGCTCGGAACTGAGGGTACGTTCCATGGTGACATCCTTCCGCTTATGGCGGGGTTAGAGAGTGTTTTGCTTGGGGTTAATTATCCAGGGGTGATCGCAGGATCAATAGTCACAGCTAAAGTAAATTGCGTGCCTATTAGATAGGTTGCTTTGTAACTGTGTTCGTAAAATAAATCATAGCTGTACTGCTGCTAAGTTAATCACTCTGCAAAAACTCATTTAACGAGATTATTAGCTGCGCTAGTCGCGTATCTTCAGTGTTTTCCTATAGGTACAGTTTTAAATTGCGCTGCTAGGACTCTTGACCGACATTACAGTTTTACGACTGTTTTTCCGGGCAAACGCAGCGAACTGTACCTGTGCCGATGCTTGTTCGCGGCGCACAAAAAACCCGGCACGCTGGCCGGGTTTTTTGGTGTGGCGGTACGCTTTATTCGACGGCTTTGACCATGTCTTCGATGACTTTCTTGGCGTCGCCGAACACCATCATGGTCTTGTCCATATAGAACAGCTCGTTATCCAGGCCGGCGTAGCCGCTGGCCATCGAGCGCTTGTTGACGATGATGGTCTTGGCCTTGAAGGCCTCGAGAATCGGCATGCCGGCGATCGGCGACTTCGGATCGTTCTTCGCCGCCGGGTTGACCACGTCGTTGGCGCCGAGCACCAGCACCACGTCGGTCTGGCCGAACTCGGAGTTGATGTCCTCCATCTCGAACACCTGCTCGTAAGGCACTTCGGCCTCGGCCAGCAGTACGTTCATATGGCCCGGCATCCGCCCGGCCACCGGGTGGATCGCGTACTTCACGTTGACCCCGCGATGGGTCAGCTTTTCCGCCAGCTCCATCAGCGCATGCTGAGCGCGAGCCACCGCCAGGCCGTAGCCGGGGACGATGATCACGCTGTCGGCGTTGGTCAGCAGGAAGGCCGCGTCGTCGCTCGAGCCGGATTTCACCGGCCGTTGCTCCTGGCTACCCGCCGCCGGACCGGCATCGGCGTCGCCGCCGAAACCGCCGAGAATCACATTGAAGAACGAACGGTTCATCGCCTTGCACATGATGTACGAGAGGATCGCACCCGAGGAGCCGACCAGCGAGCCGGCGATGATCAGCATCGAGTTGTTCAGCGAGAAGCCGATACCGGCCGCCGCCCAGCCCGAGTAACTGTTGAGCATCGACACCACCACCGGCATGTCCGCGCCGCCGATCGGGATGATGATCAGCACGCCGATGACGAAGGCCAGGGCCAGCAGGATGGCGAAGGCAGTCAGGTCACCGGTGAAGGTGTACATCAGGCCCAGGCCGACGATCGCCAGGCCGACGGCCAGGTTGATCATGTGTTGGCCCTTGAACTGTACCGGTGCGCCCTGGAACAGGCGGAACTTGTACTTGCCCGAGAGCTTGCCGAAGGCGATCACCGAACCGGAGAAGGTGATGGCGCCGATGGCCGCACCGAGGAACAGCTCCAGGCGGTTACCGGCCGGGATTGCATCGCCCAGCGCTGCGACTATGCCCAGGGATTGCGGCTCGACGACTGCGGCGATGGCGATAAAGACCGCGGCCAGGCCGATCATGCTGTGCATGAAGGCGACCAGTTCCGGCATCTTGGTCATTTCCACGCGCTTGGCCATGATCGAGCCGGCGGTGCCGCCGATCAGCAGGCCGACGATCACGTAGCCGATGCCTTGCGTCGCGATGTCCGCGCCGAGCTTATAGATCAGGCCGACGGTGGTAATGATTGCCAAGCCCATGCCGAGCATGCCGAACAGGTTGCCACGGCGCGACGTAGTCGGGTGCGACAGACCTTTGAGCGCCTGGATAAAGCAGATCGAGGCGACGAGGTAGAGAACAGTGATCAGATTCATACTCATGGTCAGTGCTTCTCCACTGCAGCGGCTTTTGGTGCTTTCTTCTTGAACATTTCCAGCATGCGCCGGGTTACCAGGAAGCCACCGAACACGTTGACCGCAGCCAATGCCACGGCAGCGGTGCCCATGAACTTGCCCAGCGGGGTGACGGTCAGGGCGGCGGCGAGCATGGCGCCGACGATGACGATCGCGGAAATCGCGTTGGTTACGGCCATCAGCGGGGTGTGCAGGGCCGGGGTGACGTTCCAGACCACGTGGTAGCCGACATAGATCGCCAGCACGAAGATGATCAGGTTGTAGATGCCGTCGGAAATCATATCCATGGTTGTTCTCCCCTTAGCCGTTATTGCGTACGACTTGGCCATCGCGGCACATCAGGCACGCTTTGACGATGTCGTCTTCGAGGTTGAGGTGGAACTGGCCGTCCTTGTCGAGGACCAGCTTGAGGAAGTCCAGCAGGTTGCGTGCGTACAGTGCCGAAGCGTCTGCCGGCACCATGGCCGCCAGGTTGCTGTGGCCGACGATGGTCACGCCATTGCTGCTGACTACCACCTGCTCGGCGACGGTCAGCGGGCAGTTGCCGCCTTGCGCCGCGGCCAGATCGATGACCACCGAACCGGGCTTCATTTCGGCAACGGTCTCGGCATGCAGCAGCGTCGGCGCCTTGCGGCCCGGAATCAGCGCGGTGGTGATGACGATATCGGCCTGTTTGGCGCGCTCGTGCACCGCCTTGGCCTGACGCTCCATCCAGGATTGCGGCATCGGCCGGGCGTAACCGCCGACGCCTTCGGCGCATTCGCGCTCTTCATCGGTCTCGAACGGCACGTCGACGAACTTGGCGCCGAGCGATTCGATCTGCTCCTTCACTGCCGGGCGCACGTCCGAGGCTTCGATCACCGCACCCAGGCGTTTGGCCGTGGCGATGGCCTGCAGCCCGGCAACGCCGGCACCGAGGATCAGGATGCGCGCGGCCTTCACGGTACCAGCGGCGGTCATCAGCATCGGCATGAAGCGCGGGTAGTGATGCGCGGCCAGCAACACCGCCTTATAGCCGGCGATGTTGGCCTGCGACGACAGCACGTCCAGGCTCTGCGCGCGGGAGGTGCGCGGCGCCGCTTCGAGGGCGAAGGCGGTGATGCCACGGGCGTTCATGCGCGCGATGGTCTCGTTGCTGAACGGATTGAGCATGCCGACCAGCACCGCGCCGGTCTTCATATGGCTCAACTCGGCATCGCTTGGCGCCACGACCTTTAATACCAGGTCGGCACCGAGGGCCGCGGCATCGCTGCCGATGCTCGCGCCCACTGCTTCATAGGCACTGTCCGGGATGCTGGCGCTGACGCCGGCACCGCTTTGAACGGTGACCTGATGGCCTTGGCCGATCAACTTCTTGATGGTCTCGGGGGTCGCGGCAACGCGCGTCTCGCCGACATGGGTTTCGAGAGGAACACCGATGTGCACGTCTATTCTCCTGCGTGATCTTTTTTAATGAACCGTCACGCTACGTTGGCGTGTCGGCGAAGGGGGATCAGCACAAACCCGCCGGAACTAAAGCTCGGGTAACGGCGGGGCGCGGCATTTTGCAGGTGATACCTGAGACCATCAAGGCGTTATGGAGTAAAACCTGCTTGGAACTACAGGTCATTTGCTGACCTTTTATATCCCGTTTTCTCAAGGCAAGGCTTACAGGGGCTGGCTGCGAGGGTAAATACACAGGTGCAATCCCGGCAAATCTGATCCTTGCTATGAATAATGGTTCATTAGGGTGATGCCTGCTGTTCCAGGTACGACACATCTTGGCCAGGAGCCGCGGCACTGGGGGCTCGATCGGGCGCGCAAGTGTAGCGTTATTAATAGCTGACTACGAGGTCAGGTAGTCTTAGGCGCCAGGTAACTTATGTCTATCCATGTTCCTGGGCGTAGGCCCGGGCCGCCTGCACCAGCCAATCGCGCAAGGCGAGCAGTGCGGCGGACTCCGCTTTACGCTCGGGGATGATCAGAAAGTAGGCCTTGTCGCTCTGATAGCTGTGGGGCGCGGCGATTACCAGGCGCTGCTCGTCGAGTTCGCGCTGGATCAGAAACGGTGGAATCAGCGCCACGCCCATCTCGTGCATGGCGGCCTGGGCGAGCATGGAAAACAGTTCATAGCGCGGCCCGCTCATATCCCGTGCGACCGTCATTCCCTGGGCGCCGAACCATTGACGCCAGGCATAGGGGCGGGTGGTCTGTTGCAACAACGGCAGCTCGGCGAGCCGTTCGGCGCTGAGTTGCGCTTGCCCGGCGAGCAGCGCAGGGCTACAGACCGGCATGGGGTTCTCGCGCATCAACAGGTGCGAGCTGGTGCCCGACCAGTCGCCGTCGCCGAAATACACCGCGGCATCGAAGGCGGTGTCGGCGAACAGAAACGGTCGGGTGCGGTTGGTCAGGTTGACGGTGATCTGCGGATGCCTGTACTGGAAATCCTTCAGGCGCGGCAGCAGCCATTGGGTGCCGAAGGTCGGCACCACCGCCAATTCGATGGTCATCGCGCCTTGCTGGCCCATCACCGCCAGGGTGTCGCGCTCCACCGCATCCAGCTGGCTGGCGACCCGTCGCGCATAGGACAGCCCGGCATCGGTGAGCTTGACCCCGCGCCGCGAGCGGCGAAACAGCTCGACATTGAGAAACTCCTCGAGGCTGGCGATCTGTCGGCAGATCGCGCTCTGGGTCAGCGCCAGCTCTTCGGCGGCCTTGGTGAAACTCTGATGGCGCGCCGCCGACTCGAAGGCGATCAAGGCCGCGGTGCTGGGGATTTTTCGGCGCATTGTGCGTTTTGCTCATTCGAATGGCGAAGGCTCCGGTAACGCTATAGCGCCTGGCGGCTGCGCACAAGCTCAATCGCAGGGTCTACTGGCGATTATTTTGGCGCAAGGTTAGCGGGTGTTTAGCCTCGGCTTGGCCGGCGCGGCGAGCACAGGATTGTTTCGGAGTGAGTAATTCGCACACTTGAGTGCGAAATCATCGTTTGCGCGGCTGTCCGGCCGGGCGTAGGTTGGACTGAGTTAGACGAAGCCCAACATCAGGTTGACTGCATACATATGTTGGGCTTCGCTGCGCTCAGCCCAACCTACCTCCGAGGATTCCGTTTATGGCCGGCAAGGCAAGTTTCAACTGGATCGACCCCCTGCTGCTCGATCAGCAACTGACTGAAGAAGAGCGCATGGTGCGCGACAGTGCCCAGCAATTCGCCGCCGACAAACTGGCGCCGCGGGTGTTGGAAGCCTTCCGCCATGAACAGACCGACCCGGCGATCTTCCGCGAGATGGGCGAAACCGGCCTGCTCGGCGCGACCATCCCCGAAATTTACGGCGGCAGCGGTTTGAACTCCGTGTGTTACGGCCTGATCGCCCGCGAAGTGGAGCGTATCGACTCCGGCTACCGCTCGATGATGAGCGTGCAGTCATCCCTGGTGATGGTGCCGATCTTCGAGTTCGGTAGCGAAGCGACCAAGCAGAAATACCTGCCGAAATTGGCGTCAGGCGAATATATCGGCTGCTTCGGCTTGACCGAACCCGACCACGGTTCCGACCCCGGCGGCATGGTCACCCGGGCGAAGAAGGTCGACGGCGGCTACCGCCTGAGCGGCGCCAAGATGTGGATCACCAACTCGCCGATCGCCGATGTGTTCGTGGTCTGGGCCAAGGACGATGCCGGCGAGATCCGCGGTTTCGTTCTGGAAAAAGGCTGGCAGGGCCTGAGCGCCCCGGCGATCCACGGCAAGGTCGGCCTGCGCGCTTCGATCACCGGCGAGATCGTCATGGACAACGTGTTCTGCCCGGAAGAGAACGCCTTCCCCGATGTGCGCGGTCTGAAAGGTCCGTTCACCTGCCTCAACTCCGCGCGTTACGGCATCAGCTGGGGCGCCCTGGGCGCCGCCGAATTCTGCTGGCACACGGCGCGCCAATACACCCTGGACCGCAAGCAGTTCGGCCGCCCGCTGGCCGCCAACCAACTGATCCAGAAGAAACTCGCCGACATGCAGACCGAAATCACCCTGGCCCTGCAAGGCTGCCTGCGTCTCGGCCGGATGAAGGACGAAGGCAGCGCGGCGGTGGAAATCACCTCGATCATGAAGCGCAACAGCTGCGGCAAATCCCTGGAGATCGCCCGCCTGGCCCGCGACATGCTCGGCGGCAACGGCATCAGCGACGAGTTCGGCGTGGCCCGCCACCTGGTCAACCTGGAAGTGGTCAACACCTACGAAGGCACCCACGACGTGCATGCGCTGATCCTCGGCCGCGCACAGACCGGGATCCAGGCGTTTTTCTAAAGGTAGGGTGCGCCCTGCGCACCATGCTTATCAGGTCCTGTTTGCTATAGGTGCGCATGGCGCACCCTACGGAGTTTCCATGCCCGGCGCCCTGTCCCATCTGCGTGTTCTCGATCTTTCCCGCGTGCTCGCCGGGCCTTGGGCCGGGCAGATCCTCGCCGACCTCGGCGCCGAGGTGATCAAGATCGAGCGCCCCGGCGTCGGCGACGACACCCGTCACTGGGGCCCGCCGTTCGCGTCCAACGCCGCCGGCGAAAGCACCGGCGAGGCGGCCTATTACCTGTCCGCCAACCGCAACAAACAATCGCTCACCGTGGATTTCACCCAGGCCGAAGGCCAGCGCATCGTCCGCGAACTGGCGGCCAAGGCCGATATCCTGATCGAGAATTTCAAGGTCGGCGGTCTGGCCGCCTATGGCCTCGATTACACCGCGCTGAAAGAGCTCAACCCGAAGCTGATCTACTGCTCGATCACCGGCTTCGGTCAGAACGGCCCCTATGCCAAGCGCGCCGGCTACGACTTCATGATCCAGGGCCTCGGCGGGCTGATGAGCCTGACTGGGCGCGCCGCAGACGAAGAAGGCGCCGGGCCGGTCAAGGTCGGTGTGGCGCTGACCGATATCCTCACCGGCCTGTATTCCACCGCGGCTATCCTCGCCGCCCTGGCCAGCCGCGAGCAGACTGGCGCCGGTCAGCATATCGACATGGCGCTGCTCGACGTGCAGGTCGCCTGCCTGGCCAACCAGGCGATGAACTACCTGACCACGGGTACCGCGCCCAAACGCCTGGGCAACGCCCACCCGAATATCGTGCCCTATCAGGACTTCCCCACGGCCGACGGCGACTTCATTCTCACCGTCGGCAACGACAGCCAGTTCCGCAAGTTTTGCGAGGTCGCCGGCCTTACGGCTTTGGCCGACGATCCGCGTTTTTCCAGCAATAAGGCGCGGGTCGCGCACCGTGGCGAGTTGATCCCGCTGATCCGCCAGGCCACGGTGTTCAAAACCACCGCCGAGTGGATAGACGCGCTGGAACGGGCCGGCGTGCCCTGCGGGCCGATCAACGACCTGGCCCAGGTGTTCGCCGACCCCCAGGTGCAGGCCCGTGGTTTGCGCTTCGAGCTGCCCCATGCCCTGGCCGGCAGCGTGGCGCAAGTCGCCAGCCCGATCCGCCTGTCCGCCACGCCGATCCAGCACCGCAATGCCCCGCCCTTGCTCGGCGAACACACCGAGCAGGTGCTGCAACAGTGGCTGGGCATGAGCGCCGAGCAGATCGCCGGCTTGCGCGCGGCGGGGGTGCTATAAAAGGAGGGATTTGCGGTGCGCCGGCGGCTGAGCGATCACTCGCTCCAGCTCGGCGTATTCAGCAGTTCCATTGCATAGGGCGCGGCGCTTTCCAGGCTGGATCGAAGCGCCAGCAGAAAGTAGCGGGCGCTTTGAGTGATATTGCGATGGGAGGCCGTGAGCGCATACAGGGTGGTGGGGGCCGGTGCGTCTTCCGGGCAGGCCAGGGTAAGGGCGCCGCTGGCCAGTTCGTTACGGCAGGCATGCAGCGGCAGGCATGCCAGGCCTATCCCCGATTTCGCCGCTTCGCGTACCGCCATCAGGCTGTCGGCACAGAATGCCGGGTTCTGTAGATCCCGCTGCCAGCCGTCCATTTGCCAGGCCTGTGGTGTCGGACATCCGCTGGTCAATAACGCGTCGTCGTCAAGTTGCGCGATGCTTTTCGGGTTGCCCAGTCGCGCCAGCAGAGCGGCCGTGCCAACGATTACATTGCGCAGCTGCGCCAGAGGCCGCGCGACTATTTCGCTGCTGTCCAGCGGTGCGCTGCCCAGGCTCAGCGAGAGATCCAGGCGCTGCGTGCGCAGGTCGAGCTGCGCATCCGCCTGCACCAGTGCGTAAGTCACCCGTGGGTAGGTCTGACGAAAAACGGACTGCTGCTCCAGTAACCAATCGAAGAGAATTCCAGGCGCCGCCATGCGAATTATTCCGCTCGGCCTGCCAAGCGCCTCCTGTGCGCTGTGGGTTGCAGCTTCCGCCGCGGCCATCATGTTCAACGCGTGCCCGTAGATCTGTTCGCCGATCGTGGTCAGGGTGAACTGACGGCTGGTTCGGTTGAGCAGTTGCACGCCCAGCCGTTGTTCCAATTGCATGATCCGTCGGCTGAGACTGGATTTGGCCGTTCCGATCTTGTCCGCCGCCGAGGAAAAGCTGCCGGCTTCGACCACGCAGATGAACCAGTACAAATCGCTCAACAAATTAGTCTGGGTCATCGTTACTGCCCTGTCCGATGGAGTGCTGTGTGGCGGTGGATGCAACGGGTATGGTTTTTTGTCGTTGTGAATAGCATTGGGTCAGCACTGGCTATCGGTCTGCACGCTTGCCAAGTGATTCCTCCTTTAACAGGCCGTTGAAAAACTACCTGCGTTGCCATTGCTGCGTTAAAAACAGGCTGGAGCGCCAGCCCGGTCGGAAGCCGCTTGCGGCTAACGCGCTTCAGCGCGGCCCGTAGGGCGAGCGAAGCGAGTAATGCTGATTTACAGCTCGTAAACTCGCGTGCGAGCCCAGTCCGCGTCCTCGCCTGTTTTTGCCTTGCACTGGCTGCCTCGGCTCGGGCTTCCTGCTTCGCTCTACCTCCTGCATCCATGCAGTCGTCGCCTACGTTTTTCAACGGCCTGTTAGCTAGGGGTCGCTTGGCCCTGAGGCGTGACTGTGGCGTTTATCGACGTCGGCGGCCATCGGCCTGGACTGGTTTGTCGGTAGGGGAGTGGCGCATGTCTTGTAGGGCGTTTCTTAGTCGGTGGCAGGGTTGGCGGCTACAAATTTCGATTGATGGAGGTAGCGGTTTTAGCGAGAGGCCATGCGGGAATGCGGAGTCGTGGTTACGCATGCGATGGAAAACCTATACGACCTTTCCTGACGACGGAGATAAGTTTTTGCCGTTGTAAACTTTGCGCTATCTTACGCCCCGTTTCGTTTGGGACTTTTGCTCCAGCGGATCGAGGCTTTGCTCGGCCGGATGCGTGCGCGATATCTCGGTATGGTCGGCGGTAGCATCAGCAAATGGAGGCGGTACGGGAATGTTGGATGAGGGCAGGGCGGCCGATCGTGTGCCGCACATTCTGGTTATCGATGACTCCCCCGAGGACGTCCGCTCGCTGTTGCTCATGCTCCGCGCGCAACCCTGGCGGCTGTCCATCGCCAGCGATCCGCGCCAGGGCTACCAACGTGCCTTGGCGCTGCGCCCGGATCTGATCGTGCTGGATGTGCGCATGCCCGGTATGGACGGCTTCACCCTCTGCCGCCTGCTACGCGAAGCGCCGGCGACGCAACGCACGCCGGTGATCTTCCTGTCCTCCGCCGGCTCTGTCGAAGAGCGCATCGAGGGCTTGAGCCTGGGGGGGGTGGACTACGTGCTCAAACCCTACGCCGCCGAAGAAGTCCTCGCGCGGATCCGTATCCACTTGCAACTGGCCTGGCGTGACCAGGGGGGCGCTTCGGACCCGGTCGAGCCGGCGCCGTCCATGCAGGATCCCGATCAGGTCATGCTGCGCGCGGCGATGCGTTTCATTGCGCAGAACCTTGGCGAGCTGCCGTCCCTGGCGGAGATCGCGCGCAAGGTCGGTACCCATGACAAGCGCTTGTCGGGCATCTTTCGCGAGCATCTGGGGACGACGGTATTCGCCTACGCCCGCGAGGCGCGTTTGCGCAAGGGCCGGGAGTTGCTGGCGGATAGCCGGCTGAGCGTGCAGGACATCGCCGAGCTGGTCGGTTTCAACAGTGCCTGCAATTTCACCACGGCGTTTCGTGAGCGCCAGGGCTTGACCCCTACCCAGTATCGCCAGCAGGCGCAGGGCGATCCGGCTTGATGCCGCGGCGCTGCGTGCGGTGGCTGATGTGCCTGTCGCTGCTGTTGGGCGTGGCCTGTGCCGAGGCCGCGCCAACCGAGGCGATCTGTCAGACGCCGCAATTCGATCTGGCCAGCCAGGCCCTGTTGCTGGAGGACCCCGGGGCCACGCTGACGGCCGATCAGGTGCTGGCGCTGCCCGATAGCGCATTCATTCCCGCCACTCGGCAAAACCTGGCCCGGCAATACAGCCACTCCGCCTTCTGGTTGCGCGCGCGCCTGTCGAGCGATGTCGCGTGCGAGCGTTGGCTGACGGTGGGCGATCCGCGTCTTGCGGATATCCAGGTGCACCTGCACCAAGGCCGTGACTGGCAGACGATGCGCGCCGGCAGCGCCCACCCCCTGACGCAGTGGCCGGTGCGGGCCCGGCAGCCGACCTTCCCGCTGGAGCTGGCGGCGGGGCAGGAGCTCAGCGTACTGATACGGGTGGCCAGCAGCTCGATGATCATCATCAAGCCGCGGCTCTGGTCGGAGTTGGGGCTGCTCGATTATCGACAGGGCAATTCCCTGGTCGATGGCATGACGCTCGGCATCACCCTGCTGATGGTGCCGTTCAGCTTCGTCATCGGCTGGCTTCTGCGTTCGCGGCTGCTGGTCGTCCACGCGTTGTCGGTGTCCGTTTACGCGGTACTGGTCAGCGTGGTGAATGGTTACCTGGTCCACTTTCCGTCGTTACTGCCCTGGTCGGGCGAACTGTTCTGGTTGCTCGGTGTGGTGCAGTACTGTCTGTTTTTCGCCTACATTCGCGTTCTGCTACAGGTGCGCCAATTGCCGCCGCGTTGGGGGCAGGCTTACAGCCTGTTCATAGTCGCCGTATTCGCCTGCTACCTGTGGATGCTGATCGACAACGTCGAGGGGCGGGCGCTGAAGGATGAGTTCGTCCTGTTCGCCTACCTGCTGATACCCGCCACTTTGCTGGCGGGCTGGCGGCGTCGGTTCGACTACAGCTGGTTGGTATACCTGGTCTGCGGCCTGTTCATGCTGTCGGGTCTGATGCGCCTGCTGGCCGTGGCGGGTGCGCCCTGGCAGAGCGCGGACGAAAAGTTGAGCCTGGCCTCAACCCTGCCCGGCCTGCTGTTGCTGGCCTGCACGCTGGTGATGGAGGTCGGCCGCATCCGCGCCCGCGAGCGGCGTGCGCTGGCCGATCTGGATAACCAGCAGAAGGCCGAACACGAGCGCCTGGAAAGCACGGTGGCCACGCGCACCCGGCAGCTGCGTGAATCCCTGCGTGCACGCAGCTTGCTGATGGCGCGGATCAGCCACGATCTGCGCTCGCCGCTGGTCAGCATCGTCGACTACGCGCGCCTGCTGTCGTCCGGGGCGGTCCAGGACTACCCGCGCAAGATCGAACGCAATGCCCGTCAGCAACTGGAGCTGATCGACGAGTTGCTGGAGTTCTCGCGTAGCGAGTTGCAGCAACTCGAGATCATCCTCGCACCCGGCTATCTCTATGGCTTTCTGCGCGAGATAGAAGAAGAGGCTGGCTTCCTCGCGGCGCAGCAGAACAACGCGTTCGAGTGCCGCCTCGATCCCGGTTTGCCGACGCTGGTGCAGGCCGATTTCCGGCGTCTGCGCCAAGTGCTGATCAATCTGTTGGCGAATGCCGCCAAGTTCACCCGCGATGGCCAGGTGCTGTTCGAGGTGCACTGTCTGGCCAGCGACGCCGCCTCGGCGCGCCTGCGGTTCAGCGTCAGCGACACCGGTATCGGGATTCCCGCCGACGAGCGCAAGCAGCTGTTGCAACCCTTCTGGCGTGGACGTGAAGCGGAGCGTTATTGCGGCAGTGGTCTGGGGCTGTCCATCGTCAGTGGGCTGCTGCAGCAGATGGATAGCGCGCTGTCGCTGGACGAGTCGCAGTCGCGTGGCAGCCGTTTCAGTTTCGAGGTGGAATTCGCCCGCGCGCGGGAGGAAGACCTCGATATCTCGTTCGCGCAGAGCCAGGACGTGCAGGTCAGCGGTTACGGCAGGCGGATCCTGCTGGTCGACGATGTCGAGCAGAATCGCGAATGGCTGAGCGATCTCCTCGGCGGCTACGGCTTCGACGTCACCGCGGCGAGCGATGCCGGGCAGGCCCTGGAGGCTCTGCGCAATGAGGTCTACGACCTGCTGATCAGCGATCAGGCGATGCCGGGGATGGACGGCTGGGCGCTGCTCGCCGTCGTGCGCGAGCGCTGGCCTTCCCTGCCCGTACTGTTGTATTCGTCCGCGCCGGCGTTGCGGCCGGCCGTTTATCCGGCCGACCTGACTTTCGATGCCGTCCTGCTCAAGCCGTCCGATACCGCCGAACTGCTCGCGACCGTCGAGCGCTTGGCGCCCGAATCCACGCGCCCGGCGGCTGCCGATTCGCTCTCAGAGGTTTGCCGTGTCCTGGAAGACTGAACCCGGGGTAGTGCGCTATGGCTACCCGCTCTGCCTTTTGTCCCTGTCCTGCCTGAGCGGGGCGCATGCCGAGGAATATTCAGCCGCCGACCGGGCACGCTCCCGGCCCGACTCGGCCCTGGTGCTCGAGGACGTGACGGTCAGCGCGCGGCGCCGCGAGGAGCCCGCGCAGACGGTGCCGATTGCCATGAACGTGCTCGCTGGCGAGCAGTTGAACGATGCCGGGATCTACCGTACCGAGGAGCTGCAACAGCGCGTACCGAGCCTGCTGGTGTCGGTGCCCAGCCCGCGCTATACCAGCTACGGCATCCGCGGGCTCGGCTCGAGCTCCTACAACGACGGTATCGACGGCAGCGTCGGAGTGTTTCTCGATGGGGTTTACCTGGGGCGCCAGGGCATGTCGCTCGTCGATCTGATCGATATCGAGCGCGTCGAGGTGTTGCGGGGGCCCCAGGGCACCTTGTACGGCAAGAACACCACGGCCGGCGCGATCAACCTCAGCAGCCGCGCGCCGACCTTCGCACCGGAGGGCAGTGGCGAAGTGTCGGTCGGCGAAAAGGGGCTGCGTCAGTATCGCGGTACCTTTTCCGGGGCGCTGATCGACGGCGTGCTGGCCGGACGCCTGACCGGTTATGACGTCGAGCGCGACGGCCTGATCGACAACCGCTATGACGGCAGCGAGCTGCGCGACCAAAATCGCCAGGGCCTGCGCGGCCAATTGCTGTGGACGCCGAGCGAGACGTTCAGCGCCCGCCTGATCGGCGAATACGCCTGGCAGGACGAGCAGAGCAACGTCTTCACCGCCAGCCACTACAGCCAGACGACCCTCGAGCGCTCCGCCTTCGTCGGCTACCGCCAGTTGCCGATAGACCCCTATGCGCGCCGCGTGCAGCAGGACAAACCGAACGCCGTGAAGACGCTGCAGACCGGCGCCACGCTGGAACTGAACTGGTTGCTGGACAGCGGCGCCACCCTGACCAGCATCAGCGGCTATCGCGACTGGAGCTACGACGCCAGTCAAGATGGCGACGGCATGGCGCTGGCCATCGTCGACGACGCGACGGTACGCCTCGATCAGCATCAATTCAGCCAGGAGCTGCGCCTGGCCGATTCGCCCAACCAGCACTTCGACTACGTGGTGGGCCTCTACTACCTGCGGCAGCATCTGAACCGGGCCGTGGGCGTGCGCTTCGGCGAGGACGCGGCGGCTTACTTCCTCGGCGATAGACCGGAAATCGAACAGCTCCACATCACCCCCGCGATGATTCCGTCGTCGCTGCTGGAGGGCGGACAACAAAGTTTCGATGGCGAGCAACGCAGCGACAGCCGCGCGGCGTTCGGCCAGCTCACCTGGCATGCCACCGAGCGCCTGGCGATCACCCCGGGGCTGCGCTACACCCGCGAGCGCAAGCAGGCCTGGTTGTCGCGCAGCGTCTCGGGCTTGGCGCCGCTCGGACTGGACCAGGTCTCGCAGCTGGGTGGCAACTTGCTGCGCAGCACCGCCCTCGGCGGCGAGTATTACCGGCGCGACGCGATCGAGGAGAGCAGCCTGTCCGGGCAGCTGGCGCTCAGCTATGCGTTCGACGACGACCTGCTCGGTTATGCCAGCTGGTCGCGCGGCTACAAGGCCGGCGGGATCAACCTCGACGTGGTCGGCCCGACTGTTGAGCCGACCTTCGAGGCGGAGCGGGTCAGCTCGCTCGAGGTCGGTCTCAAGAGCGCTTTCTGGAACGGCCGGGGCATGCTCGATCTGGCCCTGTACCAGGCCGATGTCGAGGACTACCAGGCGTTGACCAACCGTCCGCCGGTCAACGAGTTCGCCCCGCCGATCCGCGACAACCTGATCAATGTCGGCAAGGTACGCCTGCGCGGCATCGAGCTGGATGCCCGTCTGCGCGCCAGCGAGCGGGTCGACCTGCGGTTGGGTATCGCCTGGAGCGACGCGCGTTACCGCGACTTCGCCAATGCGCCCTGTTCGCCGAGCAGCGCGCAGTGGTCGTGCGACCTGGGCGGTAAGCGCCTGTTCAACGCGCCGGAATGGAGCGCTAACGCCGGGGTCGACTATCGCTATCCGCTGGAGCACGCCCTGGAGCTGTTCAGCGGCCTCGACTACCAGTTCCGCAGCGGCTACTACGGCACGCTCGAGGGCGGGCCCGGCAGCTATCAGCCGTCCTATGGGCTGACCAATCTGCGTCTCGGCCTGCGCCGTGGCGACAGGCGCTGGGAAGCCGAATTGTGGGCGCGCAATCTGTTCGACGAGGACTACATCACCGCGGTCTACGCCCGGCTCGGCGCCGGTGACTACGGGGTGCTGAGCGGAGCCCCCCGCAGCGTCGGCATGACCCTGCGCACGCGCTGGTAGTTCCCGGTCATTCGTCGGAATCCCGCGCCCGCGTCTCCTGCACTTTCCGGCAATGCCATCCGCTGTGGCAAAGCTCGGTTCGAGGGCGGTAGCGGCTGCCGAGCGGCTTGGCACTAAGGGTTTCGGGGAAGTGGAGGGGCCTTTCCTATGGTCTTGTGCTTTTTTCGCGCGGACGACCGTTTCTGCCAGTGCAACGCTGGTTCCCATTTTGCAGTCTTGTCGCTGTTTTCTCCTGTCCGCACCCTGCCGCCCTTTATTCGAAGTCGGTGAGCTTGTCGGCCGTAGGGCGCTTTCTGTCTGCAACGAACGAGCGGCATGTCACGGGTCTTGGCCCGCTGATGGTGCGCTCCTCGCTGGGGATGTGAAAAGAGCCTAGCCCGGGATATACGACAGGCGCACTGCGAACCGCAGGGGAGCGTCGTGGTGTCAGGTTCTGTTCGCAGGAATCGCCTGTTACAGGTGTTGGTGGGGAGCTTATGGGTGGGCCTGAGTCTGCTGCCGCTTGCGGCCAGCGCGGACCTGGGCGTGAGCAAGACCCGTGCATCGGGCTTCGCCGATCCGAAGTTCGTCGGTGATACCGACGGCTTTCTGATCCACCTGACCAACAGTTTCGCCAGCGGCGATATCACCGATGTCAGTTTCACCGACACCATGCCGGCGGGCTTTCAGGTCGCGGGAGTTGGCGTGGTATCCGCCGAGTGCCGCGATGGCAGCGGCGTGCTGACCGGCTCGCTGAGCAATGGCGATTTTCCCGGCACCCTCAATGCGGCATTGGGCAGCAACACCATCAGCCTCACTGGCGGGGTGATCCCGGCGGTGAACGGCGGCTCCGAGGCCGGTTTCTGCGATATCGTCGTGCAGGTCACCAGCCTCTCCGGCAACGGCACCAACGTGATTCCCGCCGGCACGGTAACGGGCGAGCACGCCGGCAACCCGGTGAGCAACGCCGACCCGGCCCAGCAGTCGCTGAACTTCAACTCGCTGCCGGCACCGAGCATCAGCAAGAGTTTCTCGTCCGGCACCATCGTCAAGGACGATCAGGCGACGCGCCTGACAATCACCATTACCAACAACGCCTCGCAACCGCTGCCGTTGAACACGGCGGGCGATACGCCGGCGTTCGCCATTCGCGATCGCCTGGGCGACTTCGGCCTGCGGGTTGCCGCGGTGACCGGCGCCAACCCGGCCGGGCCGGACGCGCAGATCAACTGCGGCGCCAATCCACCGAGCTTTACGCCGGCAGCGGGCGATACCGAGATTGTTGCGGTCGGCGGGGTCATCGCCGCCAACAGCAGTTGTAGCCTCAGCGTCATGGTGGTGGCGGATGGCACCGACAGCGGCTATTCGACCACGGTCAACAACGTCATCGACCGCACCACCGATTTCGCCAACCAGCGCGGTCTGGTACCGCCGAGCAACGCCTCGGCCAACCTGACGGTCACCGCGCCGCTGCGTGTGGCCAAGGCCTTCTCGCCGGCCACCGTGGCCAAAGGGCAGGAAGCGACGCTACGGATCACCCTGACCAACGCCAGCCCGCTGAGCACTATGGTTCTGGGCAGCTTCAGCGACGCCATCGACGGCGGTGCCGGCCTGCTGGAAATCACCAGTGCGCCGACCGCCAACTGCAGCGCCGGCTCCAGTCTGGTCGGCCTCGGCGGCGTCGGTTCGTCGACGCTGCAGATGACCGGCGGCACCCTGGCAGCCGGCGGTAACTGCGTGATCACCGTGCCTTACACGGCCGACCTGGCGGTGGCCGGCGTGCCGCAGTCGTTCACCAACACCATCGCCCCTGGCGATGTGACGGTGAGCAGCCCGAGCGATGTGGTCAGCCAGGGTGTGAGCGCCTCGGTTACGGTGGTCGATCAGTTCCTGGTGGAAAAAACCAGCAGCCCGTCGATCGTCACCCCCGGCAACCCGGTGCTGTTCACCGTCACCACGCGCAACTACTCGGCATCCGCGCAGAGCGGGGTGGCGCTGACCGACAACCTGCCCAACGGCATGTTGCTGCTCAATCTGCCGGAAAAACCGGCGCCGGTACTCAGTGGTACGGGTTGTAGCGCGTTGGCGCTCGGCGGCACCGCGAGCGACCCGGTATTCACCTTCGACATGCCGGCGGGCAGTGCCGGCAACCCGGCGAACTGCACCGTGACGTTCTGGGCCATGGTCCCGGTAGGCGCGCCCAATGGCGCCATCGTCAACCAGATCGACGCCGGTGACGTCTGCACCGCCGGCAACATCTGCAACCACACCTCGACCAATGCGCAGTTCAGCGTCAGCAGCAGTACGCTGACCGTGGAGAAAAGCTTCGACGCCAGCTCCAAGCCCGAGGGAACCGCGGCGACCATGACCATCGAATTGGTCAACCTGTCCGCGCAGCCGCTCACCAACGTCAGCCTCACCGACAACCTGCCGACGGGTAGCAACGGCACGCCGATGCTCGTCGCCTTGCCGAACAACGCTTCCACCACCTGCGGCGGCACCGTCACCGCGGTACCGGGTAGCAATCAGGTGGTGCTCAGCGGCGCCACGGTACCCGCGCGGGCCAATGGCGGTCTGGGCGCAGCCGGACGCTGCCGCCTGCGGGTGAACGTCAGCGGCGCCGCCGGCCAGTACGACAACCGCGTATCGGCCAGCGCCACCGAGACCTTCTCCGATGGCACGACCGATACCCTGACCAGCCCGGAAGTGGTCGCGACCATCAACTTCCTTTCGGCCCTGAGCGGCAGCAAATCGTTCGCCCCCACCACCATCCAGTCCGGCGGCATGTCCACCGTCACCCTGAGCCTGAGCAACAGCCAGTCCGGCGTGCTCAACGATGTGGCGATCACCGACAACCTGCCGGCCGGGATGACGGTCGCCAACCCGGCCAACGCCTACTCGACCTGCGCCGGCTCGCCGGTGGTTTCCGCCGCGCCCGGCGCTGCAGTGGTCAGCCTGAGCGGCGCGCAGATCGCCGGTAACAGCACCTGCGAACTGCTCTTCGACGTCACCGCCAGCGGTGGCGGCGACTGGGTCAACAGCATCGCTCCCGGCCAGCTCACCGCCGCCGGCGGCGTGCAGAACGTCGCCGCATTCGGCGCGACCCTGCAAAACGCCAGCGGCGGCGCTGTTACCGTCAGCGTCAACCACGCCACCGCCAGTGTGGCGGCGCCGGGCGCGGTGACCCAGTTGACCCTGACCCTGTTCAACAGTGGCAGCCTGGACCTGACCAATCTCGACCTGAGCAACTATTTCACCGATACCGGTCTGGTCGACGGCACGCCGACCGGCGAGCGCATCGCCAGCGTGGCCAACGCCATCACCACCTGTACCGGCGGCGTTGTCAGCGCCAGCCCGAACGCCACCTCGTTCAGCCTCAGCGATGCCAGCCTGCCGGTTGGCGAAACCTGTACCGTGACCGTCGACGTCACCATGGCGATCACCGGTACCGTGACCGACACAGTGCCGGTCGGCGCGATCACCACCGACCAGGGTGTGAGCAACACCCAGCCGGCCTCGAGCAGCCTGCTAACCAGCACCGGCCTGGGCGTGACCAAGCAGTTCACCCCTAACGTGGTCGCACCCAACGAGCGCTCGCGCCTGCGTATCACCTTCTACAACCCGACCTCCCAACCGATCAGCGACTTGACGCTGACCGACACCTACCCGGCGGGGTTGACCAGCGCCAGCCCGGCCAACGCCTTGACCACCTGCCAGGGCAGTGTCAGCAGCGATTCCGGCCAGGTGACGATCAGCGGCGGTAACATCGCCGCGGGCAGCGGCAGCGCGCCGGCCAGCTGCTATGTGGAAATCGACGTGCTGTCGAACACCCAGGGCGACTACCTCAACACCATCCCGGCCAACAGCATCGTCGCCACGGCTGAAGGGACGCCGATCAGTAACACCGGACCGACCAGCGACACCCTGCGGGTCAAGGCGCCGATCGTCGTGCACAAGGCCATCGCCACGCGCACCCTGGATGCCGGCGACCCGGTCGGCTTCACCACCGGCACCGCCAACGGCACCGCCGGTACCGCCCTGACCCTGAGCATCCGTCTGGACAACCCGAACAGCTCGCCGCTCACCGGCGTGGCCTACCTCGACAACCTGCCCACCGGGTTGGTCGTGGCCCAGGTTCCGGCGATCAGCAACAGCTGCGGCGGCAGCGTCAGTGCCACGCCGTCCGGCACCTCGGTGCGTTTGGCCGGCGGCAACCTCGCGGGTAATGGCAACTGTACGGTCAGTGTGGCCGTGCTGAGCAACATCGCCGGCACCTACACCAACACCATCGCCGCCGGCGACGTGACCAGCTTCGAAGGCGTGAGCAACACCGAGCAGACCCGCGCGCGCCTGGTGATTTCCAGTCCGCCCACCGTGAGCAAGCAGTTCGCTCCTGCGGTCATCGCGCAGAATGGCATTTCGACACTGACCATCTTCGTCAACAACCCGAATGCCTCGGCCATGACGCTGACCGCGGCGATGACCGACAATCTGCCGGATTCCCCCGGGCAGGTCAGGGTCGCCGCCGTACCGAATATCGCCGGCACCTGTCCGTCGGCTAACGTCACCGCCACGGCCGGCGCCACGCTTGTGCGTTTGGCCAGCGGCACCGTGGTCCCGGCGGGGGGCTGCACCATCGAGGTGGATGTCACCGCCGACACCGCCGGCGAGCACACCAACCAGATCCCGGCGGGCGCGCTGCAGACCGACTTCGGCAACAACCCGGAGCCGGCCTACGCCACCCTGCGGGTCAGCACGCTCGGTTTCATCTCCGGACGTGTGTACCTCGACAACGACCAGAACGGCACCTACCAGGCGGGCACCGACAGCCCATTGAGCGGCGTCGCCATCGAACTGCGCAGCGGCGCGACTTGCGCCAGCGGCACCCCGGTCAGCGGCATCAACGGCCTGCTCAACCCGTTCAGCACCGATAGCGCGGGCAACTACCTGTTCGCCGGGCTGCCGGCCGGCACCTATTCGGTGTGCCAGGCGACGCAGCCGTCCGGCACGCTCAATGCGCCACCGGTGCCCGGTAGCATCACCCCGGCCAACGGCAGCAGCGGCACGCCCGGTACGGGCGGCAACGCCACCGCCACCAGCAGCCAGATCGAGGGCATCGTCCTCAACGACGACGGCGCCGGCGGTGAAACCAGCGGTTCGCAACGCAACGATTTCCCCGAGGTGGCGCCGGCCAGCATCAGCGGCGCGGTGTTCATCGACCAGAACAACGACGGCCTCCGCCAGGGCGGCGACAGCGGCTTGTCCGGTGTCTCCATCAGCCTCAGCGGCACCGACTGGCAGGGCCAGCCGGTGAGCACGAGCACCACCACCGACAGCAGCGGCCAGTACCACTTCAGCGGTCTGCAGCCCGGTACCTACACGGTTACCGAGCCGATCCAACCGAGCGGCACCACCAACGGCAAGACCGTCGCCGGCAACAGCAGCGGCGCTGTGCCGAGCGTGACCTCGCCGGCCACCGTGCCCAGCGCGATCAGCGGCATCACCCTGACACCGGGCTATGTGTCCGAGGGCAATGACTTCGCCGAGATCGTCAACGGCCGTAGCATCCACGGCCAGGTCTTCCATGACCGCGACACCGACAGCGCACCCGGCACCGGCGACAGTGGTCTGGGTGGGGAGACGGTGGTGCTCAGCGGCGTCGATATCAACGGCAACCCGGTGAACCTGACGACCGTCACCGCCAGCGACGGCACCTTCAGCTTCGTCGGCCTGCCGGCGGGTACCTACGAACTGCTCCAGCCCAATCAACCGAGCGGCTTGATCAATGGCTCGACGACCGCGGGCAGCGCCGGCGGTGTGGTCACCGAGGAGCCGAGCCGGATCAGCGGCATCGACCTGACCGGCAATACGCTCTCGGTCGATAACTGGTTCGCCGAAGTCACCATTCCCAGCCTGTCCGGTACGGTGTGGTTCGACATCAACCATGACCGCGTGCTCGATCCGGGCGAGGCGCGCCTGTCCGGCTGGACCGTGGAGCTGATGCGCAACGGCGTGGAGGTGGCCACCACCACCTCCGATGCCGATGGCGCTTATGCTTTCGCCAACCTGACCCCGGGCAGCGGTTACGAGGTGCGCTTCCGCCACCCGGAAACCGGTACGCTGTTCGGTCGTCCGGTGCCCAACGAGCAGGGTATCGCCTACACGCCGGGCAGTGCCGGTTCGGGCAACCCGGCGGGTGCCGACAACCGCGACGGCACCTTGGCCGGCATCACCATTACCGCGGGCCGCAACGTCGTCGAGCAGAGTTTGCCGATCGACCCGGCCGGTGTGGTGTATGACGCCATCAGCCGGCAACCGGTGCGTGGCGCCGTGGTCAGCATCAGCGGCCCCGTCGGCTTCGACGCGTCGCAGGTGCTGGGCGGTTCGTTGCAGCAGACCACCGGTGCCGATGGCCTGTATCAGTTCCTGCTGCTGGCGACTGCGCCGGCCGGCACTTACACCCTTAGCGTGACCGTGCCCGCGGGCTACGTGCAGGGGCCATCGACGCTGATCCCGGCGTGCAGCAACACCCTGAGCGTTACTGCACTTCCAGATCCGGCACTGGTGCAGAACAGCAACCAGGCGCCGGCGGAAGCCGTGACCCTGCACGATGCCGCCACCTGTCCGGTCACTACGGCCGGGCTCGGCGCGAGCAATAACACCACCCAGTACTACTTCAGCTTCGTGCTGGGCGCGACTTCGGCCGATGTGGTCAACAACCACATCCCGATCGACCCGATCCTCGGCGGCGCCATCGTCATGACCAAGAACACGCCGAAGGTCAACGTGACCCGCGGCGAGCTGGTGCCGTACGTGCTGACCGCGCGCAACACCCTGTCCAACTCGCTGGCCGATATCGCCATCGAGGATCAGATGCCGCCGGGCTTCAAGTACATCAAGAACTCCGCGCAGATTGACGGCGTACCGGTGGAACCAGAGGTCGAAGGGCGGCGCCTGCGCTGGCCGAACCGCACCCTGACCGGTGGCCAGGTGTTGACCATCAAGCTGTTGCTGGTGGTGGGTTCGGGCGTCGGTTTCAACGAATACGTCAACCAGACTTGGGCGCTGAACATGATCGCCAATGCGCGTGTGTCCAACGTCGCCACCGCCAGTGTGCGGGTGGTCGCCGACCCGACCTTCGACTGCTCGGACCTGATCGGCAAGGTCTTCGATGACCAGAACCGCAACGGTTATCAGGACGAAGGCGAGCCCGGCATCCCCGGCGTGCGCCTGGCCACGCCGCGGGGCTGGCTGGTGACCACCGACGAACACGGCCGCTATCACATCGCCTGTGCCGACGTGCCCAGCGAGCTGCGTGGCAGCAACTTCATCCTCAAGGTCGACGAGCGCAGCCTGCCGAGCGGCTACCGCATCGTCACCGAGAACCCGCGCGTGGTGCGCATGACCCAGGGTCGCCTGGTCAAGGCCAACTTCGGCGCCAGCATCCACCGCGTGGTGCGTCTGGACCTGAGCAGCGAGGCCTTCGACGCCAACAATCTGCTGACCGCGCAATACCAGGCGCGCCTCGACGAGGTGCTCAAGCTGCTGTACGCCGAGCCGTCGATCCTGCGCATCGCCTACCGCATGCCGGTGGACGGTGAGGTGAGCGACGCGCGTGAACGTGTCGGCCATGTGAAGGATTGGATCAAGGAGCACTGGGAGCCCCACGACTGCTGTTACGACCTGCAACTGGAGGAAGAAATCGTACCGGCGACTGATAGCGTGGAGGTGATCCGATGAGCATGCGTAATTTGTTGGTGTGCGGCATCGCCGCACTGACGTTGAACCCGTTGGCCGTCGCCGTGTCGATCGCCGCCGAACAATGTGAAGTAGGCAAAGGCTGTGGCCTGCAAGGGCCGCGTGGGGCGATGGAAGACGAGTCGCTGTTGCAGCGGCGGCCCTTCACCCCGGGCGGTTTGCCGGCATTGCCGGCCAACGCCGAGCGTGAGCTGCCGCGCGAAAAGCTGATTCTCTGGCAGCTCGACGGTGCCCTGGGCGAGCGTGAGCAACTGCTCGAGGTGGGCGAGGAGCGGGTCAGTTCGGTGGTGTTGCGCGACGGCCTGCCGGTGGTGCGCTTCGCTTCCGGCCGTTCGGCGGTGCCCGAGCGCGACAGCGATGTCCTGGAAAAACTCATGAAGCGTCTGGCCGGCAAGCGCAATCTGCGCCTGCGCCTGATCGGCCATACCGACCCGCAGCATCTGTCGCAGCGTACTCAGGCCATCTACACCGACAACCAGGGTCTGGGTTTGCAACGCGCCAAGGAAGTCGGCGAGGTGTTCCGCCAGCGCCTGAACCTTAAACCCGAGCAGATCCAGCTCGACAGCCGCGGGCCCAGCGAGCCGCTGATGCAGGGCGACAGCCCGCAGGCCTGGGCGCTGAACCGCCGCGTGGAAGTGGAAATCTGGTACGACGAGTCCGTCGTCAGCACCCCGGCCAAGCCGCAGGCCTGTGCGCCGGGCAGCGTGGCCGAGGAAGGCATGGCGCCGTTCCGCATCAGCATCGACGGCCAGCCGCACGGTGCTGGCGGCACCGCCGGCAGCGCCGATACCCAGCGTTGCGTCGACGTGGCCCTGGCCCACGACCTGCTGCAGGTGCGCTTCGACAACCTGTCGGCGCAGCCGCGTCTGAATCTGGTGTCCGGCGCGCGCGTGGCGCGCATCGGCGAGCCGCAGACCTTCAGCGGTTATAGCAATTACCTGCACTGGATCAAGCGCGCCGAGGTGCGGATCATCGGCAAGCGGCGCCTGTTCGGCGAGCCGCAGGTGCTGGAAACCATCGCCCTCGACTCGCAGCTCAACGGCAGCTGGACGCCCGCGGCCGGCACCCCCGAGCGCGTCTATTACCAACTGCGTGTCTACGACGAGCAGGGCCGTTACGACGAAACCAGCGTGCAGCTGCTCAATGTCGCCCGTGGCGAACTGGCCAAGGAGATGGATGAAGAAATCGCCGCCGACCTGCTCGCGGGTTACGGCGGCAACCGCCTGCAACGCCACACCATCCCGGTGGCCGGCGGCACGGTGACGATCAACGGCAAGCAGGTGAAAGACGGTCAGCACGTGTTCGTCATGGGCCGGCCGGTGCCGGTGGACGGCAGTGGCACCTTCGCCAGCGCGCAGATCATTCCGCGCGGTCTGCACACCGTGGAAGTGGCGGTACTCGACGACCAGGGCAAAGGGCGTATCTACCGCCGCGACCTGCGCCTGCCGCAGAACGACTGGTTCACCGTGGCCATCGCCGACTTCACCGTCGGCCAGCAGGACACCAGCGGCCCGGCGCGCCTGGTCACCCAGGAGGACCGCTACTACGACGAGCTGTACGCCGATGGGCGTCTGGCCTTCTATACCAAGGGCAAGGTCGACGACAAATACACCATCACCGGTAGCGTCGATACCGGCGAGGGGCCGGCCGACAGCCTGTTCAGCAACTTCAACGACAAGGACCCGCGCGAGTTCCTGCGGCGCATGAGCTCCGACTCGGACAAGGGCTGGGCGACCTTCGGCGACGACTCGACCCTGGTCGAGGACGCGCCGACCCGTGGCAAGTTCTACGTCAAGGTCGAGGACGAGAAGTCCCATGCCATGTGGGGCAACTTCCGCGAGCAGATCCGCGAGACCGAGCTGACCCAGATCGACCGCAGCCTCTACGGTGCCCAGGTGCGTTACCGCGACGATGCCTTCACCGCGTTCGGCGAACGCCGCCTGCAGGTCGAAGGCTTCGCCGCCGAGCCGGGTACCGCCTCGGCCCGCGAGGATTTCCGCGGCACCGGTGGTTCGCTGTACTACCTGCGCCACCAGGACATCACCGAAGGCAGCGAGCGGGTGCGCATCGAGGTGCGCGACAAGGATTCCGGCCTGGTGCTACACAGCCAGGACCTGGTCGCCGGCATCGACTACGAGGTCAACTCGATGCAAGGCCGGGTGATCCTCACCCAGCCGCTGTCGGCCACCGCCGACGGCAGCACCTTGATCCGCTCCGGCGGCAGCCTCTCCGGCAACCCGGCGTTCCTCGTCGTCGGCTACGAATACTCGCCGGGCCTGCAACAGCTCGACGACCTGGCCTACGGCGGCCGCGCCGCCTACTGGGTCAACGACAAGGTGCGTGTCGGCGTCACCGGCAGCATGCAGGAGCAGACCGGCCGCGAAGACCAGACCCTGGGCGGCGGCGACCTGTTGCTGCGCCACAGCGAAGGCACTTGGATGAAGCTGGAGTCGGCGCAGAGCGAAGGCGACAGTCTCGACCAGCGCTTCTCCTACGACGGCGGTTTCGGCTTCGGCCAGGAAGTCGCGGGTACCGATTCGCGCGCCCGCGCCAACCGCATCGAGACCGCTTTCGACCTCAAGGACGTGGTCGACGACGCCGAGGGTCGCGGCACCTTCTATTACGAAAGCCGCGACGCCGGCTTCTCCGCGCCGGGGCGGTTGTCCGAACTGGCCAGCGACCAGGTCGGCGGCAGCTACACCGCGCCGCTCGGCGAGAAGACCGAGGTGACGCTGAAGGCCGACCAGACCGAGGAAGACGGTGGCCGTTCGCGCCGGGCCGCCGAGGGTATCGTGGCCTATGACCTGAGCGAGGCCTGGCGCCTGTCCGCCGGCCTGCGCAACGACCGCCAGACTTACGGCGGCGCCTACCGCAACCTCTACACCGGCACCTATGCCGGTGCCGACGACGGCGACTACGATGAAGGCGAGCGCAACGATGTGCTGCTCCAGGCGCTCTACCACGCCGAAGAGGACTGGTCGGTGTACGGTTTCGGCCAGGGCACCGTCAGCCGCGACGGCGGGCGCCAGGCCAACAACCGCCTGGGCGTCGGTGGCGATTACCGCCTCAACGAACGCACCTCGCTGAACGGCGAGCTGTCCGGCGGCAACCTCGGCGTGGGCGCCAAGGCCGGTATCGGCTACGACGCCTCCGACCGCACCAATGTTTACCTCAACTACCAGCTGGACAGCGACCGCAGCGACGACGGCTTCGCCAGCCGCAGCGGTCTGGGCGGCAGTGGCCGCACCGGGCAGTTCGTCTCCGGCGCCCGTTCGCGCTGGACCGACAGCACCAGCGTCTACGCCGAGCAGCGCTTGCAGCACGGCGATCAGGCCGGCCTGATCCAGGGCTACGGCCTGGACTTCGCCCCGGATGACTACTGGAGCTACGGCGTCACCACCGAATTCGGCACCTTCAACGAAGAGACCGATTACGCGCTGAAACGCCGCGCCATCGGCGGCAAGGTCGGCTACAGCAATGGCGATCTGCGCTACGCCAGCCGTCTTGAATACCGCGAGGACAGCAGTGCCGTGCAGGACCTGAGCGTGTGGCTGATGCGCAACAACATCAGCTACAAGGTCAACCCAGACTGGCGCTTCATCGGCAAGCTGGATTTCTCGGTGGGCGACTCCGACCGTGGCGATTACTTCAACGGCGATTTCATCGAGGCTTCGTTGGGCTATGCCTACCGCCCGGTGTTCAACGACAAGCTCAACCTGCTGACCAAGTACACCTACCTGGAGGACCTGCCGCCGCCGGACCAGGTGTCCACGGCCACCGGCAGCACGGTCGACTACGCCCAGCGCAGCCACGTCTTCGCCATCGACGGCATCTACGACCTCAACGAGCGCTGGAGCGTCGGCGGCAAGTACGCCTATCGCCTCAGCGAGCTGCGCATGAGCCGCGACAGCTCGGCCGACTGGTTCGACAGCCGCGGTCAGCTGATCGCCGCTCGCGTGGATTGGCATGTGGTTAAGAAGTGGGATTTGATGGCCGAGATCCGCCGGCGTGACGAGTTCGCCGCCAAGGACAGCCGTACCGGCGTGCTGGTCGGCGTCTATCGTCACTTCGGCAATCACTTCAAGGCCGGCGTCGGCTACAACTTCAGCGACTTCAGCGATGACCTGACCGACCTGTCGTACCGCAGCCAGGGCTGGTTCTTCAACGCCGTCGGCAAGTACTGAGGTCGACGGGCTTCCGGTGTCGCGACGCGAGTCATCCGTCGCGCTCCGTGGAAGGGGCTTGGGCCGCGATACCTTCAGCATCTGCAAGGTCATCGCGGCCCAAGCGCAACGTCAGCGGATCAACTGAGGCGCCGCAGCGAGTCGCTGGAAAACCCCTACGGTCTGTGGGAGGCGCGAGCCGCGGCGCATGCAACGACTAACGGCTATATAGCTTTTTCAACAGCCTGTTAAACACGAAAGCGCCCAACCAGCTGAGCCAGCTTATGGGTCAGCTCGGACAAGCGTGCGCTGGCTTGAGCGCTCTGCTCGGAAGTCAGCGCCGCTTCGTCGGACAGGTCGCGGATATCGCTGATATTGCGCGCGATCTCCTCGGTCACGCAGCTCTGCTCCTCGCAGGCCGTGGCGATCTGTGCGGCCATGTCGTTGATGCGCGCCACCGAGTCGCTGGTGGCGGACAGCACGCCATCCACGCCGCTCGCACGTTCGACGCTGTCGCGGGCCTTCTCGCTGCCCGCATGCATGGCCTGGACCGCGTTCTGCACACCGTTCTGCAGGCGCTCGATCATTTGCTGGATATCCTTGGTCGAGTCCTGGGTGCGCGCAGCCAGGGCCCTTACCTCGTCGGCGACCACGGCGAAACCACGCCCCTGTTCGCCGGCGCGGGCCGCTTCGATGGCGGCATTCAGCGCGAGCAGGTTGGTCTGTTCGGCGATGCCCTTGATCACCGCCAGCACCGCGCCGATGTTGGCGGTTTCCTGCTCCAGCGTCTGGATGGTGTCGGAGGCGCCTTCTACTTCGCGAGCCAGTTGGCGAATGGCCTGGATGGTCGCGCTTACCACCTGCGTACCCTCGCGGGACTGGCTCTCGGCGCTGCGTGCGGCGTCGGCCGCGTTCTGTGCGTTACGCGCCACCTCGTGCACGGCGGCACTCATTTCGGTCGCTGCCGTGCTGACCTGATCCACCGCGGCGTGTTCGCTGCTGATCAGACGGTCATTGGCCTTGGCCATGCTTGCCAGTTGCTGCGCCGAGTCGGCCACTTCGCCGGTGAGTCGGCGAACTTCCTGGATCAGCGGTTGCAGCTTGTCGAGGAAGCGGTTGAAGACGGTGCTGAGCTCGCCCAGTTCGTCGCGCGAGAGCACCTCCAGGCGTACCCGCAGGTCTCCGTCACCATCGGCGATTTGCTCGATGCGCTGCCGCAGGTTGTGCAGCGGGCGCACCACCAGAGTCGGGAAACCCAGGATCAGCACCGCGCAGATCAGCAGGCTGACGATAACGATCAGGCCCTGTTGCCAGCTGCGCTGATCGCCCCTGGCGATGGCCGCCGAGCCTTCGAGATTGGCGGCCAGGTCTTCCAGCTCGCCCAGTTTGTCGATTGGGTCGCGCATGGCCTCGAACTGCGCTTCGCTATCGCCGTAGCTGAGTTGCGCAGCCGCATTGCGGTCGCCGTTCGCCAGCTCGATCACGCGATTGGACGTCGCCTGCCATTGGCTGAAGCCGCGGTCGAAATCGACCACCAATTTGAGGGCGTCGGCGCTGGGCTGCATGTCGGCATATTTGTGCACGCGGTCGTAAGCCTGCTGGACGTTCTCGGCGTGGGCGACTGTGAGTTCGACGATATGCTCGCTGCCACCCTCGCCGAGCAGACTGCGCTCGGCAACGAAGGCCTGGTAAAGATCCCGGTCGGCGTTCAGCAATAGGCTGATGGCGGGCAGGTAGCGGTTGGTCAGGCGAGCGTTGGAGTCGTTGACCTGATTGATGCCTTGCATGCCCAGAATGCCCATGAGCATCAGCAACATGGCGAGCAGCAGTATCGGCAGGGCAATTTTCCAGCGAAATCCGAGGTCCGCGAACAATTGCAGCATGGGGGGATTCTCCCGTGATCAACGTGATATCGAGTTAAGGCAGCTTCCTGCCGATTGGGTCCGCCTGGGAATTGCCATTGCTTGGGAATGGCTTATTCCATGTGCTGGCCAACCGAGGGCGGGTTACCAGTCGGCCTGACTAAGCGGTCTCTCTTGTGGAGAGTTGTGAGATGAACGAGGTGTTGACGTCTCGCCGCGCCAAGCAGGTGCTGATTGATGCCTGCTGGCCTGGTTGCGACGACTCGGATGCCGACTCGCTGCGATGGTTGCAAGCGAGTGGTTTGGATCGAGTGTTTAGTGGCTTTTGGCCATAATTCAGTAGCGATGAGACGCTACACAAATACTCAGGCTGGCAAAATCAGGCATGGCTTATTCTGAGGTAAGGAGTTGGGCGCTACGGGTAAGTGGATGAATCTGGCGGGGTCGTCGAAGGACTACTTTCGGCGTCGGTGCGGTGTCAGAACAGGCTCGTTTACTACGCTATCGGTCAGGCTGGTTTCAAATGGGCTCAGTCCGCCTCGAGTCGGCGGGCCGGGTGAAAACCCGTCCGATATGGCTATTGCCCTATCGACTTATCCGCGTCCTGACCATCGACCCTCTCTATCCCGTGATGATGCGGGGCAGCCGAAAAATGACCTGTCCGAGGACGGCTCATGGCCAGTTCCGTCGCGGCGGACACGTCGAGCGGTCTGGCGTAGAGATAGCCCTGCGCCACGGGGCAGCCGGCGCCGTGCAGAAAGGCCGCGTGGGCCTCGGACTCGATGCCCTCCGCCACCACGCCGAGGGAGAGCCCGTCGGCGATCGCCATGATTGCCCGGGTTATCGCCACGCTACTGGCGTCGTCGGGCAGGTTGGCGACGAAGCTGCGGTCGATCTTCAGGGTATCGACGGGATAGAGTCGCAGGTAGTCGAGCGACGAGTAGCCGGTGCCGAAGTCGTCCAGCGAGATGCGCACGCCCGCCGCACGTAGCGCCTGCAATTTGGCCACGGTGGATGTGCGATCATCCATCAGGATGCTTTCGGTCAGCTCGATGTCGATCAGGTGCGCGGGCAGACCGCTCGCCTCGATCGCGGCGAAGATGCGTTCGAGCGCATCGGTGCGCTTGAGCTGGCGCCCGGACAGGTTGACGCCGATGCGCACGCCGGGACAGAGGGCTTGCCATTCCTGGGCCTGACGGAACGCGCTGCGCATCACCCAGTCGCCGATCGGGTGGATCAACCCGGTTTCCTCGGCGAGTGGGATGAACTCCTGCGGGCCGATCACGCCGAGCTCCGGGTGGTTCCAGCGCAGCAGGGCCTCGAAGCCGATCAGGCGGGTGCTGTCGGACAGATCCACCAGCGGTTGATAGAGCAGCTGCAATTGCCCTTGCTCGAGGGCGAGGCGCAGCGACTGTTCGAGGCTGAAGCGGCGGATCGAACCGTTCTCCATATCCGCTTCGTACAGGCGGTAGTTGTTCTTGCCGTTGCCCTTGGCGTGGTACATCGCCGTGTCCGCGTTGCGCAGCAGGCTGACGGTGTCCGTCGCGTGGTCGGGGCACAGGCTGATACCGAGGCTTGCGCCGACGCCTATCTGCTGACCGTCGATGACGAAGGGGTTGGACAGCGCGGTGACGATATTCGCCGCGACCCGTTCGGCCTGGGAGGTGGCGACGCCGTTTTCCATGATCACCGCGAACTCGTCGCCGCCGATCCGGCACACCACATCGTTGCTGCGCAAGGTGGCGCGCAGGCGCTCGGCGACCAGGCTCAGCAGTTTGTCCCCGGTCTCGTGGCCGAGGGTGTCGTTGACGATCTTGAAGTCGTCCAGGTCGATGAACAGCACCGCGCACGAGGTCGCGTAACGCAGCGCTTCGGCCACTGCGGTCTCCAGTTTCTCCTTGAAGTAGTGGCGGTTGTGCAGGCCGGTGACGGGGTCGTGGTACGCCAACCGGTTGAGTTGCTGCTCGGTCAGCAGGCGCTGCTGCAGCTCGGCGTTGATCCGCGTGTCGTGCCACTCGAGCTGTTCCATCATGTCGTTGAAACTGCGGGCGAGATGGCCGGCCTCGTCGTTGCCGTACACGCTGGCCCGCAGGCTGAAGTCCTGCTCGGCGCGTACCTGCTCGGTCAGCTGCACCAGGCTCAGCAGCGGCCGCACGATGCCGGAGGCGATCCGCCGCGTGAGCAGCAAGGACAGCGCCAGCGTCACCACGGCCGCCAGCCCGCCGAATAACGCTTGCAGCGCCAACCCGCGATACAGCGAGGCGAGGCTCGCCTGGACCACCACGCTGCCGATCAGTTGACCGTGCAGCACGATCGGCTGGCGGACCAGCAGGGCATACCAGCCGGGCTCTTCGGGCGCGGCGATATCCGCGTTCGAGGCCCCGCTGTCCCGTCGATAGGCGGCCAATTGCTGACCGTCGGGCAGCAGAAACGCCGCCCGGGTGATGTCCGAGACGGCGCTCAGGGACGCGAGCGTCTCATGCGCTTCCCGGGCGTTGCCGAATACGATCGCCGCGCTGCCGTTGCTGCCGACCACCATGGCGTGGGCTCTGACGTTCTCCGTCAGTTCCGCTTTCTGCACGACCAGTTGGTAAGCCAGCAGCGTCACCAGCAGCACCGTCAGGGTGGCGGAGGTGAGCAGCAGTCCGCTGTAGGCGAGCTTGTCGCGCAATGGTCGATCGTTGAAGGGTACGGAAGGCATAGGCCTAGGACCTGTGGGCGACGAAGCTGGCGAGCTTGAGCAGGCGGGCGCTGAAGTCGAGACGCGCGCGCCGTGCCGCCGCCAAATTGACATCGAAGACGATGCGTTGGCCCTGCTTGCGCATCTCGATCATGATGCCGCGGTCGGCAAAGCCGGTCGCATCGGTGATGGTCAGGACCGGTAATGAGCCGAGCCGGCGGATCAGCGAGTCGAGCGTCTTGCGGTTGTGCTCGTCGACATAGAGCAGTTGGCAGCCGTCGAGCGAGTCGCCGGGCATGATCCAGCGCATGGCAATCGGCAGGCCGTTCTGCACGGGTTTGCCCTGCAGGCGCCCGAGTTCGGCGTCCAGGGGCGTGGTGCCGAGCACGCAGAGTTGGAAGTCGGCATCGGGCAGGGTGGGCCACTGGGCGAAGAGGGCGAAGTTATAGAGGTAGGCGGCCTTCATCGCGCGTTCGTCCACCGCCGCGTCGGCTTGCGCGTCCTGGCCGGGCAGGCTCAGGGCTAGCAGGATGAATAGATGGAGGGCCGTGGCTTTCACTGGAATGCGTACTCCAGGCTCAGCCACAGGCTGCGCTCGCCGTAGCCGGGCAGGTCGGCGCCGTCCTCGGGCACGAAGATCGAGGCCTCCTGATGGCGACGGTCGAACAGATTGCGTACCGCGCCGGTAATGCTTACGCCCGGCACGAGGTCCCGGCTGGTCAGGGTGAAATCGGTGATCGCATAGCCGTCGCTCCGCATCCCCGGTGCGACCAGGCGGCTGCCCACGTAGCGAGTGGTGAGGCTGGCGCGCAGGCGCTCGCCGGCCAGGGGCACGGAAACCTGCAGCTTGCTCAGGTGGCGCGGGGCGTTGATCAGCTCGCGATCGCGGTTGTCCTCGGCACGCTGCCAGGCGTGGCTGCCGCGCACTTGCCAACCGCGCCATTGCCACTCGGCTTCGAGTTCCGCGCCGCGGCTGTCGATCCATTCCAGGGTCGGGTCCGCGAAGCGCTTGATCGGGTCGTCGATGCGGTAGCGGTAGAGGGTGCCGAGCAGGCGGAAATCGCCGAAGCGATGGTCGGCGACGAACTCGGTGGTGGTGACACGCTCCGACTCGGCATCCGGCACTGCGTAGGGGGTGTCCTCGTTGAAGGTCTCCTCGTTGCGGCTGGCGAAACGGCTGGCGCTGCCATGGGACAGGGTCAGCGTGGTGTTCGCCAGGCCGGTATAGAGCAGGGCGGCGCGCGGATTGCTGCGTACCACAGTGTCCTCGCTGCTGTGCCGGTCGATGCGCAGGCCCAGGTTCAGGCTCAGGTCGTGGCGCAGGGCGATCTCGTCCTGGGCGTAAAGGCTGAAGGTCCGTGCCGAGCCGTTGCTTTGGTAGTACTCATGCTCATCGAAACGCGGGAAGTAGCGGTGCCTGCGCTGATCCTGCAGGTAGTCGTCACGATACTCGCTGCCCAACACCAGGCGATGGCCGTCGACCGCCGAGCTGCTGATGGCGGCGTCGAGGTTCCACCATCGACCGTCGGCGCTGAGATCCTCGGTATAGAAGCGGCCATCGCCTATGGGGTAACGATAGGCGTCGCGGAAACGGTAGCTGCCGTGGGCCAGGCGCACGGAGGTGCGATAGTCGCCGTGGTCGGCATCGTGACCGAGCTTCCAGAAACTGCTCTCGTCGGAGAAGTCCTCGAAGGAGCCATCGGCGGGGATCAGTTCCAACTGCTTGCGCTCGGCGAAGGCCCCCTCGAGGCTCCAGGCACCCAGCGAGCCCTTGAGGAACAGGCGCTGGCCTTCCTGGCTGTCCTTCAGAACGACCCCGTCGAGCGGAAAGTCCGGAAGGTCGGCCCGGGAGGTCGAGGCCGAGACCAGCCATTCGGCGCCGTTGTCCAGGCGTTCGCCCCAACTGGCGCGCACCTTGCGGTCCTGGTTCGAGCCCAGCGTCACGGCCACTCGGCTGCCGTCCAGGTCGCGTCCCCTGAGCGTCACCACGTTGATCACGCCGAGGAAGGCGTTGTTGCCGTACAGCGCCGCCCCTGGGCCCGGCGCGTACTCGACCCGCTCGATCAGCTCGGTGTCGAGCAGGCCGTCCTCGCCCAGGTAGATCTGGTTGAACACGCTGTCGGCCACCGGCTGGCCGTCGATGCGCAGCATCAGCCGCCCGGCATACTCGCGGGGTAGCCCGTAGCCGCGTCCGCCGGGGAAGTAGTAGGCGCCGTCGAAGCCGATGTTCAGGCCGCGCATGTTGCTCAGGATCTCGGCGAGCGTGCGGTAACCGTAGCGGCGGATTTCCTCTGCGGTGACCACTGAGACGGCGGACGGTGCGTCGGTGAGCTGCTGGGAGAACTGGGCCGCGCCGACGACCTCGGTTTCCAGCAACTGCTCGAAGGGAACGCTGGTCAGATCTTCGGCGGCCGTCACCTGTGACAACAGCCATAAGCCCGATGCGCAGAGGCAGCGCCAGAGGCCCGGCGGAGTACGCAGAGTTGGCGGCAGGACGGTAGCGTGTACTGGCATGATCGGGACGGGACTCGCTTGGCCTTGGCGCTGAAATTGTTATGTTCGGGCCGATCCTACTGTAGGCGGTCGTACTTACCCTTAACTTGGTTTGGCGGAGTCCGGCTGCAGGGAAAGGAATGATCGCAAAGTGCCTCTTTCTCGGACGTGCCGCCATCGGTGTAGGCCGATTTTTGGGTAGGGCATTGGTGTTTTTTGGTAGGGGGATACCTATTGATTCGGGCGGTTGTTGCCTGTTCGGTCAGGGGCTGTGGTCCACGAAGCTGGCGAGCTTGAGCAGACGGGCGCTGAAGTCGAGGCGCGCGCGCCGCGCCGCCGCCAAATTGACGTCGAAGACGATGCGTTGGCCCTGTTTGCGCATCTCGATCATGATGCCGCGGTCGGCAAAGCCGGTCGCATCGGTGATGGTCAGGACCGGTAATGAGCCGAGCCGGCGGATCAGCGAGTCGAGCGTCTTGCGGTTGTGCTCGTCGACATAGAGCAGTTGGCAGCCGTCGAGCGAGTCGCCGGGCATGATCCAGCGCATGGCAATCGGCAGGCCGTTCTGCACGGGTTTGCCCTGCAGGCGCCCGAGTTCGGCGTCCAGGGGCGTGGTGCCGAGCACGCAGAGTTGGAAGTCGGCATCGGGCAGGGTGGGCCACTGGGCGAAGAGGGCGAAGTTATAGAGGTAGGCGGCCTTCATCGCGCGTTCGTCCACCGCCGCGTCGGCTTGCGCGTCCTGGCCGGGCAGGCTCAGGGCTAGCAGGATGAATAGATGGAGGGCCGTGGCTTTCACTGGAATGCGTACTCCAGGCTCAGCCACAGGCTGCGCTCGCCGTACTCGAATAGGCTGACGCTGCCGTCGCTTTCGACTGACGAGACCTCCTCGTAGCGGTGATCGAACACATTGCGTACCGCGCCGGTGATGCTCACGCCCGGCAGGAAGTCCCGGCTGGTGAGGGTGAAGTCGGCGACTGCATAGCCATCGGAATGGGCTCCGGGGGTTATCAGGCTGCTGCCTACATAGCGCGCGGCGAGGCTGGCGCGCAGGCGTTCGCCGGCCAGGGGCACGGAAACCTGCAACTTGCTCATTTGCCGGGGTGTATTGATCAGCTCGCGCTCGCGGTTATCCCGGGCGTGCTGCCAGGTATGGCTGCCCCGCACCTGCATACCGCGCCATTGCCACTCGGCTTCCAGTTCCGCGCCGCGGGTGTCGATCCATTCCAGGGTCGGGTCCGCGAAGCGTCCGACAGGGTCGGTGATCCGGTAATGGTAAAGGGTGCCGAGCAGGCGGAAATCGCCAAGGCGATGGTCGGCGACGAACTCGGTGGTGGTGACGCGCTCCGACTCGGCGTTGGGGAGCTCGTGGTCGATTTCCTCCTTGCGGCTGGCGAAACGGCTGGCGCTGCCATGGGACAGAGTCAAGGTGGTATTCGTCAGGCCGGTATAGATCAAGGCGGCGCGAGGGTTGCTGTGCACCACGGTATCGCCACTGCTGTGCCGGTCGAGGCGCAGGCCCAGGTTCAGGCTCAGGTCGTGGCGCAGGGCAATCTCATCTTGGACATACAGGCTGAAGGTCCGGGCGGAGCCGCTGGTTTCCTGCCTGTGGAATTCGAAACCGTCATAGTAGAGACGCTGGCGTTGCCCCTGGACATAGTCGTCGCGGTACTCGCTGCCCAGTACCAGACTGTGGCCAGCGAAGGCCGTACTGCTGATCGCGGCGTCCAGATTCCACCAGCGACCATCGACGTCGCGCTCGTCGACGTACCATGCGTCCTCGATGGGTTGGCGGAAGGTGGCACGGTAGCGGTAGCTGCCATGGGCGAGGCGGAGTGAGGTGCGGAAGTCGCCATGGTCGGCATCGTGCCCCAGTTTCCAGAAGCTGTTCTCATCGTGAGCATGCGTCGAGACATCGTGAGCCGGCAACAGCCCCAGTTGCTCGCGCTCGACCAATGCCCCCTCGATGCTCCAGGGACCTTGCGAAGCCTTGAGAAATAGGCGCCGGCTGTCTTGCTCATCTTCGCTGAGCATTTCGTTGTATCGCGAGTCCGGCAGGTCGGTCTGCGAGGTAGAGGCCGAGACCAGCCATTCGGCGCCGTTGTCCAGGCGCTCGCCCCAGCTGAAGCGCGCCTTGCGGTCCTGATTCGAGCCCGCCGTCACGGCCACCTGAGCGCCGTCCAGGTCGCGACCTCTGAGCGTCACCACGTTGATCACGCCGAGGAAGGCATTGTTGCCGTATAGCGCCGCTCCCGGCCCCGGCGCGTACTCGACCCGCTCGATCAGCTCGGTATCGAGCAAGCCGTCATCGCCGAGATAGATCTGGTTGTAGAAGCTGTCGGCCACCGGCTGGCCGTCGATGCGCAGCATTAGCCGCCCGGCATACTCGCCGGGCGCCCCGTAGCCGCGTCCGCCGGGAAAGTAGTAGCCGCCGTCGAAGCCGATATTCAGGCCGCGCATGTTGTTCAGGATTTCGGCGAGCGTGCGGTAGCCGTAGCGGCGGATTTCCTCGGCGGTGACCACCGAGACGGCCGAGGGGGCATCGGTCAGCTGCTGGGCGAACCGGGTCGCGCCGACGACCTCGGTTTCCAGCAACTGTTCGAAGGGAACGCTGGTCAGATCCTCGGCGGCCGCCACCTGTGACAACAGCCATAAGCCCGACATGCCAAAGTATCGGCAGACATGCTGCAGAAGGTGCCGGGCTGGCTGCGGGGCGGCGTTGTGTGATGGCATGATCTGATATGACTCGCTCTGCCTTGGCACTGAAGTCGCTGCGTTCGGACCATCCAGTTTCAGCACGCCTGAGGTCTATGCTGCTTGCCCTTTTGCTGCCAACTGGCGGGAACTTATCGCTGCGCGGCTGGTCGCGCCGGCAGGGGGTGATCGCAAAATGCCTCTTTCTCGCGTGCGGCACCATCGGCGTTGTCCGATATTTGGGTAAGGGCTTTGTGTCGCCGGGTAGGGCTTGCCTGACCCGGCTCGCCCTGCCAGTAGAGGCTGGTTTCATGTACGCAACCGCGTGGCCGGCCGGCGACCCTTGGCAACGGTCCGCTAAGGCGCGGGTGACCGCAGCAGGCGTTCGAACTCCTGCTCCGGCATGGGCCGGCCGTACAGGTAACCCTGGGCGTTGTGGCAGCCGTAGCGTTTCAGAAAGGTTTCCTGGGCTCGCTCTTCGACGCCTTCGGCCACCAGCTCCAGGCGCAGGGTGTGGGCCATCGAGATGATCGCTTTGACCAGTTCGGCATTGTCGTGGTCATGGCCGATATCGCGGATGAACGAGCGGTCTATCTTCAGGGTTTTCACCGGGAAACGATTCAGATAACCGAGCGCCGAATAGCCGGTGCCGAAGTCGTCGATGGCGATGGTGAAGCCCATGGCGCAGAGCTGTTCGAGGGTTTCGCGCACGGCGATGCTGTTGTCCAGCAGCAGGCCTTCGGTGATCTCCAGTTCCAGCCATTCGGGTTTGCAGCCGGTGCTTTGCAGGACGGCGCCGATCGAGGCGAGCAGGTCGTTCATCTTGAACTGACGGGGCGATAGGTTGACGGCGATTTTCAACGCTGGGTAGCGGCTGTCGCGATTCCAGGCGGCGGCGCAGCGGCAGGCGTTGTACAGCACCCATTCGCCGATATCGACGATCAGCCCGATTTCTTCGGCGATGGCGATGAATTTATCCGGCGGCACCTGGCCGTGCTCGGGGTGGTTCCAGCGCAGCAGGGCCTCGGCGCCGATCATGCGTCCGCTGCCCAGGTCGATCTGCGGTTGGTAATGCAGCGCCAATTCGCCGTTGCGCTGCGCACGACGCAGGCTGGCGGCGAGGGCTAGGCGCTCGGTGGTCTGTTCCGTGAGTTTGGGCGAGTAGCGCTGGGCGTTGTTCCGTCCTTGCTCCTTGGCGTGGTACATGGCCGCGTCGGCGTACTGCAGCAGTTCGCCGATGCTGTTGGCGTCGCTCGGGTAGCTGGCCAGCCCGATGCTGCCGGAGACGAAGAGCTCCCGGCCCTGGATCGGGTAGATTCCGCCTATGCTGCGTAGCAGCTTGTCGGCCAGTGCCTGCATGCTGCTGCCCATCGTGATCTGCGGCAGGATCAGGGCGAATTCGTCGCCGCCCAGGCGCGCGACCGTATCGCTTTTGCGCACCGTCTGTTGCAGGCGCTTGGCGATCTTGCACAGCAATTCGTCGCCGACACAATGGCCCAGGGTGTCGTTGATCACCTTGAAATTATCCAGATCGAGAATCGCCACCGCCACCTGACGGCCGCTGTGACGGGCCTGGTTCAGCGCCTGCTGCAACCGCTCGCCGAACAGTTGCCGATTGGGCAGCTCGGTGAGCGGGTCGTAGAACGCCAAGCTGTGCAGGCGCTGCTGGTAGGCCTTGAGTTCGCTGATGTCCTGGGCGGTGCCGAGCATCTGCTGGGGGCTGCCGTCTTCGCCGTACTCGATGCGTAGCTGCGATTGTATATGCCGCGGCTGTTGGTCGATCTCGATGCGGTAGTCCAGTTGCAATGCGCCGGTACGCAGGGCCAGGGCTTGTTCGATGGTGCCGATGACCCTGCAGCGGTCTTCGTCCGTGAGCAGAGCGAACACCTCTTTCGGTCGCGGGGTCCAGCCGCGGGGTTTGCCGAGTATGCGGCACAGCTCCGCCGACAGCTGCAGGGTGCCGTGGCGATAATCCAGTTGCCAATGGCCGAGGCGGGCCAGGGCCTCGGCCTGTTCGAGGCGCCGTTCGGTGGCCTTGAGGGCGGAGATGTCGCGGGCGATGGTGAGGACGCTGGTGACCTGGCCATGCTGGTCGAATTCGGGTACCGCGCGGATGTGATGAGCGATTTGCTCGCCGTCGGCTTTGATCGAGAGGGTCTCCATGGTAAAGGGCTGGGCGCTGTGCAGGGTGTCGAGGATGCCCTGGCGATAGTGGCGCGCCACCTCCGCCGGCATAGGAATTTTGTTGAGGATGGAGGTACCGATGATCTCGTTGGCGGCAAGGCCGTACAAACGCTCGTAGGCGGGATTGACGTAAAGGCGCCGGCCTTCGTGGTCATAGCGCACGATCACGTCCGGCGAGTTTTCCACCAGGGTGCGGAACTCCTGTTCGCGGATCCGCAGGTCCTGCTCGGCGCGGCGCAGCTCGGTGATATCGCGCCCCACGGCCAATACGCTGATCACCCCGCCATCGGCCGCTCGCTCGGGCACGATGCGGATATGGCTGACCAGTAATCGGCCGTCGGCTGCGCGCCAGGCCAGTTCATGTTCCCCGGCCTGGCCGTTGTGCAGCACCTCCCGCAGTTTGGCCTCGTAGGCGAGCATTTCGGCGGCGTTGGACGAGTGGCTGGGCTTTTTGCCGAGCAGGGCCGACACGGGCATCTCGGCCATGCGTGCGAAGGCGGGATTGGCATAGGTGCGCAGGCAGTCACGGTCGTAGCGCGCGATGGTATCGGGGGTGTGCTCGGCGAGGGTGCGGAAGGCCAGGGTGTCGCTCTGCAGTTGCTGCTCGTAGCGCTTGCTCGCACTGATGTCGCGGGCGATGTGCAGGAAGCGCGCGATACGGCCCGCCGTATCGCGCAGCGGAATCAGGCTGTGCAGGAAGTGGCGATGACCGACCGCCAGGTCGAGTATGCATTCGGCGTTGAGCGGTTTGCCGCTGGCGATGCAGATGTGGCTATCGTCGACGATCAGACGGGCCATGGCCGGGGGCAGCAGTTCGTCCACATGGCGGTCGAGCAGTTCGTGCCTGGCCAGGCCGAGCAGCCATTGGAACGCCGGATTGATTTCATCGATGCGCAGACGCTGGTCTTCGCCGAGCCGATAGATCGCCTGGCAATCGGTGCTGCTATCGAATGCCTCGCGGTACAGGCCGAGACAGCCGGCCGCTGGCCCGACGCGCGGGTGGCCATCGAGTGGGCAGGGGAAATGAAGTTTATCGGTCATCTGTCGTCACCACATTTCGCCGTATTGGCATTGCTCCGGTGGATCGATTGGGCCACCTGTATGGCATGTTCTTCGGGGCTGTAGGTCATGCTTTGCTCCGCCCGGCCATGCTCGCGAGAATCGCCGCGGGAATCTCGCCCAGCGGCAGCACCCGTTCCACCGCACCCTGCTTGAGCGCCTCCTTGGGCATGCCGTAGACCACGCAGCTGTCTTCGTCCTGGCCCAGGGTATGGGCGCCCGCCTCGCGCATCTCCTTCAGGCCGCGCGCGCCGTCGTCGCCCATGCCGGTCATGATGATGCCCAGGGCATTGCCGCCGGCGGTACGGGCGACGGAGCGGAACAGCACGTCCACCGAGGGACGATGGCGGCTGACCGGCGGCCCGTCGCGGATTTCCACCTGGTACTGCGCGCCGCTGCGGGCCAGCAGCATATGCCGGCCGCCGGGAGCGATCAGCGCGCGGCCCGGTATCACCCGATCGCCGTGGCAGGCCTCGCGCACCTCGATCTGGCACAGCCGATTCAGGCGTTCGGCGAAGGCGGCGGTGAAGCGTTCCGGCATATGCTGGACGATCACCAGGCCCGGACACACCCGCGGCAGGCGGGTGAGTACCGCCTCCAGGGCCTGGGTGCCACCGGTGGAGGTGCCGATGGCCACCAGCATCTCGGTGGTCTGCGCCATCGCCTGACTGGCCATTGGCAGGATCGCATCGGCCGTCAGCTTGGCGGCGGTTGCTGGCGCCAGGCGCCGCAGGTTGGCCCGTGCCGCGCTCTGGATCGCCTGGACCAGCTCGCCGGCGGCATCGTGGAGAAATTGCTTGAGGCCCAGTTTAGGCTTGCAGACCACGCCGACCGCGCCTTCCGCCAGCGCCTGCAGGGTGGTCTGCGCGCCGGCTTCGGTGAGGGTGGAACAGATCACCACCGGCGTCGGGCGCTCGGCCATCAGCTTCTTCAGGAAGGTGATGCCATCCATGCGCGGCATTTCCACGTCCAGAATCAGCACATCGGGCCATTGGCGCTGCATCTTGTCCAGGGCGAACAAGGGGTCGGCGGCGACGCCGATCACCTCGATTCCCGGGTGCTCGGCGAGCATGGCAGAGAGCACCTGGCGGACCACGGCGGAATCGTCGACGACCATCACCTTGATCGGCTTCATGCGTGTTTATCCTGGCGTGGGTGCGATGTGGGCGGAATGTGCTTGAGCGAGACCTGGCCACTCCACAGGTCGAAGATCAGGTTGCGGTGGCCGACGCCCTCGACGTGGGCGCCGTGGCAGGACAGGCCATGGGCCTGGAGCAGTTGTTTGGCGGCGTCGACGTTCTTCTTGCCCACATGATTGTCCTTTTGTCTGCCGATGGCGGGGAACATGTTGCCGCCGCCGAACAGCTGAATACGAAACTCTCCGGGCGGAATGCCGTGGGTGCGGGCCTCGCGCAGCATCAACTCGATGGCTTCGTCGCCATAGCGGCCGTCCAGCTCGCCGGTCGGCGGCTGCGGCCGGGTCGGCAGCATGAAATGGCACATGCCGCCGATCAGCAGCTCGGGGTGCCAGCTCACCAGCGACACGCAGGAGCCCAATAGGGTGCGGATGCGCGTGTGGCGGTCGCCGAAATACAGCTCTCCCGGTTGCAGAAAGATCTCGACGATGCTGGCGGGCTTACGCATGGGGTTTCCGGTAGATCGAAGGCGTGACGACTTTCAGTTCGTCGCAGACGCCATTGAGGCTCTCCGAGTGGCTGACGATGAAGTAGCCGCCCGGCTTGAGCAGCGGCAGCATGCGCCGCACCACCTGACGCTTGGTCTCGAGGTCGAAATAGATCATCACGTTACGCAGGAAGATCACCTCGAATTCGCCCAGATCGGGTAGCGACGCGTTCAGGTTGATCTGCTCGAAGCGCATGCGCTTGCGCAGCGCCGGGTCGATCAGCAGGGTGCCGGCATGCTCGCCGACGCCCTTGAGGCAGTACTTGGCCAGCAGCGGTCGCGGGATGTCTTCGGCATCGGCTATGGGGTACAAGCCGGCGCGGGCCTTTTCCAATACCCGCGTGCTGAGGTCCGAGGCGACCAGCTCCCATGGCCGATTACCGAGCGTTTCGGCCAGGGTCATGGCGATGCTGTAAGGTTCCTCGCCGGTGGAGCAGGCACCGCTCCAGATGCGCAGCGTGGCGCGTCCGTCCAGCTCCGGCAGGATGCGCTCGCGGAGGAAGTCGAAGTGCTTGGGTTCGCGGAAGAAGTAAGTCTCGTTGGTGGTCAACAGGTCCACCGCCACTTGCAGTTCCGTACGCTCGCGCATCAGCAGGCGGAAGTAGTCGCCATAGCTGGGCAGGCCGTGCTGGCGGATGCGTTTGGCCAGGCGGCCGCTGACCAGCGGTTTCTTGGCCTCGGACATACTGATCCCGGCGATCTCGAAGATCAGGCCGCGAAATTGCTGGAACTCCTTATCGGAGAGCACCAGATTATTCATCCTGTAGGGGTCCTTGCAGCTGTCTCATGATGGGGCGTATCTCCGTCAGACGATAAAGTGCTTGACCATGCCGTTCAGCTCGCCGGCCAGACCGGCGAGTTCCCGGCTGGAAGCCTGGGTCTGATTGGCCCCTGCCGAAGTCTGCGCGGACACATCGCGGATATTCAGCAGGTTGCTGTCGACCTCGCGGGCCACATGGGACTGTTCTTCGGTGGCGCTGGCGATGCTCAGGTTGCGTTCGTTGATCTGCACGATGGCGGCGGCGATGGCATTCAACGCAGCGCCTGCGATACGGGCGACCTCCAGGGTGTCGCGGGTTTTACCGTTGCTGTTGTGCATGGCGCTGAGCGCGCTCTGGCTGCCTTGCTGCACCGTACCTATGATGCTTTCGATTTGCTTGGTCGAGTCCTGGGTCCTTTGTGCCAAGGCCCGCACCTCGTCCGCCACCACGGCGAAGCCGCGGCCGCTTTCACCGGCCCTGGCCGCTTCGATCGCGGCATTCAGAGCCAGCAGGTTGGTTTGCTCGGCGATGCCGCGAATCACGTCCAGCACCGAGCCGATGTCGCCTATCTGGCCGGCCAAAGATTGCAGGGCACCTGCGGTGTGTTCGATCTCGCCGGCCAGCGACTCGATGGCGTCGACCGTGCGGGTGACGCTCTCCTGGCCCTGGTGGGAGCGCTCGTTGGCCGCTTGTGAAACCTCCGAGGCCGAGACGGCATTGCGCGCCACTTCTTCGATCGCGGTGGTCAGTTCGGTGACGGCGGTGGCCGCCTGATCGAGTTCGCCGCTTTGCCGGTGCAGGCCTTGGGTGGCTTCGGTGGTTACCGCACTCAGCTCCCCGGCGGTCGAGGCTAGGCGCTCGGCGGAACCGACGATCTGCCGGACGGTGCCGCGCAGGTCGTGCTGCATGTTTTGCAGGGCCATCAGCAAGCGGGCCGGCTCATCCGCGCCGAGCAGTTCGATCGGTTGGCTCAGGTCGCCCTCGGCGATCCGCTCGGCGGCCTCCAGGGCGACTTTCAATTGCTTGAGCAACCTGAGCAGCATCCAGGTGGCCAGACTGCCACCGGCCAGCAGCAGAACCAGCAGAGCCGCGCTGATCAGCACGATGTCGTTGCGGTCACTGTCGTGGCGCGCCGCCAGCTCCTCGTCGAGCGCCTTCAATGCCGGCTGGTTGATGGCGAACAGGGCGTCGATGGCCTCGGTATAGGCGGCGAAGTAGTCTTCGGCCGGGTAACTCGGTTTGCTGGCCGCAACCAGTTGCGTATCGGTCAGCTCCAGCGCGCGTTCGATGTGCGGGCGCAATGCCGCCAGCGGAGCATCCAGCACGGACTGGAACCGCGGATCGGCGTTACCGACCTTGGCGAAGGCGTGTGCCATCTTGTCGAAGCTATTCAGCGCCTGGGCGGCAAGGACGCTCAGGGCGGTCCGTTGTTCGGGCTGGATGCGCCCCTGGGCCAGGTGCAGGGCGCCGCTTCCGCGTAACTGGCCGAGCAGTTCGCTGACCTGCGGCAATTCGACCAGCGCACCGCTGATCAGGTAGTAGGTTTCAAAGACCGGATCCAGCGATAACTCGAAATGGTCGAGCAGTGCATCTTCGATCTGCAGGCAGGCCGCGATCAATTGGGAGTGGCGCGCCATGCTCTGGGGGCCGTCGAGCGCCATCAGCTCGACCTGAGTGACCAGCGTGCGCCATTGCCTGTGCGCCTGGCGCAGGGTGTCCGCAATAGCGGGGCTGGCTTGCGACTCGTCGAATACCCCTGCGGTTTGTTCGAACGCACGCTCCACCTCGGCCTGCTTGCGCTGGCGGGCCTCCAGCAGCGTCCGATCGCCACCCAGCACGGCGGCCGACAAACCGCGATGCTGCTGCGTCAGTCGGATCAATTGGAGCAACTCCTGCACCGGTTGCAGACCGCGCGCCTCCTGGGTCGCCTGGCGATCATGAGCCAGGGTGCCGAGGATATACAGTGCGGTCGGTACGGCGATCAGGGTCAGGGCCAGCAGGCCCAGCAAGATGAACTTGCCGGGTAAGGACAGACGATCGAGCGCTTTCACCGGTGGCCTCCCGCAGTGTTGTCAGGACATTGGCGGGCCAGTTCGAACGGCCCGGTATCGAACTCGTGCATCTGGTACGAAATGGCGCCTGACGGCAGCGGCAACGGGTTGCCGACAAGCGGGGTCGGGCGTAGGCGGTTGTTCATACGGGGTGGTTCTCTTGTTTCGCTGGGTGCAGTGCGAGTTCGTTGGTCGAAGATTCCCTGCTTATGCCGAGTACGGTGACGGAATGGCCGTCGAGCATGAGGGGGCGGTGGGTGAAAGGGGGGCGGATTCGGCTGCCGGACGCCGCCGGTGATTCGATTTGAATTGGCGACAGTTCCAGCACTTTGCCGACGCTATCGACCAGCGCGCCGATCAATTGCAAACGGGCGCCGCTGGGCACTTCCAGGATGACGATGCGCGAGTTGCGGCCGAGTTCGATGGGCGACCCACCGAAGCGCGCGCCGAGGTCGATCACCGGTATCAACGTATCTTGCAGCCTGATCGCCTTGCGGACCTTCTGCGGCCTGCTTGGTTCGGCGACCAGTTGAACGGCGTCGACGACGCCGTGGATGTGTCGGATGCTTATGGCGAACTGCTCGTCGCCGAGGCGGAATCTCAGGTAATGGCTGTTTTGCACCGGGCCGTCCGGAGTCACGGCGGTACGCTTCAGGGCCTGTTCTTCATCCCGCATGCGGCTGGCCAGTTCGCTCAGCTTGTCTACCTTGGCGGCGAGCTGGACGATGGCCTCGGCATGCACGCTGCCAGGTTCGCTGGCGAGCGGCGGCGGTCCGATCTTGTGCAGCGTCATGGCAATGCCATTGAGCTGCTCGATGGATTCGCGAATGAGGCACGTCAGGTCCTCGGGCGCGGCATCATCCGCTGCGGCCTCGATGCGCGAGGCGCGCAGTGGATGGCGAGCCAGAATGATCAGCATCGCGATGCTCGCCGCCACGGCCAGCAGCATCCACAGCATGTAGCTGTCGCCGAAAGGTCCTTTGCCCGTAAGGCCCGCGAGCGGCTCCAGCAGTAGGCCGCTCGCGGATGCCAATAACGGGGGCAGTTCAATGCTCATTTGCTGTCGCCCCACTGGCTCGGCATTGGCGAGCTAGTGGACGGGCCCGAGCATTTAGCCGATGCGAGCAATCGCCCGCCGTGCCGCCGGAGGCCGGCAATGCTGGTGCTGGTCGCTGTCTCGATCCGCTGGCTCATGGCTCACTCTTGGAAGCGCACGAAACCAGCCGGTACGGCCGAGCCGAGGGGCTGCGTTATTCTGCCGGGCAACGGCCGGCTTACGGCGGCCATTGGGCGATCGGCGTTAACCGCCTTATCGCGCTCGCCCGCGGCATGCGCGGCCAAGGTGAAGAAGCCCATCAGCTGCTGCAGTTGCTCGGCCTGGCTGCTCATTTCCTCGGCGGTGGCGGCCAGCTCCTCGGAGGAGGAGGCGTTCTGCTGGGTGATCTGGTTGAGCTGGTTCATCGCCGTGTTGATCTGGCCGACGC
>NZ_CAMPHV010000023.1 GCF_946886105.1 uncultured Pseudomonas sp. | reverse complement strand
GGGCAATCAGGCCGGCGTAGGTCGAGGTGCCACAAGCCGGGGTCAGGCTGGGATCTGCGAGCTCAAAGCTGGCTGGGTAGAAGCGGCCGAGATTGGCGCTGGCGCCGGGGCCGACGGTCTCACTGAAATAACCGTTGACCGGCGGCGTGGCGCTGATGGTGAACACGCCGACCTCGGAAAGGCTTTGACCGGTCAGAATCGCCTCCCCCAAACCGGAGTCGACGATATCCACGGTTTCCGTGCCCAAAGTGGCGGCAGCCCCGCCCGCCGGCGCGACCAGGGTACTGGCGAGAGCGATGCCGCCTTGGCGATAGTTCGGCGTGGTGCCGTTGTCGCAGAAATCCGTGTCCCCGTCCGCCTCCCAGGTAGCACCGCGCACGCGCAAACGGAAGCCATCGCCGGCGGCGACGAACGCCGAGCAACTGGCATCACCGGCGGTGCAGTCGCTATGCGGCGAGTCGCTGTATACGCAGAGACCTGCGGGCTTGCTGACAAACTGATCGGAGCCGCTCATCTCCAACCCGGCCTCCTCCCCGGAGATTGGTGCATAGCGCGCATTCAAGGTCATCAAGCCGGCATCGGCGTAGTGCACCTTGATAGTCGTGCGCGCGCCCGCGGAGAACTCCAAGTCGATATTGGTGCCCGGCGCGCTTCCGTCGATCGGTGTGCCGTTGACCCGTACCCGACGCGTGCCGCTATCCGGATCGTCGTAATCGGACCAGAACTGCAATGTGCGCGTGCCAGACTCGAAAGCCGGCACACAGGCTTCGGTGGTATCGTCCTTGCGCACCGCAAACAGCCCGATATCGGCCGACTCCTTGTTAGCCAGCAGCGTGGGCACATCGAAAATAAAGCCGCTATCGAGGAAATCGATCAGGCAACCCGCCGTCGAGCAGGTGGTCTGGCTATTCGGCTTCACGGGCGGTGTCGGTTCCTGCACGCCAAGCGCGACCTGCCCGATTGCCGTATTGCGCAGCTGGAGCACGGCGCTGCCACCGCTGAAGCTGAGAACGTTGCCGGCGAGACTGGCCGGCGCGGTCGCGGTCCAGCCGGCGGCGGGCGCCAGGGTCATGGTGACCGGGTCGGTGTAGAGCGAGCTGCAATCGGCACTCAGACAGGCGCGAACGATCACCTGCTGCGGACTGCAGGTCAGCGCGGGATTGGCATAGGCGAAGTCGAAGTGGTCGATCTGCTCGGTGATCGGGTTGATCGTCGTGGCACAAACCTGCAAATCGTCCAGCTCGTGGATATTGGTCGAGCCGCCGGTCGAGCCGGTCAGCGACAAGTAGAAGTTTTCCGGCAGCGCGGCTTGACCGAAAGCGGCCAAGGCATTCACCGCGTCGAGGTTGGGCAGCACCATGAAGCCGGCGCCGCTGTCGCGCTCGACGGTCACCAGGGCTTGGCCGTCGACCCGGCCATCCACGGTGATGCGATAGGTATGCCCAGGGCCGGCACTGGTGCTGGCCGCCGCGTCGATCGCCGGATTGAGGTTGGCCGGGGTGCCGGCGATATAGCGGTAACCCGCCGACCCGGAACCGGAGCCGCGGATGGCCACCGAATCGTTGCGCTGTCCCGGCCCGTCGTCGGGGCTACCGCCTTCAGTGGAGAAGTTGCCGTATTCGTCGATGCCCACCCCCAGCCAGCCACCGGCGAAACCGGGGTTGGCCGCATCGCCACGGGTGCCGTAACCCAAGGGCCCGCCAAAGGCGCCCGGCTGCGGGGTGATGCTGGCATCCGAGAGCACCACGGCGATGCCGTCGGCGCCGCTGCCGTTGTAGGCGTAGTGCTTGAACTGCAGCTGGATATAGTTGCCCGCGGCGGGGAACAGGCGCTGTAAGGTCGAGGAAGTGGCGACGTTGCCCTGGTTGCTGGTCAGACGCATACGCGCGCTGGCGATGGTCGGCGTGAAGGCCGTGGCGCCGCGGCTGGCGACGGACCAGTCGCCGCCCAGGCTGGCCCGGCCGAAGTCGTCGTTGAAGCATTGCAGGGCCAGTTCGCATTGGTGCCGCTCGGCCACCAGGGCACTGATCGCCGCCTCGGAGAGCGCACCGCTGTAAATCCGCAACTCATCCAACTGGCCATTGAAGTAGCGCCCGGCCAAGCCTTGGTCCTGGCCGAGCTGCAACGGATCGCTATTGGCCCGCGGCGTGCCGCTGAAACTGGCCTGCCCGGCCAGGTTGCCGTTGATATAGATGCGCTGATCGCCCGGGGCGAAACGGATCAGCACATGGCTCCATTGCCCCGGCGTCAACGCGACGCTGCTGTCGAACTGGCGAGTAGCATTAGCGGTGGTTTGCCACCACCAGTTGACCGTGCCATTGGGCTTGAGGTGGAATTCGTAGTTTTCGTCCTTCGACAGAATGCTCATCAAGCCCGAGGCCGGCAATGTATTCGGCCTGACCCACACGCCGACGGTGAAGCTGTCCTGCAAGGTCAGCAGGTTGTTGTGAGCGCGTTGCACATACTGGGAGGCGCCGCCGTCGAAATCGCCGTAACCGCAAGTGCCCAAGCCGTTCGCCGTCGCCAGCGCCGGCAGGCTGCTCGCGGTGTTCGCACCGTTCACCACACTGCCGTTGAGGCCGTTGTCGGAGCTGTCGACAACCTCGTTGGCCGCGCCGGTCCAGGTGCTTTCGTCCAGCGACCAACTCAAGCGCAGCTCAATTGCCGGACTGCACAGGCTGCCGAAATCGGCCAGGTCGATGGCCCCGTCGTTATAGTTCAGGCTGGTGCTGCCGCCGGGGCTATTCGTCGAACCCGCCGCGGTAATAGCACCATTGAGTTGCAGGTTATTGCCGAAACTAATGCTACCCGTGACATAAACGAAACCGTTGATCACGACGTTGTTGCCCAGGCTCAGCGAACCATTGACCACCAGGATCAGATCCTCCGGGTTGCCACCCGCATTCAACACACTGTTATTGGCAATGCTCAGGCTGCCATTGACGAAGACCCGAGTGCTGGGGCCGCCGGTAGCCGCCAGCGTCCAATCATTGAAAGTGCCGCCACCGCCGAAATAATGATCGCCCGCGCCCAGGCTGCGGTTGCTCGCGCCGAGCGTCGGCGTGTTTTGCCAGGCCAAGCCGCTCAGGTCGAATTGGTTGGCGCTGTTGCCGGTAATGCTGGCGGGAAATACCGAGCTGCAGGCTGCCGCCCACAGCTGGGGGCTGTACAGGCCGGCCAGCAGAACCAACATCAGTCCGATCAGGCGCATGGTTACAGACCCCGGGGCAACGACGCCCGAGCGACTGGCAATACTGATGCGGCTCATGGCTTCTCCACCACGGCGGTGAGCTTGCGATAAGCGTAATCCGGGCTCGCGGGCGAGCCGAAGGTCGCCGTGGCTTCGACCGTGTAGAAGAGGGTTGCGCTGCTCTTGCCCTCTTCCTCCAGCACCGGCGTGCTGCTGGATGTGCAGCTCATCTGCACGGCGAAGCCATCCAGAGTGAAATCGGCGCAGGCCGCATCGGCGAGAACCCGGGCGATACCGTATTCCAGCCCCGCGCGGGCGACCTGATAAGCCCGTGCCTGCTGGATCGCCAGGCTGGTCGTGGCGTTCTGGGTCACCGCCAGGCGCGCCATGGTGGCGATAACCGCCGCCACGACGATGATCAGAAACATCGCCGCTACCAGACCGAAGCCCCCTTCGCGTGATTCAAGGCGCATTGTCGACATGGACCTGTTGCAGCAGGGTGATGGTTTCGCCGTCCTGGCTCAAGGTCAGCCGGATCGTCACCAGGCCGCTGCGGGTGTTGGTGCCGGGAGAATAGGTAAAGCCGCTGTTGGCGCAATCGACATGATCGACCACCGGCGTGGCGCCGCTGTAATCGTAGGCGCCGGGCAGCTCCAGGGATTCGAACTCGCCGCGGACGATCCGGCCGCCGCTGCACTGGTAGCCAACGACCTTATCCGCCAGAAACAAGCGGTGCTGCGGCGAGGCGTATTTGAAACGGAAATTCTCGATACCGCCGCCGCTCAAGTTCAGGTTGCCCGCGGCATAGCTGATGGTGACCTGGGGGCTGATCACCGACATGGCGCCGTCCAGCGGCGGCCAACTGTTATCGCCGCTCGCCGCGCCGCCGATGTTGTAGATGACCATCCAGTTGAGCGCGGCCCAATCCTCGACGCCGATCAGCGGCCCCAGCACCTCGATCACGCAGGGGTCGGTGGTACAGACCGGCGGGTCCTGACGTACGCCATCGACCAGGTTCGCCCGGTAACGACCGCCGCCGGGGCTGCGCAGCAATTCCAGGCGCGCGCTGCCGGCGACCCGCACCGAGTTCGGCACCGCCAGGCGAATATCCCGGGTCATGCGGTTCAGGGCGCTGGACGCCAGATCGACCAGTTCCGCGCGGCGGCTCTGATCGACGAAGCCCTGCAAGGGCCGAGACATCACCGTGCTGATCATCACCGCGATCAGCCCGGCCAGGGCGATCACCATCACCAGCTCGACCAGGGTAAAGGCCGCTTGCCGTAGGCGTGGACCGCTCAGCATCCGGCCTCCCCGTAACAGGTGCGCCAGCCGCTGAGTTCCAGGGTCTGCCCTTGCGGGTCGGTGACGCTGACATCGATACGCGTTGCGGCGACGCCGTTCAAAGCCGCAGCCACATCCACCGCGACCGCCACCCGGTAGTCGTCGAGAATCGGATTGCCGTCGATATCCTGCGGCGCCGACGCGCCCTGAGCCGCCGACGGCAGTTCGGCATAGGGCCGCGTATTGATCGCCTCAAGATAGGCTTCGGCCAGCGCCAGGCTTTGCTGGCGCAGCATGGGGTCGGCCGAGCGCCCGGTAATCGCCGCCATCGCCGAAAACAGCGCGGCAGAAGCAATACCGATAATCACGATAGTGATCACCAGCTCGACCAGGGTCATGCCGCTTTGCGCCTGATTAGCGCGATAGCGGGCAGGTAGGTTGGTGTTGAGCGTAGCGATACCCAACAAGGCGTTCCTTGGCGCACCGGTTTGGCTGTGTGGCCTCGGGAGCTGCGTTGCCGCTCGTGTTGGGTTTCGCAGGCTCAACGCCAACCTACGTAAAAGCGCGGCGACCCGGCTCATGGGGTTGTCTCGATAAAGCCGGTGGCCGGATGCACGTTCAGGGTAAAAGCGCCGCCGAAGGTAGCCGTATTGGCCGCCCCGCTGGCCGCGCCAAGGGAATCGAAGGTAACGTCCAGGGCGGGCGTCACCGTAACGGCTTGAGAATTGTCCGCGGCATAGTCGCCACCGGACGGATGCCCAACCGCGGCACCGGCGGCCACACCGCCGCACGCCGCAGCGTAGGACAGCGCATAGCCACTGGCATCGACCTGCGCGCGAATCCGGCAACCGCTGGCCACCGCCAGCTTTTGCCCATAGCGCACGGCGGTCAGGCTTTCCTCGAAAAACAGGCGCTCATCGAATACCTGCCGATCGAAAAAGCGCGGCCCCACTACGGCGGCGAGGATTCCGATGATGACCATCACCATTATCAGCTCGACCAGGGTGAAGCCACGCTGCATCGCAGTCAGCAGCCGCTGACAACGACCGAGATGGTCGGCACCGCGCCAGCACTGGCGGCTGGCTCAGTGTAGCTGACTTGGCAGCTGGCCGGAGTGGTGGCGCCATTCGCTCTCATGGTTGTGACGCCCGCTGCGGTTGCGATGGTGAAGTCTGCCGCTGTCACGCCTGACGCATCGGCGATCGAGGCTGCTGCAGGGTATCCGCTGGTGGCTATCATGGTCACCGTACCGCCTTCGACAGTGATGCTGGTAAGCGCTGCGTTATTTTTGGCAAGCCAGGAGGCATGAGCCAGCGCCGATGCAGCCTTGACCGAGCCGAAAGCACCTTGCACAGTCGCCGCACGCGCATCTCCACCAAGATTGACGAACCGCGGCAACGCAAACGCCGCCAAAATCCCGAGAATCACAATCACCATAATCAGCTCGATCAGGGTGAAACCGCTTTGTTGTTTGTTCATCGTTACATCCTCTCTACTGCTGATTGGGCCATTAAGGCGTAGTAAAGACCGTCACCACGGTACCGTTGGCCGCGTCGTAGGTGATGGTGTCGTTGACGTTCTGCAACTGGTACGTATAGGTACAGACCTGCCCCGCGCGGGTTACTTGATAGTCGCTGCCGGTTGCCGTGGCCACGGTCGGCGCCGAGCCTTGCAGCACGTTATTCCAGATTGCCAGGCAATCCGCGGCGCTGCCGATGGTCGCGCCATCGTCGATACCTACCGGCCAACCGGCGGTATTGACGTCGACGTTATTCGCGCCGAAACCGGCAACGTTAAGGTTCGGCGTGGCCGTGCCGCTGTTGCGATTGACCTCCCACTGCGCGCGCACCAGCAGCACGGCGGAGGCCAGTGCGCCACCGGCACCCTTGACCGCAGATTCGTGGGCCTGGTCGGACACATTGATAAACCGCGGCAAGGCCACGGCAGCGAGGATGCCGAGGATGGCGATCACCACCACCAGCTCGATCATGGTGAAACCTGCGCTTCTCTTTTTGCTCTGCATATTGCCTCCTCAGTTACCAGTCCTGTGCGGCCAACTCCGCCGCGGGTACCGCTTCCAGTTCGAGGGCGATTACATCTTGCAGCAAATGTGACCCTGTTGGCATTCCGCCCTTGAGCAGCACCAGCCGATAAGCCTGCATTTCGCCCTGCCCCGATGACCATCCGTCGCTGAACCGCGCCTGGTACAACACCCAGGCCTCGGCCGGCAGCCAGTACCAGCAGCCGCTGCGCGGTTTGTCGCCTGCGGCCAGTTCGCCGCAGTAGTCGCTCTGCTGCCAACGCAGCAGCACGAACGGGTTCTTCCTGCTCCAGGCCGGGTCCAGCGTCTGGTCTTTCGCAATATGTTCGGCCGCCAGGCTGTTGAGGCTGGCCGCCAGGTGTTCGCGGGTGGCCTGCACCGCCCGCGCTTCACTGACCTGGGCGATCTTCCAGGCCATGGTCAGCACCAGGCCGAGCAGGATCAGGCCGCTGATCGCCCGCCCCCAGCGCCGCGCCAGACGCACCTGGCCGTCGACGCCGTAATCCGGGTTCACCGCCCGCCCCGGGCCGCCGAGGACAGTTCCCACATCGGCAAAAACACCCCAAGCGCAAGAATCAGCACCAGCACGCCCATGGCCACGATCAAAATTGGCTCGATGGCGTCGGCCAGTTGCTTGAGGTCGTAATCCACTTCCTGCTCGTAAAAATCCGCGACTTCGATAAACAGGTCGTCCAGCGCGCCGGTTTCCTCGCCCACCGCGACCATCTGCAGCACCAGCGGGGTGAACAGGCCGCTGGCGGAGGCGGTGCTGGTAAGCGCTTCGCCGCGCTCCACGCCCTCGCGCATGCCGAGGATGGCCTGGCCGATATAGCGGTTACCGACCGTGGCGCTGTTGATCGACAGGGTTTGCAGCAGCGGCACACCGGCCCGGTACATCATCGCGAAGGTGCGGGTGAAGCGGGCCAGGGCAATACGCTCGAACACCCCGCCGACGATCGGCAGGCGCAGTTTGATCTGGTCCCACTTGAGCGCGCCGGCGTCGGTTTCCTTCCATTTGATAAAGGCGAAAATGGCGCCGACCAGAATGATCAACATCAGCCACCAGTAGTCCTGAAAGAACTGCGAGGTGCCGATCAGAATGCGCGTGGGCAGCGGCAATTCGGCGCGGAACTGCTCGAATACCTTGGCGAACGCCGGGATCACGAACATGTTGATCACCACCAGCGCCACCGCCATCGCCGACATCACGAACAGCGGGTAGCGGGTGGCCTGTTTGATCCGCTTGCGCGTCTCGCGCTCCATCTCCAGATAGCCGGATAGCTGCTTGAACGCCTGGTCGAGCTGACCGGTGTTTTCGCCGACGCTGATCATGCTGATAAACAGGGTGTTGAACACCTTGGGGTGGGCGTTGAGCGAGACCGCCATGCTCATGCCGCCTTCCAGATCGCCGCGCACCTCCTGCAGCACTTCGCGGAAGAACTGGTTACGGTGGGATTCGGCCAGGCCGCCGATGGCGCGGATGATCGGCACCCCGGCCTTGCTCAGGCTGTACATCTGCCGGCAGAAGATGATCAGTTCGTCCAGCTCGACCTTCTTGCTGCGCATGGCTTCTTTGAACATCGCCATCACATCGACACTGTCGCCTTGGGCGGCCTGCTGCTCGATCTGCAATGGGGTGATTTTTTCCGCCAGCAGTTCGCTGGCCAGGCTGTCGGCGGAAGCGCTTTCGCGGCTACCGCTGATCTTGCCGCCCTGGGCGTCGCGACCGGTATAGCGGAACTGGCTCATGGCAATAACGCCCCCACAGCAAGGCCGCCGGTTTGGTAGGGTGGATGACGCTTCACCCATCCACCGACTGCGGTGGTGGATGAAAAAGGCGTCATCCACCCTACACAGCTCCCGTAGCCCGGATGCAATCCGTGGTGGATTTCCCGGATTGCATCCGGGCTACGGCCAGGCGCCAGCATCAGGCCACGACCTCATCGGTCAGAGTGGCGCAGACTTTCAGCACTTCCTCGATGCTGGTCACCCCGGCCAGGGCGTAGTCCAGTGCGCAGGTGGCCAGCGGCCGGTAATGGGCGCTGACCTGGGCCGCTTCGGCGAAGCCTTGCGGGTCGTTGCGTCGTAGCGCGGCGATCATGCCCTCGTCCAGCTCCAGCAGTTCGTATACGCCGATACGCCCGGCATAGCCGGTGTTGTGGCAGCGGTGGCAACCGGCACCGCGCTTGAAGCCGCGCCCGGCCAGAGGCGCACCGTACAGCGATTCCAACCAGACCAGCTGGCGCGGCTCGGGCTGATGTTCCTCCATGCAGTTTTCGCAGACCCGGCGCACCAGGCGCTGAGCCAGTACGGCATTGAGGGCCGTGGCCACCAGGAAAGGTTCGGCGCCCATGTCGACCAGGCGCATGGCCGAGGTCAGGGCGTCGTTGGTGTGCAGGGTGGAGAGCACCAGGTGGCCGGTCAGCGCGGCGCGCAGGCCGATCTCGGCGGTTTCCTGGTCGCGCATCTCGCCGATCAGCACGATGTCCGGGTCCTGACGCAGGGCGGCGCGCAGTACGCGGGCAAAGCTCAGGTCGATTTTGGCGTTGACCTGCACCTGGTTGACCCGCGGCAGGCGGTATTCCACCGGGTCTTCCACGGTGATGATCTTTTTCTCCGGGCTGTTCAACTCGGCGAGCCCGGCATACAGCGTGGTGGTTTTACCGGAACCGGTGGGGCCGGTAACCAGCACCAGGCCGAACGGCCGCTGCAACAGGCGACGGAAGCGCACCAGCATATCCGCCGGCATGCCGCTGGCGTCGAGGCTGGCGACGCCGCCACTCTGGTCGAGCAAGCGCATCACCACCGACTCGCCGAACTGCACCGGCATGGTCGAGACCCGCACATCGATATTGCGGCCCTTGACCCGGATATTGAAGCGGCCGTCCTGGGGCAGGCGCTTTTCCGAGATATCCAGGCCGGACATGATCTTCAGGCGCATGACCAGCGCCGAGGCGACCCGCGCCTCCTTCATCACCTGTTCGTTGAGCACGCCGTCGATGCGCTGGCGGATGCGCACCACGCCTTCGTCGGGCTCGATATGGATATCCGAAGCCTTCATCTGCACCGCGTCTTCGAACAGCGTTTGCAGCAGGCGCACCACCGGCGCCTCGGTGTTGTTGTCGGCGCCGAGTTTGGACAGGTCGAAGTCGCTGTCCTTGAGTTCGCCTTCCAGCTCGCCGGCGATCGAGGCGATCTGACTGGTGCGCCGGTACACGGTGTCCAGGGTCGCCAGCAGCTCGGCTTCGCGCACCACCGCCGGTTGTACCCGGAGCTTGAGGATGCGCTCCATCTCGTCGAGGGCGAACAGGTCGAGCGGGTCGGACATGCCGACCAGCAGGCCGCCGCCTTCGCGCGACAGCACGATCACGCGGAAACGCCGCGCCACCGCTTCGGGCAGGGTCTGCACCAGGGCGTTGTCGAACTTGAAGTGTTTGAGATCGATAAAGGGAATCTTCAGCTGCTCGGACAGCGCCGTGAGCAGGCGCACCTCGTCGATGAAACCGAGGTCGACCACCGTGCGGCCGAGCTTGGAGCCGCTGCGCTTCTGCTCCTGCAAGGCCTGTTGCAACTGGCTGTCGTCGATCAGCCCGGCCTGAATCAGCAAATCGCCGAGGCGCAGTTTGTTCTGCCGCACGTCTCCCTGGGCCATCAACGGTCTCCTAGCGCTGCTGCGCGTTCACTGGCGAAGCGCCGGGCGCTGTCGTCCAGCCCCGCGCCTTGCAGGGCCAAGCGATAATGCCGAGCGGCCACGGATGGCTGGTCGAGTTGCTCCAGGGCGATCGCCAGGCCCAACTGCCAGGTGGCCTGCTGCGGCCGCAATTCGCTGAGGCGCTGATAAAGCGCGGCGCTCTCGCGCCATTGCGCGGTTTGCTGGTAAGCGGCCGCGAGCAATGCATGGTAGGTCGGCTCACGCACCAGCGGCGGCGCGTTGCGCTCCAGGGTGGCGATCGCACCCTGGCTGTCGCCGACCTGCAATTGCGCCCGTCCGAGCAGCAAACGCAGTTCACTGTCGTCGGGCATCAGTTCCAGCCGACCCGGCAACCATTCGAGCAGACGCGCCTGTTCGCCGCCGCCCAGGTAGGCGCGGGCCAACCAGCGGGTCACCTCCGGATCGTTGCCGCGGCTGGCCTGCAAGGCTTCCAGTTGGCGGATCGCGCCCGGGTAATCGCCGTCCTGCAGGGCCTGGCGCGCCAGGGTCAGGGGGTCCGCCCGGTAAGGTTCGATCTTCACCTGCGGCGGGCCCGTTGGCGGCGGCGCAGCAACCGGCGCCTGCTCGGGTGCCGGCGCCGCCGGGGCATCGGCGGGGGCGACGGGGGCGCTGAGCCAATCCGGAACTTCGTCCGTGGGTTCGGTCGGCACGGCGGCGACCGGCAGTTGATCGAGCGCCGCCGGCTCTTCGGCTGCGGTTTCGGCCGGATCCGCGTTCAGGGGCACTTCGATCCATAACAGCCAGCGGTCGCCGGCCGGCTCCAGGCGGTCGCGCACCACCAGGCTGTCGGCCAAACCGACGAGCAGTATCTGTACATCGTCGCCGCGCGACTCGACTCGCCAGGACAGGCTGTTGCCCTCGCGGCGGACCTGCCCGCGCTGGGCTTCGCCATCCATCCGCACGCCGCTCAGACGCAAGCTGACCGCGCCGCTTTCCTCGGTGCGCTGGTAGCCGACCGAGCGATCCAGCAGCAATTGCAGGATCAGGCCACGGCTATCGTGTTGCGGCAGGACTTCAAGCAATTGCGCGGGCGCGGGCAACACTGCAGGTGCAGCCACCGGCGCCTCAACGCTGGGCTTGAGCGGGCCATAGGTGCGCATCACCTTGCCGAGCATCAGGCCGACCAGCACGGCGAGCAGCAGCACCGCCATAAACCAGATCGAACCGCGGCGAATCCGCTCGTTGCGCTCGCGGCGCGCGGCTGCGGCTTCGTCGACCGCGTACAGGCCGTCCAGTTGCAGGCGCTCGGTCGGCGCGGCGCGGCGTTGTTCGAGGTCGCGCAGCATGTCGTTGACCAGGCTCATGGCAGCAACTCCTGCCAAGCCGGCGACCAGGACCAGACGCCCGCCAGCGCCAGCACGCAGAGGCTGCCGGCGACCAGACTCCAACTCAGCCAAGCGGGGCCACGCCGCAGAAACGGCTCGGCGCCTTCGGTGTCCAGTTGCGCGCGGCGGATATGGCGGCCGGTGACCTGCCGTCGGCCTTCGCCGTAAGCCGCCATCAACGCCTTGTGCGCGAGGATATTGAGCAACCGCGGAATGCCGCCGCTGCCGCGTACCAGGCGGCGCACCGCGGCCGGCGAGAACAAGGGTTCGCCGCGGTAGCCAGCGACCGCCAGGCGTTCTTGCAGATAGCGGGTGGTGTCTTTGACATCCAGCGGGCGTAGCCGATAGGAGAAGGTGATGCGCTGGCGCAATTGGCGGAACTCGTTGCGCGCCAGGGTCTCGTCCAGCTCCGGCTGGCCGAACAACACCACCTGCAACAGCTTGGCTTGCTGGGTTTCCAGGTTGGTCAGCAGGCGCAGCGCCTCCAGGGTTTCCGGCGGCAGTGCCTGGGCTTCGTCGATCAGCACCACAGTGCTTTTGCCGGCGGCGGCCAGCTCGATCAGGCGGCGTTGCAGCGCATCCAGCACGGTGGCGCCGTCGGCCTCCGTGACGTGCAGTTCGCGCGCCAACGCCTGACGCAGGCCGACCGGATTCAGGCTGGGGTTGGGCAGGTAGGCGACTTGATAGTCCTGGTTGTCGAGTTCGATCAGCAAGGCGCGGCACAGCAGGGTTTTGCCGGTGCCGACCTCGCCGGTGATCTTGATAAAACCCTCACCTTCGGCGAGCGCCACGCGCAGCAGATTCAGGCACGCCTGGTACGGCGCCAGCTGCACCAGAAAGCCGGTGTTGGGGGTCAGCGCGAAGGGCTTTTCAGCCAGACCGAAGAAGGCTTGGTACATCGCCTTATCTCAGCTCCGTGAAGGTTTCGGCGCTCTTGCGCAACTCGTCGAGCCAGACGTCGTCGGCGATCACCTGCGGCCGCACGAGAATCACCAGCTCGCTCTTGAGCAGCGATTTGCGCTGCTGTTTGAACAGGTTGCCGACCAGCGGCAGCCGGCCGGCCCAGGGAATCTCCGCGTCGGTGTTGTCGCTGCTGTTCTGCAACAGGCCGCCGATCACCACCACCTGGCCGCTGCGGGCGCGCACGATGGAGTCGGATTGGCGCGTGGTGGACAGCGCCAGGGGCAGGTTGAAGACGTTGTCGTCGCCCAGCACGATGGTCTTGTTCTGGTCGCGCACACGGCTCACCGTGGGGCGGATATGCAGGGTGACGTTGTCGTTCTGGTCGATCTGCGGCGTCACGTCCAGGGAGATGCCGGAGAAGAACGGCGTCAGGGTGATGTCCTGGGTCGGTTCGGTAACGCCGGCCGCGGTGGTGGTGCTGCTGCTCGACGACACTTCGGTGACGAAGAACTCGTCGGTGCCGACCTTGATCACCGCTTTCTGGTTGTTCAGCGTGGAGATCCGCGGGCTGGACAGCACCCGCACCTCGCCCTGGGTTTCCAGCAGCTGGATCAGCCCGGTGAAGTCGCCGAGGCTGAGCACACCGCTGAACACCCCGTCGATAGCATTCGGCCCGTTCAAGAGCGCTCCGTCCAGCGAAGTGCTGACATCGCCGCCGAGCTGGTCCCAACTGATCCCGGCCTGAAAGCCGTCGGACAATTCGACTTCGAGAATTTTGGTTTCCAGAATCACCTGGCGTTGCAGGTTGCGCTGCGCCTGTTCGAGAAAGCGCGCGACGTTCTCCTGATCGGTGCTGTTGGCGCGCACCACCAGCATGCTGGCCTGCGGGTTGACCACCACGCTGTTGCCCTGCTCGTTGCCGACGATCATGGCCACCACCTGCTGCACTTCGCGCCAGAAATCGACATCGCTGGAGGTGCTCACCTGGCTGGCGTTGAGGGTGGTGACCGAGCGCCCGCTGCTGCTGTTATTGCTGTCGTTGTTGCCGGAGTCGCCGTTGTCGCTGCTCTCGACCTGACCGGAGCTGACCCGGGTGTCGGTCTGACCGATGCGTTGCAGGTTCAGGTAGTTGAGGTCGTAGCTGCGGGTGATCGCCCGGTTCGGCAGGATCTGGTAGCCGTAGCTGGTGCGACGGAAGTCGTAGCCATAGCTGTCGCGCACCGCGGCCAGCACTTCGTCGAGGGTCACCCGACGCAAACTGAAGGTGATACTGCCGGAGACTTCGGGATGCACCACCAGGTTCTGCCCGGCGCCTTCCATCAGGCTGAGAAAGAATTCCCGAGCCGGCATGTCCTTGGCCGCTACGTCGAAACGCGGCCCGCCGGCAACATGGCTATCGCTCAACGGCGGAATCAGCGCGGCTTGCACCGAGGGCGGCGGCGTCACCTTGCCTTGGCTCTGCTGCAGGCTTTCGTCGAGCAGCTTGGCGCTTTGCTCGTACAGCTGCTGGTCGCCGTCGGTAAAGGTCTGGCAGGCGCTCAGCAGTGCGGTGAGGCCCAACAGCAGGCCGAGGCGTCGCGGTAGTTTCTGCATCATGGGCATCATCGGCTCGGTTGCAAAACGGGTTCGGCCAGGCGCAACAGCTGGCGCTGCTCCCGGCGTTCGATCAGTACGGCTTGCGGATAGATCGCCAGCACGCGAATGCCGGCGTATTCCTCGCCGACCTGCAGACTCTGGCCATCGATCACCGCGCGACTGCCCTGGGCGGTGCGCAGCACCGACTGCAGCGTCGGCATGGCTTCGCTCTGCGCGGCATCGCCCTCGGCGGGCAGCAGGTCGGCGGGCGGCTGAGTCGGGTCGATGCCCTGGGCGGATGCCAGGCCAACGACGAATAGAAAACTTAAATACCGGGTTCTAAACACCGACCCACCCCGCATGCCGACTCAAGGTATACAACTGCAAGCTGATCGAGGCTCGCGCCGGGCCGGCTTCGCCGACCTGATAGTCGAGGCTGTCCCAGTTGAGCGACCAGGCGCTGCCCTGGATCGCTTGCAGGTAGGCCAACAAATCGAAATAGCCGCCCTCGAGCTGCAAGCGCACGCCATGCCGGTAGAGCGTTACCGGTTGCGTCGCGGCGGTTGGCGCGGCAGCGCTCGCAGCAGGTGCGGCGGCGGGAAGCTGCACCGGCTCGCTGAAACTGTTGAGGCCGACCAGGCGCAAACCTGGCTGGGCGCGCAGCAGATCTTCGAGCAGGGCTTTCATCTTCTCGGGGGTGATCAGCGCCTCGGTGTGCGCATCGATCTGCCGGATCAGCTCCTCGCGGCTCGCGGCGGCGGCCAATAGCGCGCTGCGATACTGCATGCTGGGGTCGGCGGCGAGCTGCGCCTGCAAGGTGGCAATGCCGCTCTCGGCTTCCAGGCGCCGCGCCTCGGCGAGTTTGTAGTTGGTCGTTTGCTTGGCCACCCGCGCCGCCAGCGGATCGCCGAGCAGCAACAGATAAACGACCCCGGTCAGCACCAGGGCAATGCCGTAACCCAGCCATTGCTCGCGCGGGGCCATGCCCTGCCAGCGTGCCAGCCACTTATTCATCGGCCTTCTCCAGAGCCCCGACCTGCGAGGACAGATCGAACCGCAGCAACTGGTCATCGCCGCGCTGCACGTCGAAACGGGCGAACTCACGCCCTTTGAATACCGCGCTCTGGCCCAGGCGCTGCAAGTACTCGGGCAACAGTTCCTGGTTCTGACTGCGCCCGCGTAAACGCAGTTGGCTGCCGCCGGCGTCCAGGTTGATCGCGGTCAGCCACAGGCCGCTCGGCGGATGCTGCTCGGCCAACGCCTGCAAAGGCGCGACGAAACCGATGCTGCGCTGGCTGGCGAGCACCTGCAGGTAGCCGATCATCTGCTGCAGTTGGCGATTGTCCGCCTCGCGGGCCGCCAACTCAGCCGGCAACCGGCTGTCCAGTTGCGGTTCGACGAAACTCGCCTTGGCCGCGGCCAGCAGGTCTTCCTGCTGCTGCGCCTGGTTTTCCGCCTGCGCCAAGCGTGCCGCGCCCTTGTGCAGTTGCCAGCCATGCCAGGCCGCATGCAGGCCGCACAGCAGCGCCAGCGCCGCCAGGCCCAGGAGCATCTGCGCGCGCCGTGGCCCGCCGCGGCGTTTGCGCTCGACCTGATAGAGGTTGAGGTTCTGCATCAAGACGCCTCCTGGCGCAGCGCGGCGCCAACGGCGGTGATGCAATAGGCTTGCTGTTGCTCGTCGAGCTCGGCGGCCGGCTGCTCGACGAACAGCTCGCGCAGATCCAGGGCTTGCAATTTGACCGCCAGACCGCCACCCAGCGCCTGCAGCGCCGCGCTGCCATCGCGCTTCATCGGCAACAGCAGCAGGCGGTTGATATAACCCTTGCCGAGCTGGCTTTCGAAGTAATCGAGGGAGCGCTGGATTTCCAGGGTGACGGTGGAGAACTCCTGGCCGGCCTGTTCCAGACCGTGCTCGATGCGCCGCGCCATATAGAGGTCGGCGCCATGCTGCACACAGATCAGGCCTTCGCTGGAGCGTAGGCGCAGCAATGCCACATTCATGCCGTCGGCACCGGCCAGCAGGCCGAGGTTGCGAAAGGCCATTTCTGTGACGTCGATACTGCCGAGCCGCAGCCCGGCATGCCTGATCATCCCGGCCCAACTCAGCATCTCGGCCTTGCCGAGCACCGCGCAATAGGCCATCCGCGAGCGGCCGCGGTAGGCATCGGCAGGCAGGGGGAAGGCATCGACGACGACCTGATCGAGCGGCTCGCTGATCAGCTCCTTGACCCGCCATCGCATCGCATCGCGCAACTCTTCGGGCGCCACTTCGGGGCTGTCGAGCAAGAGCATCTGGTAAGTCGCGGGGTGCAGCACCAGGTTGACCGGCAGACCGTCGAGGCCCAGTTCGGTGACCATGGCTTTGAGTAAAGCGGGCTGTTCGGATACGGGGGCGGCGCGAAACTCGCAATGGTTCAGCCGGGGCACTTCGCCGGGCGTACGCAGAACGTTCGCCAGGGCGATGCCCTCAGGTCCGAGTTCGATGCCCAACAGTCCTTCGTTTCTTATTTTTTTTCTAGTGAACCACACTAACTGCATTCCCCTGTGTCACCCGGATTCCACTTCATCCGTCGCCATGGCGACGGTCGACAAACGGCGGCACACTGTAGACTGTATCCCTTGGCCTTCTCCCTGAGCTCGATCAATGTTTCATGTCGTTCTGTTTCAGCCAGAAATTCCACCGAACACTGGCAATATCATTCGCTTATGCGCCAATACCGGCTGTCAGCTGCACCTGATCGAGCCCCTGGGCTTCGAGCTGGACGACAAACGCTTACGCCGCGCCGGGCTGGATTATCACGAGTACGCGACATTAAAACGCCATCATTCTTTGGCGGAATGTATCACAAATACCGCTAGTGACAGGATATTGGCATTTACCACAAAAGCCAGTAACGGCTATGCCCAGATGCAGTTCCGCCGTGGCGATTTGCTGCTGTTCGGCCCAGAAAGTCGCGGCTTGCCGGCCGATTTGCTCGCGCAAATTCCCGACCAACAGCGCCTGCGCCTGCCCATGCGTCCGGAAAGCCGCAGCCTGAACCTGTCCAATGCCGTGGCCGTGGTGGTCTTCGAGGCCTGGCGCCAGCAAGGCTTTGCCATGGATTAAGGCGCTGGCTGGGTTGGACGCAGCATGGTTGGGGCGGGGAGCGCAGCCTGAAGAACGTAGCGACGAAGCCCAACAGGGCCTCTCGGACTCAGGCGGCTGCCTGCGCCCGTAAGGCAGAACTGCTCCTTAATTTCCCGGAAATTTGTTCATTCTGAGCACTTGCGCTCACTTGGCCAGTGGCAATCTTTCCGCTTTGCACTAGGCTACGCGCCGACTCTTCATCCAAGGCAGGATTCATAACATGGATCGTTACTCTCGTAGGCTCAGCCTCGCCCTCATTATTTCAGCCTGTACCTTCGCTCCAGGGGCCTTTTCCGCCGCAAACTGCAGCACCAATGGCGGCATCAGTTACTTTGGCACCGAAGCGTATGCCGAGCCCAATAGCCTGAATGGGCAAGGGCAGTACCTCTATAAAATAGCGGGACTGCAATGTTCCAGCGGTAAAGTGATCAAGTGGCTGGAGAGCAGCGCTTGGTACACGCCAGCGCAGATGCTGGCGACCGTCAAACAAGCCAACCCCAATATGCGGCGCTATTTTCCGAACACCTGCGCGACCCACTTGGTGATCTATCACGACAATTTTAAAGGTGTCGTCGATGGCGTAGCGGCCAGTAATTACCTAACGTTCAATCAAACCTATTACAACCAATTCGCCGGCCCGGTTTTTTACGACCGCCCGGTGGAGCTGCTGTGTCCCGATGTTCCCGATCTAGGCGCGCCCGATTTACCTGGGGCGTGCCCAGTTCAATCGGCAACTCCTGTGCTAGCGAGTGCTGGTGCGCCGAGCAAGGCGGCAGGCGACCCGGTCAACTTGGCTTATGGCAATAGTTTTCAAACTGAAGTCGATTACCCTGGTCAGCAAGGCAGTGGCATGCACTTCGCCCGCTACTACAACAGTAAAACGGCCAACTGGACCCATAGCTATTCGGCCCATTTGAAAATATCTCCCACACGCGTTCTGTTGAGCGACGCCGATGGGCGTGAAAGCCTATTCAGCGTGTCTGGCGGTACTGTTACTGCATCTCCCAAAGAGCTTGGTCGCATGGAAAAAGTCGCCACTGGCTGGCGCTATGATTCTCCGCAGAATGAACATCTGCACTTCGATACTCTCGGGCAATTGACCCGGATCGATCGTGGCAACGGCGCTTATGAGAATCTTATCTACAGTGCCAATCAGATCGAAGTAACCGACTCGTTGGGCAATGCCCTGACGCTCACCCTCAATAGCAACAAACGTCTCATGGGGCTCACTGTCGGCTCGCTGCAAGTCACCTTCACTTACAGCACATCAAGCCGTCTCACCAAGGTTACCCGGACGCAAGGGGGGCAAAGCCACTCGCGCAGCTATCATTACGAAGATGCGCGCGAAGGCGGCTGGCTGACCGGGATTACCGATGAGCGTGGCGTGCGCTATGTCACCTGGGCGTTTGACGCGCAAGGCAGGGCAACTAAAAGCGAGTTGAATGGTGGCAACGAGAAGTATCTGTTCGCTTACAACGGCAACTCCACCACCCTGACAAATCCATTGGGCAAAAAATCCACTTATACCTTCCAGACCATTGCCGGCGCCAAGCGCATCACTTCCTTGGCCGGTGCTGCATCGCCTAACTGCCCAAGCAGCAACTCGACCTTTACTTATGACCCTCGCGGCTTGATCAAGACCAAAACGGACAATAAGGGCTACGTCACCAGCTACGACTACAACACCCGTGGCCTGGAGATTTCCCGTACCGAAGCTTCAGGCACCCCGCAAGCCCGCACCGTCACCACCGATTGGCATCCCACGCTGTTCCGACCGCTGACCATCACCGAACCCAAGCGAGTGCTGCAGTTCGATTACGACGCCCAAGGCAACCAGCTCAGCCAGACCATCACTGAGCGTTAATTTCAGAAGGAACTGACCGATGAAAACTTTGCATCGCGCAAGCCTACTCTCGCTTGCCTTGGCGACAGCGCTGGGCATCTCCAGCGTAGAAGCCACCGAGCGCAACTGGAGCTACACCTATAACAGTCTCGGCCTGATCGAAATGGCCGACGGCCCGCGCACCGATGTGCAGGACGTCACCACCTATGGCTACGACGCCCAGGGCCACCTGACTAGCGTCACCAACGCCCTCGGCCATGTCACCCAGCTGTCCAACTTCGACAACTACGGCAACCCACAAAACCTGGTCGACGCCAACGGCGTCAGTACGAGTCTGACCTACACGGTGCAAGGCTGGCTGGCCTCGGTCAGCACGGCCGGCAGCACCACCAGCTTCGAGCACGACGCCATCGGCCAGATCGTCAAGGTCACCCGTGGCGATGGCAGTTGGCTTGAGTACACCTGGGATGGCGCCCGCCGTCTGACCACGATCAGCAACAACCTCGGCGAGAGCATCGAGTTCAGCCTCGATGCCATGGGCAACCGCACCGCCCAGCGGATCAAGGATGCCTCCAGCAACCTCACTCAGCAGCAAACCTGGGTCTACGACGAACTTGGCCGCCTGTTACGTTCGATAGGCGCGCAGGGCCAGACCAGCCAGTACGGCTACGACCTCAACGACAACCCGACGCAAACCACCAACCCCAAGCAGCACAGTCACGCCCAGGCCTACGACGCCCTGGATCGTCTGGTCAGCAACACCGACCCCCTGAATGGCGTCACCGCCCTGGCCTACGACGCCCAGGACAACCTGACCCAGGTCAAAGACCCGCGCGGCGTCACCACGGGCTACCAGTACGACGGCCTGGGCAACCTGCTCCAGCAGACCAGCCCGGACAGCGGCACCACCACCTTCAGCCACGATGCCGCCGGCAACGTCATCAGTAAGACCGATGCCCGTGGCGTGGTCACCACCTACACCTACGATGCTCTCAACCGCCTGACTGGCCGCCAATACCCGGTCAACCCGGCGCTGAATGTGCAGTACCACTACGACATGACCGCCGACGGCAACAAAGGCATCGGCCGCTTGACCGCGGTCCAGGATGCCAGCGGCGTGCTCGGCTACCACTACGATGCGCGCGGCAATCTCACCGAGCAGCTGCGCTCGGTGGCGGTAAATGGTGTGGATCAGTACGACCGCCTCGGTTACGCCTATGACGGCGCCAACCAGCTGAGTCGTATCGACTACCCGCTAGGCTTCAGCATCCACTACGTCCGTAATGCCGCCGGCCAGGTCAGTCAGGTGCAATTGCAGGTCGGCGACGGCCAACCCAGCGCCTTCGCCAGCAACCTTAGCTACTTGCCGTTCGGTCCGCTGAAGAGCCTGACCTGGGCCAACGGTGTCAGTCTGAGCCGCAGCTACGATCAGGACTACCGCCTGAGCGAACAAAGCGTGGCCGGCTGGAACAGCACGTACGGCTATGACGCCAACAGCAACATCGAAACGTTGAACAGCAGCCTGCTCGGCGACCTCAACTACAGCTACGACGCCCTCGACCGCCTGACCGCCGAGCAGAAGGCCGACCTTGAACAGACCTACAGCTACGACGCCGTGGGCAACCGCACCGGCAGAACCATCACCCGAGTCGTCAACGGCCAGCCCCAGCCAGGCCGCCCGCAAACCTACCAATACGCCGCCGACAGCAACCGCCTGACCCAGATCGACGCGCAAGCGGTCACCAGCGATGCCGTCGGCAATCTGACCCAGGATAGGGTCAGCCGCAAACTGATCTACGACGCCCAGAACCGCCTAAGCAGCGTCAAGTTCTTCGACGCCACCGTAGCGGAGTTCCGCTACAACGCCCTCGGTCAGCGTACCCACAAGATCAGCGGGCAGAGCACCACCACCTTCCTCTATGGCCCGGACGGCCAACTGCTCGGCGAAAGCCAGTTCTTCTCGGGGGCTCCCTTCCGCAGCCAGTACTACATCTGGCTCGACAACATGCCCCTGGGTGGTATCAGCGTTCAGTACAGCACCACCGGCGCCATCTCCAGCACCACCCCGTTCTACCTGCACAGCGACCACCTCAACACCCCGCGCCTGGCCACCAACCAAACTCAGCAGACGGTCTGGCAATGGCAATCCGACGCCTTCGGCGTAGGCCCGGCCAGCGGTAGCCTGACGCTGAACCTGCGCTTCCCGGGGCAATACTTCGACCAGGAGAGCGGGCTGCACTACAACTACTTCCGCGATTACGACCCCGAGACGGGGCGGTATGTCGAAAGCGATCCGATTGGGCTCAATGGCGGGCTGAATACCTACGGGTATGTAGAGGGAAATCCTTTAAGGTCTTCGGACCCCGATGGGCTATTTGCTAGAACTGCACAGCAGCCGCTAGGAGTTCGAGGAGTCGGGGTGATGCCTGGTATGGGCGGCCTAATTACCCCGATTAGTGCTTACTACCCATCCATTGGCCAAGAATCCAACGTCGTACCATTATTCCCCCCGCCGAAACAGCCTACAGGGCAGTGCTCGAAAGACGATCCCAATGGAGACGATGGTTGCTACGTAGCTCAGAAAAGTTTGCTTGCCACAAGGGCATTTATCCTTGAACTCTACGGCCTATCAGCCAGTGAACAAGACGTGGCTGCCGCACAAAGCGCGATTACACGATTCAATCAGAAAGCAAGCATCCATAATCAGCGATGCCCAAACTACAAAGTGCCGCCAATTAGACCAATTCTCTTCTGAGGAAGATATGCATCCACAAGTAAGTCTTTATGTAAATGGCAAAGAGCTGTTCAGCCATGACACAGTGGCCAACGAGGCTTTTGAGTTGATCATCTCGCAGTCAGAAAACAAAAGAACTTTACACCTTATCGCACAAGCCAGAGACATAATCTCGCGCAGTTCAACCATCATTGCCAAGGCGACTATTCCAAGCGGCGACCACATCCAAATAGGTCACTATGCTGGCGACTCAACACCGCGACGCTTCAACCAAGATGAGATCGAGAAATTACTACGCCTTCACCCAAGTCTTAACCCAGAGGGCTATGAAAGCCAGCAGCTTCACATAGCCACAAAAGAAAGCAACTTTATAATCAGAGCGCGCAATGGGTCAGACATAACCTGTTTCTACGAGGCCGGGATATCAAACAAAGAACAGTCTCCCTTGTTCTCGGTTGGGACCCTATCTCAGAACTCGGAATGCGAGCAGTGGATGAAAAAAACAATTACCCCCGGGGAAATCATTGAGCTCATCTATATAGCATCTTAAAAAGTAACAATGAGATGAAGGTCCTGCCCGCGGCGGGGCCAATCTTCGTCCTACAGCTCTACTGCATCAATTTTCCCAGCAGGGTGTTCAGACCTTTTCGGTTCAGGGTGTCAGCTTTGGCCGGCACAGCGTTCAAGTTGGTGCAGCGCCTACAGCTGAAACCTGCAAGCACTTAAGTGGCTTGAGCGCATAAGTGGCCGTCATCCCTCTCTCAAAACGGTGGGGGGCACCGGTCTGTTCTCCGCCCAGCGCCGTTATCCAATCAATCCGGCAAACACACTCCGGTCCCACCCAGCCCGCAATATTCCCCCGAACTCTTCGCCAGGTACTGCTGGTGATACGCCTTCGCATAGTAGAACTGCGGCACTTCGGCTATTTCGGTGGTGATGGGGCCGAAGCCGATCAACGGGGTCAGAGTCATAGATTTTTCCCGCCGTACGGGCGGGGCAGCCCTGATGGGTTGAGCTTCGCGATACCCATCGCACTTTACCGAGAGGGAGTCACTTTGCTGAAATCGCCCTTCAATAACTTGTCTCTCAGCCGTTCGCTGGCCTTGGCATTCGACTTGGCCAGCGCTTTCGTCTGGCCTACTGCCTAAGCCACCGAACGCAGCTGGAACTATGCCTACAACAGCCTCGGCCTGCTCGAAACCGCCGATGGCCCGCGCACCGATGTCTCTGATATCACCACCTACGGCTACGACGGCCAAGGCCACTTGACCAGCGGGTCGCGGCAGGAATGGCAGTCACCTGCCCCCCCAGCGCAGATCCATACGTGCAAAATTACCGCATACCGCTCCTGCCTTGGGTTTTAACGCCGAAACGAGTTATGGGGTAAGGATGCATGGGTAGCTCTCTCCCTTTATCAACCGCCAGCTTGGCTGGCGTACTAAGCGCGCCATAAACTCCATCGTCATATGATCCCGGACGGGGCAGACCATGGTTTGCCTCAGCAAGGTAGCCTGCATATCCGTCGGAGTTTTAGTCAGTCGTGTATAACGGGACAGTGCAATAATCCCCAGCCAATAAAAAAAACGCCCGCAGGCGCTTTTTTGATTGAATTGCACAGCGTCGCGACTTAGTGCGTCGGCGCGGCTTCGGCGGCCTGCTGAATGCGCTGCAGCTCTTGCGCATAAAGCGCATCGAAGTTCACCGGGGCCAGCATCAGCGCCGGGAACGAGCCGCGCACCACCAGGCTGTCGAGGGTTTCGCGGGCATACGGGAATAGGATGTTCGGGCAGAAGGCGCCCAGGGTGTGGCTCATGGAGGCGGCGTCCAGACCTTTGATCAGGAAGATGCCGGCCTGCTGCACTTCGGCGATAAAGGCGGTTTCTTCGCCGTTCTTCACGGTCACGGACAGCGTCAGCACCACTTCATAGAAGTCGCCATCGAGATTCTTCTGGCGGGTATTGAGGTCCATGGCGACGCTCGGCGACCACTCCTGACGGAAGATTTCCGGGCTCTTCGGCGCTTCGAACGACAGGTCGCGCACATAGATGCGCTGCAGGGAGAACTGTGGGTTCTGTTCGTCTTGCGCGGCGCCGTTGCTGGTTTGTTCGGTCATGACAAAGCCTTCCTAAGCGAATGTGGAGAGTGGGTTAAGCCTTGAGCAGCGCATCGAGCTTGCCGGCGCGCTCCAGGGCATAGAGATCGTCGCAACCGCCCACATGGCGGTCGCCGATCCAGATTTGCGGCACTGAAGTCTGCCGCGCTTTGCGGGTCATTTCGGCGCGCACATCGGGCTTGCCGTCGACCTTGATTTCATCGAACGCCACGCCTTTGCTGGTCAGCAGATGCTTGGCGCGGATGCAGTACGGGCACCAGTCGCTGGAGTAGATGACGACGTGCGGCATATCACTTGACCAGCGGCAGGTTGTCGCCGCGCCAGCTGGCGATGCCGCCGGCCAGTTTGGCGGCGTTGTAACCGGCTTTCTTCAGGTCGCGGGCGACGGCGCCGGCGTGTTGGCCCATGGCGTCGACCACGATGATGGTCTTGCTCTTGTGCTTGTCGAGCTCGGCCATGCGCGCGGCGATTTTTTCGAAGGGGATGTGCAGTGCACCGACAATATGCCCGGTGGAGAAATCCTTCTGCGCGCGGATGTCCAGCACCACGGCCTCGTCGCGGTTGATCAAGGCAGTGAGTTCGCGGCTGCCCAGGCTCTGGCCGCCCTTGCGCATCTCAGTGAAGGCCAGCAGGGCCAGGAGGGTGACGAAGATACCGCTCAGGACAAAATGGGTCGTAGCAAATTCAATCAGATTGGCAAGCATTACGCGGTTCCGGGACTAATTTAAGTCGGCATAGGTAGGGACCGGCGGGCCCATCCTGGAAAACCGTGCGCGCAACCGCAAACCCGAGAGCCGGGCCGGCGGACGCCAATCATATTGACCGGCCACGCACGAAAAGTTGCGCGCGACTTTACCACTATCGGCCGCAATGGGGCAGGTTTGTCTCGTGCGGCCGAGGATCAAGCGGCGGCGCGCGCCTGGGCGCGGCGGCGCAGGGTCAGGTCGATTTTCAGGCAGACGACCGTCAGCAACAGAAAGACCGCCGCCAGGTTGCCGCGGGTGACGGTGGTGCCGAACAGCGCGCTCAACCATTCGGCGATCGCCGCGGGATAAGTGACCAGCAAGGCGCCTAACGGCACCAGGAGAAACAGGAAGAAAAACCCGATCGATCGTAGAAAATCCATACCCACAGCCTCACTCTGATTGGCAACCCACCCAGGGTGCCGCGTTACGCAGCCCCGGCGACACTAGACTTTGGTGCAAAGTTTAGGCGCTATCGCAATAATCCACCCACCTTCGCATCGACTAGCCCGCCGTGAACAAAGCCCATCTGCTGCAATCGATCCTCGAACAACTGCGCGCCGACCTGGCCCAAGCCGAGCAGGCCGCGCTGAGCGCTTACGAGACGGCCACCCACGAAGAAAACATTGCCGAGAACAAATACGACACTCTGGGCCTGGAAGCTTCCTATCTCGCCACGGGGCAAGCACGCCGCGCGGAGGAGATCCGCCTGTGCCTCAGCGCCTGGCAGAAGCGGCAGCTGCGGCCTTACGATCCCGGGCAAGGTATCCAGCTCGGCGCCCTGGTGTGGCTGGCCGATGCCAAGGGCGCCGAGCAGTGCGTGTTGCTGGTGTCCGAGGGCGCCGGACTCAAGTTGCAGTGGAATGCGCAACACGTACTGCTGATCAGCCCGCGGGCGCCGCTCGGCCAGGCCCTGATCGGCTGCACCGAGGGCGACGCGGTGGACATTCAAGTGGGCACCCTGAAACAGTGCTACCAGGTTTTACGCGTCGTCTGAACGCTGCGACGTTCAGGGAACCTGCACCTGCCAGCCCTCGGCCAGGCGCGCCAATTCGCCCTGCTCGATCATCTCCGCCAGCGCCCTGTCGAAATCCTTGCGCAGCGCGTCATGGCTGGCGAGCCTGGGGAAGGCGAAGTAGCCATCTTCCAGCGAGATCGGCGGATCGAGTTCGACGATCTCGTCGAGCAGGCCCAACTTCAAGAGCACCGGACGACTGTTGCGCTGGTTGCTCGCAAGCAGCTGTAAACGTCCCAAGCTGAGCATCTTCAAACCGTTCTCCACCGACTCCACCGTGACCAGGTCGAGGGTGGACTTCGCCTGCACGAACCGGTCGCCATAGGACCAGGCGCGCACTACACCAATCGGTCGTCCGGGGAGCGCCTGGTAGTCGCCATGCCACGGTGGTAGCCGGTCACGGCGCCCGTAGAAGACCACCCGGTCGCGGTAGAAGGCCATCGTCGAGAAAGCGAAACGCGCCTCGCGCTCGGCAGTCTTGTAGGGGCCGATGAGAATATCCGCCTGGCCCTGCTCGACCATGTATTGAGCCCTTGCCCAGGGATGCAACTCGAAGCGCACGCTATGGCCGAGCATGTCGAGCCCGTGATGCAGAACGCTGACGGCCAAACCGCGATATTCACCCTCGGCACTCCGCTCGAAGACCTGCGGGAAATTGGTCCCGACCGCCAGCCACTCGCGCGCCAGCGCCATTTCACCACTCAGGCATAGACTCCAAGCCATCAGGTTACGCAAGAGAGTGGCGACCATGCAGCTCCTCGGCTGGGCGGGTGAGTCCTAGCAGACTAGCAAAGAGCGCGGCACTTGCCGACCGAGCGGCACACCTGAGTTGGCTCGCTCACGGCGAACTGCGCTAGGCTGAAAACAGGTCCGGCGGCATCCCCTCGCCCGCAACCAAGAGGAGTCATTATGGAAAGCCCCATTCATTCGCTGCCGTCACTGTTCAAACAACTCGGCCTGCCGACCGACAAGGCCGCCATCGATGCCTTTATCGCGGAGCATGCCCCCTTGCCAGAAACCTGCACGCTCGCCGACGCGCCCTTCTGGAACAGCGCCCAGGCGGCATTCCTGCGTGAGGAAATTCTCGAAGACGCCGACTGGGCGGAAGTGGTCGACCAACTCAATCTGGCGCTACGCCGCTGACCGGCAGCTCGCGCCAGGTCAGATAGACACGCAGGTCGAATTCGACCTGGTGATAACCGGGGAGCATGTATTCGCACAGCTTGTAGAACGCCTTGTTGTGCTCGGTTTCCTTCAGGTGCGCCAACTCGTGCACCACGATCATCTGCAGAAACGCCGGCGCGGCTTCCCTGAACAGCGAGGCGACGCGGATTTCCTTTTTCGCCTTGAGCTTGCCGCCCTGTACCCGCGATATCGCCGTATGCAGCCCCAGGGCGCGGTGGGTCAGATCCAGACGATTGTCGAACAGCACCTTGTCGATCGCCGGCGCATTGCGCAGATGCTCCTGCTTGAGACTCTGGACATAGGCATATAGGGCCTTGTCGCTTTGGATGTCGTGCCGCCCCGGATAACGCTGACTCAGGTAATCGCCCAGGCGCTGCTGCGCAATCAACTGGCGGATCTGGTCTTGCAGGTTGGCGGGATAAGCCTGGAGGTACTTGAGCGGCGTCATGGCGCGAGTTCTGCTTCGTCTGTTTTTGTCACGGGTTTGCTTCTTGAGCTGAAATCGCCGAGCGGCAGGTCCGGCAGTGTAGCGAATCCATCCCTGGACAGCGGTAGCCCAATTCACCCGAAGCGCCAGTTTCCATCTGTTTAAAACCCCCTTTTCGCATTACCACTCATCGGATTTTCCCGAGACCTGCTCTCGATTTTTTGCATGCCTCACCAGGCAAAAACAACAAATAACTGACGCCAATAAAACATCAATTGCGCATCAACATCGATTTTTTCTCCATTCCGCAGTTATGGCGCGACGCCACTAATTAGTGGCGTTTGGCTGGCCATCGGCAAAATAAACAAAATATTGACGCCAACATATCGTCGAAAACCGCTTACGCATTTGCAAATCCCCCTATATAACGGCGCCAGAGCACACCACGACGGTGCGTTCAACCCATTAACCGGCACTTTGCCACCCGCTTTATGTTCGTCTGTCACTGGCTGGAATGCCGAGTAAGGGTTACTGACTCGAGGAAGAGATGTGCACCGACTGAAGCAGCCGCGCCACATTTTGGAGTCAGTCATGATCGACCTCGCTACCTGGAACCTGAGCATCCCCGTTGGAGTCCCTTCCACCACCATCGAGACCCCGGTCCTGGTCGGCGGTTTTCAGGACTACTACTTCAAGTCCGAGAACGGAACCATCATCTTCTGGGCCCCGGTCAACGGCACCACCACGGAAAATGCCTCGTACCCTCGCAGCGAATTACGCGAGACCTATGCCGACGGCACCCTGCGCAACTGGCTGTATCCCGAGGCGGATAACAGCCTGAGCGCTGCCTTAAAGGTCACCCAGGTGCCCTCGACCGGCAAGATCGTCATCGGTCAGATTCATGCGAAAGACAGCACCAGCCCATTGCTCAAACTGGAGTACCAGTACAAAGCCTGGCGGGGCGACGGCAACATAGTGGCCAAGGTGCGAATGAACCCCAGCGACGCCAGCGGCCAGGTCATCACCATCGCCAGCGGCGTGCCGATGAACCAGCGCTTCACCTACTACATTCACCTGACGCCCAACGGCACGCTGAGCATCACCTCCTACAGCCGCAACTGGAAGGCCAAGATCAGCTCCGACTGGGCCGTCAAACCGCTGTACTTCAAGGCAGGCGTCTACACCCAGGACAATACCGGCTACGAAACCGAGGCGGGCCGAGCCACCTTCGAGCGGCTGGAGATCAAGCACCTGTAAGCACCTAGCGCGCGCCCACAAAAAAGCCCGCATCGCTGCGGGCTTTTTATGGCTGGCTGCCTCAGTTGACCTTGGCGGCCAATTCGCCCTTGGCGTAGCGTTGGAACATGCCTTCCAGGGAGATCGGTTTGATCTTCGAGGCGTTACCGGCGGTGCCGAAGGCTTCGTAACGGGCGATGCACACGTCGCGCATGGCCTTGACCGTTTCGCCGAAGAATTTACGCGGGTCGAACTCGCTCGGGTGCTGGGCCATGAAGCGGCGCATAGCACCGGTGGAGGCCAGACGCAGGTCGGTGTCGATATTCACCTTGCGCACGCCGTGCTTGATGCCTTCGACGATTTCCTCGACCGGCACGCCGTAGGTCTCTTTAATATTGCCGCCGAACTCGTTGATGATCGCCAGCCAGTCTTGCGGCACGCTGGAGGAGCCGTGCATCACCAGGTGGGTGTTAGGGATGCGCTTGTGGATTTCCTTGATGCGGTCGATGGCGAGGATATCGCCGGTCGGCGGCTTGGTGAACTTGTAGGCGCCGTGGCTGGTGCCAATGGCGATGGCCAGCGCATCGACCTGAGTGCGCTTGACGAAGTCGGCGGCTTCTTCCGGATCGGTGAGCATCTGGCTGTGATCGAGCACGCCTTCGGCGCCGACACCGTCTTCTTCGCCGGCCATACCAGTTTCCAGGCTACCGAGGCACCCCAGCTCGCCTTCCACCGACACGCCACAGGCATGGGCGAACGCCACGGTCTGCTGAGTCACGCGGACGTTGTAGTCGTAGTCGGCCGGGGTTTTGCCGTCTTCTTTCAGCGAGCCGTCCATCATCACCGAGGAAAAGCCCAGCTGGATCGAGCGCTGGCACACGTCAGGGCTGGTGCCGTGGTCTTGGTGCATGCACACCGGGATATGCGGGAACTCTTCGATCGCCGCCAGGATCAGGTGACGCAGGAAAGGTGCGCCGGCATATTTGCGCGCACCGGCCGATGCCTGGACGATGACCGGGGAATCGGTCTTGTCGGCGGCTTCCATGATGGCGCGCATCTGCTCGAGGTTGTTGACGTTGAAGGCCGGCACGCCGTAGCCGAATTCGGCGGCGTGGTCGAGCATCTGGCGCATGCTGATAAGTGCCATGGTTTTCCTGTCTCCCAATAAGGGTCGTTAATCGTGCAAGCCTGCCGCAGGGGCAGGCGCTATTCAAGTATTCACGGGCAAGCTGTTCGTCGTGCCCGCCCCCTTCAGCATGAAGGGGTCAATCTGTAGCCCGGATGCAATCCGGGGGAGGCAACCGAGCCTGAGCCCGTCACCAAATCAGGGCGCCTTGCAGCCGCGCCCGATCAAATCGTCGTTGGCCGTCCAGTAGACCAGCCCTTCCTCACCCCTGAGATGCAAGGATAGCCGGCCATCGCTGTAGAGTGCGCCGGAACCGGCGGGCTCCTGCTGCAGCCGGTGAATCTCCTGAGCAGCCGCCATGCGCACCTCGACCTGATCGCGGTCATCGGCGAAGCGCCAGAACACTTCGGCGCCGCTGTCGCAGACCCAATGCGTCCATTGCTGCGGCGCAGCGCGACCGGCACAGCCGGTGAGCATCAACAGCGCGATGACCAGCGTCGCCTTGTGCATCGGTTGCCCTCGCATTGTTGCAGGCCCAGTTGAATTACTGACCCACGGTCGGCGCCAAGGTTTTATGCCCGACGCTTGTTCTTATTTATTGCTTCGCGCGCTGCTCCAGTACTTCGACCGCCGGCAATACCTTGCCTTCGACGAACTCGAGGAAGGCGCCGCCGCCGGTGGAGATGTAGCCGATCTTCTCGGCCACGCCGTACTTGTCGATGGCCGCCAGGGTGTCGCCGCCGCCGGCGATCGAGAACGCCGGGCTTTCGGCGATGGCTTCGGCCAGCACCTTGGTGCCGTTGCCGAACTGGTCGAACTCGAACACCCCGACCGGGCCGTTCCACAGAATGGTCTTCGAGGACTTCAGCAGCTCGGCGAACTGCGCCGCGGTTTGCGGGCCGATGTCGAGAATCATGTCATCCTCGGCCACATCGGCGACCAGCTTGACGGTTGCGGCGGCGCTTTCGGCGAACTCCTTGGCCACCACCACGTCCACCGGCAGCGGCACGCTGACCTTGGCCGCGATGGCTTTGGCGGTGTCGATCAGATCAGCCTCGTACAGCGACTTGCCGACCGGGAAGCCGGCCGCGGCGAGGAAGGTATTGGCGATGCCACCGCCGACGATCAGTTGATCGCAGATCTGGCTGAGACTGTTGAGCACATCGAGCTTGGTCGACACCTTGGAGCCGGCGACGATCGCTGCCATCGGCTTGGCCGGGTTGCCCAGCGCCTTGCCCAGCGCCTCCAGCTCGGCGGCCAGCAGCGGGCCGGCGCAGGCGACTGCGGCGAATTTGGCCACGCCATGGGTGGAACCCTGGGCACGGTGGGCGGTGCCGAAGGCGTCCATCACAAACACATCGCACAGCGCCGCATATTGCTGGGCCAGCTCGTCGCTGTTCTTCTTCTCACCATTGTTGAAGCGTACGTTCTCCAGCAGCACCAGTTGGCCGGGCTCGACCGCGACGCCGCCGAGGTAGTCCTTGAGCAGCGGAACTTCGCGGCCCAGGGCCTTGGACAGGTAATCGGCGACCGGCTTGAGGCTGTCCTCTTCGCTGTATTGACCTTCAGTCGGGCGACCCAGGTGCGAGCAGACCATCACCGCCGCGCCTTTCTCCAGCGCCAGCTTGATGGTCGGCAGGGAAGCGAGGATGCGCGCATCGCTCTTCACCACGCCGTCTTTCACCGGCACGTTGAGGTCTTCGCGAATCAGCACGCGCTTACCCTGGAGGTCGAGGTCGGTCATCTTCAGAACGGTCATGGAATCAGTCCTTCACGGGGGCTGGTTACGCCAAACCACAAGCGGCTGCGCGTCGGCGATACTGCGTTAAAAATAGGCTCAGAATGCTCATTTACTGCTCGTAAACTCCGCTTCTTCGCCTATTTTTGCCTTGTCTCGCTCTAGCTCGCTCACTTGTGGATTGGCTATTGATAGGAAATGTTCGGCGACATCGAGCATGCGGTTGGCGAACCCCCACTCGTTGTCGAACCAGGCCAGCAGGTTGACCAGACGCGGGCCGGAGACCCTGGTCTGGCTGCCATCGACGATCGCCGAGTGCGGGTCGTGGTTGAAGTCGCAACTGGCGTGGGGCAGCTCGGTATAAGCCAGCAAGCCCCGTAGCGGACCGCTTGCGGCGGCCTCGCGCAACAGCCGATTGATTTCCTCGGCACTGGTGTCGCGGGCGGTTTGCAGCGTTATGTCCAGGCAGGAGACGTTCACCGTCGGCACCCGGATGGCTTTGGCCTGAATTCGCCCGCTTAGTTCCGGGAGTAGACGCTCGATGCCGCGGGCCAGGCCGGTGGACACCGGAATCACCGATTGGAACGCCGAGCGCGTGCGGCGCAGGTCTTCGTGGTGGTAGGCGTCGATCACCGGCTGGTCGTTCATCGCCGAGTGGATGGTGGTGATGGAGACGTACTCCAGACCGACCGACTCGTTGAGCAGCTTGAGCAAGGGCACGCCGCAGTTGGTCGTGCAAGAGGCGTTGGAGACCAGGGTTTCCGCACCGCTCAGGCAATCCTGATTAACCCCGAAGACCACGGTAGCATCGATATCCGCCTCGCTGGCCATCGGCTGGGAGAACAGCACCCGCGGCGCACCCGCCTGAAGGAAACGCTGCGCGTCGGCGCGGGCGTGATAGGCGCCCGAGCACTCAAGCAACAGATCGATATTCAGCGCCGCCCAGTCGATATCTTCCGGCGTCGGCTGGCGCAGCACCTTCACGCAGTTGCCGTTGATATGCAGGCAATCGCCCTCGACCCGCACCTCGCCGGGAAAGCGCCCGTGGGTGGAGTCGAAGCGGGTCAGGTATTCGATGCTGGCCTGATCGGCCAGATCGTTCAGCGCGACTATCTCGAGCGCGGCGTCGACCCCGCGCTCATGCAGCGCGCGCAGCACGCAGCGACCGATGCGGCCATAGCCGTTAAGGGCGATTCGGTAGGGGCGATTGGTTTTTGGCATGTTTGGCACGAATGTGGTCAACCTGTAGGAGCGAGCTTGCTCGCGATCAATGTTTGAGCATCGCGAGCAAGCTCGCTCCTACCAAGGCTTTCAGGCGTCCAGCAGCTCGGCGGCGGTTTCCAGCAGGTTATCGACGGTGAAGCCGAAGTGCTCGAACAGCGCCGGCGCCGGGGCCGACTCGCCGAAGCTGGTCATGCCGATGATGCGGCCTTCGAGGCCGACGTACTTGTACCAGTAGTCCGCGTGGGAGGCCTCGATGGCGATGCGCGCGCCGACCTGCACCGGCAGTACCGATTGCTTGTAGCCGGCGTCCTGCTGATCGAACACGCTGGTCGACGGCATCGACACCACGCGCACCTGGCGACCCTGCTCGCTGAGCTTGTCGTACGCGGCAACCGCCAGGCCGACTTCAGAGCCGGTGGCGATCAGGATCAACTCCGGCTCGCCAGCGCAGTCCTTCAGCACATAGCCGCCGCGGGCGATATCGCCCAGCTGCTGGGCGTCGCGGCTCTGGTGTGGCAGGTTCTGCCGGCTGAAGATCAGCGCGCTCGGGCCGTCGTTGCGTTCGATCGCATGCTTCCAGGCCACCGCCGATTCCACGGCGTCGCAAGGGCGCCAGGTGTCGAGGTTCGGCGTACCGCGCAGGCTGGCCAGCTGCTCGATCGGCTGGTGGGTCGGGCCGTCTTCGCCGAGACCGATGGAGTCGTGGGTGAACACATAGAGCACACGCTTCTTCATCAGCGCGGACATGCGCACGGCATTGCGCGCGTATTCCATAAAGATCAGGAAGGTCGCACCGTAGGGCACGAAACCGCCGTGCAGGGCGACGCCGTTCATGATCGCGCTCATACCGAATTCGCGCACGCCGTAGAACATGTAGTTACCGGACGCATCCAGCGCCGACACACCCCGGCAACCTTTCCACAGGGTCAGGTTGGAACCGGCTAGGTCGGCGGAACCGCCGAGGAACTCCGGCAACAGCGGGCCGAAGGCGTTCAGTGCGTTCTGGCTGGCCTTGCGGCTCGCGATGGTCTCGCCCTTCTCGGCGACGTCACGGATATAGGCCGCGGCCTTCTCGGCGAAATCGGCCGGCAGCTCGCCGGCGATGCGCCGCTTGAGTTCGGAGGCCAGCTCGGGGTAGGCGGCGGCGTAAGCGGCGAAGCGCTGGTTCCACTCGGCTTCGGCGGCGGCGCCGGCTTCCTTGGCGTCCCACTCGGCGTAGATGTCCGCGGGAATTTCGAAGGGGCCGTGGTTCCAGCCCAGGGCGGCGCGGGTCAGGGCGATTTCGTCGTTACCCAGCGGTGCGCCGTGGCACTCTTCCTTGCCCTGCTTGTTCGGCGAGCCGAAACCGATGGTGGTCTTGCAGCAGATAAGGGTCGGCTGCTCGCTCTTGCGCGCGGTGTCGATGGCCATCTTGATTTCTTCGGCATCGTGGCCGTCGACATTGCGGATAACCTGCCAGCCGTAGGCTTCGAAGCGCTTCGGCGTGTCGTCGGTGAACCAGCCTTCGACTTCGCCGTCGATGGAAATGCCGTTGTCGTCGTAAAACGCCACCAGCTTGCCCAGGCCCAGGGTGCCGGCCAGCGAGCAGACTTCATGGCTGATGCCTTCCATCATGCAGCCGTCGCCGAGGAACACGTAGGTGAAGTGGTCGACGATGTTATGGCCTTCGCGGTTGAACTGCGCGCCCAGCACCTTCTCGGCGATGGCGAAGCCGACGGCGTTGGCGATGCCCTGGCCGAGCGGGCCGGTGGTGGTTTCCACGCCAGGGGTGTAGCCGTATTCCGGGTGGCCCGGGGTGCGGCTGTGCAATTGACGGAATTGCTTGAGGTCTTCTATCCCTAAGTCGTAGCCGGTCAGGTGCAGCAACGAGTAGATCAGCATCGAGCCGTGGCCGTTGGACAGCACGAAGCGGTCGCGGTCGGCGAAGCTCGGGTTGCTCGGGTTGTGCTTGAGGTAATCGCGCCACAGCACTTCAGCGATGTCCGCCATGCCCATCGGGGCACCCGGATGGCCGCTGTTGGCTTTCTGCACGGCATCCATGCTCAGGGCACGAATGGCATTGGCGCGCTCACGACGGCTGGGCATCACTAAATCTCCTACGGGGGCTGCTTCTAAGACGAAGGGGGCGGAAAAAGGTGGGCATTTTCCCCCACTGAGCCTGCGGGGGCAATGACAGATGGATAAAAGCTGCAAGGTGGGTGGCCGCGCGCCCTGCAAGCAAATCAGAAGTGGCGCTCGCCCAAACACCGTCAAACTTTTTGCTTTTACTTGCAGCTTATGGCTTGCCGCTTGCCGCTTGCGGGCCCGCATCCAATATCAAAACTTTTTGATATTGGTATTGCTGGATGAAAAATGACCGACTAGACTGCTCAGCCTATGAATATGCGCGCGCCCCAAATACGTTTCGATGCAGCCGACGAGCTGGCCGCCCTGTGCAAGGCCGGCGGCGATCCGCTGCGCCTGAACGTGCTGCGCGCCCTGAGCAACGACTCCTTCGGCGTGCTGGAGCTGGCGCAGATCTTCGCCATCGGCCAGTCGGGCATGAGCCATCACCTCAAGGTGCTGGCCCAGGCCGGGCTGGTGGCCACGCGCCGCGAGGGCAATGCGATCTTCTACCGCCGCGCCCTGGCGCAAGTCGACCTGCTCGGCGGTGCGCTGCATGCGGCGTTGCTCGGCGAGGTAGACGAACTGCGCTTGCCCGAGGACGTGCAACGGCGCATCGCCGAAGTGCACGGCCAGCGCGCGGCGGCCAGTCAGGATTTCTTCGCGCGGATGGCGGCGAACTTCCAAGCCCAGCAGGATTTGATCGCCGGCTTGCCGCAATACCGCGACAGCGCCCTGGCCCTGCTCGACTCGCTGGACTTCGCGACCGGCGCCACGGCCCTGGAAATCGGCCCAGGCGACGGCGGTTTCCTGCCCGAACTGGCGCGCCGCTTCGACCAGGTGATCGCCTTGGACAACAGCCCGGCGATGCTCGAACTGGCGCGTTTGCGGTGCGACCAGGAGGGGCTGGCCAACGTTGCCTTGCAACTGGCCGATGCCTTGGTCGACGACTATCCCGCCAGCGACTGCCTGGTGCTGAATATGGTGTTGCACCATTTCGCCGCGCCCGCCGAGGCGCTGAAGCACCTGGCGCAGCGCATCCGCCCCGGCGGTAGCCTGCTGATCACCGAGCTGTGCAGCCACAACCAGAGCTGGGCCCGCGAAGCCTGTGGCGATCTGTGGCTGGGTTTCGAACAGGACGACCTGGCCCGTTGGGCCACGGCCGCCGGGCTGCTGCCCGGCGAGAGCCTGTATGTCGGTTTACGCAACGGTTTCCAAATCCAGGTACGGCATTTCGCCAAGCCCAAGCAATCCAATCGCCAAGGTGCTTATTCATGATGTTCGTGAACAGGCCCGCAAGCCCCTCACCCACCGGTCAAAACAGGAAAACCGCTAGATGAGCGAATACTCTCTCTTTACCTCCGAGTCCGTCTCCGAAGGCCATCCGGACAAGATCGCCGACCAGATCTCCGATGCGGTGCTCGACGCCATCATCACCCAGGACAAGCACGCCCGCGTGGCCGTGGAAACCCTGGTCAAGACCGGTGTGGCCATCGTTGCCGGCGAAGTCACCACCAGCGCCTGGGTCGACCTCGAGCAGATCGTCCGCGACGTGATCTGCAACATCGGCTACACCAGTTCGGATGTCGGTTTCGACGGCGCCACCTGCGGCGTGCTGAACATCATCGGCAAGCAGTCCCCGGACATCAACCAGGGCGTCGACCGCGCCAAGCCGGAAGACCAGGGCGCCGGTGACCAGGGCCTGATGTTCGGCTACGCCAGCAACGAAACCGACGTGCTGATGCCCGCGCCGATCTGCTTCAGTCACCGCCTGGTCGAACGCCAGGCCGAAGCGCGCAAGTCCGGCCTGCTGCCGTGGCTGCGTCCGGACGCGAAGAGCCAGGTCACCTGCCGCTACGAGAACGGTAAGGTGGTCGGTATCGACGCCGTGGTGCTGTCCACCCAGCATAACCCCGAGGTCAAGTACAACGACCTGCGCGAAGGCGTGATGGAGCTGATCGTCAAGCACGTGCTACCCGCCGAGCTGCTGCACAAGGACACCCAGTTCCATATCAACCCGACCGGCCAGTTCATCATCGGTGGCCCGGTGGGCGACTGCGGCCTGACCGGGCGCAAGATCATCGTCGACTCCTATGGCGGCATGGCCCGCCACGGCGGTGGCGCCTTCTCCGGTAAGGACCCGTCCAAGGTCGACCGTTCGGCGGCCTATGCCGGTCGCTACGTGGCAAAGAACATAGTCGCTGCGGGTCTGGCCGAGCGTTGCGAGATCCAGGTGTCCTACGCCATCGGCGTGGCCCAGCCGACCTCGATTTCGATCAATACCTTCGGCACCCACAAGATCTCCGAAGACAAGATCATCAAGTTGGTACGCGAGGTGTTCGACCTGCGCCCGTACGCCATCACCAAGATGCTCGACCTGCTGCATCCGATGTATCAGGAAACCGCCGCCTACGGCCACTTCGGTCGCACCCCGGAGCAGAAGACCGTCGGCGACGACAGCTTCACCACCTTCACCTGGGAAAACATCGACAAGGTCGCCGACCTGCGCGCCGCCGCCGGTTTGTAAGCACCGCCCGCCTCACAAGAAGCCTCGCTCCATGCGGGGCTTTTTGCTGCACGCCTGCGACCACGATCAAGGACCCGACCATGAGCAGCCCCTTGCCCCTGCTGGCCTTCCATAGTTACCAAACCCAGCGCCTGAACCGCACACCTATCCTCTCGCCACTGCTGATAGTAGTGACCGAAGGCTGCAAACATATTCGCCTGGGCGAAGGCGAACTCATGGCCTGCGCAGGCGAATGGCTGGTGCTGCCGGGGCATCGGCGGGTCGAAATGCTCAACCAGCCGGACCCGCATAGCGGCCACTACCATGCCTGGGCTCTGGGTGAGCTGGACGGCTGGCGGCAACGCCTGCGCGAGTTGTTCGCACCGCAGCTGGCACGCCTGACGCTGTCGGCCAAAGCCGATGCCGAGGTCTTTCAGCCGACGGAACAGGCCCGTGCGGCCCTCGGCAATGTTCTTGCCCTGCTGCCCAGCGCCGAACAGGGCAGCCTGCAAGCCGCCCAGGCCGAGCACGCCTGGCAGGGTTTGATGCTGACGCTGGCCGCCGCGGGCCAGGGCGGCGCGCTGTTCGCCCAGAACCACAGGCGTACCGCAGAACGCGTACTGCAACTGCTGCGCAGCGACCTGAGCCACGACTGGCAGGCCGAAGACGTCGCCGCCCGGTTGGCCATGAGCGGAGCGACGCTAAGGCGCAAGCTGGCGATCGAGAAGCTGTCGTTCCGGCGCTTACTGCAGGATGCGCGCATGGAGCAGGCGTTGAGCCTGATCAGTAACAGCCCGCAGGCCCTCGGCGAAGTCGCGGCGGCCTGCGGCTATCAGTCGCCCTCGCGCTTTGCCGCGGCATTCCAACGCCAATTCGGCTGCTCCCCGAGCACGCTGCGACAGACGAGCGGCGCGGGCGAGAGATTGCGCGAAACGGGCGCGTCGGCCTGAGGCATTTGCCCAATACTCGTGGCTCCCCCATTTCAAGGAGCCTCGTCATGCGTCCCAGCATCCTCACCCTGTGTTGCGCCAGCCTGCTCAGCTGTAGCCTCAGCCAGGCATTCGAACTCAGCAGCCCGGACATTCGGGATGGCCAGCCGTTGAGCAAGTCCGAGGAGTTTTCCAGTTTCGGCTGCAACGGCGCGAACCGCGCCCCCGCCCTGAACTGGCGGAACGCCCCCGCCGGCACCAAGAGCTTCGCCGTCACCGTCTATGATCCGGACGCGCCGACCGGCAGCGGCTGGTGGCACTGGTTAGTGTTCAATCTGCCCGCCAACGTCACCGCGCTGCCGGCCGCCGCCGGTCAGGCGAAAGGCCCCGAGTTACCCGCTGGCAGCGTGCAGAGCCTGACCGATTACGGCGCGCCGGGTTTTGGCGGCGCCTGTCCGCCGCCAGGCGATAAACCGCACCATTACAAATTCACCGTGCATGCGCTAAGCGTGGAGAAACTCGAATTGGACGCCAACGCCATGCCGGCGCTGGTCGGCTACATGCTCAACGCCAATAGCCTCGGCACGACTTCGCTGACGGCTACCTATGGCCGCCCGGCGAGCGACTGAGCCGCGCAAACGTCAGCAGCGCCGGGGCGAATCCAAGGCACTCAAGAACCCGCAAACCGTAATCCTGTTCACTTAAGAAAATGCCTCTTTCCCCTAACCAGGCAAGCGGCATTTTCTGGGCTTTAGAGCCGCAGGATGGGGGCGGCACGTAGCCTGGATGCAATCCGGGAGCGTTTTTTCAGACGCCAGATTGCCCCCCGGATTTCATCCGGGCTACAAAAAATGCTGCTCGCTTGGATTAAGTGAACAGCATTACGGCAAAGCCGGGTTGAACCAATATGCTTGATTGTCGAAGGGTTGCCCCGGCGGCAGCTGGGGGTTGCCGATCCGGAACACGCGCCGCTTATCCAGGCCAAGTTTCTTGATGGTGGCGGCGTATTCTTCGGTGAACAGGCGATCGAGCGTGCCATTGGCCACTATCGCGCGCATGCCCTCTTCGACGCGCTGCGCGTGGCGACTACCTTCCTCGTTGCGAGGGAACCAGAAATACACCGGCAGCGGATAGTAGAGCAGCAGCTCCTGCTCGATGGCCATCTGCGGGTAATCCTTGCGCCAGTGCTCGAGCTCCCCGCTCACCTCGGTCACGCCGCGGCCAAACGCATCGAAACGCCCTAGCATCAGCATGCGGAACAGCCCCTCGTAGCTACTGCCCGTCACCACCTCCAGGCCGGCAGCCTTGTAGATGGCCACATCGGACCATTCACGCTGCTGACCGAAGCGGAACTGGCGCAGCTGCTCGAACGACTGCACGCTGGAAAAACGCGATTGCAGCTCGGCCGGAATCAGAAATACCCGATAACCGAGCAGCCCCTTGTCGACGGGGATCTTCACCGGCTGCAGCGTTTCCTCCAGGGCGATGGTGGCGTCCAGCACCATGGTATTCAGCACCCCGCGCGCTCTCTGCATCTCGACGACTTGAAATTTCTCGCTCATGGGCAGGCTGGGTTCGAGGACATAGGCGCCATATTTTTCCCGGGTGGCCTCCAGTGCCGCCCGCAGGACCCGCCAGTGGTAATCGTAGCGGCGGTCATCCACCGTCTCCGGGGCGTTGTGGATGAAGTGCCACTGCGCCGCGGCGTTATCGGCGGCACGCGCCATACCCCATGGTGTGCCGGCGATGAGCAGGAAAAGCGTGAAAAGACCGCCAAAGAACGTAAAACCCATCTTCATACCGTTACTGCCCCAATCGAGATGGTTGAATCGATCGATCAATAATAGCTGCTAAGCTGCAGGCAACCCCACGAGCAAGGATGCTCTCATGAAAGCCTGGCCCGCGCTTTTCCTTTTCCCCCTTGCCGCGCACACCTGGGCCGGCTCTTGCCCCGACTGGTCGGCCCAACGCGCCGAGGGCGAGACCGCAGCACTGGCCGCGCAAATCGCCCACTGGGACGACGCCTACCATCGCCAAGGCGTATCCCTGGTCGCCGACGAACTCTATGACCAGGCCCGCCTGCGATTACAGCATTGGCAAGGCTGCTTTGCCACGGTCGAGGTGGCAACGGCCGATCCTCTGGCCAGCAGCGGCGGCCGTATCGCCCATCCGGTGATCCAGACCGGGCTGCGCAAACTGGCGGACAGCGGCGAAGTCGCCGCCTGGATCGGCAACCGCGAGGGTATCTGGATCCAACCGAAGGTCGACGGCGTGGCCGTGAGCCTGATTTACCGCGACGGCCGCCTGCACCAGGCGATCAGCCGTGGCGACGGCCGCAGCGGCCAGGACTGGACCGCCAAGGCGCGCCTGATCGAGGCCATACCGGCGCAATTGCCCGGCGAACAGAGCGCCGTGCTGCAAGGCGAACTCTATTGGCGGCTGCCGCAGCACGTGCAGGCCAAATCCGGCGGCCTGGGCGCCCGCAGCAAGGTCGCCGGGCTGCTGGCCCGACACGACCTGACACCAGAGGACGCCGCCGCCATCGGCCTGTTCGTCTGGGATTGGCCCGACGGCCCGGCGACGCTGCCCGAACGCCTGCAGCGGCTGAGCGAACTGGGTTTCAGCGATAGCCTGAACTTCAGCCAACCACTGAAGAACCTCGATCACGCCAAGCGCTGGCGCGAACACTGGTACCGCAGCGCCCTGCCGTTCGCCAGCGACGGCGTGGTGCTGCGCCAGAGCGAACGCCCCGCGACCGAGCGCTGGCAAGCCGAACCGCATTGGGCCGCCGCCTGGAAATACCCGCTCAGCCAGGCCCTGGGAGTGGTACAGGAAGTCGAGTTCCGCATCGGCCGCAGCGGGCGCATCACCCCCGTGCTGCGTTTGCAGCCGGTGAAGCTCGATGATCGGACGATCGAGCATGTCGCCGTCGGTTCGCTGCAACGCTGGCAACGCCTGGATATCCGCCCCGGCGATCAGGTGGTGATCCGCCTGGCCGGGCTGACCGTGCCGAAACTCGACAGTGTGCTTTGGCGCACCCAGCAACGCGCCAAATTAGCGGTGCCCGACCCCGCCGCCTACGATTTTTTGAGCTGCTGGCGCATCACCCCGTCCTGCGCCGAGCAATTCCATGCGCGCCTGACCTGGCTCAGCAGCGAACAGGGCCTGGCCTTGCCCGGTATCGGCCCCGGCACCTGGGACAAACTCCTGCACGCCAAACGGCTCGACGGCCTGCTCGATTGGTTGCAGTTAAGCGAAGAACAGTTGCGCCGGATTCCCGGCCTGGGCCCGCGCAGTGCGGCGAAAATCAGCCGGAGTTTCGCCCTGGCCCGTCAACGTTCGCCAGACGTTTGGCTACGCGCCCTGGGCATGCCGCCGGCCGGCGACGCTCCGCTCGACGGCGATTGGGACGAGTTGGCGCAACGCCGCCCTGTCGACTGGCAACGCCAACCCGGCGTCGGCCCGACGCGCGCGGCGCAGTTAGGGGCGTTCTTCAAGCACCCGGAAGTCCGGGCCATGCGCGCGCAACTGCGCGCAGCGCGGATCGAGGGATTCTGAATAGCGCCGGCTCAGAACGCGCGGAACTCCTCATGGCAAGCCTTGCAACTGTCCTCGACCCGTTGCATCGGCGCCGCCAGATCGGCGCGCTGTAACGGAACGGCGGCGCTGGCATCGACCAGCGCAGCGGTGCTGGCTTCCATTTCGCGGGCCAGCTGCCGGAAGCGCTCCTGACGTTGCCAGACCTCGTCCTTGGCGCGACTTTCGCCACCCTCCTCACGGACCTGGGGAAAATGCTGCCAGGGGGTGCGGGTCAGCCGGTCGAGTTGTTTGGCGCCCGCGCCGAATTCCTCGGCTTTGAACGCGATGCGCCCGCGCAACATGCCGCCCAGGTCTTCGCTGACCTTGAGCATTTGCTTGAAGATGGCTTGCCGCTGTCCCTGCGGCGAATTCGGATCGACCCCGCCACAGGCGGCCAGCGTCAACGCGAGAAAGGGCAACAGCAGGTATCGACTTTTCATTGAAAGCTATCGGCGGCGGTTTGGAAGGCGCGCAGTATCGCAGATGGGGCGTCAATCGCGGAGCCACAATCACCGGATCGACCACCCGACACCTGCCATTCGAGCCCGACCATCAAGTCTGAAAGCGGCTCAGTTGCGCGGTCAGGCGCTGCATCTCGCTATGAATCCGCTCGCTGACCTGCATCACGCTCCGCGCATCGCCATGGCTGCGCTCAGCCAGACCGGAGACTTCGGCGACGCGCTGGTCGATATCCTGAGCCACCTGGCTTTGCTCTTCCGCCGCGGTGGCGATCTGCGCGTTCATCGTATTGATGCTGTCCACCGCACCGACGATGGTATCGAGCACTTGGTTCGCCTCCTGCACATGCAGCAGGTTATCGCGCACCAGCTCGCTGCTGCTCTGGATCGCCGCCACGGCCTGCTCCGCCCCCGCCTGCAGGCGCTGGATAATCGCCTGGATTTCCCCCGTGGATTGCTGAGTGCGGCTGGCCAGGGTGCGCACTTCATCGGCGACCACGGCGAAGCCACGCCCGGCTTCGCCGGCGCGGGCCGCTTCGATGGCGGCATTGAGCGCCAGCAGGTTGGTCTGCTCGGCAATCGCGGTAATCACTTCCAATACCTTGCCGACCCCGGCGGTTTCCTCGCGCAGGGCCGCCAAGCCTTCGGCGTTACGCTCCATCTGCCCGCTCAGGCCGGCCAACAGCTCGGCACTGCGCTGCACCGCGCGCTGTCCGGCCTGGGCACATTCATCGGCATTGCGTGCGGACTCCGCAGCCAGGCTGGCATGCCGCGCGACTTCAGCCACGGTGGCGCTCATCTCCGTCATCGCGGTCGCCACCTGGTCGAGGTTCTCGTGCTGGCGCCGCGCACCGTCGCCCGCGGCCTGGGCAGCCGCCACCGCCTCTTCGACATGGGTCTGGGTGTTGCCGCCCGAGGCTTTGACCTCGCCCAGCAAGGCGCGCACCTCGGTCTGCATGCGGTTGTAGCCGGCGATGATCCTGCCGATTTCATTGGCGCGCTCCCCGCCCTCCAATCCGCGGGTGAAGTCGCCACCGCCGACCCGGGTCAGCCCGTGTTCCACCAGGCCCAGGCTGGTCATCAGTGGACGCAGGCCGAACTGCCGGCCCAATACCACCAACAGCAGAATGCCCAACAAGCAGCCAAAGGCCAGCCACATCAGACCGCGCTGTCGGTTCTCGACATGCGCCGCCATCAATCCCACCGCCTTGTTCATTTCCCGCAGCAGCTGGGTCGAAGCACTTTCCAAAGCGGCTAGGTCGACCTCATTGGTAGCGCCGGCCAACGCCTCCAATCGCGGGCGAAAGTCCTGCCACAAGCGCCCGACCAGCACCATCTGTGCCTGCACCGCCGGCGACGGGATAACGCTGATCTTGCGCTCGGGGTCGCCGTTTTGCAGCGCTTCGTGGGCCTCGGCGAACTGGGCGATGGTGGCGTCCAGGACGGCGCGTTCGATGGCCCCCTCGCGCAGGAGCATGGCCTCTTTGCTCATCTTCTGGCTGAGCATGCGCTGGGCGCCCGCCACGTTGATGGTTTCCGGCGACACCGCCATATTCAGATACAGCGCCACCGAGGCGACCAGTGCCAGCAGAAACATCAATGCATAGGAAAACAGAAACTGCTGGTTCAGGGTGCGCAGACCTATGGCGCACAGCAGTCGATCGAAAAGCAGCGTTACCGACATGGCCCCATCCCTCAAAAACCTCTCCGAATATCCACCATAGCCGTTCGCCTAACCGCTAGCGTCGGCCAATCGGAAAAAGCCTCTACGCCTTTAGTCGTAGAACCTTGCCAGACACCGGCTCAATGCGGCACGGAAGCAGGCTAACGATCGGCGCTCGCCGGCACGCGGACGTACTCCGGCGGCAAAACCAGCAAGCCGCGCAGCCTGCCCGGCGTGCATATTTGCCGATTCGTCGACTTACTGTCTATTCGGTCAATTTAGTTCATCGTTCTCTAAGAATATTTTTCACCTTTAAAAACACTTTTAATTCCATTAATCCGTAGACAAAGCGCTTAAAGCCGGGCGTTTCCGTGCTTGCTCCGTTCGTCGACGCCCAGGTTCGCGCGACGGAGAATTGACTCATTTGACAAAGCCTTCGGCACTCCTAGGGTTAAGCCAAACCCAGGAGTCATATCGCACAGGGATTAGTCGCTCAATGCTCGAACAAAGCGCCTCACCGCTACCTATCCCCCTTGTTTCCAGCCTGTTCGGCCTGCCCTGGCTGCTGAGCCTGGCGCTGCTCGGTGCCGGCCTGCCCGGTTGGCCGGCGCTGATTGCCGGCGCGCTCCTCAGCCTGACTTGCGGCGCCTATTTGATTCACCGGCTGCGCCGACAAGAGGCGTTCGGCGCAGCCGAATCCGAACAGGCGGAGTCGGCCAATCTGGCGCTGCGCGACGAGTTCGAACCCTTGTGCCAAGGGGTGGCCAACGAGGCGCACTCGATCGCCGAGCGCAGCCAGCAGATCGACCGGTTGCTCGGCACGGCGATCGAGGGGTTGATCGGCAGCTTCACCCGACTCAACCAGTTGATAGAACGTCAGTTGCAGATCGCCGGCTCGCTCACCGACCGCTACCGGGCCGACCAGCACGACAGTCGCGAAGTGAACTTCGGCCAATTCGTCAGCACCACCCAGGAGACCCTGACCTTCTTCGTCGATGCCACCGTGGAAACCAGCCGCACCTCCATGGAGCTGGTCGACAGCATCGACCGCATCACGGCGAAGATCGGCGAAATCGTGAAATCCACCGCCGACATGGATGCCATCGCCAAACAAACCAATTTGCTCGCCTTGAATGCCGCCATCGAGGCCGCCCGCGCTGGCGAGGCCGGCCGGGGTTTCGCCGTGGTCGCCGACGAAGTGCGCGCGTTGTCGACCCGCTCCAGCGTGTTTTCCGAAGCCATACGCAGCCATATCAATACCGTGCACGCCGAGTTGCAGCAGGCCGATGCCGCCATCAGTCAGTTGGCGGCCAGGGACATGAGCGTGGCCATGACCTCGAAGAAGAAAATCCACACCATGCTCAACGAACTGGAGCAGATGAACGGCTCGACCGTGCTGGCCGTGGAGGAACTGGAGCAGATATCCAGGGCCTTTTCCGTCGACGTCAACGCAGCCATCACCGCCTTGCAGTTCCAGGACCTCAGCAGCCAGCTGCTGGCCCAGATCCGCAAGCACACGGAAAAACTCGAGCAGGTGTCCGGCGGCCTCGAAGGCGTCGCGCAACTGAGCCAGGACGCCCAACAGGACCGCCTGGATGCCCAACGCAAACAACTCGACAGCCACGTGCACAACCCGGTCAACCAGACCTCGATGCACGCCGGCGAAATAGACTTTTTCTAGGAAGGGAAGCCACTGTCATGAGTGAAGCAGGCATTGCCGTCATCCGGCTCGGGGAGCGCTTCGACTTCCAGGCTTATCGGACCTTTCGCGAGGCCTATGAGCAGGAACTGGCGAAAGCCGAGATACAGGTACTGATCATCGATCTGCAAGCGGTGCAATACATCGACTCGGCCGCCCTCGGCATCCTCCTGCTGCTGCGCGACAAGGCCCAGGCGCAACACAAGCGCGTGGAGCTGCGCAGCCTGCACGGCATCGCCAAGGAGGTCTTCGAAGTGGCCAACTTTCAAAAGCTGTTCAAGATCAGTTGAGTCGAGCCATGCGCCCCCTGAACGTCCTCAGCGTCGATGACGACCCCACGCTCGGCTTACTTCTCAAGACCTTTATCCGGTCGTTGGGTCACGAGTGCACGGTGGTCGGCGACGGCGAGCGGGCGGTGCAGGCGTATCGGCAGGCGACCTTCGACCTGGTACTGATGGATCAATTGATGCCCGGCATGGACGGTATCGCCGCGACCCGGCTGATCCGCGAGTTGCAGAAAGTCAGTGGCTGGAAGCCGATCATCATGCTTTCGGGCCTGAGTGAAACCGACGATCAGGTCGCCTCGCTCGATGCCGGCTGCGACGACTTCATCGCCAAGCCGGTGAATTTCGCCATCCTCGCCGCCAAGATCAATGCATTCAGGCGCATAACCGTGCTGCAGGAGCAGGTCGCCGAACAGAACCGCGAGCTGTTGCTGTACCGTCACGCCGAAGCCGAGGAACGGCGCATCAGCCGCTTCCTGATGAGCCGGCTGGTGCGCAGCGACCTGCTCGACCATCCACAAGTGCGTTACTTGCTGCAGCCGGCCAACGAGGTTTCCGGCGATCTGCTGCTGGCCTGCCCATCGAGCAACGGCGACCTCTACGTGATGCTGGCCGACGCCACCGGTCATGGCCTGCCCGCGGCGTTGACCCTGATCCCGCTGTCGCAGGCCTTCTACGCCATGGCCGGCAAGGGCTTCACCCTCGACAGCATCGCCTGGGAGCTGAACCTGCGCCACCGCGCCTACTCGCCGGTCGACCGTTTCGTCGCCGCCCTGCTGGTGTTGTTCCGCCCCCGCGAAAACCTGCTTTCGGTATGGAACGGCGGCATCCCGGCGGCCCTGCTGCTCGACCCGCAAGGCCAGGTGGTGCACCGTTTCGCCTCGGCCAACTTGCCCCTCGGTATCGTCGATGGTGACGAGTTCGAAAACCAGTACGAAACCGTCGCCGTGGAACCGGGGCGCCGTTTGTTGCTGTACTCCGACGGTCTGATCGAAGCGGAGAACGCCGAGCGCGAGCCGTTCGGCAAAGCGCGCCTGGAGCAATGCCTGCAACAGGCGCCACAGGAGAATCCGATCGATGTGCTGCAACTCGCCCTGCAGAAGCATATGGGCGGACGCCTGCCGCATGACGACCTGTCCTGCCTGCTGCTCGAATGCAGCGCCGCGGAGGTCTCCGTCGACTGTCCGCCGGCGCCTGCCGAAACCAGTGGGGTCGCCGAGAACTGGCACCTGCAACTGACCTTCGGCGCCTCGCAGCTGCAACGCCTGGACCTGGCGCCGATAGTCGCCGCCCAGTGCAACACCCTGGGGCTGGCCGCGGAAAAACAGGGCGCCCTGGCGGTGATTCTCTACGAACTGCTGAGCAACGCCCTGGACCACGGCCTGCTCGGCCTCAACTCGGCGATCAAGAACCTGCCCGATGGTTTCGAGCGTTATTTCGAGACCCGTCGCGAGCGCCTGGCCGCCCTCACCCAGGGCGAGATCCGGGTCGAGGTACGCCAGCAAGGCAGCGCCACGGGCAACAGTCTGCAAGTCCGGGTCTGCGACAGCGGCCGGGGCTTCGATGTCGGTCGGCTGCTGCTCGACGCGCCCCAGGACCTGACCCACCAGTACCACGGCCGCGGCCTGATCCTGGTGCGTAACCTGTGCCAGCACCTGGTGTTCTACCCGCCGGGCAACAGCGTCAAGGCCGAACTGTGCTGGGGCCAGGGGCAGCAGGGAAAACCGCGCCCCGCCGAACACGCCGCGGCCGCCACTCTCCGCACGCACAATGGAGCGACCTCATGAGCAAATCCATCCTGATAGTCGACGATTCCACCTCGATTCGGCAGATGCTGGGTTTCACCCTGCGTGCTGCCGGCTACGAGGTCGACGAAGCCGTGGATGGCCGCGACGGGCTGGGCAAGGCGCAGCGCAAAAGCTACCAGCTGGTGTTCACCGACCAGAACATGCCGAACATGGATGGCATCAGCCTGATCAAGAGCCTGCGCGGCATGCCCGGCTATCGCAGCACGCCGATCCTGATGCTCACCACCGAATCCAGCGACGCGATGAAGCAGCAGGGCAAAGCCGCTGGCGCCACCGGCTGGCTGGTCAAGCCCTTCGATCCACCGAAGCTGCTCGAAGTGACCAAGAAGGTTTTGCCCTGATCGACCACCCAGGCACTGCACAGGCGCGCGCAGATGAACGACGGCATGGAGCAATTTCTCCAGGTGTTTTTCGAGGAGGCCGAGGAGCATCTGGCCAACCTCGAACACCTCCTTCTGACCCTGGATACTCAGGCGCCGGACCCGGAGGCGTTGAACGGGATTTTCCGTGCCGCCCATTCGATCAAGGGCTCCAGCGGCATGTTCGGTTTCGACGACCTGAGCGCGCTGACCCACGTACTGGAAACCCTGCTGGACAAGCTGCGCAGCGGGCGCATGGCCTTGCAGGTGGAGATGATCGATGTATTTCTCGGCGCCCGCGACGTGCTCGCGCAGCTGCTCTCCGCCCACCAGAACCAGCGCGAGAACCCGGATATTCCCACCGCCGATACGCTCGCGCGCTTGCAACGCTTTATCGATCAGGCCCCCGCCAGCTCGCCGCTACCCGCATCCGCCGGCGAGGAGCAAGCCTTCGGTTTCTTCGAGGAGCTACCCGCCGCAGCAAGCGACGACGATGCATTCGGCTTCTTCGACGATGCCCCGGGGCTGGCCAGCCCAGCCACGCCCGACGAGGCCTATGGGCTGTTCGAGCAACCCGCCGCCGCGGATGCCGCTTACGGCCTGTTCGAGGATGCGCCCGGTTCGCTGCCGCCCGCCCAGCCCGTCATACCGAGCCCGAGCGTACCCACGGCACCGCAGGAGGAACGGCGCAGCGCGGACCGCCGCAGCGGCGACAGACGCGGTAACGACCGCCGCACCGGCGATACCGCGCCAGCCGCCTCGCGCGGCGGCGCGGATAGCGAGTCCAGCTCGATCCGCGTCAGCGTGGAAAAGATCGACAGCCTGATCAATCAGGTCGGCGAACTGGTGATCACCCAGGCGATGCTCGCCCAACTCACCGTCGACCTCGACCCGAGCCTGTTCGAACAGATCCACCAGGCCCTCGGCCAGCTCGAACACAACACCCGCGAGCTGCAGGAATCGGTGATGTCGATCCGCATGCTACCGATCAGCTTTATCTTCAATCGCTTCCCGCGGGTGGTGCGCGACACCGCCGGCAAGCTCGGCAAAAAAGTCGAGCTGCACCTGCAAGGCGAACACACGGAACTGGACAAGGGGGTCATCGAAAAACTCACCGACCCGCTCACCCATATCATCCGCAACAGCGTCGACCACGGCATCGAGTCGCCCGCGCAGCGCCTCGCCGCCGGCAAGCCCGAGCACGGCACGGTGCGCCTCGCGGCCTATCACCAGGGCGGCCGCATCGTCGTCGAGGTCAATGACGACGGGCGCGGCCTGAGCCGCGCCAAGATCATCGAAAAAGCGCGCCAGCAGGGCCTGGCGGTCAGCGACGAAATGCCCGACAGCGAGGTCTGGCAGCTGATCTTCATGCCGGGCTTCTCCACCGCCGAAGTGGTCACCGACCTGTCCGGGCGCGGCGTCGGCATGGACGTGGTGCGGCGCAATATCTCGGCGATCGGCGGGCGTATCGACATCGAATCGATGGAAGGCGTGGGCACCCGCATCGCCATTCGTCTGCCGCTGACCCTGGCGATCCTCGACGGCATGATCGTCTCGGTGCAGCGCGTGCATTACGTGATCCCGCTGACCTACATCATCGAATCGCTGCAACCGAAACCCGACGACCTCCACGGCCTCAGCGGCAATCGCGGCACGGTGATCCGCGTGCGCGGCGAGTACCTGCCGCTGCTGGCCCTGCACGACCTGCTCGACAATGGCGGCGCGGCGCCCGATCCGACCGCGGCGATCGTGCTGATTCTCGAAGCCGAGGGCGAGAAATTCGCCCTGCTGGTGGACGATCTGGTCGGCCAGCAGCAGGTGGTGATCAAAAGCCTGGAGCAGAACTTCCGCCGCGTCGATGGGATCACCGGCGCCACCATCATGGGCGACGGCAGCGTCGCCCTGATCCTCGACATCGACACCCTGCCGCGCCTGGCCGGTAAAGGAGCGCACAGCTATGAACCAAGCGAATGAGAACCCCGGCAACCAACCCGCCCGGGAGTTCCTGACCTTCACCCTGGGGGCCGAGGAATACGCCATCGATATCCTGCGAGTCCAGGAAATCCGCGGTTACGACCAGGTCACCGCGATCGCCAACAGCCCGGCCTTCATCAAGGGCGTGATCAACCTGCGCGGCGCCATAGTGCCGATCGTCGACCTGCGCATCAAATTCAATCTGCCCTCGGTGACTTACGACCCGTTCACCGTGGTGATCATCCTCAATGTGCTCGAGCGCATCGTCGGCGCGGTGGTCGACTCGGTGTCCGACGTGATCGCCCTGACCGGCCAGGAGATCAAGCCGCCACCGGAATTCGGCGGCAGCTTCGACACCGAATACCTGCTTGGCCTGGCCACCGTGAGCGAACGCATGCTGATCCTGGTGGACATCGAAAAACTTATGAGCAGCCGCGAGCTGGCATTGCTCAATAACCCCAACGACTGAGACAGCGCTGGCAACCTCAAGGAGATCCCCATGAACCTGAAGCAACTCTCAATGGTCCAGCGGCTGTCGCTCTGCTTCGGCGCCCTGCTGGCCCTGCTGTTGCTGGTGTTGGTCATCAGCGTGCGGCAGATCGACGCCCTGCGTAACCAGGTCGAGGAGCTGGTAGAGCACAGCTTCCCTAAAACAGTCATAGCCAACAACGTGATCGACGAGAGCAACAACATTGCCCGCGCCGTACGCACCCTATTGATCGCCCGCGACGATCCCGGTCTGGTCGCCGGAGAACGCGAGAAAATCGAAAAGGCCAGCGTCAGCCTGCAAGAAAACATGGACCGGCTCGAGGAGACGGTCACTTCCGACAAGGGCCGCGAGCTGCTGCAAGCGCTGAGCCAGGCGCTGGCGGGCTATGAGACGCAGCTGAGGCGCTACCTGAGCCTCTACGATGCCGGCAACTTTGTCACCGCCCAGAGCGTTCTTCTCACCGACCTGCGCGATGTCCAGCAAGAGACGCTGCAGCGGGTAAACGCAGTGATCGCCTTGCAGAACAGCCTGGTCGAACGCCAAGGCCACCAGGCCGAAGAACATGCCGCCAGCGCCCATAATCTCTTGCTGATCATCGGCGCCGTGACCCTGTTGATCGCCTGCCTACTGGTCTTCCTGCTGGTGCGTGGCTTGCGTCGTCAGTTGGGCGCGGACCCTGCGGAGTTGGCGCAAATCACCGCCAGCATCGCCACCGGCAATCTCGACCTGGAGCTACCGCGCGCGGCGCCGCAGAGCGTAATGGAATCGCTACGGGTCATGCTCGGTTCGCTGCAGGCCTCGGCCATTGCGGCCGCCAGCAATGCGCGGATCAAGAGCGCGCTGGATAACTGCACCACCAACGTGATGATCGCCGACAACGAACGCAACATCATCTACATGAACAAGACCGTCGGCGCGATGATGCAACATGCCGAGAGCGATTTGCGCAAGGCCCTGCCCAACTTCGCCGCGGACAAACTGCTCGGCGGCAACATGGACCAGTTCCACAAGAATCCGGACCACCAGAAGCGCCTGCTCGCCAACCTCACCTCGACCTACCGCACGCAAATCGAAATCGGCGGCCGGACTTTCTCGCTGATCGCCAACCCGGTGCTGGGCGATAGCGGCGAACGCCTCGGTTCGGTGATCGAGTGGAACGACCGCACCCTGGAGGTCCGCGTCGAGCGCGAAGTCGCCGGTCTGGTGAATGCCGCCGCCCTCGGCGATTTCACCCAGCGTGTCGACGCGGCGGACAAGTCGGGCTTCTTCCTCAACCTCGCCACCGCCCTCAACCAGTTGATGGAAACCGCCGACAAGGGCCTGCGCGATGTGGTGCGGGTACTCGGCGCCCTGGCCAAAGGCGACCTGACCGAACGCATCAGCGCCGACTACCAGGGCACCTTCGGCCAGCTGAAGGATTACTCCAACGAAACCGCCGGCAGCCTGTCGCGCATGCTCGGACAGATTCGCCTGGCGGCCGACACCATCTACACCGCCGCCAACGAGATTTCCGCGGGCAACACCGACCTGTCCTCACGGACCGAGGAACAGGCCTCGAGCCTGGAACAAACCGCGTCGAGCATGGAGGAGTTGACCAGCACGGTGAAGCTCAACGCCGACAATGCACGGCAGGCCAACTCGCTGGCGGTGAACGCCTCCGAGGTCGCGGTGGACGGCGGCAATGTGGTCAACCAGGTGGTCGAGACCATGTCCTCGATCAACGAGTCGGCGCGCAAGATCGCCGATATCATCGGGGTGATCGACGGCATCGCCTTCCAGACCAACATCCTCGCCCTCAATGCCGCGGTCGAAGCCGCGCGCGCCGGCGAGCAGGGCCGCGGTTTCGCGGTGGTCGCCGGCGAAGTGCGCAACCTCGCGCAACGCTCGGCGGCGGCGGCCAAGGAAATCAAGACACTGATCTCCGATTCGGTGGACAAGGTCAACAACGGCAACGCCCTGGTCGCCCAGGCCGGCAAGACCATGAGCGAGATCGTCATCTCGATCAAACGGGTCACCGACATCATGGCCGAGATCGCCGCGGCTTCCGCCGAGCAAAGCACCGGCATCGAGGAAATCAGCGGCGCGGTCAGCCAGATGGACGAGATGACCCAGCAGAACGCGGCACTGGTCGAAGAAGCCGCGGCCTCGGCCGAATCCCTGCTCGAACAGGCGACGGAAATGTCCCAGGCGGTGGCGGTGTTCAAGTTCGACCTGGGCGGCGATCAGCACGCCCAGAGCGAGGCGCGAAAAATCCCCCGTGCCACGCCCCGCGCGGTCCAGACCAGCGCGCGCCAAGCGCGCACCCCGAGCAAAAGCATGCCGCAGCGGGGCCTGGGCAAGGACAGCGAATGGGAGGAATTCTGACAGCCCCTTGCAAACCCTGACGAGCGGCGGCTATGCGGCATGACTGAATTACAGGCGGTGCGCGAGTTCCATTACACCCGGGCCGATTTCGAGCGGATTCGCCGCCTGCTCTATCAACGCGCCGGTATCAGCCTCGCCGACAGCAAGGAGCAGATGGTCTATAGCCGCCTGAGCCGGCGTCTGCGGCATCTCGGCCTGAGCGGCTTCGCCGACTATTTCGAGGCCCTGGAACGGGATCCGCAAGAATGGCAGCAATTCGTCAACGCCCTGACCACCAACCTGACCGCGTTCTTTCGCGAGAACCATCACTTCGAGCAACTGGCCGCCTACCTGCGCCAGCACGCCCAGACGCGGCGCACGCTGCGCATCTGGTGCGCGGCCTCGAGCACCGGCGAAGAACCCTACTCGCTGGCCATCGCCTGCCTGGAAACCCTGATCGACTGGCAGCCGCCGGTGTCGATTATCGCCTCGGATATCGATACCGGGGTGCTGGCCACGGCCAGCCAGGGCATCTACCCGCTGGAGCGGGTGGAACAGCTGTCGCTGCAGCGCAAACAGCGCTTCTTTCTCCGCGGCAAGGGCGGCCAGGCCGGCAAGGTCAAGGTCCGCGACGAACTGCGCGAGCTGATCGAGTTCCGCCAGATCAACCTGCTCGACCCGCACTGGGGCATCGCCGGCGGGCTGGACATCATCTTCTGCCGCAACGTGATGATCTATTTCGATAAGCCCACGCAGAACCGCTTGCTGGAACGCATGGTCGCCCTGCTGCGCCCCGAGGGCCTGTTCTTCGCAGGCCACTCGGAAAGCTTTATCCAGGCCGGTCACCTGGTCACCCTGATCGGCCGCACGGTCTATCGCCCGACGCCGAGGCAAGCCTGAACATGCCACTCGACTACGACAGCGCGCTGGCGCCGAACAGCTACTACGACCAGTACTTCGAGCGCGAGGCGGTGAAGATTCTGCCCGGCGAATATTTCGTCACCCCGCGCGATCTCCTCATCGTCACCGTGCTCGGTTCCTGCGTCTCGGTATGCCTGCGCGACCCCCAGAACGGCATCGGCGGGATGAACCATTTCATGCTGCCGGGCAACAGCGACGAGGGCTTCGGGCCGGTTTCGTCCTCGGCGCGCTATGGCGTCTACGCCATGGAAGTGCTGATCAATCATTTGCTCAAGCTCGGTGCCCGGCGCCATCAGCTGGAGGCCAAGGTGTTCGGCGGCGGCTGCGTACTGCGCGGCATCACCGCCAACAATATCGGCCAACGCAACGTCGACTTCGTCCTCGACTATCTGCACACCGAAGGCATCGAATTGCTCGCCGAAGACCTCCTGGATATCTACCCGCGCAAGGTCTATTTCTTTCCCGCCAGCGGCCGGGTGCTGGTGAAAAAACTGAAAAACCTGCACAACACCACCCTGCTCGACCGCGAGTCGGATTACAGCCTGCGCATCAGGAAGGCGCCGGTCGGCGGCGCCATCGATTTGTTCTAGGGAAAACATATGCCGATCAAAGTACTGGTAGTCGACGATTCCGCGCTGATCCGCAGCCTGCTCAAGGAAATCATCGGCGCCGACCCCGAGTTGCAGCTGGTCGGCGCCGCGCCGGACGCCTTCGTCGCCCGCGATCTGGTCAAGCAGTTCAACCCCGACGTGATCACTCTTGATATCGAGATGCCGCGCATGGATGGCCTGAGCTTTCTGGAGAAGCTGATGGCCGCGCGGCCGACCCCGGTGGTGATGATTTCCTCACTGACCGAAAGCGGCGCCGAGGCGACTTTCCGCGCCATGGAACTGGGCGCGGTGGACTTTATCGCCAAGCCCAAATTGGGCATCCGCGAAGGCATGGAAGCCTATGCCGCCGGTATCCGCGACAAGATCAAGGCCGCCAGTCTCGCCCGCCTGCGGCCGCGCGCCGCCCAGCGTACCGCTGGCGCCGCCGGGCAAGAGATCCCCGGCGCCGCACGCGCGCCGATTGTCGGCACCGAGAAGATCATCGCCATCGGCGCCTCCACCGGCGGCACCGAGGCGATCAAGGAGGTGCTGATCGATATGCCGGCGGACAGCCCCGGCATCGTCATCACCCAGCACATGCCACCGGGTTTCACCCGCACCTTCGCCGAGCGCCTGAACCGGCTGAGCCGTCTGCACGTAGTGGAAGCCCAGGGCGGCGAACGCATCCTCCCCGGCCATGCCTTCGTCGCCCCCGGCGACCACCATCTGCTGGTCGAGCGCTCGGGGGCCAATTACCTGATCCGCCTCTCGGACGGCCCGCAGGTGCACCGCCATCGGCCCGCCGTCGACCCGATGTTCCAGTCGTTGGCGCAGTGCGCCGGGCGCAATGTGATCGCCGCCTTGCTGACCGGCATGGGCAAGGACGGCGCCCTCGGCCTGCGCGAGATTCAGCAGGCCGGCGGCCACAGCATCGCCCAGGACGAGGCCAGCAGCGTGGTCTACGGCATGCCGCGCGAGGCGATCGCCCTGGGCGCCGCCGATGAAATCCTGGGGCTGGAGAAAATCGCCGAAGCATTGACCCAGCAGGCCAGAAAGCGCGGCGGCGGCAACCGCGTGTGAACGCACCCGGGCTCTGCGCCCTCGACCTTAAGCCGAGCGACGGAAAGCCTTGGGCTTCTTCGCCGGGCTGGCTATACTTCGCACGTTTCACGCGCGCGGCCAGCTCCGCGCGTGCCCGCCACCTGTCCGAGGGGCGCTGCAGCAGATTGAAAATCTGTTTTGGATCTCGCAAGCCACGTGGCTTACCTGCCGCACCGCAGCAGATCCAAATCAGATTTCATCTGTCAGGCTCGGATGGGGCGTTAACCATACGCATCAACGGCGCCCATTCGACTCAAACGAATGGAGAACTCATTTATGAGCGCTGTACTGACGCCTGCCGGTTTTGCCGACTTCAAAGTCGCCGATATTTCCCTGGCCGCCTGGGGCCGCCGCGAAATCATCATCGCCGAATCCGAAATGCCTGCGCTGATGGGCCTGCGCCGCAAATATGTCGGCGAGCAACCGCTCAAGGGCGCGAAGATCATCGGCTGCATCCACATGACCATCCAGACCGCCGTGCTGATCGAAACCCTGATCGCCCTGGGCGCCGAAGTGCGCTGGTCGTCCTGCAACATCTTCTCCACCCAGGACCAGGCCGCCGCCGCCATCGCCGCCGCCGGCATCCCGGTGTTCGCCTGGAAGGGCGAGACCGAAGCGGAATACGAGTGGTGCATCGAGCAGACCATCCTCAAGGACGGCCAGCCGTGGGACGCCAACATGATCCTCGACGACGGTGGCGATCTGACCCAGATCATCCACGAGAAATACCCGGCGATGCTGGACAAGATCCACGGCATCACCGAGGAAACCACCACCGGCGTGCACCGCCTGCTCGACATGCTCAAGGCCGGCACCCTGAAAGTCCCGGCGATCAACGTCAACGACTCGGTGACCAAGAGCAAGAACGACAACAAGTACGGCTGCCGCCACAGCTTGAACGACGCCATCAAGCGTGGCACCGACCACTTGCTGTCGGGTAAGCAGGCGCTGGTAATCGGCTACGGCGACGTGGGCAAGGGCTCGGCGCAGTCGCTGCGCCAGGAAGGCATGATCGTCAAGGTCAGCGAGGTCGACCCGATCTGCGCCATGCAGGCCTGCATGGACGGTTTCGAGCTGGTCTCGCCGTACAAGAACGGCATCAACGACGGCAGCGAAGCCAGCGTCGACGCCGCGCTGCTGGGCAAGATCGACCTGATTGTAACCACCACCGGTAACGTCAACGTATGCGACGCCGGCATGCTCAAGGCCCTGAAGAAGCGCGCCGTGGTCTGCAACATCGGTCACTTCGACAATGAGATCGACACCGCTTTCATGCGCAAGAACTGGGCCTGGGAAGAGGTCAAGCCGCAGGTGCACAAGATCCACCGCACCGGCGCCGGTAGCTTCGACGCGCAAAACGACGACTACCTGATCCTCCTGGCCGAAGGCCGTCTGGTCAACCTGGGCAACGCCACCGGCCACCCGAGCCGGATCATGGACGGTTCCTTCGCCAACCAGGTGCTGGCGCAGATCTTCCTGTTCGGTCAGAAGTTCGCCGACCTGCTGCCCGCGCAAAAGGCCACCCGCCTGACCGTGGAAGTGCTGCCGAAGAAACTCGACGAGGAAGTGGCGCTGGAAATGGTCAAGGGCTTCGGCGGTGTGGTCACCCAACTGACCAAGCAGCAGGCCGAGTACATCGGCGTGACCCAGGAAGGCCCGTTCAAGCCGGATGCCTATCGGTACTAACCACAGCCCGTAGGGTGGGTTAGCCGCGCAGCGGCGTAACCCACCATCGCTAACGACAGGTTTCTAGCGTCGCCCCGACTGCCGCTTGGCGGGTTACGCGCCGCGCAGAAACCATAGATGGCCTTAACTCAAGCGGCCGGCGTCGCTAACCCACCCTACGAAGGAAACCTTCTCCATGTCTCAAGAACGCCGTTATAGCTTCGAATTCTTCCCCACCAAGACCGAAGCCGGGCACGAAAAACTGATGACTGTGGCGCGCCAGCTGGCGACCTACAACCCCGACTTTTTCTCCTGCACTTACGGTGCCGGGGGCTCCACCCGTGATCGCACGCTCAATACCGTGCTGCAACTGAATAACGATATCGGCGTGAGTACCGCCCCCCACCTGTCCTGCGTCGGCGATTCCAAGGCGGAGCTGCGCGAGCTGCTCAACCTCTACAAGAGCGCCGGGATCAACCGCATAGTCGCGCTGCGCGGCGATCTGCCGTCCGGCATGGGCATGGCCAGCGGCGAGTTGCGCTACGCCAACGAACTGGTCGCCTTCATCCGCGAGGAGACTGGCGATCACTTCCATATCGAAATCGCCGCCTACCCGGAGATGCATCCGCAGGCGCGCAACTTCGAAGACGACATCGCCAATTTCGTGCGCAAGGCCAAGGCCGGCGCCAGCAGCGCGATCACCCAGTACTTCTTCAACGCCGACAGCTACTTCTACTTCGTCGAGCGGATCCATCAGCTGGGCGTGGATATTCCCGTTGTACCGGGAATCATGCCGATCACCAACTACAGCAAACTGGCGCGTTTCTCCGATGCCTGCGGCGCCGAGATCCCACGCTGGGTGCGCAAACAGCTGGAGGCCTACGGCGACGACAGCGACAGCATCCGCGCCTACGGCGAGCAGGTGGTCACGGAGATGTGCGAACGCTTGCTGCAGGGCGGTGCTCCGGGGCTGCACTTCTACAGCATGAACCTGGCGGAACCGAGCCTGGCGATCTGGAATAACCTCCAGCTGCCGCGCTAACAGGCTATTGAAAAACGTAGGCGAGGCAGGCAAGACAAGGACTAGGCGTCCCCACAAAAACAGCCGAAACGCAGCGAAGCGGAGTAACAGCCGCAGGCTGGCCCGCAGGGCGAGCGAAGCGAGTCAAAAGCGGAGTTTACGTGCTGTAAATGAGCATTTTGATGGGGGCGCCTAGCCTGGGCTCGCACGCGAGGCTGTTTTTAACGCAGTATTGCCAACGCAGGTAGTTTTTCAACGGTCTGCTAAAGGTTCGGGCTTCGGCCAGCGCCGCCCCCGCGGCGCTGGCCATTGAGGGCCGAAGTCAGGGCTCAAAAGGCTCTATCTCGGGCGACTTGCACAGCACGAACACTCATGCCGGCGCAGCATGGGCTATATTCGTTATAAGGACACCGCCATCCGGCCATGTGCCTTCAATCGATGGCGGCCGCGTCTATAACGCGCAGAAACTATCGCCAAGGGCGACAGACTAACCAACACCCCCGCGCGTATTCGACCACGCGATCGATAGGCCGTTGACAACCTGGCGAGCGACAGCGGACAGGGTGGAATCAGTCGAATAGCGGCCCATGCACAACGCCGCCTCCCACTCACCGGCAACGCCGTTACGCCACGGCCAATGAATTTTCAACGGTCAGCAAGCCATGTATGGCTGATATCTCAACCATGGAGCGCCGCAATGGCCACACGAAAAACCACCAATGCCACCGTCACCCCCAAGGGCAGCCTGGAAACCCTCTCGCAGCGCGAAGTCCAGCAATTGCGCGAGACCGGTTCGGGCAGCGTCTATTCATTGTTTCGCCAGTGCGCCCTGGCCATTCTCAACACCGGCTCGCACAGCGATAACGCGAAAACCATTCTGGAAGCCTACCCGGACTTCGAAATACGCATCCATCAGCAGGATCGCGGCATTCGCCTGGAACTGATCAACGCCCCCGCCGATGCCTTCGTCGACGGCGAAATGATCGCCAGTACCCGGGAAATGTTGTTCAGCGCCCTGCGCGATATCGTCTATACCCAGAGCGAGCTGGAGAATCAGCGGGTCGACTTCAGCAGCTCGCAAGGCATCACCGATTACGTTTTCCACCTGCTGCGCAACGCCCGCACGTTGCGCGCCGGCGTCGAGCCGAAAATCGTGGTGTGCTGGGGTGGTCACTCGATCAGCACCGAGGAATACAAATACACCAAAGTCGTCGGTCACGAACTGGGCCTGCGCGGTCTCGACGTCTGTACCGGCTGCGGTCCCGGGGTGATGAAGGGCCCGATGAAGGGCGCCACCATTTCCCATGCCAAACAACGCAATACCGGCGGCCGCTACCTGGGGCTGACCGAGCCCGGCATCATCGCCGCCGAGGCGCCCAACCCGATCGTCAACGAGCTGGTGATCCTGCCGGATATCGAGAAGCGCCTGGAAGCCTTCGTGCGCGTGGGTCATGGCATCATCATCTTCCCGGGCGGCGCCGGCACGGCCGAAGAGCTGCTGTATTTCCTTGGAATCCTGATGCACCCGGACAACCATGGCCTGCCTTTCCCGCTGATCATGACCGGGCCGAAGAGCGCCGCCCCCTACATCCAGCAGCTAAATGCGTTTATCGGCGCCACCTTGGGCGAAGCCGCGCAGCAGCGCTACAAGATCATCATCGACAACCCGAGCCTGGTCGCGCGGGAGATGGCCGAAGGGATCAAGGAGGTCACCCAGTACCGCCGCGACTACAACGACGCCTTCCACTTCAATTGGCTGTTGAAGATCGACGAAAGCTTCCAGCACCCGTTCGAGCCCACCCATGCCAACATGGCGAGCTTGAAACTGACCCGCGATCAACCGGTGCACGAACTGGCGGCGCATTTACGTCGCGCCTTTTCCGGTATCGTCTCCGGCAACGTCAAGGACAAGGGCATTCGCCTGATCGAGCAATACGGTCCTTACGAAATCACCGGCGACCCGGATATCATGCGGCCGCTGGATCGCCTGCTGCGGGCGTTCGTCGAGCAGCACCGGATGAAGCTGCCGGGCAACAACGCCTATGTGCCCTGCTACAAGCTGGCGACCTGAGCGGACGGGGCGAGCCTGCGGCAATGTTCGCCGGTAAGTCCCTTCGATTGCGCCCGCGGCATATTCGCCACGGGCGCCGTATCGCTCATCACGGTTGGCGAATATCACGCCAATGGTCGGCTAGCGCCCGACTTTAGTAGTACACGACCAATTAATGACTATACAGTCGCGTTATTTGCCGCTTACTCTTGCGCCATGCACACTCAGCGCCGCATCTTCTTCGCCGTTCTGCTCAGTTGCTTGAGTCTCGCCGCCCAAGGACAAACGCTGCGCATTGTCAGCGAAGCCTGGCCACCCTATATCTACGAAGAGAACGGCGAACTGCACGGCCTCGATTACGATGTCACGCGGATCGTCCTGCAGCGTCTTGGCGTGCAAGCCGAATGGCAGATGCTGCCCTGGAAGCGCTGCTCGGTGGCCTTGGAGCAGGGCAAAGCCGATGCGATTCTCGGCGCCTACCGCAACCGTGAAAGCGAAGCCACCCTGGTGTTCCCCAGCGAGCCGCTGTCGCGGATCGACCTGGTACTGTTTTACGCCAAGAACCGCCCCTATCCGTTCCGTGCCCTCGATGACCTGCAAGGCTTGAAAATAGGCGTGGCCAGCCGCTATTGGTATTCCGACCGGAGCTTTGCCGAATCGCCGCTGTTTGTCCGTGAGCCGGCGCCCAGCCACACGGCCAACTTCGGCAAGTTGATGCACGAGCGCGTGCATCTGGTGGTTAACGATCGCTATGCAGGACGCTTCGTGCTCGACAGCATGGGCCTGAACGATGCGGTCACTCACCACCCCCGAGTGATCAGCCGCGACTCGCTCTACCTCGGACTGCGACGCGACGCCGGCCTCGAACGGCTAGCCGAGGACTTCGCTCGCGAACTGCGCCTGCTCAAGCTCGAGCCGACCTACAGCCTGCTGCTGAGCCATTACGGCATGCGGCCTACATTGCAACTTGCCGCTCGGGCTCCGCGCCCGGACCTGCATCCCAGTGCCCGATAGAAGCCCGTCGCAACGCTGTTAAACCGTTAAGCAGGCTACAGCTGCGCAAAGGCTCAGCTCTGTTATACTCGGGCCTTCCCGCCAGGCTTGCGCCCGGATGCTAGCCCCCAGAGGTCAGCAGTACCGGACGGGATTGCGCGCCCCAAGCGTGATTCAAGCCAGGCAATACACCCCATAGGGCCAAGCCCTCACTAGACAGGATTACACATGTCCTTTGCCTCCCTCGGTCTCTCCGAGGCACTAGTCCGCGCGGTCGAATCCGCCGGTTACACCCAACCCACTCCGGTGCAACAGCGGGCCATCCCCGCCGCGTTGCAAGGTCGCGACCTGATGGTGGCGGCCCAGACGGGTACAGGTAAAACGGGCGGTTTCGCCCTGCCGATTCTCGAGCGACTGTTTCCCAACGGTCACCCGGATCGCGAACAACGTCACGGCCCGAAACAGCCGCGCGTGTTGGTCCTGACACCGACCCGCGAGCTCGCCGCCCAGGTGCACGACAGCTTCAAGCTGTATGCCCGCGATTTGAAATTCGTCAGCGCCTGCATCTTCGGCGGCGTTGGCATGAACCCCCAGGTGCAGGCACTGGCCAAGGGCGTCGACGTCCTGGTGGCCTGCCCCGGACGTCTGCTCGACCTGGCCAACCAGAAAGCCATCGACCTGTCCCACGTGGAAATCCTCGTGCTCGACGAAGCCGACCGCATGCTCGACATGGGCTTTATCCATGACGTGAAGAAGGTACTGGCCAAGCTACCCACGCAGCGGCAAAACCTGCTGTTCTCGGCGACCTTCTCGAAAGACATCACCGACCTGGCCAGCAAACTCCTGCACGACCCCGAGCGCATCGAAGTAACGCCGCCGAACACCACGGTCGAGCGTATCGAACAGCGCGTGTTCCGCGTGCAGGCCAGCCACAAACGCGCCCTACTCGCCCACCTGATCACCGCCGGCGCCTGGGAGCAGATCCTGGTGTTCACCCGCACCAAGCACGGCGCCAACCGTCTGGCCGAGTACCTGGACAAACACGGCCTGACCGCGGTGGCGATTCACGGTAACAAGAGCCAGAACGCCCGCACCAAGGCCCTCGCCGATTTCAAGGCGAACAAGGTACGCATCCTGGTGGCCACCGATATCGCCGCCCGCGGCCTGGATATCGACCAGTTGCCCCACGTGGTCAACTTCGAACTGCCGAATGTCGAAGAAGATTACGTCCACCGCATTGGCCGTACCGGCCGTGCCGGGCGTAGCGGCGAGGCGATTTCCCTGGTCGCGCCGGATGAAGAGAAGCTGCTCAAGGGCATCGAGCGGATGACCAAGCAGAAAATCGCCGACGGCGACCTGCTCGGCTTCGACGCCAGCAAAGTTGAAGCCGAACGCCCGGAAGTGCGCGAGCCGCAGAAGCCACGCCAACCGCGCGGCGCCAAGCCGGACGGCGAACGTCATGGCGGCGGTCGCAAGGACAAGGGCAAGGACAGCGGCAAAGAGCAAACCCGTACGGCCAAGCCCCGCGGCGGCCGCTCGCAGCAGACACGCGGTTCGGCCCGTGCTGCCGCACCCGCGGTGCCCGCCTTGCCTCCGGATCGAGCGCCGGACGAGTTCCGCGACGATGAGATCGATAATTTCGGCAACCGGGTCGACTATGTCAGCCCGAACCAGAACAAGCAGCAGAACCGCGGCCGTCGGCCCGGTGCGCCTGCTTCGCCTGCACGCGGCGCGAACGCCGGCAATGGCGCCAGTAATGGCGCCGGCCAAAATCGCCCGGCCGGCAAAGGTCCGCGTAACGGCGGCGCGGGCGGACAGAACCGTCGCCAGGGCTCAGGCGGCCAGGGCGGTCAAGCGCGCAATGGTTCCGGCCGCGCGCGGCCGCCACGCGGCGACGGTCGCATCACCTCGCTGGATCGCGACGAGCTGCCCCGTCAGGAAGCAGCCGTGAAAAGCCCGCGCGACAAGCAGCCGGTGATCGTGCACAAGGGCTCGCGGCTCGACCGCTTCCCCACGCCCGAGCAACTCGACGAATTGGCGAGCAGCCGGCCGAGAGGCGAGAAGCCGGCCCTGCTGACGCGCAATCGCGAAGAGTGACCGAGCGCTAAGCGCAAACGAAAACGCCGCCCCAAGGGCGGCGTTTTCGTTGTTGTGGCGCTCGAATCCACGCCTGCGCCTATGAGCGGTTGGGCCGCTACGCGGCCCGACCATGTTACTGACGCACACCTTCGATCGAGATGATCAGTTCGACTTCCTGGGAAGCAGGGCCGAGATCTTTCTGGATATCGAAGTCCTTCAGCTTGACCATGGTGCTGCCTTCGAAACCGGCGCGGTAGCCACCCCAAGGATCGTCGCCCTGGCCAACGAACTTGGCGGCGATGACCACCGGCTTGGTCACGCCATTGAGGGTCAGGTTGCCGGTGATGTCGGCAGTGCCTTCGCCAGTGGACTTGACCGAAGTGGACTCGAAAGTCGCGGTCGGGTGCTTGTCGACATTGAGGAAATCGCCGCTACGCAGGTGCTTGTCGCGCTCGGCATGGTTGGTGTCGACGCTGGCGGTGTTCAGGCTGACCTTGACCTTGCTGGCTTCCGGGTTCTTCTCGTCGAAGCTGAAGCTGCCGTCGAAATCCTTGAACGTACCGTACAGCCAGCTGTAACCCAGGTGGCTGATCTTGAAATTGACGAAGGCGTGCTGGCCCTGCTTGTCGATGGCGTAATCGGCGGCCATCGCGTGGCCGGCGCCCAACAATGCGGTGCCGAGGGTCAATGCGGCGAGGGTCTTCTTCAACATGGGCATTCTCTCCTTGTGAGGTTGTGCAAGCGGCTGCCGGGACGATTCCAGGCAGCCGGAATAAGGTGATGGGAGTTAACGACCGAACATGCGCACCAGGGTGCGGTCGCGGTCGACGAAATGATGCTTGAACGCGGCGAGCGCATGGATGCCAGCGAAGATCACCAGCGCCCAGGCCAGGTACTCATGCACCAAGCCGGCGACGTCTTCCTGATCGGGGATGCTGGTGATGGTCGCCGGCACCGTGAACAGGCCGAACACTTCGATGCCGCGGCCATCGGCAGTGGAAATCAGGTAACCAGAGACCATCAGCACGAACAGACCGAGGTACAGGAAGCCATGGCCGAGATTGCTGCCCAGGCGGGTCAAGCGTCCATGGTCCGGCAAGCTGCCAGGCGGCGGGCTCAGCAGGCGCCAGAACAGGCGCGCGAGCATCAGCGCAAACAACAGAATGCCGATGCTTTTGTGGATATCCGGCGCGGTTTTATACCAGCTGCTGTAGTAGTCCAGGCCGACCATCCAATAACCCAGGCCGAACAAACCGAACACCGCCACAGCCACCAGCCAATGGATAAGCACGCTGACCAAACCGTAACGGGAGGGGGAATTACGCCATTGCATGAAAGCAGGATCTCAACTGGGACGACTGAAAAGATCGAGCAAGACTAGCAATATACCTATCGACTTAAAGCGGAATTTTCTGCTTTTAAACATCTAGAAATACGATATTTAGCCAACCTCTCACAGCCCCTCGATTGCGCCATCTCGCTCGGCATCTCCCGGCTGTGTCGTCCCTTCGCCGCAGGGCTTCTGATAGGCTTGACGCAAATGACCGAGAGACCCTATTTAAACGGGAACAGACCCTATATGAGCCTCAACGACCACTGGATGCAGCGCGACCTGAACGTACTCTGGCATCCCTGTACGCAGATGAAGGATCACGAACAGCTGGCCCTGGTGCCGATCAAGCGTGGCGAAGGCGTATGGCTAGAGGACTTCGATGGCAAACGCTACCTGGATGCCGTCAGTTCCTGGTGGGTCAACGTGTTCGGCCATGCCAACCCGCGGATCAATCAGCGCATCAAGGATCAGGTCGACCAGCTGGAGCACGTGATCCTCGCCGGCTTCAGCCATGCACCGGTGATCGAGCTGTCCGAGCGCCTGGTCGACATGACCCCCGCCGGTCTGGATCGGGTGTTCTACGCCGACAACGGTTCCTCGTGCATCGAAGTCGCGCTGAAAATGAGCTTTCACTACTGGCTCAACGTCGGCAAACCGGCGAAAAAGCGCTTCGTCACCCTGAGCAACAGCTACCACGGCGAAACCATCGCGGCCATGTCGGTGGGCGACGTCGGTCTGTTCACCGACACTTATAAAGCACTGCTGCTCGATACCATCAAGGTACCGAGCCCGGACTGCTACTTCCGCCCGGATGGCATGAGCTGGGAAGCGCACTCGCGGGCCATGTTCGCGCATATGGAGCAAACCCTCGCCGAGCACGGCCATGAGGTCGCGGCGGTGATCGTCGAACCGCTGATCCAGGGTGCGGGCGGGATGCGCATGTACCACCCGATCTACCTCAAATTGCTGCGCGAAGCCTGCGACCGCTATGGCGTGCACCTGATCCATGACGAGATCGCCGTCGGCTTCGGCCGCACCGGCACGATGTTCGCCTGCGAACAGGCCGGCATCACCCCGGATTTCCTCTGCCTGTCCAAGGCGTTGACCGGCGGCTATCTGCCGCTGGCCGCCTGCCTGACCACCAACACCGTCTACCAGGCGTTCTACGACGACTACTCGACCTTGCGCGCCTTTCTCCACTCGCACAGCTACACCGGCAACCCACTGGCGTGCGCGGCGGCGCTGGCGACCCTGGATATCTTCGAGCAGGACGATGTGATCGAGGCCAATAAAGCCTTGTCCGCGCGGATGGCCAGCGCCACGGCACACCTGGCCGAGCATCCGCATGTCGCCGAAGTGCGCCAGACCGGCATGGCCCTGGCCATCGAGATGGTCCAGGACAAGGCCAGCAAGACCGCCTACCCCTGGCAGGAGCGCCGCGGCCTCAAGGTCTACCAACATGCGCTGTCGCGCGGCGCCTTGCTGCGACCGCTGGGCAGCGTGGTGTATCTGCTGCCGCCCTATGTCATCACCCCGGCGCAGATCGACTTTCTCGCCGAGGTGGCCAGCGAGGGGATCGAGATCGCCACCCGCACCTCGGTCAGCGTGGCCCAGGGTAATACGCTCCATCCGGACTTTCGCGATCCGGGCTAGCCGCAAGCTTCAAGCCGCAAGCTATAAGCTTTAAGCTTGCGGCTTCTTACTTGTCGCTTGCAGTTTGTCCTACCTATGCGCCTATCCCGTTTCTTTATCGATGCCCCGCTATCCCTCGGCCAACATGCGCTGCCGGAAGCCCAGGCCCACTATATCGGGCGCGTGCTGCGTCATGCCGTCGGCGACGCCGTGCAATTGTTCGATGGCAGTGGTCAGGAATTTCTCGGCGAGCTGATCGAGGTTGGCAAAAAGGCGGTGCGGGTCGAGTTACGCGAGTCCTTTGCCGGGCTAACCGAGTCGCCCTTGCGCATCCATCTGGGTCAGGGCTTATCCCGTGGCGAGCGCATGGACTGGGCGATCCAGAAAGCCACCGAGTTGGGGGCAACGGATATCACCCCGATCGTCAGCGAACGCTGCGAAGTGCGCCTGAAGGATGAGCGCACCGATAAACGCATGGCCCACTGGCGGCAGATCGCGATCAGTGCCTGCGAACAATGCGGGCGCTCGGTGCCCCCACGGATCCATCTGCCGATCGGCTTGGCCGACTGGCTTCTGCAGGTCGAAACCGAATTGAAACTGGTGCTGCACCCGGTCGCCGAACCGCTGCAGAGCCATGCCAAGCCAGGCAGCCTGGCCTTTCTGATCGGCCCGGAAGGCGGGCTCAGCGATGCAGAAGTGCAGCAGGCCAAGGCCCAGGGCTTTCACGCCGCGCGCCTGGGACCACGGGTATTGCGGACCGAAACCGCACCGGTGGTGGCCCTGAGCCTGGCGCAGCAGCTATGGGGCGATTTCTAGGCGCCATGGTGCCCCCGGGGGCGGCGCGCACGCGGCACACCCTAGGCTGATAACCCCTTCTTGAGCGCCCGAAGTAACACCTGCCACCCCTGACGCCTCTCGGGCGCACCAATATGATGCGAGTGTTACCGCCGGAAACCCTCGCCCCACAGACATGGCACGAACGTACCTATTTACGGATAAAAGTGAAAACCGGCTCACAAGACAATCTCTTGTAACAATCTGAAATACGCCATAAAGCATTTTTTTCGCGACCTTTCTCAGGCCTTTTTTCTGATGCGCGCAAACCTTTGAAAATGCTAGAAAAAAATCTTTCCAGCGGCCTGTTTTTTGCCTACGTTTCGCATCCTGCTCAAGCTATTCGGCGGCAGGATGCATCAACTATCGTAACGGCACATATCGCGCCAACGACTCACAACACCCATAACAAGTCGAACGGGCCTGGTACTCCATAAGAGCTCAGGCAACCGTCACCGGCACAGGAGCATCCCCTCGATGTCTGAATTGGTTAGTTACCTCAATGGTTTGGTCTGGAGCCCCGCACTGATTTATCTGTGCCTGGGCGTCGGCCTGTATTTCTCGCTACGCGGCCGCTTCTTGCAAATTCGTCACTTCCGCGAAATGGTCCGTTTGATGTTCACCGGGCGCACCGACTCGGCCGGCATCACCTCCTTCCAGGCCCTGACCATGACCCTCGCCGGTCGTGTCGGTACCGGTAACATTGCCGGCGTGGCCACCGCCATCACCTTTGGCGGCCCCGGTGCGGTGTTCTGGATGTGGATGGTGGCCTTCCTCGGCGCCAGCTCGGCGTTCGTCGAGTCCACCCTCGGCCAGGTCTATAAAGAAAAAATCGACGGCCAGTATCGCGGTGGCCCGGCCTTCTATATCGAGAAGGGCCTGGGCATGAAGTGGTACGCCTGGATCTTCGCCATAGTCACGGTGTTCGCCTGCGGCCTGCTGCTGCCGGGCGTACAGGCCAACTCTATCGCCTCCAGCGCACAGACCGCCTTCGACATGAGCCCCAACACCACCGCGGCGATCCTCGCCGTGATGATCGGCCTGATCATCTTCGGTGGCGTCAAGCGCATCGCCCACTTCACCCAGGTGGTGGTGCCGTTCATGGCGCTGGGCTACATCCTGGTCGCCTGCGTCGTGATCATGCTGAATATCGAGAAGCTGCCTGAGGTGATCACCCTGATCCTGAAGAGCGCCTTCGGCATGGACGCTGGCTTCGGCGCCATTCTGGGCCTGGCGATCATGTGGGGCGTGAAACGCGGCGTGTACTCCAACGAAGCCGGCCAGGGCACCGGCCCGCACGCGTCCTCCGCAGCAGCGGTCAGCCACCCGGCCAAGCAGGGCCTGGTACAGGCCTTCTCGGTGTATATCGACACCCTGTTCGTCTGTTCCGCCACCGCCTTCATGCTGCTGATCACCGGCCAGTACAACGTGCAGGCTCCGGATGGTAGCGCCATGTTCACCGGTATCGCCGGCGTCGCGGCGGGTCCAGGCTACGTGCAGACGGCGATGGAGAACATGATGCCCGGCTTCGGCAATATCTTCGTCGCCGTTGCCCTGTTCTTCTTCGCCTTCACCACCATCCTGGCCTACTACTACATCGCCGAAACCAACATCGCCTATATCAACCGCAAGATCCACCGCCCCTGGCTGACTCTGCTGCTGAAGATCGGCATCATCGCCGCCACTGTCTACGGCACGGTGAAGAGCGCCACCTTCGCCTGGGACCTGGGCGATCTCGGCGTGGGCCTGATGGCCTGGTTGAACATCGGTGCGATCATCCTGATGCACAAGGTGGCTTACACCTGCCTGAAGGACTACGAGGCGCAGCAGAAGGAAGGTAAGGATCCGGTGTTCCATCCGGAGAAGCTCGGTATCAAGAATGCCGACTACTGGACTGGCCACCGCTCCGAGGACAACCTAGAGCACGAGAAGACCGACGAGGCGATCTCGACGGTCAACGCCAGCAAGACTCAGAGCTACTGAGTAACCCCTGCGCATGGCAACCGCCCGGTTGCCATGACAAAGCCCCGGCGCCCAGCCCTCCTAGGAGGGCACGGCGACCGGGGCTTTTGTTTGCCTTGCGGCTTAGATCAAGCCGGCATCCGCGAGCATCTGTTCCAGGCCGATCAGATCGGGGATTTTCAACACTTCTTCGCCGATGCTCACCGCCTCCAGCTCCAAAGGCTCCAGGTGCACGCCAGCATGTTGCAGGTCGGGACCGACCTTGATCGAGCGGGGAATACCTTGCACCAGCAGGGCGATGAATTTCACCGCCGGCCGGCCGCCCAGGGCGTTGATCACCGCGATCCGCGCATCCGCCGAAACCTCGCTATGCCCACCGGAAGCAGCCTCGAACGACAACAGCGGCAAACGCAGATCGCGCCAGGCGATTTGCCCGAGAAACCAACTCGGCATGCCTTCGCTGGTTTGCGGCGCCCGGTAGGGAATCAATTCGGCGATAGCCACGTTCGGCAGCAGCAGCAGGCGATCGGCCAGTGGCACCATCAAGCTGGTCAGGCTGTTCACGGCGTTCGGGGTGGCGACGGCTTTGCTCATTGAAAAACATCCTATGCGGGGCGATGGCCCGAAGTTAACTGCACTGCTCGGCCAGGTGGCTGACCAGTGCCGCAGCCAGCTCGCGGGGGTCGCCGCTATGGCTGCTGTAGCCGCCTTCGCGCAGGTTGTCGGGCATGCTCGGCGCGGCGCAGGTGTCGGCGCGCTGGGTCCAGATCAGACCGCCCTGACGACGGACGTATGCGGCGGCGGCACTGCCGTCGCTACCCATGCCGCTGAACGCGATGACCCCACAGAGCCCGGCGAAATGCTGCGCCAGGTTGAGCATCATCTGATCGATCGACGGGCTATAGGGCTCCGGCCAAGGCCGGCCGGTCAACTGCATGGCACCCTCGTCGTTGAAGTTCAGCTCGGACGCGATAGGCGCCACCACCACTTCGCCGCAACGCACCGGATCACCATGCCGCGCCGCATTGACATGCCATTGGCTATGCCGGCCCACCGCCTGCGGCAAGGCCGCCTCGAAGCTGGCGGCGATATGCTGGGCGTAGACGAAACCCACCGGCAAGCCGCCGGGCAAGGCATCGAGAAACTCTTTCACCGCCTCCGGACCGCCCAGGGACGCGGCCAGCAGCCACACCTGACGCGCCGGCTCGCCGGCCGTCAGCGGGGTTGCCGCCAATGTTTCCGGGAGATCCAGGCGGGGCGGACGCGAAGTGTCGTCGAGCAAAGCCTGCAGGCTTGGCCCGATCGCCAGGGAGGGGTCGCCGACCAGCTTTTTCAGCTTGCCGAACAGGCGCCGCTCCCAGCGCGGGTAATTCTCCGAGTGGCGCTCGGGGGCATGGCCCTCGCCGAACAGCACTGGCGCGCTGGCCCGCTCCATCAAGCTGTCGACCAGCGGCGAATCTTCCGAAAGCGCCAAGTCGACCAGCCACAGATCGGTCTCGCAAGCGCCGAGGACGTCTTCGTCCAAACGCGCCGGGTCGCTATTGAGTACCACGTGATAACCACTGCTGGTCAAAGCCTGTTGCAACACATGGCGCTGCAACGAGGTATCGGCGATGACCGCAATACGTGCGGCGGTTTTATCTGTCATGGGCGTTTATCCGGGTTGCGATCCGTCGAGTGGCGATTAACCAGTTGTCCAATGAGTTCGAGTAACAGCGACTCTTGATAAGGCTTACCGAGGTAGTCGTTGACTCCAATGGTCATCGCCCGCTCGCGGTGCTTCTCACCGGTACGCGATGTGATCATGATAATCGGCAGATCCTTCAGGCGTTCGTCGTGGCGCACCAGGGTGGCGACTTCGAAACCATCCATGCGCGGCATCTCGATGTCCAGCAACATGATGTCGGGTTTGTGCTCCTGCAACTGCGCGATGGCGTCGACACCGTCCTTGGCCGTCAGCACATTCATGCCGTTACGCTCGAGCAGTCGGCTGGTGACCTTGCGCACGGTGACCGAGTCGTCGACCACCATGACCAGAGTCGGCCGATCGGCCTCGATTTCCTCGGCGGTCGCGGTCTTGGCCAGCATCCGCGGTTGCGTCTGATTCAACTGGTGGGCGTGCAGCACGCGGATGGTCGCCAGCAGATCGAGAATCACCACCACGCGACCGTCGCCGAGGATGGTCGCCCCGGAGATACCATGCACCCCGGCGAATTGTGGACCGAGGCTCTTCACCACGATTTCCCGCGAGCCGGCCAGGGAGTCGACCTGCACCGCGACCGCGTGCTCGCTGGAGCGCACTAGGATCACCGGCAGCGGCAGGCTTTGGCCGACCAGCTTGGGTTGCTGACCGTTGTTCAACAGGTCACCGAGGTAGCGCAGTTCGTAGGCTTGTCCAGCGTATTCGAAACGCGGTGCATCGGGTGCGTAATAGGCTTCGAGCTCGTAAGGCGAAACCCGCACGATACCTTCGATGGTATTCAACGGGATGGCGTAGAGGTCTTCGCCGGACAACACCATCAGGGCGCGGTTGATCGATACGGTGAACGGCAGGCGAATACGGAACGTGGTGCCGACACCGAGGTTGGAATCGATGCTCATCGAGCCACCGAGCTGTTTGACCTCGGAGTGCACCACGTCCATGCCCACGCCACGACCGGAAATCTGGGTGATTTTCTCGGCAGTGGAGAAACCGGCTTCGAGGATGAATTGCAGCACTTCGTGATCGGTCAGATCCGAATCCTCGTCCATCAGGCCGCGTTCGATGGCCTTGCGACGCACCGCTTCGAGCTTGATACCGCCGCCGTCGTCGGACAGCGTCAGGACGATATCGCCACCCTCGCGACCCAGGCTCAAGCGCACGTTGCCCTGCTCCGGCTTGCCGGCGGCGCGGCGCACCGCAGCGGGCTCGATGCCATGGTCGACGGCATTGCGCAGCATGTGCTCGAGGGGCGCGACTATGCGCTCGAGCACAGTGCGGTCCATCTCGCCTTCGGCGTTGCCGACGACGAAATCGACCTGCTTACCCAGTTCGCCGGCGATCTGCCGGACGATCCGACGCAAACGCGGCACCAGGCGATCGAAGGGCACCATGCGCGTACGCATCAGGCCTTCTTGCAGTTCGGTATTGACCCGCGCCTGTTGCAGCAACAGGGTTTCGGCATCGCGGTTACGCGCGGCCAGGGTTTCTTTCAGGTCGAGCAAGTCGGACGCCGACTCGAAGAGCGCCCGCGACAACTGCTGCAAGTGCGAGTGGCGGTCCATTTCCAGCGGATCGAAATCTTCGTAGCCGGCGCGTTCGGCCTCGGCCTGATAACGGCTGAGAATCTGCGCCTGGGTTTCGGTATCCAGACGGCGCAGTTGGTCGCGCACCCGGTCGATGGTGGCGTCCATTTCGCTGAGGGTGAAGCCGAAGTCGCTGACTTGCTGCTCGACACGACCGCGAAAGATCGAGGTCTCGCCGGCCAGGTTGACCAGTCCTTCGAGCAGCTCCGCCGGCACCTTGACCAACTCTTGCGGCGCACGACGGGAAGCGGCTTCTTGCGCCGCTTCCTGGGCACGGCGCACGAACGGCAACACCTTGGTCACCAGCTCTTCGGCAGGCGCGGCACTGGCCGCGGCCACTATCGGCGTCGCCAGGCTGACCTGGGTCGCGGCTTCGGGCGCGCTGGCGTGGCCGCTCGGCGCATCGCCGACCAGGCTGTTCTGCAGACGCTGGCGTAATTGATCGGTTTCTTTTTGCAGTCCTTCGAATGCCGACTGCACGTCGACGAACACGCTTTCCGGCCAGGGCGCGCCCTGGTTCTGCGCTTCGGTCAGGTGCTGCTCGAAATCGTGGGTCAAATCCCCCAGGCGCTTCTGCCCGGCCAGACGCGCCCCCCCCTTGAGAGTATGCAGAATGCGCAGCATGTCATCGATTGCCGCGGTGTCTTCGCGGTTGCCTTCCCAGCGGCCGATGGCCATTTCCATGGCTTCCAGCAGCTCGTCGGCCTCCTCCATGAAGATATCGAGGATTTCCGATTCGGTATCGTCGCCGCTTTGACTCTCGGCTTCGTCCGCGCTTTCGGCCACAGCCTTGAGCTGCACCGAGGACGGCACGCTCAATTGCTCGTCGGGGTTGGCGCGAAAGCGTTTGATGGTTGCGATCAGCGCCTCGCCATCGGGAATGGCGGCATTGCCGCGTACCGCTTCGAGCATTTCCGTTAGACGGTCATGGCAGGCCTGCAACAGCGCGAACAGCTCCTGGCTGGCACGCAGGCGCCCCTGGCCAAGCCCCTCGTAGAGAAACTCCAACTCGTGCGCCAGATCGCCGATCTGGCGAATTTCCGCCATCCGCGCGCCGCCCTTGAGCGTGTGCAGATCGCGCTGTAGCGCTTCCAGCTCCAGACTGTTATCGACATCCTCCATCCAGCGCTGCAAGGCCGCAGCGGAGCTTTCGGCGATGTCGAAGCCTTCCTCGAGGAAGATTTCCACCAGTTCGGGATCGCGCTCGTCATCGACCGCTCGCGCTGCCGGCTCGGCCTCGGCCAGGGTGGCGGGCTGCTCGCCTGCGGGTTCGCTTGCCGCCGGCAGTGCCGGGGTCTCGGCCAGATCATCCGGCTGCTCGTCTAACTCGCTCAGGTCGAGTTTATCCTCGACCTCGGCCAAGGGCAGCGATTCGATCTCTGGCGAATTCTCTTGCTCGGGCTGCCAGTCAAGCTCGGCCAATTCCGCCGACGCTTCGGCTTCGGCTTCGGCTTCGGCTTCGGCTTCGGCTTCGGCTTCGGCTTCGG
>NZ_CAMPHV010000022.1 GCF_946886105.1 uncultured Pseudomonas sp. | reverse complement strand
CGCCTGTTTTTGCCTTGTCTCGGCTGCCTCGCCTACGTTTTTCAACGGCCTGCTACCCCGGTCGACGGCCTGACAGCAGGATTCATCGAGTGAGTGGAAGGCGCCGCGACAAAGTTCCAGAGATATAAGGCTATGTGCCAACGGGTTGCTGCAATGGCTAACAGGCCCAAGCACAGCGCCTGTAGGAGCCAGCTTGCTGGCGATCCCGGCAGATCAAAAGCATCGCCAGCAAGCTGGCTCTACAAAGGTGGAATGGTCGACCCATCGTGCAGAGAGACGCGACCGGCGCTACTCCGAGCGGATTTCGCACGATTGATCGGGGGAAACAAGCGCGGCTCCTGGCGCAAACCGGGAGCCGGCGGCAGAACGGGACAATGACAAAGGGCCGGGCGACGCCCCTTCAGCGGAGACTCAGTGCGGCAAACCGGCCAGATCCAGCAGCCGGTTGACGATGCATTGCAGCGTGGCGATGTCGCGGCACTCCTCCCGTACGGCGTGCCAGACGATGAAGGTCTCCCCGCTATCCAGGCAGAGGTAACAACCCTCATAGCTCAGCGCCTCCTGGAAACGCTTGGCCAGGGCGCGGTCGTACAGGCCAGGGGGCTGGAACTGGCGTTTGATGTTCAACGCCACTCCCGAACCGACGCTTTCCTGGTTGAACGTGAAGTCGATGCCCGGCCCCCAGCTCCAGCGGCTGGCCTGGCCGGCCAGAATGGAGGCGAGAAAGCTGCCGCGCTCCGAGCTGGCTTCGATCTGCTCAATCATGCACCGGCACCGCCGTGTAGTCGTCGACGTTGCTGCGCAGCTCCGGCGTCCACCAGACAACCAGCCGCTGCGCATCCGAGGATGGCCGCTCGCAGCCCTTGGCGCCGCAAGGCCCGGTCGAGCATGCGCTCACCAGCAGGCAACCACCGAGCATCAAAATGATATTTCTCATGACTGTACCCCCTCCCATTTCAAGCCCCCTCTCAAGGAATCAGCAACGATGCGCGGGCCGGTGCGTGCTCCGCGTGTTTGCGCAAGGCGATGAATATCTCGCTGGCTTCACCAGGCTCCAGCCGGCTACGCGGCCACAGGGTGACGGCCAATGTGCTGCTCCCACCGCAGGCGGCCTCGTCGAACTGCAGCGCCTTGTCACTGAGGTTGCGCACCACGCCGACACCGACATCGAACTGCGTATCGCTGAACCACTGCCGGCGCGTTGCATCGAACTCGATCCCGGCTTGGCTGCGGCACAGGCTCTCGAGGACCACGCCAGACGAGCTGGGCTGCAAGTCGGCCGGCAGCCGGCCACGCACCAGATCGAGCAGGACGTTCTCCAGCTTGGTGCGCAAGTTGCCATGGGTATGCCGGCGATTGACCCGCACCAGTGCCTCGTCGAGCCGCTGCCGGTCGTCCGTCGCCACATAGCGCGCCGGGTCGGTCTGGTCGCCGATCAGCTTCGGCGTCAGGATGAACAGCCGCTCCCGACGCGCGGTCGCCCGCTGAGTGGAGGTGAACAGTTGGCCGATCCAGGGAATGTCGCCGAGCAGCGGGATACGCCGCTCGCGATCGCCGCTTTCATCGACATGGAAGCCGCCGATGACCAGCGAACGCTGTTCGTCGATGACCGCCTGGGTGCCAACGGTGCCGCGCTTGACCCCGGATGCCGCACCTTGCCGATCCTGCTCCACTTGGCCGTCCTCGATGTCGACGATCAACTGAATGCTGTTATGGCCGCCCTGGTCGATCGCCCTGGGCACCACCCTGAGGCTGGTACCGGCGGTAACCGGCTGGATATCGGCCACCCGCTCGCCGACCGCGGTGAGGTAGGCCGTGCGGCTGAAGTCGATCACCGCTGGCTGGTTCTCCAGCGTCAGCACCGAGGGATTGGAGACGATCGACGCAACGCCTTCGTCCTGCAGGGCCTGCAACTCGGCGAAGAATCGCTTGAAGTCGCCGATGAACAGGGTCGAGCTGCCACCGCCGGGCAGCGAGGTACCGCCGAAGACATTGCCGATCCGCGCCTGCCAGCTGGAGCCAAGGCGGGAGATTTGCTCACGGTCGATGTCGATGATCAGCGCATCGATTTCCACCAGGTTCTGCGGCACGTCGAGACGGTCGATCACCTGCTGGTACATGTCCTTGCGCTTGATATCGTCCCAAACCAGGATGGCGTTGTTGCGCACATCGGCGACCACCCGCCCCTTGCTCGCACGACCCGAACCGACTTTCAGCGCGCCGAGCGGCGGCGTCTCTTTCAGGGCCAGGCCCATGGCGGATTCGCCGGCCCGCTCGGCCGCGCTGATAGCCGACTGCAGCCCCTCGTTTATCCCCGTGAATGCGGACGACGCCGAGGTGCCGCCGCTACTCCCCTCGGTCCCCAGCAACCCGGACAGCAGCCGCGCCACCCCGGGAATTTCCAGACTCTGGTCGCGGTATTGGATCTGCCGATCGGCCACCGCGGCATAGCGCAACGGAAAGACCATGACCTGCTGACGCTCTTCGTCCTTGATCCGCTCACGGCTGAAGCGGCGAATCTGCTGAACGTAACGCGATGGCCCGGTGACCAGCACGACCCCTTCGTCCGGCAGCTCGCCCCAACCGAAGCGCGCGTCGAGCAAGCCGATATCGGTCAACGCCTGCTTGAGGTCGGGCGCAGCCTCGGGGGACACCTCGAGGCGTTCGGAAACCAGCTCCTCCATCGGGCTGATATAGAGCGTGCCGTTGTAGACGAACCACTGGAAGCCGTGCTCCAGGGCCAGACGGTCGAGAAAAGCCTCGGCGCTGTCGGCACGGATCTTGGCGTTCACTTCACCGCTGACCCCGCCGAGCCGCAGCTTGATCCCGTGACTCTGAGCGAAATCCTCGAGCACCGTTTCCAGCGGCGCGCTCTCCGCCTCGTAGGCATAGGCGCCCTTGCGCCAGTCCGGCGGCACCGCGGCGACAGCCGCCATCGACAGCCCGAACAACAAGGGCAGTGCAACAAACAGGTTACGCATAAGCACCCCCTTGGCGGAAAGGCCGCACAGGCAATGGTTGAGCGAAGGCCATTCTTTTCGACGCCTCGCGCTTGAGCAGTTCGTTCCAGCTGTCACGCTGGTTGACCAGGGAATCCAGATTCGCCTCCAGGAGCGCCTCCAGGCTGGCATAGCCGTCCCCGCCGGCCCGCAGCAACAGCCAGAAACGGCCGTCCGCCGGGTTCATCGACAAGGCGGCGGAACGTTCGCCGAAAAGGCCCAGGCTGGGCGCGGACAGGCGCAGGGCCTTCTCCAGCAGTCCCGGCTGGCCGCGCCAGGCGACACTCAGCGCGGCCTTGCACAGCAGGGTGCCCGCAGCCCGCTGCACAACCACCTCGCCGCCGTCGATGACCAGGGACAGCTCCGGTTCGGCGCCGTCGAGCCAGTCCTGCAGCAACGAGCCCGCCTCAGTGGATTTCATTGAGAATCGCCTTGGACAGGCTGTGTTGCATCGTACCGATGCGGCTCGAGGCCCAGTTGGCCCGCGAGTGCTGCATCATCGCTTCGGTGAAAGCGCTGATATCCTCCAGCGAGGCGCCTTCCGCCGCCCTGACGGCGGCCTGATCGAGCTGGTTCTGCGAGCGTTGGAAAACGGAATCGAGACGGCGTTGGACTCTGTCGAAAGACATGCTGATAACCTCCATACGGGTGGGTATGCAGTGAGTGGTAGAAACCGTGAAAGCGTTCCAGGCGAGGCGTTAAAAATCGCGGGGCAGCAATTCGGCCACAGCCGTTCCCCAGCTCAGGACAAAATCGCCGTGCGCTGCCGCCAGGCGCAGGCTGCCGGTATCCAGGGTTTCGTCGTCGCGGATCCTCCAGGTACAGGAGCGCCGTGCTTCGAGCCAATTTTCGACCGCCGGACGAAGCTGCGGATGACAGCACAACTCCCCGCCCTCGCCGCCCGCCTGGGCGATACGCAACTGGCGTAGCAGGGCATGGATTCGTGCCTCCTCCGGCACCTCGTCCAACAGGCAGGTCAGGGCCTGAGCGACCAGCCGCGAAGCCAGTTCCAGTGTCCGCTCGCCGATCTGCCGTTGCTCCTCGCTCCAGCCATCGAGAAAGGCCTCCGCCTGCTGCCAGAACTCCGCGGATGCCACTTCGCGGGCTTCCCGGGCCAAGTCTTCAGCATGCCGTTGCGCCTGTTCGAGAAGCGCTGCGGCCTGCCGTTCGGCGGCGTCGATAATGCTTTGCGCCGCCTGGCATTGTTCGATCGTCTCGCGCCGCAACAGGCATTCGGCGTCTGCGGGCAGCGCGCCGCCGAGCGTTAAACTCCGCCGTGTCAGCATGCCTGCTCTCCCGTTTGCCAAAGCTGCTGGTTCTTCCAGATGACCGCCTCCCAAAGCGCGGCGAGCTTGGCCGCGGGCAACCTCTCTGACGCGGCCGACTCCGCCTGCTCGACCATGGGTTTGGCGAACAGCAGGCGGGCACGCTGCCAACAGGCCTCATCCAGCCGACAGCGCAACAACCGCAGCCCATCGACAGCGGGGTCGCCCTTGGCCCATTCGGACGGCAGCCATTGCCCCGGCACCAACGCCTTCGCCACGCGCCGGCACCACAGGCGCTCGGCTTCGGGCAACTCGACGGCGCGGTCTTTTCCGCAGATTTCCGCGATCAACGACAGCGCGCGCGAACGGGCGTCGGCGTTCCACTCGCTCAACTGCAGCACCACCGGATCGGGCTTGGCGGGCAGCCCAGGCGACAAGCCGAGCCGCCGGGCGAAGGCCAGGTGGTGCAGCTGGCTCGCCGTCTCGACCAGCGTTCTTTCCGGAGGCGAGAAATACTCCTCGATCCGCCAACTCCGATCCGCACCCAACCAGCCACTCGCCCACCATTGCACCCACTGCAGGCATTGCGCATGAGGAAGCATGTTCTACCCTCAAGCCGGCTTGGCGGACGATCTGGCCGAATTGATTCGGGCCAGAATGGCATTGCGCCACGTAGGCTTGACCGCCAACAGAATCAGCAGAATCAGCACGCCCCCCAGCAAACCGACGATCAACACCAGTTGCAGCAGCTCGATGCGCTCCTGCGGCACCCTATACGGCCCGATGCGCACCATCCTCGGCACTTCGCGGTAGGTCTCGGCCGGGACGAAGACGATCGCCAGCTTCTGCTCCTCCTTGCCGGACAACCCAGGGATGCTGCTGGCCACCAGTTTGCGGATGCGCGACTGCACGCTGTCCGGGTCGAGGTCGGTTCGATACTTGACGAACACCGCCGCCGAGGCTGGCTGCACCGGCTCTCCCGGAGCGATGCGCTCGGGCAGCACGACATGCACGCGGGCAACCACCACGCCATCGATCTGCGACAGCGTCGCCTCCAACTCCTGGGAAAGCGCGTAGATGTAGCGCGCCCGCTCCTCCAGGGGCGTCGAAATGACGCCGTCCTTCTGGAAAATCTCCCCCAGGCTGTTTCTCGAACGCTTCGGCAAGCCCGCCGCCGCCAGGATTTGCACGGCGCGTTTGATGTCAGCCGTGTCGACCAGCACCGACACACTCTCCTTGCCGAGGCGCTTTTCCGCGGCGACATGCTTGTCGGCCAGCTCGGCGATCACCTCATTGGCATCCTGCTCGGTCAACTGGCTATGCAGCTCGATACGCTCGCCACAGGCGGACAACATCGTGCATAGCAGAAGGCCAATCAGCTTGAGGCAAGTCGAACGTATGGGCAGGCGCATAGACATAGGAAAGACCGCTACTGAAGGTTGGTGAGTTTTTCCAAACCCTGGGCCGCCTTGCCGACCAGCTTGGCGGACAACAGGCTTTCCAGATAGAACTCGGACAAGGATTTGCTTGCCTTGCGGATGTTCATGGGGTCCGCGGAAGCCGATGCCTTTTTCAGCCCACGGCCGACCTTGTCGGAGTTGTCTTGTAAGTTTTGGAACAGCTCGCCCAAGGGGCGCACCGCACCACCGGACGCCATCGGCGCCTGCCTCGCACCTTCCTGCATGGCGGCGCTGAACCAGGAAACGTCCGACTCGGCCGGATCGGATAGTTTTTCCGTCAAGGTCTCAATGCCGAGCCCTCGCCCGGACGTGACGCCAGTTGTGCTTTCGATCTTCATCGGTCACCTCGTTATTAGTAAAAAACATCGTGAACACGCTTATGCCGTTCATTCAGAACTGGATATCGCGCGTCCCTTCGATGACCTTGGTCTGGAACTTGATCTGCTGGTCCTGAATGATCGAACCCGCCGCATTTTTCTCGCTCGCGCGCAACATCAACCTGAAGGCTTCGGCGGAGGTTTGCATACTCGTCTTCGTATGACTGAGTTGTAATTCGGCTTCTTTGTTAATCACATCCAACACATCGAAAGCCGGTCTGCTAATGCTCATATAAACCTCCGAAAAATGTGAATGACGGGCGACATCCGATTATTGAGTGGAAAAGAATTCCGCCAAGTTCCCAGATTGAGCGCGAGTGATGGATACCCACAAATGGATTCATGGAGTACCAGAAAAAATAAATCCGGAAAGCGTATCACCCAACGAGCAAGTCGAAAGTAAAGAAAAATACAGCGTCGGATAATGGAAATATAAAAAAGGATCTTCTCGATTCGCCCAGCAACCGACAAGCAAGAAGAAAACAGCCAGCGATAGCGATCCATCGCATCGCCATGGGAGGAATTGCAGCCCCACTCATCGAGCGGGGCCGCATCGCCAATCAGTACTGCACGCCTTTAGCGCCGTTGATCTGGGCGTTCTGTGCGGTCTTGGCGTTCTCCGTTGCGACGGAAGCCATCGCGTTCTTGTTCTGAGCGTCCTGCGACTCACGAGTGAACTTACCCATATCCATGAGGTTTTGCCCCTGGTTCAGAGCAGTCTGGTTGCCCTCGTTGACAAAAAGGTTGTTCAAGCTGCTAGCAATAGAGTTACCTGCCATGATTCTTCTCCGCTGTGTTAGAAGTTTAAACATCATGTTTGATGTTCGAATAATGAGTGGCGGCTAGCTAAAAAAGGTTCCACTGCCATCCTGGATATTCAACATTTTCATCCGGTGATAAAGCGTTCTTTTAGGAATACCCAGCTCGTCGATCATCGAATCGATGCATTTATCGTGACGCTTCAGGCAATCCTGGATCAGAATTCTCTCGACCAGTCGCAATTGATCCTTGAGCAGCATGCGATCTTTCCTGATCTCACCCAATGGTGGCAGACCGAGCACGAAGCGCTCCGCCGCGGCCCGCAGTTCGCGGACATTGCCCGGCCAGGAATAACTCAGCAGTTCGCCCATGTAGGCACCGTTGTCCTCAGGGACCTTCATCTTCATCCGCTTGGCCGCATCGAGGGTGAATTTGCGAAAGAGCGGCGCAATCAATTGGGGGCGGGAACGTAACGACGGCAGTTGCATTTTCACGACGTTCAAACGAAAGAACAGATCGCGGCGGAACTTGCCCTTTTCCACCAACTCCTCCAAGGGCGTTTGGGTGGCGGCGATGATTCGCAGGTCCAGCGGCAGGAATTCGGTCGATCCCAGGCGCTCGACCCCTCGCCCTTCGATGACCCGCAGGAGCTTGGCTTGCAGCGACAGCGGCATGCTGTCCACTTCGTCGAGATAGAGCGTTCCTTTGTCGGACGCCTCGATGTAACCGGCTCGCGCCTTGGTCGCGCTGGTATAGGCCCCCGGCATGACACCGAACAACTCGCTTTCCGCCAGCGAATCGGGTACGGCCGCGCAGTTGACACTGACCAACCGGCCTTTGCACTCCGACAGCTCATGGATACGGCGGGCCAGGGTGTCCTTGCCGGTGCCGGTTTCGCCGACCAGCACCATGTCGATTCTCAGCGGGGCGGCGGTTCTGATAAATGGCTCCAATGACCCGAATAAATCCAAACCACATTGATAGCTCTGTGGGGCTTGGTTATCCGAGTACACCTGCTCATGTTCCAGCGACCCAGAGGCAGTTGTCTCCTCTCTCGTCCATTCACTCATACGCACTCCTGCCACTCGCAAATCACAGCACGCCGTAGTTGATCTGAAACAGCCAGTAACAGTTCGTTACATAAGCACTACCCTGCTGGAAGCCGGGAGGGCCCGTCAACAGAGCCATTCCAGCAGCGGGAATGCGTCACGGCAGCGTTGGGTTTTGTGATGCGGGTCATATGCTTAATTCGCATATAAAACAACGAGAAGTGCGTATGTGTGACTAACTTTGGCACTAAAAAATATACTAATAAATAGTATCCACTGGGATGCGTAAGTTTCCCCCTATATGAGTGACATACAGTTCTCAGCCGTCGCAAGTTGCCGCCCTACCCCATAACGGCTGAATCCCTTTCTTGTTTTCGGAGAATGTTTCCAAAATCGCCGCGGTTGTGTGGCCAGCGGCAATAGAACTTCCGGCTATTCCCTGCCGGACGCGCCGGCAACCCACGCGAGTTGTCGGCGCAAGCGCGCTAAGCGATATGCAGCGCCCTGTTTGTCGAGCTATCCAAAGCCTGGTCCAGGGCCAATTGGAAGCGCTCCACCAACAGGTCGATTTCCTCGGGCTGGATCAGCAGAGGCGGCAGGAAACGCACCACGGCACCATGGCGCCCGCCCAGTTCCAGAATGATGCCCAAGCGCAGGCAGTTCTGTTGGATGGCCTTGGCCAGTGCCGAGTCGGCCGGCGGTACGCGGCTGCCGTCGGCGCCACCGACTATTTCCACACCGACCATCAAGCCGCGGCCACGGACATCGCCGAGACACGGGTAGTCGTGCTGCAGCTGACGCAACTGAGCCAGCAAACGCTCGCCCATCAGGTTGGCGTGGGCCGGCAAGTTCTCGTTGAGGATGTGCCGCAGGGTTGCCGCGCCAGCCGCCATGGCCATCTGATTGCCACGGAAGGTGCCGGCGTGGGCGCCGGGTTTCCAGGTGTCCAGTTCGTCGCGATAAACCAGCACGGATAGCGGCAGCCCGCCGCCGATGGCCTTGGACAGCACCAGAATGTCCGGCTCGATATCGGCATGCTCGAAGGCGAACAGCCGACCGGTGCGGCCCAGACCGGTCTGCACTTCGTCGATGATCAATGCCACGCCATATTTGCGGGTCAGTCGGCGCAGGCCCTGCAACCAACGCACCGGCGCCGGGATCACCCCGCCCTCGCCCTGCACCACTTCCACCACCACGGCGGCCGGCGGCAGCACGCCGGATTCGGGGTCGCTGAGCAGTTGCTCGATGTAGTGCAGCCCGGCGTCTATGCCGGCTTCGCCACCGATGCCGAAGGGGCAGCGATAGTCGTAGGGATAGGGCAGGAACTGCACCTCGGACATAGCCGCGCCCAGCGCCAGCTTCGGCCCCAGGTTGCCCATCAGGCTCAGCGCGCCGTGGGTCATGCCGTGGTAGCCGCCGGAGAAGGACAGGATCGGCTTACGCCCGGTGGCGATGCGTGCCAGCTTCAGCGCCGCTTCGATGCCATCGGCACCGGTCGGCCCACAGAACTGGATACGCGCATGGCGGGCGAAAGCTTCGGGCAGTGCGGCGAACAGCTCTTCGACGAAGCGGTCCTTAACCGGCGTGGTCAGGTCCAGGGTATGCAGGGGCAAACCCGCATCCAGGGTCTGGCGCATGGCGGCGATGGCCACCGGGTGATTGTGGCCGAGCGCCAGGGTGCCGGCACCGGCCAGGCAATCCATGAACAACTGCCCCTGGGTGTCGCGCACATAGATTCCGTGCGCTTCCTGCAACGCCAAGGGGATGCGCCGCGGGTAGGAGCGCGCGTTGGACTCGCGGGCGGCCTGACGCTGCAAGTAGGGATTGGCGTTCAGCTCGCGCGGGCCTTGCTGGCGAAAATGTTCGAAGGTGAAGGTGGCGCTCGACGGGGACAAACTCTGAATACATTCCATGGTGGGTGTTCCCTTAGGGGTGACAAAACATCTGGGTAATGGGGCTCTCGACCCGAGCACTGCTGATCAGCTCGGCCAAGGACTGGAAACGGATCAGTGGGGAGGGAAACGGCGTAGCGACGCAGCCGAGGTAACCCGCGGGCAGCGTCAGTGCATGCAGCCACCAGCCCTGGCCAGCGCCCGAGGACGCTTCGATATGCGCTTGCCAACCGCCGCCTGCGCTCAAGCGAATGGCCGTGAGCGGCAGGCTCAGCCCCTCGCCGCGACCTTTGAGATAAGCCTCCTTGGCGGTCCACAAGCGCAGTAGTCGGGCACGCCCCTCTGCATCCGCGACGCCCTGAAAATCGGCCAGCTCGGCGGGATGGCAACAGACCGGCAGCAGCTCGCGCCAGTCGAAATCGGCTGGCTGCCACTCCAGGTCCACGCCGACTGCGCTGTGCGATAAGGCGATCAAGGCCAACTGGCCGCTATGACTGACATTGAATTGCAGATCGCCCATGCCGGCGCCGAGCTGGGGTTTGCCCCAAGCACCGCTGCTCAGCGCGACGGCTCCGGGCGGTAGATCGAGGTAGTGCCCGAGCAGCGTGCGCAAGGCCGTGCGGGTTTGCACGAATGCGCTGCGCGTCTGCGAACAGCGTATGCGCGCGGCTCGCTCCCGTTCGGCCGCTGCCAGTTCCAGCACCTGGTGCTCGGCCTGCTGCAGCGGCGCCTCATCCAGAGGGAGCGCCCAGAGGTGCACCTCCCCTTCAGACAGCTGCATGCCGGTTCTTACGCGCTGAACAAAGTTGGCGTTGGATCAGTTCGAGCAGTTCAGTCTCATGCTCGAACAGATAGAAGTGTCCTCCGGCAAATAATCTGCTTTGACAGCCCGCCAGGGTCTCGCCGGCCCAGCCATCGAGCAGGGCCAGGGGTACGCTGGCATCGTCACGGCCGGCCATTACCTGGATCGGGCAAGCCAGCGGCAGCCCTGGGCGATAGCGGTAGTTTTCGCAAAGGGCGAAATCGGCGCGGATGATCGGCAGGAACAACGCCAACCACTCCGGATTGTCGAGCACCTCCCGGGGCAAGCCATTCATGCTGCGAATGACCTCTAGAAAGGCTGCGTCCGGCAGGTCGGACAGGCGTTCGCGCCAGCCATGGGCGACCGGTGCGGTGCGCGCCGAGACCAACAGTGCGCGGGGCGAAAGTCCGCGTTTCTGCAAGGCGCGCGCGGTCTCGAAAGCCAGCAAGGCGCCCATGCTATGACCGAAAAAGGCGAAATGCTCAGGCCCCTCGGCGGTGTCGGCAATCGCTTGCGCCAAGTTCTCGGCCAACTCATCGAGCGAGTCGGCCTGGGGCTCGGAGAAGCGCGCCCCGCGTCCCGGCAGCTTGATCAAGGCCAGTTCGATATCGTCGGCCAGCCGCGCTCGCCAATGCTGAAACACCGTATGCCCGGCCCCGGCATAGGGGAAGCAGTACAGACGCAATGCGGCCGGTGCCTTGCCTTGCGGCACTACCGAAAACCAGGGGCTGGCAGTCACTGTCATCAGCCCTGGCCTTGCGCCTGCAAGGCTTGGCGCAGGCTCAGCGGACGCATGTCGGTCCAGACCGATTCGATATAGGCCAGGCATTCCTCCTTGCTGCCCTGCTTGTCGACGGCTCGCCAACCTTCGGGCAGCGGCTTGTAGTCCGGCCAGATGGAGTACTGCTCCTCGTGATTGACCACCACCAGAAAACGCGTCTCGGGGCTGTCCCAGCTCATTTCTCTTCCTCTCGATAGGCAGGCGTCCGGGCCTCGACTGGGGCGTCGGATATAGCGCTGCGGTGCATTACTGAATCATTTCTCAAATGATAATTGCTATCATTACATTTTGCGAATACTTCCGCTAGACTCGCCGCACGCCAAACAAGCACCGCACAGCGGCGCGTTTACGGCGCGGTTTCGAACGCAGACGAACGCTATGAAGAAGGGGCAATAGATGGGAATGGAAGCTGCGCGCGAGCACGGCCTGAGCGTGCAACCACTGCTGACGGAGTCGACCTTGCCGTTGCTGGTGCGGCCGACAGCCGATCAGACGATCAGCCTGCCCGCCCTGCATCAGCTCGCCCGGACACGGCTGCATGAGGTCGGGGGATTACTGCTACGCGGTTTCGATGTACTCGGCGAGCAGGCCTTCCAGCAGCTGGTGCGCGGCTTCGGTCATGAGCTGCTGAGCTATGAATTCGGCTCCACCCCACGCAAGGCGGTGGAACAAGGCGTCTACACCTCCACCGAATATCCGGCGCATCAGGTTATCCCGCTGCATAACGAGCAGTCCTACACCCTGCAATGGCCGTTGAAAATCTGGTTCCACTGCGTGCAGCCCAGCGCCGAGGGCGGCGAGACGCCGATCGCCGACAGCCGCCTGATCTACCAACGCCTCGACCCCGCCCTGCGCCAGCGCTTTACCGACAAGCGCCTGATGTACGTGCGCAACTACGGCAACGGCCTCGACCTGCCCTGGGAGCAAGCCTTCAACAGCGAAGACCGCAGCGTGGTGGAGGCTTTCTGCCGCGCCAACCGCATCGATTTCGAATGGAAAGACGACGGCGAGCTGCGCACGCGGCAAGTCTGCCAGGCAAGCGCACGTCACCCGGCCACCCAGGACATGGTCTGGTTCAACCAAGCCCACCTGTTCCACGTTTCCAACCTCGCCCCCGCCGTGCGCGAGGGCTTGCTGGCAGTGGTCGATGACCCGCTCGACCTGCCGCGCAACGTTTATTACGGCGACGGCTCGCCCCTGGAAGACAGCGCCCTGGACGAAATCCGCGGCGTATTGGACGACTGCACGGTGCGCTTCCCCTGGCAGCAGGGCGACGTGCTGATGCTCGACAACATGCTGGTGGCCCACGGTCGCGCCAGTTTCAAGGGCGCGCGCAAGGTCATTGTCGCCATGGCCGAGCCGGCGCAGGAGTAATTATGAAGATCATCCAGAAACACCTGGCCAGCCCCGGCCAACAGGCCCTGTGGCAGTTCCATCGACTCAATCCCGACAGCCCGGCCTACAACATGGTGGCCGCCCGCGAGCTGCCCGCCGATCTCGTCCCGGAGCTGCTCAGCGCGGCCTTCGCCCTGGTCGTGGCCCATTACGAGGCATTGCACTGCGGCTACGAGGAAGATCAAGGCCAACTCTGGATGGTCCAGCCCGAGCGGATCGAGGCGGATGTCGCCAGCGAACGCGACGACGACCTCGACGAAGCCGGCGTTCTGGCCTGGCTGGAACGCCAGGCGGATCTGCCTTTCGATCTGCCGCGGGCCAATATCAGTCGTCTGCGCCTGCTGCAAAGCCGGGGCAGGCTGTATATGTGCGCGGCTTTTCATCACATCTGCGGTGATTTTTTCAGCGTGGAATCGACCATGGCGCTGACCTTCGCCGCCTATGAAGCCCTGACCGAAGGTCGCCCCCTGGACCTGCCCAGCCCAGGACTCTATTTCGATTGGTTGGCCGAGCAACGCGAACTGCTCGCCGGCAGCGCAGACGAGGCGCAAGCGCACTTCTGGCGAGAGCGCCTGATGGACGCGCCATCCGCATTGGAACTGAGCCCGGACCTGCCGCGTCCACGCAACCTGAGCTACAACGGTCGGGAGCTCGAGCACTGCCTGAGCGTCGAGGACAGCATGCCGCTCAGGGCCTTGGCCGAGCGCCTGAACATCAGTCTGTTCGCCCTGCTGGCGGGACTGTTCCAGGTTTTCATGCATCGCCAGACCGGCCAGGACGATTTCCTGATCGGCACCCCGACCATGGACAGGCACAAGGCCAAGTACAAGCAACTGATCGGCTACACCCTCAACGCCGTACCGCTACGCGCCCGGCTCGCGGGTAACCCGCGGCTGCTCGATTGCCTGCAGGACAGCGCACGGCAACTGCGCGAAGCGCTGCGTCACCGCCGTTACCCCCTCGCCCGCATGCAGGAGGATGCGGGCAGTCCAGGGCTGTTCCGCCATATGCTCACCTATATGCCGAGCCGACGGATTCTCGCCCTGGCCGACTACAGCCTGCGCGAATACCTGTTCACCCAGCGCGGCGCGGCCAATGAGTTGAACCTGCGCTGGCAGGACGACGGCCAGCAGCTTCTGGCCCAGTGGCGTTACAGCACCGACCTGTATCGCGATGAACGTATCGGCGCCATGGCAAGGCAGTTCGCCGAGTTCGCCCGCGCCGCCACGCAAAACCCGGAGGCACGGCTCAGCGAACTGCCGATCTGCCCGCCCCAGGAACAAGCGCGCTTGCAGGGCCCGGCGCTTCAGCCATTCGCCGCTACCGCACTGCAAGCCTTCGAACGACAGGTCGCGGCCCATCCTCAGCGCCCCGCCCTGAGCGATGCCAACCTCTGCCTCGGCTACGCCGAACTGGACCAAGCCGCCGAACGCCTGGCCGAGCGATTCACGGCTGCGGGCCTGCGCCCCGGCGACGTGGTCGCCCTGGCCCTGCCACGCAGCGTCGAACTGATCGGCGCCATGCTCGCCAGTTGGAAAGCCGGGGCCGCCTACCTCTGCCTCGACCCCGCCCTGCCCGCCGCGCGACGCCTGCATATGCTCGCCGACAGCGGCGCGGCATTGGTGGTGGGCCAGGGCCCGGCGCCGCTGGAGTTGGGCGACGCGCGCTGGCTGGATCTCGACGCGCCGGACGCCCTGCCCGACGCAACCCGCCGCACGATCCCGGCGGCTCAACCGGCCCAGCCGGCCTATCTGATCTACACCTCCGGTTCCACCGGCGCACCCAAGGGCGTGGTAGTGACCCAGGGCAACCTGATCCATTACGTCGACGGCGTATTGCAGGCCTTGCAGCTGCCACCGGATGCAACCCTCAGCGCGCTGGCCACTGTGGCGGCGGATCTCGGTTACACCGCATGGTTCGGCGCCCTGCTCAGCGGCAGAACCTTGCACCTGATCGACGAAAACCTTGCCGCCGACCCCGAAGCCTTGGCCGCCAGCCTGGCCGCGCGGCCGCTCGACTGCCTGAAGATAGTGCCCTCGCACCTCAAGGCGCTACTAGCGGTCGCGGAACCACAACGTCTGCTGCCGCGCCACAGCCTGGTGCTGGGTGGCGAGGGGCTGGACCTGAGCCTGGTAGAGCGCATCCGCGAGCTGGCGCCGAATTGCCGCATCGTTAACCACTACGGCCCCACGGAAACCACCGTCGGCTGTCTCAGCCATGGCGTGCAGGAGCTCGAACCCAGCCTGTCCGGCTTGGTGCCGGTAGGCAGCCCCCTGGCCAATGTCAGCGTGCAGGTGCTGGATGCCTACCTCAATCCCCTGCCCCGGGGCAGCGCGGGCGAGTTGTATGTCGGCGGCGCCGGCGTCGCCAATGGCTATCTGGGCCAACCGCGGCTGAGCGCCGAACGCTTTATCCCCGATCCCTTCTCCGCCGATGGCAGCCGCCTGTACCGCACCGGCGACCGTGTGCGCATGCTGGCAAACGGGTTGCTGGAATTCCTCGGGCGCATCGACAACCAGGTGAAGATTCGCGGCTTCCGCGTCGAGCTGGGCGAAGTGGAAGCCTGCCTCAAGGCCTGCCCCGAGCTGCGCGATGCCGTGGTGCTGGCGCAGCCGGCGGCCAGCGGCGACGGCCTGCGCCTGGTCGCTTACCTGGTCGCCGCCCACCCCATCCGCTTGGACGAACTGCGCCAGCGCCTGGCCAAGCAACTGCCTGACTATATGTTGCCCGCCGTCTTCGTCGAACTGGCCGAGCTGCCGCGCCTGGCCAACGGCAAGGTGGATCGCAAGAACCTGCCGCTGCCCACGGAAACCGCCAACGCCAAAGCCGCTGAAGGCGCGCCGCGGGACAGCCTGGAAGAAACCCTGGTGCAGCTGTGGAGTGCCCTGCTGCAGCGCGAATCGCTGTCGATCCACGACGACTTCTTCGCCCTCGGCGGCGATTCCATCCTGGCCTTGCAACTGATCGCTAAGGCCCGCCAGGTCGGCCTCAAGTTCAGCCCCAAGCAGTTGTTCGCCCAGCCGACCATTGCCAGCCTGGCAGCGACCCTGGATTGCCCCGCGCGCCAGCTCGAAGCGCAGTTGCTGCCCCTCTGGCGCGAGCTGCTGGGCCAGCCGGAACTGGCCCGCCGGGACGATTTCTTCGGCCAAGGCGGCGATTCGATTCTGGCCCTGCAACTGATCGCCAAGTGCCGCCAGGCCGGGCTCAAGTTCAGTCCCAAGGAACTCTTCGCACACCCCAGCGTGCAAGCGCTGGCCGGCCTGCTGCTGAGCCGCGCGTCTGCCCCCAGCAGCGCGCCCGCGCAACCCGCCGCGCCGCGTTTAGCGCCGTTCGCCCTGAGTACGCTCGCCCCCGAACGGTTGCGCGAGCTGGCCGGCGCCGAGCTGGAAGATGCCTATCCGCTTTCGCCGCTGCAGAAGGGGCTGCTGTTCCACAGCCTGCTGGAAGGCGACAGCGGCGTTTACGTCAACCAGTTGCAGGCCGAGCTGACGGGTCCCTTCGCCCCCGAACCCTTCCTCGCCGCCTGGCGCGGGGCGGTCGCCGCCCATCCGCTGCTGCGTACCGGCGTGCTTTGGCAGGGTCTGGACGAGCCCGTGCAAGCGGTCTATCGCGAATTGGAATTGCCGGTGACGCTGCTGGATTGGAGTGAACTGGACGAGTCGGCCCGTCAACGAGCCCTCGACGCCTACTGCCAGGCCGACCGCGTTCAGGGTTTCGCCCCGGACCGCCCGCCGCTGCAACGCCTGGCCCTGATCCGTCTGGAGGAACAGCGCTGGTGGCTGGTGTGGAGCCGCCATCACCTGATCGCCGACGGCTGGAGTTCGGTATCCCTGCTGGAAGAAATCCTCGCCCGCTACAGCGGCAGCAGCCCGGCATCGCGCCCGGCTTACCGCGACTATATCGGCTGGCTGGCCGCGCAACCGACGCAGGACTCGACGGCATTCTGGCAACGCACGCTGCAAGGCTTCGAAGGCAGCGGTTCGTTGCCGATGCTGGCCGCGCCGCGCCCCGGTCAGGCGGTGGACTACCTGACCCGCGGGCTGGTCTTCGACAGCAATGAGACCCTGCGCCTGAACCAGGCCGCCAAGGGCGCCAAGGTCACCCTCAATACCCTGATCCAGGCTGCATGGGCACTGCTGCTGGCGCGCTACAACGACCAGCCCGATGTGATCATCGGCGTCACCAGCAGCGGTCGGCCGAGCGAGCTGCCCGGCGCCGACAGGATGCTCGGGGTCTTTATCAACACCTTGCCGCTGCGGGTACAGGCGCAGCCGCAGCTGGCGCTGGCGGATTTCCTGCGGGCGGTCCAGGACGCCAGCGTCGCCCTGCGCGAACACGAGCAAACGCCGCTGGCCGAAATCCTGCAAAACCAGGACCGCGGCGCCGCGCTGTTCGACACCCTGCTGGTGTTCCAGAACCTGCCGGCCGCCGCCGAGCGTCAGTTGCGGGTTGGCGAACTGTGCCTGCGCGCCCTGGATAACCTGGAACAGACCAACTACGGCCTGACCCTGGAAGCCCTGCCGGGACGCCAGCTGCAACTGCTGTTCAGCGCCGACGCCCAGCGTCTGCCGGAGCCGCTGTTGTTGGCCCTGATGGAACATATGCGCCAGTTGCTGCTGGCGATGGACAGCCCCGCTGCGACCCGCCTCGGCCAGATCGGCCTGCTCGATGCGAGCGAACGGGCGCGTCTGGCCGACTGGGGCCGCCACGACGCCGATTACAGCCTCGAACCCGATTGGCAAACCCGGGTCGCCGCGCGGGTCGCCGCTCACCCCGAACGCATCGTTGCCCGTTGCGGCGACCAGAGCCTCAGCTATGCCCAGCTCTGGCAGCGTTCCGAAACCTTGGCTCGCGGTATGCGCGCCCTCGGCGCGCAGGCCGATCGGCCGGTGGCGCTGCTGGCCGAACGCGGCCTGGAATTGCTCTGTCTGATGGTCGCCACCCTGCGCGCCGGTGCCGCCTGGTTGCCGCTGGAACCGACGCAGCCGCCAGCCCGCTGGCAGCAGGTGTTGAACCGCGTCGGCCGGCCGCTGGTGGTCTGCAACGAGGTGCATCGCGCCGCCCTGGCCGAGCACTACGACGGCCCCATCGCCGTCCCCGTGGAGTTGCTCGAGCGCAGCGCCGAGGGCCGGCTACCCCAGGCACAGGCACGCCCCGAACAACTGGCCTATGTGCTCTTCACCTCCGGTTCCACCGGCCAGCCCAAGGGCGTGATGGTCAACCGCGCCGGCATGCTCAACAACATGCTGGCCAAGCTCGCGCCGCTGGGCTTGAGCGAAGGGGACGTGATCGCCCAGACCGCGCCGGCCTGTTTCGATATTTCGGTCTGGCAGACCCTCACCGCACCGCTGTTCGGCGCCTGCGTGGAAATAATTCCGGACGCGGTGGTGCGCGACCCGCAGGCCCTGCTCGCACTGCTCGCCAGCCGCCGGGTCAGCCTGCTGGAACCGGTACCCGCCCTGCTGCAAGCGCTGCTGGACGCCCAGGAGCAAGGTCGTATCGAACTACCCGCGCTGCGCTGGGTGCTGCCCACCGGCGAGGCACTGCCGATGCCGACTGCCCGCGCCTGGTTCGAGCGCTACCCGGCTATCCCGCTGATGAACGCCTACGGCCCGGCCGAATGCTCGGACGATGTGGCCTTCCAACCCTTGCACCAGGCTCCCGAAGAAGGCGGCAGCGTCGCCATCGGCAGCCCCACCGCCGGGGCCGAACTCTATGTGCTGGGTCACGACCTCAACCCGCTGCCGGTCGGCGTACCCGGCGAACTGGCCATCGGCGGTATCGGCGTCAGCCGTGGCTACCTGGCCGACCCCGCGCGCACTGCCGCCAGTTTCGTGCCCAACCCCTTCGGCGCGCCGGGCAGCCGCCTGTACCTGAGCGGCGACCTGGCCCGCTGGCGCGCCGACGGCGTGCTGGAATACCTGGGGCGCAAGGACTTCCAACTCAAGCTGCGTGGCTTTCGCATCGAACCCGGCGAAATCGAAGCCTGCCTGGAACGGCACCCGGCGGTGCAGCGCGCCCTGGTCAACCTGCAACGCCTGGGCGAAAGCGAACTGTTGGTGGCCTATTGGCAAGGCGATGACGGCGCCATGGCCGAGGAAGCCGAGCTGGCCACCTACCTGCGCGGCGAACTGCCGGCCTATATGCTGCCCTCCGCCTGGGTACGGGTGGAAAACTGGCCGCTGAATGGCAACGGCAAGGTCGATCGCAAGGCATTGCCGGCACCGCGCCTGGACAACGCGCCGATCGAGCCGCCACAGGGCGAAACCGAGCAGCGCCTGGCCGAACTCTGGGCCGCGCTGCTGCCGCCACAGGCGCTGGGTCGCCACAGCCACTTCTTCGAGGCGGGCGGCCATTCGCTGCTGGCCACCCGCCTGCTGGCCCGCGTGCGCCAAGCCTGGGCGGTGGACCTGCCGCTGCGCGCGGTGTTCGAAGCGCCGACCCTGTGCCGACTGGCCGAGCGACTGGATGCCCTGCTCGCCCAGCCAGCCGAGGTTTCCGCCAGCGTGAAACTACATCCGGTGGAACGCAGCGCCGAGATGCCGCTGTCGCCCAGCCAGCAGCGCCTGTGGCTGGTGGATCGCCTGCAGGGTGGCGCCGCTGCCTACAATATGGCGGCGACCCTGAGCCTGGACGGCGAACTGGACGTGGCGGTGCTGCACGCGACTTTCGCCGCCCTATTGCAGCGCCATGAAGTGCTGCGCACCGCCTACCCGGATAACGACGGCGAACCCTGCGCGGTGATAAGCGCGCACCTGGACTTCCACCTGGGCCTGCGCGATCTGTCCCAGCTGCCTCCCGCCGAGCGCGACGCCGAGGCCAGTCGGGAAAGCCTGGACAACCTGCGCCAGCCCTTCGACCTGAGCGCGCCGCCACTGATCCGCGCGCGCCTGCTCAAGCTGGGCGAGCAGCGCCATCAACTGCTGCTGGCCCTGCACCATATGGTCGCCGACGGTTGGTCGGTGGGCGTGCTGTTCGACGAGTTCAGCCAGCTCTACCGTAGCCTGCGCGCCGCCGAGCCGGTGAGCCTGGCGCCCCTGCCGGTGCAGTACGCCGACTACGCCGCCTGGCAACACCGCTTACTCAGCGGCGAGCGATTGCAGCGCGAACTGGGCTTCTGGCGTACCGAGTTGGCCGCCGCGCCCCAGGTACTGGCGCTGCCCAGCGACTGGCCGCGCCCGGCCCAGGCCAGCAGCGCCGGTGCCGCCCATGCCTTCCGCGTGCCCGCCGCCTTGCTCGAGCGCCTGGAAGCCCTGGCCCATGCCGAGGGCGCCAGCCTCTATATGGTCCTGCTGAGCGCCTTCCAACTGCTGCTGCACCGCCTCAGCGGCAGCGACGACCTGCTGCTCGGCACCGATGTGGCCGGCCGCGAAGCCCGCGAACTGGAAGGGCTGATCGGCTTCTTCGTCAACGTCCTGCCGCTGCGCTCGCGCCTGCAGCCGACGGCACGCTTCGTCGACCTGCTGGCCGCCACAAAACGCACCTGCCTGGCCGCCTTCGAACACCAGATGCTGCCCTTCGAGCGCATCGTCGAGGCCCTGGAGGTACCCCGCGATCGCAGCCGCAACCCACTGGTGCAAGCCCTGTTCGTGATGCAGAACACCCCGCAGAGCGACTTCGCCATTCCCGGCCTGGCTATCGAACTGCTGCCCCCCGCCGAACGCAGCAGCAAGTTCGACATGGCGCTGTTCCTCGAACGCGACGGCGGCGACCTGCACGCCGACTGGGTATACGCCAGCGCGTTGTTCAAGGCCGAACGCATCGCCGCTCTGGCCGATGCCTGGGTCGCGGTACTGGAACAGGTCGTAGCCGCGCCCCAGGGCGCAGTCGCCGCTTTCACCTTCACATTGCCGCAATCGGAGCCTTCCGGCATGGCCAAGAACCCGCCATCGACCAGCAAACTCGACAAACTTAAAAAACTCCCGCCGCGCGCAAGCAGCCAGCCGCGTCCGCTGATCAAGACCACCCCGCTGATGGCCGACCGCGACTTCCCGCTGCTGATCGAACCGGCCGTGGCCGACCTCGATCCGGTGGGCTGGGCGCGCAGCTCACGGGACCTGATCGATACCCTGCTGTGCCGCCACGCGGGCTTGCTGTTCCGTGGCTTCGCCCTGCACAGCGCGCAGGACTTCGAAGCTTTCGCCGAGGCCATCCACCCCGGCCTGTTCGGCGGCTACGGCGACCTGCCGAAGAAGGAAGGCGGACGCAATATCTACCGCTCCACGCCCTACCCCGAGCGGGAAATGATCCTCTATCACAACGAGAGTTCGCACCTGCCGCGCGCGCCGCGCAAGCAGTGGTTCTTCTGCGAACAGCCTTCGCCGGTGGGCGGCGCCACCCCCATCGTCGATTGCCGCGAGCTGTACCGACGCCTGCCGCAAGCCCTGGCGGACACCTTCGAGCGCAAGGGTCTGCTCTATGTGCGCACCTTCACCAAGCGCCTGGACGTGAGCTGGCAGGAGTTCTTCAAGACCGACGACCGCGCAGAGGTGGAGGCCCAATGCCGCGCCAGCGACACCGAGTTCGTCTGGCTGGCCAATGACGAATTGCAGACCCGCACCCGCTGCCCGGCAGTGATCCGCCACCCGCTGAGCGGCGAACGCAGCTTCTTCAACCAGGTGCAGTTGCACCACGTGCATTGCCTGGAGCCGGAAGTGCGCGAGGACCTGCTGGGCATGGTCGGTTTGGAACGCATGCCGCGTCACGTCTACTTCGGCGATGGCAGCCCGATCGACGATGAGGTGATGGCGCTGCTCGGCCGTCTCTACGAGGAATGCGCGGTGCGCTTCGACTGGCAGCGCGGCGATGTGGTGATGCTGGACAACCTCCTGGCCGCCCACGCCCGCGACCCCTACGAGGGCCCGCGCAAGATAGTGGTAGCCATGGGCGACCTTCACGAGCCAGCACAACTGCTGAATAACCGCAGCGAAATGGAATTGCAGAATTGAACGACATGCACGAAATCGACTCGGGATACCCCCTCAGCCCGGAACAACAGGTCGCCCTAGACGCTGGCCGCCCGACAGCGCAACTGCGTATCGCCCTGACCGGCGCGTTGGATGAGCAACGCCTGCGCCAAGCGCTGCTCGCCCTGGTGGCGCGTCATGAAAGCCTGCGCATGGCCCTGCGTCCCTCGCCGCTGTATCGCGGCCTGCGCCAGCAACCGCTGGCGGCCGATCTGGAATGGCACGGGCTGGACCTTTGCAACGCAGCGGACAGCCTGGAGGCGCGCGTGGCCGAGCTGTGCGCCCAGCCGTTCGCCCTGGACAGCGGCCGCCTGCTGCGCGCCGTATTGATCCGCCTGGACGAGCGCGCCTGGCAATTGGCGCTGAGCCTGGCGCCCAGCGCCGGCGACCGTCTGAGCCTGGAAACCCTGTTCGCCGAGCTGCCGCAGCTCTACGACCAGCCATACGCCGAACTGGAGGAGGTCTTCCAGTACTCGCAATTCATCGAGTGGCGCGCCGAGCTGGCAGCCGATCCCGAAGCCGAAACCGGACGCGCCTACTGGGCCGACCTCGGTCTCGAGCAACTGCCGGCGCTGCGTCTTGGCTATCGCCGCCAGGCTCAGGCCGACAGCAACCAGGGCTGCTTGAGCCAAGCGCTACCCGCCGCGCTGGCGGCCGAGTTGGAGCGCCTCGCCGAAGCCCGCCAGCAATCCTTGCCGACCCTGCTGCAAGCCGCCTGGTGGGCGCTGCTGGCGCGCATCGGCGGGCAACCGGCCTTCGTCGGCGGCTGGCAGCACGACTGCCGGCGCGACTATGAAGCCCTGGCCGGAGGGGTCGGCGTCTTCGACAAAGTGCTGCCGCTACCGCTGCGCCTCGATCCGAGCGAAGCCTTCTCGCACTGGCTGCAACGTCTGGCGGTTCTGCTGGAAGAGCATGTCGGCGCGCAGGAGTACTGGCCCCTAGCAGAGTCGCAGCAGACGCACCTCAGCGTCGGCTTCGCCCTGGCGGGTCAGCCCGCCGAGCAGCAAGCGGCCGGCCTGAGCTGGTGTGCATTAGCACTGCCGGGCGCCGACCCGCGCTTCGAACTGGCCCTGCAAGTCCGGCTGGCGGACAGCGGCGTCAGCCTGGCCCTGTACCATGACAACGCCCGTTATGGGCAGGACGATGCGCAGTGTTTGCTGGAGCAGTACCTGTGCCTGCTGGAGCAACTGCCGACGCGCCTCGACGCCTCCCTGGCTGAATTGAATCTCAGCCCGGCCGCCCACCGCCCGCACCAGTTGGCCCTGTGCGGCGCGGTTCGTGACTTCGGCTCGGCCAGCCTGCCGGCGCGCCTCGCCCACTGGGCAGCGGCCAACCCCGAGGCCGAGGCCTTGCAGGCCGGCGATCTGCGGCTCAGCTACCGCGAATTGAACGAGCGCGTCGAGCGCCTGGCCGCCGCGCTACAAGCCCGTGGCGTGGCTGCGCAGAGCCGCGTGGCGCTGTTGCTACCGCGCTCCGGCGAGCTGGTGCTGGCGCTGCTGGCGGTGCTGCGCGCCGGGGCTGCCTATGTGCCGCTGGACCCGAACTGGCCGGCCGCGCGCCTGCAGAAAATCCTCGCCGATGCCCAGCCGCAGCTGCTGTTGAGCGAGTCGCCGAGAGACGATTTGCATGATCAAAGCTTGCGCCTCGCCGATCTTCTAAGCGGCAACCAAGCCGGGCTGGCGCCGCTCGACAGCATCCGCCTGGATCATGCCGCCTACCTGCTCTACACCTCCGGCACCAGCGGCGAGCCCAAGGGCGTGGTGATCGAACACGGCCAACTGCTCAACTACAGCGCCGCCGTCAGCGAAGCGCTGGAGCTGGGCGCCTGCAAGCGCTTCGCCCTGACCTCCTCGGTGGCCGCCGACCTGGGCAATACCAGCCTGTTCGGCGCCCTGTGGAACGGCGCCTGCCTGGTGGTGGCGAGCGACACGGACAGCACCGATGCCGCCGCCTTCGCCCGCTTCGTCCGCGAGCAACGCATCGACTGCCTGAAGATAGTGCCCTCGCACCTCGCCGCGCTGATCGAAGACGATGCCGCGAGCCTGCCGGCAACCCTGATCCTCGGCGGCGAAGCCACCCCGCGCGCCCTGGTGGAACGCATCCGCCGCCTGGCCCCGAACTGCCGTATCCACAACCACTACGGCCCCACCGAAACCACGGTCGGCCTGCTGGTACACGGCCTCGGGCAAAACCCGTGCGAGGGCGACAGCCTGCCGCTCGACCGCGCCCTGGCCAACTGTCACGCCTACGTGCTGGAAGCCAGCGCCGAGGGCCTGCGCCCCGCGCCGCTGGGCGCCGCCGGCGAGTTGTACCTGGGCGGCGCGCAACTGAGCCGCGGCTATCTCAATCGCGAGTCGGATGCCTTTATCGATGACCCGCTGCGCCCCGGCCAACGCCTCTACCGCAGCGGCGACCGCGCCCGCCTGCTGCCCGACGGTCGCCTGCAACTGCTCGGCCGGCTCGACCAACAGCTGAAGATCCGCGGCTTCCGCGTCGAACCGGGCGAACTGGAAGCCGCACTCCTGGCTCTCGCCGGCGTAAGCCAGGCGGCGGTGAAGGTCGCCGGCGAACAGCTGCACGCCTATGTCGTCAGCCAACGCCTCGTAGATGAACTGTTGAGCGAACTGCGCGGGCAACTGCCGGATTACCTGCAACCGACCCGCCTGCTCAAACTGGCTGCGCTGCCGCGCATGGCCAACGGCAAGATCGACCGCCAAGCCCTGCCCGACCCCACTGGTCAGGACGACGGTAGCGAGATGCAGGCACCGCGCGATGCCCTGGAAACCCTGCTCGCCAACCTCTACGCCGAACTGCTGGAGCGCGATGCAGTGGGCACGACCCAGAGTCTGTTCGACCTCGGCGGCCATTCGCTGATGGTGATCAAACTCTGCGCGCGACTGCGCAAGCTGCTGCAAATCGAAGTGGCCCCCGGCCTGGTGTTCGATCACCCCAGCGTCGCCGCCTTGGCCCAGACCATGCGCGGAATGGAAAACGTGCCGGGGCGCTTGGAGCAAATCGCCGAACTGCGCCTCAAACTCGCCGCCATGAGCCCGGAAGAACGCGCGGCCCTGCAGGCCCGTGCGAAAGCAGCCGAGGGGCAGCCGAGTTGAGCGCCTCCCCAGAGCGCAATGCGCCATTCCATCCACGAGGGAGAGCGGGCGACTTCATGGTCCGCAGCAAGCCTCAAACCCCTCACCCCAGCCCTCTCCCCAAGGGGGAGAGGGAGCATTCCGCGTCTGCCGCAAAACAGCGCTCGAACGGAATCGCCATGCGGCGAGCTGCACATATCCATCCCCTCGCCCCTCTGGGGAGAGGGCTAGGGAGAGGGGGCGATTTCATGCACCGCAGCAAGCCTCAACCCCCTCACCCCAGCCCTCTCCCCAAGGGGGAGAGTGAGCGTTCCGCGTCTGCCGCGAAACAGCGCTCGAACGGAACCGCCATGCGGCGAGCGGCACCTATCCATCCCCTTGCCCCTCTGGGGAGAGGGCTAGGGAGAGAGGGCGATTTTATGGCCCACAGCAAGCCTCAAGCCCCTCACCCCAACCCTCTCCCCAAGGGGGAGAGGGAGCATTCCCTGTGTGCCGCGAAACTGCGTCCGGCCGAAACCGCCATGCGGAGAGCGGCACCTATCCATCCCCTCACCCCTCTGGGGAGAGGGCTAGGGAGAGGGGGCGATTTAATGGCCCGCACCGAGACCCGAATCCCTCCTTCCAGCCCTTTCCCCACCAGGGAGTGGGCGCGTTTCGCGGCCGCCGCGACGCAGCACTCGACTTAAAAGAGATTTCTCATGGAATTCGACGCCAAAAACCTGGCCGAACGCATCGCCAAGCTCGCTCCGGAAAAACGCGAGGGCTTTATCCGTGCCCTGGCCGACAAGGGCATTCGCCTGACCCGCCTGCCCATTGTCGGCGCACCGCGCGACGGGGGTGTGCCGCTGTCCTATGCCCAGCAGCGCCTGTGGTTTCTGATGCAGTTGAAGCCCGACAGCGCCGCCTACAATATGCCGGCCGCCCTGCGCCTGCGTGGCAAGCTGGATCTGGCCGCACTGCAACGCAGCTTCGCCTTTCTGGTGCAGCGCCACGAAGCGCTGCGTAGCAGTTTTCACCAGACCGAAGGCGAAGCCGAGCAGATCGTCCATGCCGCCCTGCCGCTGGCGATAGGCGAGACCGAGCTGAGCGCACTGCCGGCCCCCGAGCGCGAACGACGTCTGCGGCAGATGATCGACACCGAGGCCAACGCCCCCTTCGACCTGAGCCAAGGCCCGCTGCGCTTGCAGGTGGTACGGCTGGCGGCGGACGAGCACGCGCTGCTGCTGACCGCCCACCATATAGTCGCGGATGCCTGGTCGCTGGGCGTTCTCACCCGCGAGCTGGCGGCCTGTTACGGCGCGTTCGCCCAAGGTTGCGAGCCGACATTGCCCGCATTGCCGATCCAGTACGCCGACTACGCGCTGTGGCAGCGCAACTGCCTGGCCGGCGCGGCGCTGGAACCGGAACTGGCCTACTGGACCGCACAACTGGGCGGCGAGCAGCCGGTGCTGGAGCTACCCAGCGACCGCCCACGGCCCAAGCTTGCCAGCGGCCGCGGCGGGCGCCACAGCTTGCACTTGGACGCAGAACTGAGTGCCGGCCTCAATCGCCTGGCCCGTGAGCGCGGCACCACCCTGTTCAGCGTGCTGCTGGCGGCCTTCGACGTGCTGCTCTACCGCCTCAGCGGCCAGACCGATCTGCGCGTCGGCGTGCCGGTGGCCAACCGCACCCGTGTGGAAACCGAAGGGCTGATCGGCTGCTTCGTCAACACCCTGGTGCTGCGCGCCGAGCTGGATGGTCAGCAACCCTTCATCGCGTTGCTGGATCAGGTCAAGACCACCAGCCTGGCCGCCCAGGCCCATCAGGAACTGCCCTTCGAGCGCCTGGTGGAAGCCCTGCAACCCGAGCGCGATCTCAGCCACCCGCCGCTGTTCCAAGTGCTGTTCAATCTGCTCGACAGCCAGCAACCGCGCCGCCTGGAACTGCCGGGGCTGAGCATCGAGGCGATCGAACGCGAGCAGAGCGCCGCGCAATTCGACCTCAGCCTGGACATGGCCGAGCGTGCGGGGCAGTTGGAAGCCTGCTTCAGCTTCAACCGCGACCTGTTCGACGACGCCACCGTTGTCCGCTACGCAGGGGGTTTCGAGCGCTTGCTGCGCGGCATTCTGGCTAACTCCGATTGCCGCGTCGGCCAATTGCCGCTGTTGGGCGAAGCCGAGCAAAGCGCGCTGCTGGCCGAATGTCAGGCGCGGATGCTGCTGCCGGCCGCACAGCCGGTGCACCTGCGCCTGGCCGCCCAGGCCGTCGCCACGCCCGCGGCGCCCGCCCTGGTGCTGGACGATTGCACCTGGAGCTACGCCGAACTCAACCAACGCGCCAACCGTATCGCCCACCAGCTGCTGGCTCTTGACCTGCCGGCAGAGGCGCGTATCGGCCTGTGCCTGCCGCGCGGCCTGGAGATGGTCGCGGCGCTGTTCGGCACGCTCAAGGCCGGGCTGGCCTTCGTGCCGCTGGACCCGGACTTTCCCGCCGAACGCCTGGCCCATATGATCGAGGACGCCGGCATCCGCCTGCTGCTTGTGGCACCGCAAACACTGGCCGCCACCGAGGCCCACAGCCAACTGCAACGCCTCGATATCACCCAACTCGATCAAGGCCCGGACCATGATCCAGCCATGGCCGTGCACCCGGCGCAATTGGCCTACCTGATGTACACCTCCGGTTCCACCGGCAAGCCCAAGGGCGTGGCCATCGACCACCAGGCCCTGGCCGGGCACAGCGAGGTGGCGCTCGGCTTCTTCGAGTTGAGCGCGGCCGACCGGGTGCTGCAATTCTCCACCTTCAACTTCGACGGTTTCGTCGATCAGCTCTTCCCCGCCCTCAGCTGCGGCGCCTGCGTGGTGCTGCGCGGCCCTGAGCTGTGGGACAGCCAGGAATTCCAGCGTCGCCTGTTGCGCCACGGCATCAGCGTGGCCGACCTGGCCACCGCTTACTGGTATCAGTTAGCCCAGGATTTCGCCGCCGAGCCGCCCACCGACTGCGGCGCGCTGCGTCTGGTCAGCGCCACTGGCGAGGCGATGCCGCCCGAGGGGCTGAGCGCCTGGCGCCAAGCCGGATTGAGTCGGGTGCGGCTGCTCAACACCTACGGCCCCACCGAAGCCACGGTGACCGCCAGCGTGCAGGACTGCCAGGCCTGGGCCAGCGGCGCCCGACCGCTGCCGGTGCAAATGCCGATCGGCCAAGCCCTGCCCGGCCGCGCCTTCTACCTGCTGGACCGCGACGGCAACCTGGCGCCGCCCGGCGTGCCCGGTGAGCTGTGCATCGGCGGCGAGCTGTTGGCCCGTGGTTACCACGGCCGCCCGGCCTTGAGCGCCGAACGCTTCGCCCCCGACCCCTTCGGCCCGCCGGGCAGCCGCCTGTACCGCACCGGCGACCTGGCGCGGCGCCTGGCGGACGGCGCCATCGAATACCTCGGGCGTATCGACCAGCAGGTGAAGCTGCGCGGTTTCCGTATCGAACTGGGCGAGATCGAAGCACGCCTGCAAAGCCATCCGGCCGTGCGCCAGGCGCTGGTGTTGGTGCGCGAAGACCGCCCCGGCGACCGCCGCCTGGTCGCCTATGTGGTGCCCCATGGCGAGGCGCCCGCCATCGACAGCTTGCGCGAGCATCTGGCCGAAGCCCTGCCCGATTACATGCTGCCCGCCGCCTTCGTCAGCCTGTCGGCGTTGCCGCTGAGCCCCAACGGCAAGCTCGACCGCAAGGCCCTGCCGCTGCCGGAATACGGCGCGGATAACCACGAGCTGGCGCCGCCGCGCACTGCCCAGGAGCGCGCGCTGGCGCAGGTCTGGCAAGCGGTGTTGGGCGCGCAAGCGATCGGCATCCACGACAACTTCTTCGCCCTCGGCGGCCATTCGTTGCTGGCCACCCAACTGGTGGCGCGGTTGCGCCGTCAACTGAGTATCGAGCTGCCGCTGCGGTTGGTGTTCGAAGCACCGACCATCGCACAGATGGCCGAACGCTTGCCCGCGAGCGATGCAGCGGTGGAGCAACCGATTGCCGTAGCACCGCGCCCGGCCTCGGGTCTCGCGGCGCCGTTGTCCCACGCCCAGCAGGGCATGTGGTTTATCCAGCAGCTGGAGCCCAACAGCGCCGCCTACCACATCCCCAGCGCCGCGCGGTTGCGCGGCCATCTCGATAGCGCCGCCCTGCACGCGGCCTTCCAAGCCCTGGTACAGCGTCACGAGGCCCTGCGCACCAGTTTTGCGGAACAAGACGGCGAGCTGACGCAGCTGATCCACGGCGCTGTCGAGCTGCCGCTGCCGGTGATCGATCTCGGTCATCTGCCGCCCGCCGAGCGCGAAGCGCAGGCCCGCCGTCTGCTGATCGAAGCAGCCACCGAGCCCTTCGATCTGAGCCAGGCGCCGTTGCTGCGCTTGACCCTGGTGCGCCTGGCCGCCGACGAGCACCTGCTGTTGCTGGTACTGCACCACATAGTCGCCGACGGCTGGTCCATGGGCGTGTTGGTCAGCGAGCTGGCGCAGCTTTATCGCGCCGCCCTGGAGAGCAACGCCGCCCCATCCCCTCGCCCCTTTGGGGAGAGGGCTAGGGAGAGGGGTCAATCTCATGAACCCGACCGCTCCTCAGACCCCTCACCCCAACCCTCTCCCCAGGGGGGAGAGGGAGCACGTACCAGCCTCGAAACCGTCTTGCCGGCCCTGTCGATCCAGTACGCCGACTATGCCGCCTGGCAACGCCAACGCCTCTATGGCGCCGGCCTGGAACGCCAGCTCGCCTACTGGCGCCAGGCCCTGGGCGAGCCCCAGGCGCCGCTGGACCTACCCGCTGACCGACCACGCCCGGCGGCCATGAGCGGCCGTGGCGGGCGTCACCGTTTCAGCGTCGAGCGCGCCACCGCCAGTGCTTTGAACGACCTCTGCCGACAGCACGGCACCACGCTGTTTATGGGGTTGCTCGGGGCTTTCCAAATCTGGCTGCACGCCCATAGCGGGCGGCTCGATCCCATAGTCGGCACCGATGTGGCCAACCGTGGCCGGGCCGAAACCGAAGGCGTGGTCGGCTTCTTCCTCAACCAACTGGCGCTGCGCGCGGATCTGGCCGGCAACCCTAGCTTCAGTGCACTGCTGACCCGGCTGCGCACCCAGGTGCTGGATGCCTACAGCCATCAGGAACTGCCGTTCGACAAGCTGGTGGAAGCACTCAACCCGGTGCGTAGCCTGGCCCACAGCCCGCTGTTCCAGGTCAAGCTGGTGTTGCAGAACCAGCCAGAAGGCGCCCTCGAAATGCCCGGCCTGGAGGTATTGCCCGAGCCGATCGAGCACGGCCAGGCCCAGCTCGACCTGCACCTGACCGTGGAAGAAACCGAGCGCGGCCTCGACTGCACCTTCAAATACAGCGCCGATCTGTTCGAGGCCACGACCATCGCGGCCTTCGCCGAAGAATTCAGCGCGCTGCTGGCGCAAGTCGCCGCCGCCCCCGACACGCCCCTGGCGACCCTGGCCCAGAGCATTAGCCAGCGCGCCCGCGAACGCCGTCTGGCCGAACAGCATGCCCGTAGCCAGCAGGGCTTGGCACGACTTGGCGGCGCCCGGCGCAAATCCCTACTCACTACCGACTCCATGGAGGGCTAGGCCCATGACCACTTCCCCGACCCTCGGCGGCATGCGCCGTAAAGCCATCCGCCTGGAACAAGACGCCCTGGTGCGCTTCACCCCGCTGCTGCCCGGCCAAACATTTCCCCTGTTGTGCGAGCCCGCCACCGCCGGGGTCAGCCTGCCGGCCTGGGCCGAGCGTCAGCGCGAACTGCTGGAAAGCAAGTTGCTGGAGCATGGCGCGATTCTCTTTCGCGGCTTCGCCGTGGGCTCGGCCAATGAATTCGACCAGTGCATCAGCGCCCTGTCGGGTGGCGCGCTGGAGTATCGCTTCCGCGCTTCGCCGCGCACCCAGGTCAATCCTGGGCTGAATATCTACACCTCCACCGACTACCCCCAGGACCAGCGGATCTTTCCGCACAACGAGCATTCCTACTCGCCGGTGTTTCCGCTGAAGATCTTTCTCTGGTGCGACGTCGCCCCCGAGTGGCGCGGCGAGACGCCGATCGGCGACTGCCGCGCCATCACCCGCGCGATAGATCCGGCGATCCGCGAACGTTTCGCCGAGAAGGGCATCATGTACGTGCGCAATTACGGCGACGGCTTCGGCCTGCCCTGGCAGACAGTGTTCCAGACCGAGGACCGCGCCCAAGTCGAGGCTTACTGCGCCAACGTCGGCATTGCCGTGGAATGGAAAGCGGACAACCGCCTGCGCACCCGCCAGGTCGGCCCGGCGCTGGTGCGTCATCCACGCAGCGGCGAGACCCTCTGGTTCAACCACGCCACCTTCTTCCACGTCAGCACCCTGCCGGCCTCGGTGCGCGATGCCCTGCAAGCCGACTTCGCCGACGACGACCTGCCGCAGAACACCTTCTACGGCGACGGCAGCCCGATCGAGCCCGAAGTGCTGGAGCACCTGCGTGCGGTTTACCTGCAACAGATGATCGAGTTCCCCTGGCAGCGCGGCGATGTGCTGCTGCTCGACAATATGCTCGCGGTACACGCGCGCAACGAATACAACGGCCCGCGGCGCATCCTGGTGTCCATGGCCGAAGCGCTTAGTAGCAGCGACGTGGCGCTACCCCGCTAGCAGGCCGTTGGAAAACTACCTGCGTTGGCAATACTGCGTTAAAAACAGGCTCGGAATGCTCATTTACAGCTCTCGTAAACTCCGCTTCCTCGCCTGTTTTTGCCTTGTCTTACCTGCCTCGCCTACGTTTTTCAACGGCCTGCTAATCCGCTTTTCACCCCTCTCCCTCCGGGAGAGGGGCCGGGGGTGAGGGAAACACGACCTCCCCGCACTCAATCAGCTCTGTTCTCAAGGCCAACGGATATGTCCATCGAAGGTTTCCGCCCCGCTCTGCAACAAACCCGTCACTGGCGCATCGCCCCCCAAGCCGTCGCGCACCTGCGCGCCGAGCTGCCGGCCGCCATCGACCCGCAACGCCTGCACGCCGCCCTCGGCCAACTGCTGGCGCGTCATGAAATCCTGCGCACCCGCCTCACCGCCGTGCCCGGCATGCAATTGCCGGTGCAGGTGATCGCCGAGGACCTGAACTTTAGCTGGCAAGTCGTGGAGGCCAGCGCGGCGGACGCCGAAGCCAGCCTGCTGGCCCATCTCCAGGCCGAACTCGTCGCCAGCGCAACCAACCCCGAGCAACCGCCCCTGGCCGCCGCCCTATTGGGCAACGGCCCGAGCAAGCAACTGCTGCTGACCTTGCCGGCCACCAACGCCGACGCCGAAACCCTGGAACTGCTGCTAAGCGAACTCGCCGCCCTTTACCAAGGCCAGCGCCTGGATGACGAGCCGGTGCAATACGCCGACTTCGCCGAATGGCAACACGAGCTGATCAGCGGCCCGGACGGTGATGCCGGCCGCGCTTTCTGGCAGCGCCAGCAGGCGGCGGAACTGCTGAGCCCAGTCCATCCCTGGCAGAATCCGCGCGCGGAACAGGGCTACCGACCAGTGCGGATCGAACAAAGCCTGTCCGCCGCCGCCCAGGACCGCCTGCACAGCACCCTCGCCGGGCTGGCCTGCCAACCGGCAACGGTTTTCGGCCTGTGCTGGGCGACCCTGCTGCAACGCCACCTGGGCTTACCGCGCCTGCTGCTCGGCTGGGGTCATGTAGGCCGTAACGACGCTACGCAAACCGCCTTCGGCGCCTACGCCAAGGCGCTGCCGCTACTGCTCGCGGTGGATGAAAACCAATCCCTGGCGGCGCTCAGCGGTGAGTTCGGCGCACTGCTGGCGGAGGCCGAAGCCTGGCAGGAAAGTTGGCCCGGCGAGGCGCCGGGGTTGCCCTTCAGCTTCCGCTATAGCCAATCCACGCCTGGCGCCTGGCCGATTGCGGAGCTGCAGGCCGACGGCGATCCCGCGACCCTGACGCTCGACGTGCAAGCGCGCGACGGCCAGTTCGCCTTCGCCCTGCGCTATGACGCGAGCCGCTTCACCGGACATGCCGCCGAGCTGATCCTCGAGCAATTCCTCAGCCTCTGCGAGCAGGCCTGCGCCGCCAGCCAGCGCCCGCTGCGCGAGGCCAACGGCATAGGCGCGCGGCAGGCCGAATGGCTGGCCGAACTCAACCGCACAGAGGCGCACATCGCCGCGCCGGCGCTGCTGCATCAGCTGTTCGAAGCCCAAGTCGAGGCCAATCCCACCGCGATTGCCCTTAGCCATGGCGACGTCCGGCTCAGCTATGCCGAGTTGGAGCGTCAGGCCAACCGCCTGGCCCATCGCCTGCGCCAAGCCGGCTTGCGTGCCGGGCAACCGGTGGGACTGTTCCTCGGCCGCTCGAGCGAAGCCATAGTCGCCATCCTCGGCATTCTCAAAGCCGGCGGCGCCTACCTGCCGCTGGACCCGGCCTACCCCGCCGAGCGCCTGGCCGACATGCTGGAACAGACCCGAGCGCCGCTGCTGCTGAGCCACGGCGCCCTCGCCGAGCGCCTGCCGGCCGGCAGTTACCAGACCCTCTGGCTGGATGCCGACGATGGTGCCGAGCTGCCCGACCAACGCCCGGCGCCCATCGCTCACCCGGACCAATTGGCCTACCTGATCTTCACCTCCGGCTCCACCGGCCGGCCCAAGGGCGTGATGGTCTCGCACCGTAACGCCGTACATTCCACCAGCGCCCGCTGGCTGGGTTACCAGGAGCCGCTGGCGTCCTTCCTGCTGGTCTCCGGCCTGGCCTTCGACAGCTCGGTCGCCGGCCTGTTCTGGAGCCTCAGCCAAGGCGCCACCCTGTGCCTGCCGCAGGACGGTCAGGTACAGGACGCCCTGGCCCTCGGCCGCTTGATCGCCGAGCAACGCATCAGCCATTGCCTGATGCTGCCATCGCTCTATGCCCAGGTATTGGAACAAGGCGGCGAGCACCTGAGCAGCCTGCGCTGCGCCATAGTCGCCGGCGAAGCCTGCCAGGCGGCGGTGGCGGCGCGGCACCACGAAGTCTGCCCGAGCGCCGCGCTATACAACGAATACGGCCCCACCGAAGGCAGCGTCTGGTGCAGCCTGTACCGCAGCCGGGGCGAGGAACAGGGCGTGCTACCGATCGGCCGCGCCATTGCCAACATGCGCGTGCAAGTGCTGGACGAGCGGCTGCAAGCGGTAGCCCCGGGCGTCGCCGGGGAGATCTATATCGGCGGCGCCGGCATCACCCAGGGTTACCTCGGCCGACCGGGCCTCACCGCAGAGCGCTACCTGCCCGACCCCTTCGGCGCGCCGGGCAGCCGCCTGTACCGCAGCGGCGACATCGGCCGGTTGAACTCAGAAGGCGAGCTGGAGTTTCTCGGCCGCGTCGACCATCAGGTGAAGATCCGCGGTTTCCGCATCGAGTTGGGCGAGATCGAGGCGCGGCTGCTGGAACATCCGGCCCTGCGCGAGGCGGCGGTGATCGCCCGGCAGAACCCAGCCGGCGATGCCGAGCTGGTGGCCTACGTAGTCGCCCGCGACGCCTGCCCCGGCGCGCAAACGCTGCGCCAGCACCTGGCCGAGCATCTGCCCGAACATATGTTGCCGGGCGCCTACGTGGTGCTGCCGGCGCTGCCGCTGACCCCCAACGGCAAGCTCGACCGCACCGCCCTGCCCGCCCCCGAACGCGGCGGCCAGCGCGCCTATCGTGCCCCGCGCAACGAGCGGGAAACCCTGCTCGCCGGCCTCTGGGCAGAAGTCCTCGGTGTGGAAAAAGTCGGCCTCGACGATCACTTCTTCGAGCTGGGCGGCCACTCGCTGACCGCCACCCGCCTGATTTCACGCCTGCGTAGCGCCTTGAATATCGAAGTGCCGGTGCGCGCGCTGTTCCTCCATCCGACCTTGATCGGTTTCGCCGAACAGGCCCTGCCGCAAGCCAGCGCGCCCGCTCTGCCGCCGATTCAACCCGCCGTTGGCGATAGCGCGCTGCCGTTGTCCTTCGCCCAGGAACGCCTGTGGTTGTTCGACCGCCTGCACTCGGGCACCAGCGCCTATAACGTCGCCGAGGCCGTGCGCCTTTGCGGCGAACTCGATCAGCCGGCGCTGGAGCGCAGCTTCGCCGAGCTGCTGCGTCGCCATGCCAGCCTGCGTACCCGCTTCGTTCTGGAAAATGGCCAGCCGCTGCAATATATCGACGCCCCGCGCGCCTTCCCGCTGCCGCTGCTGGACCTCAGCGGCCTGAGCGAAGCCGAGCGCGAGCAGGCGCTGCGCAGCCAACTGGACGGCCTGGCGTTGCAGCCCTTCGACCTGGCCCGTGGGCCGCTGATCCGCGCCGGGCTGATGCGCCTGGACGCACACAACCATGTGCTCTGGCTGTGCCTGCACCACATCGTCACCGACGGCTGGTCGATGCGCGTGCTGACCCGCGAACTGATCGCGCTTTACGCCGCATTCAGCGCCGGCCAGCCTTCGCCGCTGAGCGAACCGGCGCTGCAATACGCCGACTTCGCCCACTGGCAGCGCCGCCAGCTCAGCACTGAGGCCCTCAAACCCCAGCTCGACTTCTGGCTCGCCCACCTCGGCAAGGACCGGCCGCTGCTGCAACTGCCCGGCATGCGCCCACGCCCGGCACTGCCCAGCCATCGCGGCGCCCAGCATGAATTCAGCCTCGACAGCGAGCTGACTCAGGCGCTGCACGGGTTGACCCAGCAACGCGGCGTGACCCTGTTCAGCACCCTGCTCGCCGCCTTCAAGCTGCTCCTCGCCGGGCACAGCGGCCAGCACGATATCCGCATCGGCATCCCGATCGCCAACCGCAACCAGCAAGCGCTCGAAGGGCTGGTCGGCTTCTTCGTCAACACCCTGGCCCTGCGCAGCGATCTGAGCGGCAACCCTTCGTTCGAGGCGCTGCTGGTTCAGCTGCACGACAACATGCTGGCCGCCCACGACCACCAGGACCTGCCGTTCGAACAGCTGCTGCAAGCGCTGCCCAACACCCAGCAGCAAAGCGCGCCGCTGCTGCAAGTGATGTTCGACCTGCACCGCGAGCGCATCCTCAGCTCCAGCGAGTTCGGCAACTTGCAGATCAGCCCGATGGAGGAAGGCAGCAACCACAGCACCCTGTTCGACCTGATGCTGGATATCGGCGAGCGCGAGCACGGCCTGGTCGCCACCTTCACCTACAGCACCGACCTGTTCGACGCAGAGCAGATCGCCCGCCTGGCCGCCGACTATGAACGGCTGCTGCGCAGCATTGTGCTGCAACCGGACGCGCCACTGAACGAACTGAACCGCAACCTGCAACCGCTGCCACCAGCAGCCGATTGCGCTGCCGGCGATGCCGACAGCCAACTCTGCGAGCTGCTGCTGGACATGCTGGGAATCCCCAGCCTGGAACCGGATGCCAGCTTCTTCGAGCTAGGCGGCAGCTCGCTCAAAGCGGTGCTGCTGTGCGCACGCCTGCAACAGCTGTGGGGCACGGCCATCCCGCCGCAACTGGTATTCCTGCACCCGCGCCTGAAAGATCTGCGCAAGGTGCTCAGACCCTATTGCGCAGCTAAATGAGGGGCGCCCTGCGCAGCAGCAACAAGTAGGCGCCCGCAGGTTCATGGGCGATGGGTTGAGCGCAGCGATACCCATCATGCCCTCGACTCCACCTGGCCGCGCCAGAGGAAGCGTCAGGCTGGCAGTCGCTCCGAAGCTGCTTGGGAACTTAAGAACGCCTATGGGCAACGGAGGGGCTGAGAGACAGTGAAAATGCACTCGCCTACTGCGGTCAACGCCAAGCGCCCGCTGCGGTGTTGCGCTCGATTTTTTCACAGCCTCTGAGTCATCCCCAAGAATCAAATGACCGCGTTTGGTTCATGCACCCTCAATGTGGCGTGGCGGTTTCCGACGCCATACCACCATCCCACAGCCCTATCAGCTTGCCATCCGTCGCTAGGGCGTAGACCAGCGGGGTCGTGCCGCCCCAATCAACGATCATCAGCCCGTCGTTGAACCTGCCGCTGCCGTCATAGTTCGCACTGCCAACGGCCCAGCGCAGGCGGTACTCATTGGCCTCGCCCCCGCCCTCGAGCGACATCTGACCGGTATAGCGCGAGCCATCGCCATTACGCCCCTCGACCCGATACAGTCCCGTCTTGGGCACAGCGTCGCTGGTCGCTGCGTAAAGGCTCAGGCGCTCAGTCGCCGTGCCATCGGCCCACTCCCCGTCGAGCACGCCATCTGGTGCAAATGAGTACACCACCGGGTGGACATCGTTCCAGTGCACGACCAGCATGCGACCGGCCAGCTCGCCCTTGCCCCGGAACACATCGCGACCGATCCACCAGGTGAAATCGTAGAACGCGCCGCGCTGCGCCAGTGCCAGCATGCCAGGGTAGCGGGTGCCATCCGGATTGGTTCCGGAGACTCTGTACAGCCCAGTCAGCGTGCGGGGGGTCGCCATCGCTTCGGGCATGGGCAGCTGCGCCTGCTCGTGCACCGCGGATATGGCTGATGCCCCTTCCACTGCCTGGCCACCGCTCGAATTTGCTTTGGCCTCTGCCCCGTCATCGCCACGAAACACGAAGTCGCCGAAGAAGGACGACGACAGCCAGGGCGTTTGCTGCCCACTGGTTTCCTGATAGACGCCCTTGAGCGTTTTCTTGAATGTCTCTTCGAGATTGAGGTTGGGCGTCGCCAGCGCCAACGTCAGGTGTTTCGCGTAGGGCGAGTTGCGGCCCTCACCGTCCAGCGCCACGGCACCGGGCGAGGTGGAATACGAAACAAACAGGCTGGCGCTGGACTCGATACGCGACAGGCCGGTCGTTACGCCAGTCAGCGGATTGTCGCGACAGGCGTCGAGAATGATGATGTTGAGATCGTTGCCCGACATGGCCATGTCATTGACGATCGCCGAGGCGCTGATCGCCTTCGCCGCCAGTTCGGAGGAATCCTTGACACCATCACCGGCGGGCAGCAGGTAATTCTCACCCTCGACTTGCACTCCATGCCCAGCAAAGAACAGTAGCCCGACACCGCCCGAGGATTTCAGCTGGGCAGAAAATTGCGCCATGGCATCAAGCATGCTCTGCCGGTCGGCGTCGATCAGCGTGGTTACCGAAAACCCTGCCTCGCTCAAGGTTCTGGTCACATCGGCGGCGTCGTTGCTCGGGTTGAGCAACGGCGCAAAGGAATAGGCATTGTTGCCGATGACCAGCGCCGAGCGCGCCTGGGCAAGCGCTGCACCATGCGCCGCTGCGCAAAGGAACAAGATGGCAAGGTGCATTGCCATCCAACGGTGTGCGCTACCTAGTCTCATCGATTCGCTCCGCACGCAATCAATGGTAGTGGGCGTCGATTGCGAATTTGGTTGCCGGATGTGCCTCAGTGGGCAAGAGTCTGCAGAGGGCCGGACGATGGGGTAGACCAAACATGGGAATACTCGAGTGCAATTGAAAATTCCGCCACCCGATTTCCGCATTAGCCCACGACAAACGCCCACCTTGTGCTCTCTGTCTGTCGCTCCGCCAGCGCCGCGTTCGATACGACCCACACCAAGCGCAGCGCTGGCGCATGACTGACACTGACTGCCCGCTCAGGCCACTTACAGCTGTCATCGTTCACAGCGTCAGCACCACTCGAATAGCTTAGTCAAAGTTCGCGAATAGGCTCCGGGCCTACGGGAAGAAAGGCTCGGCCAGAGGCACTGGTTTAACCACAAACACCTGACAACAAAGCCTGGGCATTCAGCGCTTTTCGCCTGCCCTGCTTAGCAGCCTTGCCAGTGGCCATAGCCAACGCGGCCGCCATGCCAGGGTGAAGGCCAAAGCGAGACCGCTCGGCGGCAGCAGGAGCAACCAGATCAGGCTGCCGAAAGCCGCTCCTTGGTAAGCCCAGGCCAGCAGCAGACTTAACGATAGCCAGCCCCAGCCCATCGGCGTCATCCAGGATTGGCGTTGACTGCGGATTTTCACTGCCCGCCAGTGTTTGTCCTGGGCCAGGCCCAGACAGGCCAAGCCGAGCAAATGCAGCGCCACCAGGCTGGTAATCAGCAACAGTTCAAGCATCTTCCCGGGCCTCGATTGGTAGTGCCCGAGTCCGAGTCTCGCGCCGGGCCAGGCGCAGCCAGGCACCGCCAGCCAGCCCGGCCACCAGCAACAAAACACCATCCACCCCGGCTACGGCCCATTGGCCTTGGCCGAGGGTGCGCCACAGGTAGTCGCCGGTAGTCAGGCCGTTAAGCAGCAACGCGGCCAGGGCCAGCAAGGCCACCAGCCCACACTGGGCTCGCCAGGGCGCACGATGCTCGGAGCGGTAAACGCTCAAGCTGCTGTGCAGCGCCGCAGCCAACCAGGCGGCGAAGAACAGCCAGACCTCCCAACTCGCGCGCTGCGCCAGAGTCGCCGGCAACAAGCGATTAGCCGCCAGCATGGCCAGGGTCGCCAAGGGCAGCCCGGTGATCAGACTGACGGCGAGAACCTGCATCAAGCGCAGGCCGGCACGGCCCTCCGGCAAGCGCAGGCGGCGTTTCTCGATCCAATACAGCAGACCGCTGGCCAGCATCAGGCAGCCGCTGATGCCCGCAAGGAAGTACAGAGCACGCAGCAGCGGCTGTTGGAAGTGCGCCACATGCAGCCCGGCCAGCAGGCTATAGGTGGCAGCCGCCGGTTTGAGCCGCGACTGGTGCAGCAACTGTCCGCTGGCCCCGTCGAAGAACAGAGTCTCACCGTCGCTGCTCAAGCGATCCGCCAGGGAACGGCTGATTTCCACATAGGCGCCAGCGTCGCCCGGGTGCCAAACGCGGACAAAGGCCGGTTCGCCGCCCTGCCATATCGCCTGGGCCTGTGCGGCCATGGCATCCAGGGATGCCAGTCGGCCTGGCTGGCCCGACGGCGGTCGATTGAAGGTATCGCGCGCTTCGCTGGCGAATTCGCCGGGCTGCTCCGGGTAAGCCGCGAGGAGGCCAGCCGGCAGATACTGGGGAAAACTGATGAACAGACCGCTCAACAGGATGAGCAGAAAAAACGGCAGGGCGAACACCCCGGACAGATTGTGCAGATCCAGCAAACGCCGCGGCGCCTTGTCTGGGCGGAAGCTGAAGAAATCCTTGAACAGCCGCACATGGATCAGCACCCCGGCCACTATCACCAACAAACCGACCATGCTGGCCAGGCCCACCAGCAACAGGCCCAGGCTACCGGCCTGCAGATGCAGCATGTAATGAAAGCGGTAGAAGAAGTCACCACCCCGGCTACTGGTCGCCGCTACCACACGGCCAGTAGCCGGATCGATAAATTGGCTTTGCCCTTGATCCTGTAGATCCCAGGACTGCAGGCGCAGCACGGGAACCCGGCTGTTGGGCAGTTCCACATACCATTGCTCCAGCGCCTGCCCCGCCGTTAGACGCTCAACCTCAGGCAATATCTGACGGTCCAGGGACAGTTCGGCGGCAGGTGCTGACAAGCGCGTCTGCGGCAGCATCCAGCGATCCAGTTCGCTGTCGTACAGGGCCAGGCTGCCCATAAAGAACGCCACGAACAGCACCCCGGCGCAGGCCAGGCCGAGCACGCTGTGCAGCCAGAGCATGGCCTGGCGTAAGTTGGCAAACATCAGCTGGCTCCCCATCCGCGGCTGACCAACCCGAACAGGACGCTAGCCGCCATCAGTACGGCCCAGAGCCGCAGCGGTCGCTGCGCGGCAAAGGCCAATAACGTCAGCGCCGGATAGAGCACAAAGCCCAGCAAGGTGGCGGCAATCACCGCCTCGCTGCGCTCCAGCCCCAACCGTGACAATGCGATCGCGATACACCCCGTCAGGGTCCAGATAACCCCATAGCTACCGATCAGCACGGCCAACAGATAGGCGCCACGCGCAAGGGCAGCGTTGTTGCCAGTCGGTTTAGTGGCGGCAGTTCGCACACATATCTCCTTGAAAGCCTGTTTGTTACCCGGATTGCCCTGGTATTTAACGGGCTACGAGGCGCGCCCTTGTAGGGTGGACATGGCGAAGCCTTGTCCATCGCCAGAGGCCCAAACGGCGGACAAGCCTGCGGCATGTCCGCCCTACGATGTTGCAGAAGAACATAGGATCCACGGGCAGCAAAACGACAAAAGCCCGACTCCCAAAAGAGCCGGGCTTTGCACCTGCGGCAGACCTTAGAACTTGGCGCGCAGGGTCATGGTGGCGGCACGTGGGTCGCCCCAGATATTGCCGTCATATGGATTATTGATGCGCTGGTAGTACTTCTTGTCGGTCAGGTTGGTGACCAGCAGATCGGCCGACAACTGCGGGGTGATCTGGTAGCCCACGCCAGCATCGAACAAGGTATAGCCGCCCTGCTCCAGCTTGGTGTCATCGAACCCCGCAGCCGGATTCGGGTGATTAGTACGGGTGTAAGTGTTGCTGACCGTATTCATGCCCCCCTGCACGCTCCAGCGTTCCCACTCGCCCGGCAACTGATAGTGAGTCCAAACCCGCAGCATGTGCTTTGGTGTGTAGAGTTCGGTGGACTCTTCGCTGTGATAGACCTTTTGGGTGTAGGTGTAGTTTGCATTCAGCGTCCAGTCGGCAGCCAACTGGCCATTCAGTTCCGCTTCGAAACCACGGCTGCGCACCTTGCCACTGGCAATGGAGGCATTCGAATCGTCTAAGTCGGGGGTCTCACGGTTCTCTTCTTCGATGTGGAAGAGAGCCAGGGAAGCCATCAGGCTGCTATCCAGATACTCGCCCTTGATCCCGGTTTCCCATTGTTTGCCCTCCAAGGGCGCCAGCATACCGCCATCGATTTTCCGGACACGGGCATCATGGGGCTGGAAAATTTCGGCATAGCTGGCATAGAGGGAATAGGTATCGTTGAGGTCATAGACCAAACCTGCGAAAGGCGTGAACTCACGAGTGACCTTGTCCTTTACCCTCTGATCTGGGTCGCCATCCACGTTATCGGTTACGTTTCGGGTGGCGTCCCACCAACTCATGCGACCGCCCAAGACCAGGGTCAGCGGATCGGCCAAGCTTAAGCGCAAGTTGCTGTAGATACCGCGCTGGCGGGTATCGACAGAAATATTTTGCTGAGGGTCGAGATCCGGCTGGGCCGCGTCGAGTTGCGGATCGAACAGATTCACGGCGCCGAGCGAGTCGGCGATGAAATCCCCTTTATCAAAGAACTCGGAACGGCTGTAGTTCGCGCCGACCAGCAGCTTATGCTCGCGGCCGAACAGGCTAAACGGCCCATCGACGTAGGCATCCACCTCATTCTGCTCTTCGCGGTAGTCGAAGCGGAGGGCATGCATGTCCACCAGATTGGTAGCCGGATTGATGCCGGGGTAAATGTTATCGAGACCACTGCCGAAGAACCCATTGCGTGCATAGGCTTGGGTCAAGTCGAAATTATTCTGCGTGTGGCGCAGGGAAAGCTTGGCCTTCCAGCCATCAGCCAGTTGCTGTTCCAACTCGGCAAAAGCGCTGTCGCTCCAGAAGTACTCGCGATTCCAATCGGCACCGTAAAAGTTATAACGTGACGGCTTGACCAGTGAGAGTTTGAAGTCACCCGGAGTTCCCGAGAGATAGGACGGCAACGAACGCTGCGCCCCCCGTGCATCCACTTCCTGATGGCTAACGCCAAAAGTCAGCAAGGTATCCGGTGTCAGGTCGGCTTCCAGCACGCCATAGAACAGATTGCTTTTCTCATCGCCGCCATCGTAATAGAAATGCCGATCGCGCTTACTGGCCACTACACGGCCGCGGATATTGCCGCTTTCGGTCAACGGGCCAGTGACGTCGATCATGCCACGGTAGTCGTCCCAGGAACCGGCACTCAGCTCGCCGGAAACCGCCGCTTCGGCCTGCGGACGCTTGCGTACCAGATTGATGCTGCCGCCGGTGCCGCCAGTGCCATTGAGAATGCCGGCCGGGCCCTTGAGCACTTCGACCCGCTCGTACATTGCCAAGCTCGGCGAGAGGAAGATGCGGTTGTCCATGGTGGTGGGTGTGCCATCCAGCGACAGCGAGGTCATCTCGAAGCCACGGGAGAAATAAGTCACGCGGTTGGCGTCAATGCGCTGCACCGTCACCCCACCGACCTGTTTCATAGCCTGCTCCAGGGTGTAGAGGTTCTGCTCCTCGATACGCTCCTGGCCGACCACATTCACGGTTTGGGGAACTTCACGCAGTTTGAGCGGGACTTTCGAGCCTGCGGTCACCACCGTCTCGTCATCTTGTTTGCCGGTGATCGTCTGCGCCGGCAGATCCAGGGCGTCAGTTTGCGTAGCCTGCTCTTCCGACCAGGCCGCACCTGAGAAGGCGATGCCACTCAGCATAAATGGCATCAACAGACGCTTGGAAACCCGCGCGCCCTGCTTTGACCGCTTTCCCCGATGCTGCATACATTCCCCCCCTTGTACTTATCAAATAAAGTCGCTAACGATAACGATTTGCAATTGTAACTATGCAAAGCCCCATCCCACAAGCCTTTGCCGGACCGTGCCCTATAAACCCTCGGGCGGTAATCCAGCTAGTTGTCTGTGTTCCCGCCACCAAGACTCAACCAATGGCAACGGCCAACTGTTCTTGCACCGGCCTGAAGGCGCTCTTATCCAGCTCGCTCAGTTGACCGGCGTCGCACTTGATCACCCGATCGGCCACGGCGAAGTAGCGGTCGTCGTGACTAATGGCGATAACCGTCTTGCCGCGCGCTTTCAATTCGGGCAGCAGTTCCAGATAGAAGAAGGCGCGGAACAGCGGATCCTGGTCCGCCGCCCACTCATCGAGCAGCAGGATCGGTCGTTCTTCCAGCAACGCCACCAGCAGGGCCAGACGCTTGCGCTGCCCCTGGGACAACCGCGTGGTGGAAAGCAAACCGGCAGGGTCGATGGAGACCTTGCGCTCCATACGCAAGCGAACCAGCCAAGCCTGTGCCAGCGCCATATCGAAGTCGCCTTCAGGGCCGACCAGACGCTCGAACAGATGGAAGCTGGAAAGCACCGTGGAAAAATGACTGCGGTACCAATCCCGCCGGTCATCGGTGATTTCTTCGCCATGCAGGCTCAATAGACCGCCACTCGGGCGATAAAGGCCGGTCAGCAACTTGGCCAGGGTCGATTTGCCGCTGCCATTACCACCGACGATGAACAGCGTTTCGCCCGCATGGACATGCAGGTCGATCGGCCCCAGATGGAAGCCATAGTCGTCACAGACCGGCGGGTATTCGTAAGTCAGCCCTTCGAGTTTAAGCAGCATCTCGCCGCTGCTGGGAAAGCGGGGCTGCTGGGCGGTGAACTCGGGACGACAGGGCGCCAGGGTCAACGACTCGATCTTCGCCAACGCCACGTTCCCGGCAACCAGGGTCGGCAGGCTGCCGATCAGATCGTTGAGCGGCATACGCAAAAACATCAGCACCAGGACGAAAGCCGCCACAGTGGCTGCGGCTATGCCCAGCAAAGCCCCAGCGGCAAACAAGCTGCCGGCCAAGCCGAGAATCAGCGTTACCGTCCAGTTCAGGCTGAGCGTCCAATAACGATCGGCCAGCACCTCGTTGCCCCGCGCCCGATCGGCGGCGGTAAGCAGGTCGAGTTCATAGAAACGCTGCTTGCGCGCTGTATTCAGCGCCAGCTCGTAGCGCCCTTCGATGGCCGAGGTATAGGCCGTGTATAACTGATCATCGGTGTCGCGCACCACTTTCATCAGCTCACGCATGCGCGCGAACCAGCCATGGGCCAACCAAACACCCAGCCCCAACAGCACCCCGCACAGCAGCGCCAGTTGCCAGGACAGCCAGGCCAGATAGACACAGCCGCCGAGCATCAGGATGCCGTTGTAAAGGACGAAAGGCAGGCGGTTGAACGCCTGGCCTATGGACTCGACATCCTTACTCAGAGTGGCATACAGCGCGGGGGTACCGATCTTCTCCAATTGCTCGATCGGTGTGTCCAGCAGCCGCTTGACCAATTGCAGACGCAATTCGTAGACCACCCGGTGCCCCAGGGCGGTCAGCAAGGCTTGAGAGCCGAAACCGCAAGCGAACAGCACCAGCAGCAGACCGAGGTACAGGCCACCTTGGCTCGCGCCCATGACCTGGGTACCGGCGATCAGTTGGTTGATTTCATTGAGCAGCGCGATACCCGCCGCCGCGCTCGCCAAACTGCCGAGCAGAGCCAGCGTGAGCAGACCTCGATGGCGTTGTAGCAAAGACATAAAGACCGTCATGGGAGTCCCTCGGTAGGCTTATTCATAGGCTTGCAACAGGCTGTCGATTTGCGCCCATTGGTCCTCTGCAGTCGTCAGGCAGGCCTGCTCTATTAGCACGGCCATATCGCACAGGCACGGATGGGCGAACAGCTCGGCCAAGGCCACTTCGCAGGCGAACTCGCGGTTCACCCGTGCCTGGATACGCACCAACTGCAAGGATTGCGCGCCGAGGGCGAAGAGCTCGTCCTGGCGCGAGATTGCGCTCACCCCCAGCACCTCCGACCAGATCGCAGCCAGGCGCTCTTCGCTGTCGCCGGTCGGCGGCATCGCCGCTTCGGTCGCACTCCAGACAGGCGCAGGCAATGCCTGGCGGTCGACCTTGCCGTTGGCGTTGAGGGGGAAGTTGTCCAACCTGACGAACGCCGACGGCAGCATGTACACCGGCAATCGTTCGCGCAGGTATGGGCCGAGGCTTTCGCTGGCCAACTCAGGTGCGGCGCGCAGGTAGGCGACCAACGCATCCTGCCCGCCGGGCGCTTTGCGCACGACCACGACGGCTTGTTGCACCTCGTCATGGGCATTCATTGCCGCCTCGATTTCGCCCAATTCGATACGAAAACCGCGCAGCTTCACCTGAAAATCCCGCCGTCCGAGGAACTCGACAGTGCCATCGACGCGATAGCGCGCCAGATCGCCCGTACGGTAGAGCCGGCTGCCGGGGCCTGCGCCCGGCGCCCTGGTCACGGCGAAGGGATTGGGCACAAAGGCCATCGCGGTCAGCTCCGGCCGCCCGGCATAGCCACGGGCCAGGCCGGCACCGCCGATATACAGCTCCCCGACGACGCCGGGCGGCTGGGGTTGCAGGTACTCATCGAGAATATACAAACGGTTATTGGCCAACGGACGGCCGATGGGAACGACCGCGCCGTCCACTCGCTCGACCGGCTGCGCCGCCGACCACACGGTGGTTTCGGTCGGCCCGTAGACATTGCTCAGCTGCACGCCGCGCGCCAGCAGACGCTCGGCCAGTTCGCCGGCCAGCGCTTCGCCGCCACAAAGCACGCGAAGCCCTCGCCAAGCCGGGCTGTCGTACTCCAAGAGCATCTGCCAGGTGGCCGGCGTCGCTTGCATCACGCTGATCGACTGGCTCTCCAGCAGCTCGATCAAGGCGGCCGGTTGCAGGGTTTGCTCGCGGCTGACGAGCACCACACAGGCACCATGCAACAACGGCAGAAACAACTCCAGAGCGGCGATATCGAAGCCCAGGGTGGTCACCGCCAGCAACCGATCATTCGCCGTCAGGCGCGCATGCGCTTGGATACCCCGGAGAAAATTGGCCAATGCTTCGCGTTCGATCTGCACGCCCTTGGGGCGGCCGGTGGAACCGGACGTATAGAGGCTGTAAGCCAGCTGCCGCGGATGCAGCAGCAAGCCGGGGTTGGCTTCGCTGAGTGTCGCCAGGGTCGGCTCCAGCGACTCCAAGGCGACCACCGGCAGGCCGTTATCGAACAGACCAAGCAAGGCTTCACGGGTCAGCACCAGACGCGGCACAGCCTGGGCGAGGATATCGGCGTTACGCGCCGGTGGCTGCGCCGGATCGATCGGCAGGTAGGCGGCGCCGGTCTTGTGGATGGCCAGCAATGCCACCAGCAGCGCGGCCTCGCGCTCCAGGCAGACGCCAATCAACTGCTCGCCGCCCACGCCCTTCTCGAGCAGCCAGTGCGCCAGGCGATTGGCCCGGACATTCAGCTCGGCGTAGCTCAACCGCTCCGTGCCGCAGACCAATGCGCTGCGCTCGGGTGCGGCCAGCGCACGCCGCTCGAACAGCGCCAGCATGTCGTCGCCCAACGTCAGCGCCTGCTCACTGCGGTTCCATTGCTGCAACAACAGCTCGCGCTCGCTGCTCGCCAACAGCGGCAACTGCCAGACACCCGAGTCGGGACTCTCCAGCAAGGCCGCCAACAACTGTTGGTAATGCGCGGCCATGCGCACGGCGGTGGCCGGCAGGAACAGATCGAGACGGTACTCCAACTCGCAGTGCACGCCATCCGGACGCACCGCGACATCCAGGCTCAGGTCGAACTTGGCACTGTCGGCTTCGATCAGCACCTGCTCGATCTGGATATCCGCCAGGTTCATGCGCACCGCGGCGCCGCTGCTCAGGTTGAACATCGCCTGGAACAGCGGCGTGCGGCTCGGATCGCGCTCGACGTGCAATTGTTCCAGCAACAGTTCGAACGGCAACTCGGCGTGATCCAGCGCCGCCAAGGACTCCTGGCGCAATCGACGGCAGAGTTCGCGACCGGTCAGTTGCTTTCCCAGATCGACGCGGTAGATCAGGGTGTTGACGAAAAAGCCGATCAGCTCTTCCAGCTCGCAGCGGCTGCGCGCCGCATGGGGCACACCGATGGCAAATGCCTGTTGACCGCTGTAGCGCGCCAGCAGCAATTGCCAGGTCGCGAGTAACAGCACGAAGGGCGTGCAACCCTCGGCCCGACAAAATGCCTGCGCCCGTTCGGCGAGTTCGCTCGGCAGGGCGAAACGCAGGCGCTGTCCGTTCTGACTCGGCTTGGCCGGACGCGGCAGATCGGTGGGCAATTCCAGCGCGGGCACACGCTCGCCGAGATAGTTGCGCCAATGCTGCAGCTCCGTCGTCAAGACCTCGTCTTGCAGCTGCTGGCGTTGCCAGACGGCGTAGTCGGCATACTGCACGGGCAGCGCCGGCAGTTCAGGCGTTTGTCCCGCCAGGGCCTGCGCATAAGCGGCGGCCAGGTCACGAACCAGAATGGGGTTGGACCAGGCATCCGAAACGATATGGTGCATGGCCAGCAACAGCCCATGGTCCTGCTCGTCGAAGCGCAGCAAGGTCACCCGCAGCAATGGAGCCCGGGCCAGGTCGAAGGGGCGCGCCACTTCATCCTGCAAACGCCGGCCGAGTGTTTCCAGCCGCGTCGCTTCAGACAGGCCGGCGTGTTGTTCGCAGAGCAGACTGAAAGGCACCTCGGCCAGCACCACCTGCCTCGGCTCGCCTTGGCTATCCTCGAAGCGCGTGCGCAACACGGCGTGGCGAACGATCAAGGCGTTGAAAGCGCTCTCCAGAGCCTGCACATCGAGCCGCCCTTGCAAACGGAAGGCCCGCGTCAGGTTATAGGCGGTCGACCCCGGGTCGAGTCGCTGCAAAAACCACAAGCGCTGTTGAGCGAAGGAGAGAGGGGCCGGGTCGGTCGACGACCGGGGGCATAGGCTATCGGTCTGAGATGCTTGGTCCTCAAGCAGCAGCGCCAACAAGGCGCTATCGAGCTCATTCATGCTGGGTGGTATCCGAAATCAGGCTCCGGCGGGAGGCCGCTAAATGCGCACAGATACTAAATACAAATGATAATTATTGTCAAAGTCAATGTAGGCAATAACCGATTGATCGGCCTCAGATTCCTGCTCGGATGTGTCGCTCCGCGCGCCGCCACACAAGTCGTCGCGCCATGACCGTCAAGTCCGCAGCGCTTCTATATCGCTCAATATCAGGCACCTCGCCGGCAGCATCGGCATGCGCCGGGTCGACACGTTGAGGTCTTGCTCGGCGATGGTGTAGTGCATGCGTCGGCAGAACAGCTGCAATGCGCTTTCGATCAGCACGATGGTCAGGTATTCGCCGGGGCATCGATGGTGGTATTCGGCGCTGGCGCCGCCCTGGGGAATGAAGCTGTAAGCGTCGCCCTGCCAACCGACGAAGCGCTCAGGCATGAATACCTCGGGTTGCTCCCAGGTGGCGGGGTCGCGGTTGGTGCCGTACAGGTCCAGCAATACCCGGGTGCCGGCCTTGAACCCATACCCTTCCCACTCGAAATCCTGGCGCACCCGCGCCGCGATAAACGGAAAGAACGCGTAAAGGCGACGCACCTCATGGGTGAACGGGCGCAACCAGCCATCGTCGCGGGCCAAACGCCTTTGCCATTCGGGATGACGATGCAGCTCCAGCAGGGCGAATACGATAAAGCGCGCGACGGCCACGGTCGGGCGCAGCAAGTTGAGCAGTTCGACGGCTGCAACAGGCCTGCTCAAGAGTTCGCCATCATAGCCACGGTGGCGACTGACCAGGGCGATGGCCGAATCCACCGGGGCATCGAAGCGTCCGTCGCGTTGCCCGTCGATAAGCTCGCTGGCCCAGGCCTGCGCCTTGTTGCGCGCGCGGCGAGCCGCCAGTTGCCCCCAACCGATGCGCCCGCCGCCATCGATCATCGCCGCCAACTGCTGACGGCGCTGCAGCGCTTCATCGTCGCCCAAGGGCACGCCTGCCCAGCGGCATACGGCTTTGCACAGGAGCATCTCGATCTCCGGCAAAATCACCACATGGGACTGGCCTTCCCAGCGTTGCAGCGCCGCCAGCCACTGGTGCTCGGCCAGGCGCACCAGCCGCTCGACGCGCTCGGTATTCAGCGCCTGGAGAAACAACCGCTTGCGCTGCAGGTGCTCCGGACCATCCATGCCCTGCACGCCACCGACCCCGAGCAGGGTTTTCTGCAAGATGCGCGGCAGGGCGTTTTTACGGCTGAACAATTGCTGGTCGTAAAACAATTCGGCGGCCATTTCGCCGCGCAGGCACAGGGTGTATTGCAACAGTAAACGCGTGGCGAACACCGGGCTGTCATAGCGCTGGCAGCGATTGGAGATAAACAGGCAGCCCTCGCGCAATAGCGCCGCCGAACTGTCGAGCAGGGTGTGGCCGGGGATTTTTCGCATACACCACTCCATGGTCGATTCGGCATTGCGGTGCCGCGAACAGCGGCACCGATCTGAGCAATCGACCCTGCCGGGGGCAAACAGTTTTGCCTGTCCGTCGGGCGAAAAGCGCTGGCGTAGAGCTGGCCATGCCCTGCACCGCCGCTTCGCCACGCTGGCGCCCCGGTAGCCGTTTATCGCGCGCATTGAACAGCGCCAACGGATCGACGGTCGGTTAATTACCCCGCCCCTGCGAAGGAGTCACGCCATGCTCGTATCCGCCCCCGAATCGTCGTCGCCAGCATCGAAAGCGCTCATTCCGTACCAGAACGTGCATGGCTGGGAGCGCACCGCGTCGATTGGTGGCGGCCTGCTGCTGATCGCCAGGGGCCTGCGCAGAGGCGGGCTGTCCGGCCTGATCAACCTGGGCCTGGGCGGCATGGGCATATGGCGCGGGGTCACCGGCCACTGCGAGGTCAAACGGGTGCTCGAACGGACGCTGACGACGCCCACCCAACAGACGCTGTGCAGCGACACCCGGCCGATGCCGCAGCTGCATATGGAAGCGCCCACGCCCGCCACGGACCAGAACGTCGACGAACCGCCACGGGCAACTGACCCGGCCGCTTGAACCGACTGCCTGAGATTGGAGAAACGAAATGCTCAAGATACCGCCCCGGATAGACCCGGACGCTTCGAAGCCCGGCGATATACAAGGCTGGGAACGCGCCCTGTCGACCGCATTGGGTTTGGGTCTGCTGGGCCTGGGCCTGAATCGGCGCGACGAGTTCGGCCTGGGCAGCATCGGCTTCGGCGTGGTGCTGTTGGCCCGCGGCCTGACCGGCCATTGCAGCGTGACCGGGATGATCAGATCGCCCCACGATGAGCTGCGCTATCTGCAAGACGAATTGCACAAGGGCAAACAGCGCATGGCCGAGCTGTACCAGAAGACCGCGACCCTCACCTCGCGCTGAGAGCAGAAACGACCGCGGGCGCATTACGCGCCCGCGGTCCAAATCCCCTCTGCCGGCCTATTTCAGTTGGGCCGGAAATCCATCAGCAGACGCAAGTAGGACGTCATGTTCTTGCCGCCGACCGTGCCCTGATAGCCGTGGCTGTCGAACTGCGTGCTCTTGAACAGATCGACGCGGAAACGCGGGTTGCGCTCGTAGGTGCGGCCCAGGGTGCTGGTCACGCGGCTGTCGAACAGGTCGGCACTGACCTTGACGAATTCGCGCGGGTTGCGCCGGCCATTGGCGCCGCTGTTGTTCGGGCTGCTGAAGATGTCGCCGGTGGCGGTCATCGCCGTGCTGTAGTACTCGCGGCCGCGCAGGCTGGTCTTGCCGCTGGCGATGACGAACTGGCCGGTGGCCGGACGGTAGCGGTCGCCTTCGGTCAGGTAGCTGCCCAGCACGTCATAGAGTGCGTAGCTGCTGCCGGTGCCGCGCTCCTTGTTACGCAGGTCGAAGATGAACACGCCGGCCGCGCCTATCACCTGCATCTCGATCTGCCCCAGGCTGGCGTTGTTCTGCACCAGCAACGCGGTGTCTTCATCGACGCCGAAGGCGAACGGCACCTGGGTGTAGTCGGCCAGGCGCACGATACGGCCCTGGCGGCCACGCTCGCTGAAGTGGGTGTCGAGCAGGCCGTAGTCGAAGAAGCCGAAACCGCCCTGCATGTCGTAGGACAGGTCGTCGCCGCTCGGCGTGGTGTACACGCCATAACGCAGCCCGTCGTAGCTTTCGCCACCGGTGACCATCGGCCCCTGGACCATGATCGCGGTGCCCGCACTGGTGCCGGCGAGTACCGCACCGGCGGCGTGCCGGGCGCGGATCGCGGCCAGCGCCGGACTGTCGGCGCGGGTGGCGGTTTGCAGGGTCTGGGTCAGGCGCGACTGATCGCCGCCGCCGAAGAAGAAGCCGGTCATGCTATTGATCTGACTGACGACTTGCGGGTTGCTGTTGTTGCTGATCTGGTCGAGGTCGATGGGAATCCACTGCGCATCGACGGCGCCGTAGGTTTCCAGCAGGTTGGCGTAGAACTCGCCGTTACTCTTGGAGTTGCGCGCCTCCGGGGTGCCGGCGTCGGGGTCGTCGCTTTCCGGGATGGAGGCGGCGGTGATCACGCCGATCCGCGCCTGGCCGCTGCCGCCGGCCAGTTGAATCAGTTTCTGGTAAATCGCCGCGTTATCGTCCTTCAAACCACCGCCGATCAACAGCAACGGGCCTGCGCAATAGCCGACGGCCGGCAAGCAGGCGAGGATCAATACGCTACAACGCAACAGCATTTTTCTAAGCATCATGTTTCGAGTTCTCCGAGACGTGCCGTTACCGGCACTCTTTTTGTGGGTGTTGTGAAACGGGAACTACAACGGAAACGCCACACTGCGAGTTTTTAGGTAATGCCTGCCTCCTATCGATAAACCGGGAATTCAATAAACCGAGAACTGGGTGAAATAGCCTTTTTCGATGCGCCGGTAGACGCCATTGCCGAGGATCTCCAGCAAGGCCCGGTCGAGCCGTTCGCGCAGTTCCTGGTTACCCTTGCGCACGGCGATGCCCTGGCCCTTGCCGAAGATCGACGGGGCCACGACCTTATTGCCGACCTGCTCGAAGTTCTGTCCGCGCTCGCTGTCGAGAAAGCCGAAATAACCGGACACGGCGTCGTCGAGCACCACCTCCACGCGTCCGTCATACAGCGCCTGGCACATGTCCTCGGTGCTTTCGAAGCGTTGCAGCTGCACATGCTTTTCGTACTTGGCGCTGAGGTACTTGTCGTAGGTGGTGCCGCGCTGCACACCGACGCGCTTACCCTTGATCCGCCGCGGGGTGATGATCACCTCGTGCACCACCCCCTTGCGGGCGAAGAACAACGCCGGGGTTTGCGCATACCTATTGGTGAAGTCGACCTTCTGCTGGCGCTCCTCGGTGATCGACATCGAGGCCAGTACCAGGTCGGCGCGGCCTTCCTGCAAGGCCGGAATCAGGTCGTCCCAGGCGAAGCGCTGCAGCTCGCATTCGACCTTCATCTGCTGACACAGCGCCTGGGCGATATCGACGTTGAAGCCGCGCAGTTGGCCATTGGCGTCCAGCTCTTCGAAGGGCGGAAACTGCCCCTCCATCGCCACCCGCAAAGGTGCCGCGTGCAGGCCGGCGGCCAAGAAGCATCCGAGAACTACCAGCGCTATGCGCATATCCAGCGACTCCGTTGGGGTGATGGAGCGACCTGCCGTCAGGAAAAAATGCACGCTGCTCGATCGGCGCCATACGCCCGATTTCTATGCTTGCAGCGCACTCTGGGTAACCGAGAAAAAAGGCGCCGGGACGACGCCGTAAGGTCAAAGGAGCAATCGAAGAGACCTTCAAAGGGTGCCATTCGGTAAGCCCCCCGCGATGCAATCGGGGGCCCTGCAACGCTTACAACAGGCTCAGCGGGTATTCGATGATCAGGCGCACGTCCTGCAGATCGTTATCGAATGCCGTGGAGCGGTGGGTGGCCTGACGCAGACGCAAGGACAGATCCTTGGCGGCGCCGGACTGCACCACGTACTTGGCTTCCAGGTCGCGCTCCCAATGCTTCTCGTCGTCGCCGGCCCAGCCTGCGAAGGCGCCGTTCGGATCGGCCTTGGTGCCGTCGATGTCGTCGCCCTTGATGTAGCGCGCCATAAAGCTCAGGCCCGGTACGCCGAAGCTGGCCATGTTGAGGTCGTAACGGATCTGGAAGGAACGCTCGTTGGGGGCGTTGAAGTCGGAGTACTGCACCGAGTTCGCCAGCCAGATCGAGTCGCCGCCGACGTAGTCGAAGAACTCGTCGCCGCTGACTTTCTGGTAGGCCAGGCTCAGCTTGTGCGCGCCGAAGCTGTAAGCGCCCTTGAGCGAGTAGGTCAGGGTGTCGAGGTCGCCGGCCAGGGCCTTGCCCTCGTCGTCGGTCTTGTAGGCCACCAGGTCGAAGCTCAGGGACTGCTCGTCGCTCAGCGGCATGCTGTAGTAGACGTTGCCGAAGTACTGGCGCCAGACGTCTTCGGCTTCGCTGCCGTAGAACATCACGCTGAGGTTGTCGTTGATGTTGTAGGTGCCGCCGAGGAAGTCGACGCTGCGGGCTTCGACTTCGGCGTATTCGCTGGTCAGCGCGCCATCGGAGTTGGTCGAGTTACGACGGTTGATCGCGGTGAAGTGGCCAGCCTCGAAGGAGAAGTCCTTGAACTCGCTGCTGCTCAGTTGAAAGCCGGTGGCGGTTTCCGGCAGCAGGCGCGAATCGCCGGTGGCGAATACCGGTGCGGTCGGACGCTGTTCGCCGAACTTCAGCATGGTGGAGGAGATACGCGCCTTGACCGCGCCGCCCATTTCCCCGGTGGAATCTTCGATACGGCCGTCGCCGTCGACCGGCAGGATGCCGTTGCCCACGCTGCCACGGCCGCCGTCCAGCTTGATGCCGCCATAGGCGTAGGCATCGACGCCGACACCCACGGTGCCCTGGGTGAAGCCGGAGGCGAAGTTGGCATGGATGCCGTGCGCCCACTCTTCACGGGTGTTGCGGTCGCGGTTGATGAAGTTGCGATTCATGTACAGGTTGCGGTTCAGCAGGTCCAGCGAGCTGTCCGCGATAAAGCCCTTGGACTCCTGCTGCTCGCCGGCGATGGCGAACTGCGAGCCGGCGGCGACCGCCAGGGCGATCAGGCTCAGTTTTACGACTTTCATGGCTTACTCCATTTGGTTTTATTTTTAACAAGGAGCCGCAGCTCCCCTTTCAGCTCCGCCACTAGACGAATTGCTCCAGCGACAACACCTCCGGACACACCCCCTTGCTGATCACCGCTTCCAGGCACAAGGTCGCGTCGGATTCCGCCCAGCAGACGAAATAGCCCTTGCTCTTCAGGCGCTTGAGCTCGAACGCCCACTCCAGCTCGATCGCCTCCTGCACTGCCCGCAGGCAGCTCGGCAGCTTGATGATCGAGTAGAAACCGGCCGGGGTTTGCACCCGCTCGAGCACCTGTGGCGCCGGTTGCGCGGCCGTCCACTGCGCAAGAGCGTGGGCCGGCAGGAGTTTTTCCAGGGCAAAGGATTCCAGCCTGTTCAACTGCATACAGAGGCTCGGGTAGTTCGTGGGTGTGGTCGTCTACCGCCGCGCGACTAGCGGGCTGCTAGTGCGCGGCGGCTCATATGGCGATCAGTGCGCGGTCAGGCCGCTCACCTTGGCCAGGGTTTGCGCGACTTCGCTGCGGCTCACCGTGGCATCGGGGTTGAAGCGACCTTGTTCGGCGCTCAGCCAGCCTTCGCCGACGGTCAGGCGAGCCGCTTCGGCCAGCGCTTCGTCAACTCCGCTCAGGTCCTTCAGCTCCGCACTTTGCTCAAAGTCACACCGCGGAAACCTTCGACCAGCACCTTGCTGGCCAGGGCCCATTCCTTGCGGGTCACGGCCCGTTCGCCATCGAAGGTGTCAGCGCCGCTCATCCAGCCGTTGGACAGCACCACCTCCAGCTGACTGCGCAGCGGGTCGTCGGCGGCGATATCGGTGAGGCTCGGCAACTTGTCGAGACTCGGCTCTGCGGCCAGGGTCATTTGCAGCGCGTTGGCCAGTTCGCGGCGGGTAATCGGCCGTTGCGGCTCGAAGGCGTTCTGCCCGTTGACGGTCATCAGACCACGGAAGCTGACGGCGCGAATCGCCTCACCGGCAGCGCCGTTACCGGCATCCTTGGGCGCGCTCGCGGCCGGGTCGCCGAGATTGGCATTCACCGCACGGATATCCAGGCGCACGCCGTCGACGCTGTAGTTGGTCAGCGAATCGTAGAACTGGCTGTGGGCGCTGAAGTCGGCGCCTTTGCTGAACTCGAAGCGATAACCGTAGTGGTAGCCGTTGAGCGGGTTGTAGCGGGTCATCAGGCCCAGCTGGCGGTTCGCCGTGTTGTCGGCCAGACCGTAGAGCACCGCGCGACCGATCGCCGAAACCGCAGACAGATCGGTGATCAACTGGTTGCCGACCAGGTACTCGTTGCCGGCTTCGATCGCCGCTTTATCTTTCGCCGGCTGCACCTTGCCGGTGGCCAAGTCGTAGCGGTCGCCCTGGCCGAGCATGGCCAGGCGCAGGTTCTGCAACTGGGTGCCGTACACTCCGAAATCCTTCTTCGCCTGGCTGGCATCCATCACCGTCAGATAACCCTCGCCGAGCACTTCGATCTGGCCGTCGGCCTTGATCCACATGGCGGTATTGGTATCCAGGCCAAAGCCCTTGGCCGGCTGCTGCCCGACCAGGTAGGCGGCCATGCGCGCGGCGCGGCCGGTGCTGGTTTCCTCGATCTGGTCGAGGTGCTGGTCGATGATCCCCGCGGAGAACAGCCCGGCGCCCTTGAGGATGGCCGCGCCACGCTGGTCGGCCTTGGCCGCCACGCCGAAGTCCAGGGTGTCCATGACCACGCCATAAGCGGTCGGCATCTGCGCACCGAGGATGCTCGCACCGGCGCTGGTGCCGGCGACCACGCCGCCTTTCTCGTAAACCTTGCGTACTTCCTGCATCAGCAGCGACGGGCTGCCATCGGCATTGAACAGCGCGCGGGCGATGCGCGCCTGGTCGCCGCCGACGAACCAGACCGCGCTGGCGTCGCGCAGCGGCTCGATCACCGCCGCGTCGTTCATGGTGTCCTGGTAGTTGTTCTTGTCGATGCCGACGATGCTGATGCGCTCGGCTGGTACGCCCATGGCCACCAACTCGCCCATAAAGCGTTTGCTCGAACTCTGGCTGCCGCTGGCGGTGGGCAGGATGACGATGCGCGCGGCGCTCTGGCCGCCCGCCAGTTCGATGAACTTGCCGTACACCGGGGTATTGCTGGCGCGCAACATGCCGCCAACCGCCAGCAGGTTGCCGTCGGCATAGGCCGAGGAGACGGCACAGGATAGGACCAGAGCGGCGACGGTGGCGCGCGCTTTCAGCTGCATTTTCATTCTTATTGCTCTTGTTATGAGAATTCAGACGGGGCCTCGGGGCCCTCGTTTCAATGCATCCCTGCAGCAGGCTTGCGCCTCGCCAGCCGTGGCGCGAGATTATGAATATTAATTTTCATAATCTCACTACGTGAAATTTTATATATCACTATTCAACCTTGTTCAAGCACCTCGGCGCGCGAGAAGAGCCGCCGCAGCTCGCCGAATATCTGGATTTACGCCTGTTAACACCGACCTAGAGGGGCTACTGGTCACCGCAGCCAAAGCAGAGAATGAAATAAATATTTCTACAATCTAGATTTATGAAAATAAACATGTCACAAATTGACGCAACGAAACCTCCGGCCCGCACTTTGCGCCGGACCAATCAGCAACCGGGCCCATCCAGGCCTCCACGCAAAAGCCCGCTATCAGGCGGACGCAGCAACACCCCAACCCGCCCCATCGAGGAGTCACATAAGATGAACAAGATCGTACTTCTAGGCGCCCTGGCGCTCTCCGCCATCAGCACCCTCAGCGTCGCCAGCCAGGACAGCCTGCGCATCGGTATCGAAGCGGCCTACCCGCCGTTCGCCTTCAAAACCGCCGACGGCAAGATCAGCGGCTTCGACTACGACATCGGCAACGCCCTGTGCGCGGAAATGCAGGTCAAGTGCGAGTGGGTCGAGCAGGAATTCGACGGTCTGATCCCGTCGCTCAAAGTTCGCAAGGTCGACGCCGTGCTGTCGTCCATGTCGATCACCGCCGACCGCTTGAAATCCGTGGACTTCAGCAAAAAGTACTACCACACCCCCGGCAAGCTGGCGATGAAGGCCGGCAGCGAGATCAAGGACCCGCTGGTCGACCTCAAAGGCAAGAAAGTCGGCGTGCAGCGCGCCTCCACCTACGATCGCTACGCCTCGGACAAATTCGAGAATGCCGGTATCGAAGTGGTGCGTTACGCCTCGCAGAACGAAGCCTTCCTCGACCTGGCCTCGGGCCGTCTGGACGCCACCCTGGCCGACGTCATCAACATCGACGAAGGCTTTATCAAAACCGACGCGGGCAAGGGTTTCGCCCTGGTCGGCCCGGACTTCAACGACCCGCAATACTTCGGTAACGGTGCCGGCATCGCGGTGCGCAAGGGCGACACCGAGAATGCCGCACGCATCAGCGCGGCGATCGACGCGATCCGCGCGACAACATGGGCGCAGATTCGTAGGGTGGGTTAGTGGCGCGGAACCGGGTTGGCGAAGCAACTGCAGGATCTGTGCGCCACGTAACCCACCAAGCGGTCTTCGGCCTGGCCCCGCTGGTGGGTTACGGCGCAACTGATAAAGCATCGACAGATAGCCCGTGGTCATGCGCCTAACCTACGCGGCCCGACCCACCCTACAAAACCGCCGGCAACATCATCGAAAACCAAGGACCTCTCCGCATGGAGCATATTCAGCATCTGCTGCCCTGGAGCAGCCCGGGCACCGAGCGTCGGCTGTCGCTTTGGCGTTTCGGCAGCGGGCCGCGCAAAGCCTATATTCAGGCCGCGCTGCACGCCGACGAATTGCCGGGCATGCGCGTGGCGGTGGAACTCAAGCGCCGTCTCGCCGAGCTGGAGCAACAGGGCCGGCTGACCGGAGTGATCGAACTGGTGCCGGTGGCCAATCCGATCGGCCTCGGGCAAATGTTCCAGGCCACCCATCAGGGGCGTTTCGAGTTCGCCAGCGGGGAGAATTTCAACCGCGATTTCCCGGCTTTGGCGGAGTTGGTCGCGGGCGTCGTGGCAGGCCGCCTGGGCGAAGATGGACAGGCCAACGTGCAGCTGATTCGCCAGGCAATGCGCCAGGCCCTCGACGAACTGCCGCCGGCACGTTCGGAGCTCGAAGGGCTGCGCCGCCTGCTGCTGCGACACGCCTGCGACGCCGACGTGGTGCTCGACCTGCACTGCGATTTCGAGTCGATCATGCTGCTCTACGCCCTGCCCCAGCATTGGCCGAACCTGCGCAGCCTGGCCGCCCGCCTGCGCGCCGGCGCAGTGCTGCTGGCCGAGGACTCCGGCGGCAATTCCTTCGACGAAGCCTGCGCGGTGCCCTGGCTGCGCCTGGCGGAACGCTTCGCCGATGCGGCGATTCCCCTGGCGTGCCTGGCGACCACCATCGAGCTGCGCGGCATGGCCGATACCGACCGCGCCCAGGCTTCGAGCAGCGCCGACGACATCCTCGGCTTTCTCGCCGAACAGGGGCTGATCGCCGGCCAATGGCCGCCCGCGCCGCTGCGCTGCTGCGAGGCCACGCCCTTCGCTGGCGCCCAGTACGCTTACGCGCCGCACCCCGGCGTGGTGAGCTTTCTGCAACCCTTGGGCGCGCGGGTCCAGGTCGGCGACCCGCTGTTCGAAGTCCTCGACCCGCTGAGCGACTGGCACAGCCTGGTACTCGCCGAGACCGACGGCATCCTCTACGCCCGCGAGCGCCTGCGCTTCGCCCAACCCGGCTTATGGCTGGCGAAAGTTGCGGGACACGCGCCGATTCGCCAGGGCCGCCTGCTCAGCGACTGATCGTGCGCGCCAAGCGGTGCAGCGGCGCCCGCTTCGGATACACTGCAGCCAACTCGCGCCGGGGCTTGCTCGGCGCGCGGGCCCAGTGGGCCCTTCCGTCCCCATAGCCTGTGCGACGCCCATGCCGACAAGCCCGAACAATACGACCGTTTATGCCGCGCCAGTGATGCGCAAGCTGGCCGAGCGCGTCTCCGACCTGCAGCCGTCGCTGCGCAAGGTCGCCGACTTCATTCTGCGCCACCCGCTGAAAGCCGCGACCCTGACCATCGAGGAACTGGCCGTCGAAACCGCCACCTCGCCGGCGGCGGTCAATCGCCTGGCCAAGGCCATCGACCTGGGCGGCTACACCGGCTTGAAGGCCGAGTTGGTGGGCACCCTGCAACAGATGGTGTCGCCGGTGGACAAGCTGCGTAACGAGCTGGCGCTGCGTACCGACGGCGGTTTCGGCCTGCACGAGCAATTGCAGATCGCCGGCAGCAACCTGGCCACCGCTCGCAGCAATAACGGCGAGGACACTTTCGAGGCGTTCGTCAGTTGCCTGATCGAGGCGCGCAAGATCTACATCCTCGGCTTCGGCAACAGCGCCTATATGGCCGGCCTGGCCGCAGCCAACCTGGTGCCGTTCTGCGCCGACGCCAGCGCCATCAGCATGGAAGGCGGTAACGAAAACGCCGCCTACCGCCTGGCCGCGATCACCGACCGCGATGTGCTGCTGTCGATCTCGCTGCCGCGTTATTCCCTCGACACCCTGCAGCTCTCGCGCTTCGCCAGCGAACGCGGCGCCACCGTGCTGGCGATCACCGACTCGCCGGCCTCGCCGTTGACCGCAATCGCCCGTCACGCGCTGTTCGCCCCGGCCGATCACCCGGTACTGATCAGCTCCAACGGCGCCGTGCTGGCGCTGATCGAAGGGCTGGTCGCCGGGGTCATGGCGCGCAACAAGGAAGCCGTGCAACTGGCCGCCGAGCTGACCGAGAGCGTGATGTCCTACCTGCACATGCCGAGCGCGACGCAAACCACGCGCAAGGTCAAAAAACGCCGCGCAGCGCTGCCGCCGCGAACGCCCTAGACGACCACTGGTTGCGCGTTTGTGGAGCGGGTTCATTCACGAATATCTTCGAAACGAAGATAGTTTTTCGCGGCTAAAGCCCCTCCCACAGGACTGGGGCGCGCTCAACATTCAATCGGGATATAGCCTTAAGGATCGCCGATGACCGCCCGCACCCTGCTGCTCACCGCCCTGGCCATGCTCGCCTTCGCCGGCAATTCCCTGCTCTGCCGCCTGGCCCTGCGCGACGGCGATATCGATGCCGCGAGCTTCACCAGCCTGCGTATCGTCAGCGGCGCCCTGACTCTGTGGTTGCTGCTGCGTCTGCGCGGCAGCGCTACGCCGGGCGCGGGCAGTTGGCCGGCCGCCGCCGCGTTGTTCGCCTACGCCGCGGCCTTCTCCTTCGCCTATAACAGCCTGGATGCCGGCACCGGTGCGCTGCTGCTGTTCGGCGCGGTGCAGATCAGCATGTTGCTGTGGGGTTTTTATCGCGGCGAGCGCCTCAACCGCCTGAGCACCGCAGGCCTGCTGATCGCCCTCGCTGGCCTGCTGGTGCTGTTGTTGCCGGGCGCCAGCGCGCCGGCAACCGGCGGCGCGCTCTTGATGGTGCTGGCCGGCGTGGCCTGGGGCGCTTACTCGCTGCTCGGCCGCGGAGTGGCCGACCCGCTGGCCGCCACCGCCGGCAACTTTCTGCGCGCGGTCGCATTGGCGCTGCCGCTCAGCCTGTTGCTGTTCGAACATGCCACCTGGAGCCACAACGGGGTGATCTATGCGCTGCTGTCCGGCGCGCTGACCTCGGGCGTCGGCTATTTCATCTGGTACGCCGCCCTGGCCGGTTTGAAATCCTTCCAGGCCGCCAGCGTGCAACTCAGCGTGCCGATCATCGCCGCCCTGGCCGGGGTCGTGCTGCTGGACGAAGCCTTGAGCCTGCGTCTGGCGCTCAGTTCGCTGGCGGTGCTCGGCGGCATCGCCTTGATCCTCTGCGCCAAACAACGCGCCTGAGTCGCCGCCGTCGGGCTGAATCAAACCGGCGGCGCCGTTGTCCCCTATGCTGTGACCATCGGAAAACCGGAGTCCCGCATGCTGTCCACCCGTATTGTTCGTGCTCTGCTCGTCGGCCTGTTACTGGCCGGCCTCGCGGCGTGCAGCAGTTTCGCCCCGCGCGACCCGCTGCATATCGACCTGGTCGGCCTCGAGCCGCTGCCCGGCGAAGGCCTGGAAATGCGCTTCGCGCTGAAGCTGCGCATGCAAAACCCCAACGACCGACCGATCGACTACGACGGCGTGGCCCTGCAACTGACGGTCAACGACCAACCGCTGGCCAGCGGCGTCAGCGACCAGAGCGGCCAGGTGCCGCGCTTCGGCGAAGCGCTGATCAGCATCCCGGTGAGCATTTCCGCCTATTCGGCGATGCGCCAGGCCTGGGGCGCAGCGGGCTATACGCCGGGCGCCGGATTGCCCTACGAACTGAGCGGCAAACTCGGCGGCGGCTTGTTCGGCAGCGCATGCTTCACCGACAGCGGCACGCTGAAATGGCCGGAGACGCGAGCGCTGCCGCAATAGCCGCGAGCGTAGAGGCCGATAGGTAGGCGCTACTTCGTAGGGTGCGCCGTGCGCACCAGAAATCTGCGCCGACGCCGATGCGCGTGGCGCACCCTACGACGCAGCCACCTTCTCCCCCGGCTCCTTGCCTTCTCGGGAAAGGTGCTCGATCACCGCATTCAATTCGGCGCCGAGCAACAGCACCGCCGCGGAGATGTACAGGTACAGGAGAAAGATGATGATCGCGCCGATGCTGCCGTACATGGCGTCGTAGGTCGCGAAGTTTTGCGCGTAGTAGCCAAAGCCCACGGAGGCGGCTATCCACACCAACACCGCGAGCACCGAACCCGGAGTGATGAAGCGGAATTCCTGCTCGACATCCGGGGCGACGTAATAGGCCACCGCCACCGTCGACATCAGCAGCAACACCACGATAGGCCAACGCAACCAGGCCCAGAGCAGGACGACCAGGTATTCGATGCCGAATTGCTGCGCCAGCCAACTCATCCACTGCGGCCCCACCACCATGAACCCCGCCGCCAACAGCAGCGTGGCGGCGGCGGCCACCGTATAGATCAGCGACAGCGGAAAGCGCTTCCAGATCGGGCGCCCCTCCGCCACGCCATAGGCCTTGTTGGTCGCCTCCATGATCAAGCGCACCGCCGCCGAGGCGGTCCACAGCGCCACCAGAATCCCCACGGAAAACAGGCCGATCTTCTGCGTTTGCAGCTTGTCGATCACGGTGTCGACCAGCTCCATCGCCGCTTGCGGCAACACCAGCGCCGCCTGTTCGCGCATCCAGTCGAGGAACGGCTGCAGATCCAGAACGCCGATCAGCGCAACCAGGAACAACAGAAAGGGAAACAACGAGAAGAACAGCTGAAACGCCAAGGCGGCGGCATACACGGACAGATCGTCCTTGACGAAATCGACCACCGTGCGTTTAACCACGGTGCCCATATGAATGCCCTTCAGTTCCGGAAAAAACATGCTCCCTCCCCTGATGGCCCACCAGGCCCATAGCGCTTGGAGCGAGACAGCGCCACCGAGTTCAGGGCAAAAATCGGCGCTGCGCATGCTCGCAGCGAGTCGGAAAGCGCCCTGCGAACGGCGCACCGCCTGGGCCGGTACGCGGTTTTACACAAGCTTTACCTTCCTTTCGGCGAAATTCGCTTCGTTTCGCGGTCCAAGCTTGTAACCGGCTAGCAGGCTGTTGAAAAACGTAGGCGAGGCAGGCAAGACAAGGCGAAAACAGGCGAGGAAGCGGAGTTTACGTGCTGTAAATGAGCATTCCGACTGGGCTCGCATCCGAGCCTGTTTTTAACGCAGTATTGCCAACGTAGGTAGTTTTTCAACGGCCTGCTAGTGCCGACAACCTGCAGGAGTTTCCCCATGATTGGCCGTCTCCCTTTGCTGGCTGTGCTTGTGGCCAGCCTGACGCTGGCTGGCCAGGCCGCCGCCCATGGTTCGAACAAAGAGGCCGTGATCGCCGGAGCGGTGGTCGGGGCCGTGGTCGGCGGCGTGCTGGCCGGCAGTCGCTACGAACCGGCCCAGGTGTATATCGAACCGCGGGTGGTCTATGAGCCCTATCCCGTTTACTACGAAAGACGCCCGGTGTATCGCTCCCATTCGGTGGTGATAGTCCCGCGTCACCACTACAGATCGCGCCATTACCAGCATCACCACAAGCGCCATCACCGCCATCACCGCCATCACCGCCATCACTATCGGCATTCATCGCGCTGGTAGCCTCCACCGGAACGGGGCCGTCGCCCATGACGGCCTCGATCGCCCTTGGCCACTAAAAACCCTATATAATTCGCGGCTTTTACTAAAACCGACCCGAGGACTACTCGTGAGTACGTTGCCGCCCTGCCCCAAATGCAATTCCGAATACACCTACGAAGACGGTCAGATGCTGATGTGCCCGGAATGCGCGCACGAGTGGTCGGCCGATGGCGCGGCCGAAGCGGCAACCGACGACGATAAGGTGATCAAGGATTCCGTGGGCAATGTGCTGCAGGACGGCGACACCATCACCGTGATCAAGGATCTCAAGGTCAAAGGCTCGTCGCTGGTGGTCAAGGTCGGCACCAAGGTCAAAGGCATCCGCCTGTGCGATGGCGACCACGACATCGACTGCAAGATCGACGGCATAGGCGCGATGAAGCTCAAGTCCGAGTTCGTGCGTAAGGTCTAAAGCCTCCGCGATACCCACAAGCCCCGGCCTGAAAACCGGGGTTTGTTGTTATCTGTGGTTATCTGCGCCCTTCTGCACCGGCGCTACTGCACCGGCAAAAAATTCAGAAACAGCAGGCCTTGGGCGTAGTTCACGCCGATACGCCGGTAGCGTTCGTCCAGCACATCGGTCAGCAGATCCAGGCGCGCGACCATCTTGCCGAACTCCACGGCGTAACTGAGGTTACGCCCATCGGCGGAAATCTCGTTGGACAGCAGCCAGGGATTTCCCGCCTCGTCGCGGCGGTTGGCGAGCATCCAGGCGGCAATTTCGATATTGCGCGCCGCGTTGTGGATGAATTGCGCATCCAGCGAATCGATCAGGTAGAACTCGGTGCGCCCGCCATGGGCGGCGATCAGCATGCTGCCCAGGGCATAGATAAAGGCCCCGACCCGGTCGCCCTGGTAGTCGGCGCTGAGCGCATAGCCCAGCGCGGCGACATCGGTGCGCCCGCCCAGCTCGGCGAGCGGCCGGTTCTCCTCGATCGCCCGGTGCACCGCCTGGGCCGCCGCCTGCCGATCCGCCAGCCCGGTTTTGCGCCATTCCCGCGGGTTACGCTGATAGAGCTTATCGAGCAGACGGTAAAGGCTGTTGAGGTTGTTGCGCATGCCGATGGTGGCCATACGGTCGGCATGACTTTGCAGGAACTCGCTCGGTTTGATCGGGCTGCGGTTGTCGACGATCGACTGGTGATCCTGATGGCTCGCGCAAGCGCCGAGGCCAAGTCCCAGCAGCACGACCAGCAGCCTGCCGGCCAATCCAGACCCAATCGGCAGCCCTGGCGCGCGGCGCCGGGAAAGCAGCCCGAATGCAGTCCTAATCACCATGAGTCGCGACCATCCACTTCGCTGTGATGGTGTAACGCTAGCAACAAAATCCGCAGGGGGCGGCTTTTCTCTCCTAAAACATGACCTGTAACGCAATCAATGACCTAGGCCCGACTCTTAATGCCAACCCGAAAATAGCCAAGCCGCGCACAATCGTCAGCGGCAGGCGCGTTAATCGTCCGAGAAAAATCCCCATCTAGAGCGGCCGCCGCTATGATGCGCAACTTTTTGCGCAGACCTAGCTATGACCCGCCTGTTCGCCCTGTTTTGCCTGCTGTTTTCCCTGCCCCTCGCCGCCGACGCCCCACCCAGTTTCGCCGCCGCCAAGAAGATCGCCTGGAGCCTGTATGCCGAACGGCCGAGCACCTTCTATTGCGGCTGCGCCTACAACGGCAACCGGGTCGACCTCGCCAGCTGCGGCTATCGCCCGCGCAAGCAACTGCGCCGCGCCCAACGGGTGGAGTGGGAACACGTGGTGCCGGCCTGGGTGATCGGCCATCAGCGCCAATGCTGGCAACAGGGCGGGCGCAAGAACTGCACCCGCAACGACCCGGTGTTCAAGGCCGCCGAAGCCGACCTGCACAACCTGGTGCCGAGCATCGGCGAGGTCAACGGCGACCGCTCCAACTATGCCCTCGGCATGCTCGGCGACAAACCCAGGCAATATGGCGCCTGCCCGATGGTGGTCGACTTCAAGGCCAAAACCGCGATGCCGCCGGAAACCAGCCGCGGCGCCTCGGCGCGCATCTATCTGTATATGGCCGACCACTACAAGCTACGCCTGTCAAAGCAGGATCGCCGCACCTACGAAGCCTGGAACCGCCTCTACCCGGTCAGTGAATGGGGGCGCTGGCGCAACCAGAAAGTCGGCTGCGTGATGGGCCATGGCAACCCCTATGTCGGCGCATTCGACAGTGCCAGTTGCAGCCCGCTACGCCGCGCCGGCACTACGCGGCGCAATAACGGCTAATCCGGGCGCTGCTATCCGGACCCGCCGCCAACGCGGTCAGGGCTGTAACTGTTGCAGGTACTCGGCCAGACCGGCGATCTGTTCGTCGCTGAAGTCGGCGGCGATCGACATCATCACCGACCCCGCACGGCTCGGATCCTGGTCGCGGAAGCGGGTCAGTGCCTTGCGCAGGTACTCGGCGGGCTGACCGGCCAGACGCGGGGTGATCTCACGGCCTTCGGCATTCACCCCATGACAGCCGGTGCAGATGGTCTTGAACGTGACCTCGCCCTGCTGGCGCAGCGTGGCATCGACCGGCTCGGTATGCGCCAGCAGCTTCTGCTGGCCGAAGTAGATGGCGACGTTGACCCGGTCTTCCAAGGTCAAATTCGGTGCCAGCTTGGACATGATGAAATCCTGCCGCTCGCCGCTGGCGAACATCTCGAACGCATTGAACAGATACACCGGGTTCTGCTCGGCCAGATTGGGAATATAAGGGCGCTTGCTGTTGCCGTTCTCGCCATGGCAATTGCCGCAGAAGCGGATGCGCTCCTGGCCGGCCGCATAAGCCTGTTCGCGCAGCACGGGGTCGCTATTGAGCTGGGTAAAGCGCTGCAGGGCCTCATCGCTGGCCTGAGCCAAAGTGGCAAAGCAACTGAGAAGCACACAAACAAGCACGCGCATAACGAAGAGTCCTTTTCCAGGATAAACGGTAAGGAGTTGTCAGAGGCGGCGACTATAAAGCGCGGCAAACGGATGCCACCCGACCCAGATCAATCAAATCGCAGGTAGCGCAGGCCCCAACGAAAAGCTGCGGCACTCGCGGAGAGGGCTGAGTCAGCGATATAGGGGCGGCGGCACGTAGCCTGGGTTGAGCGCAGCGATACCCAGGGCACCGATACCCGGGTATCGCTTCGCTCAACCCGGGCTACCACTGGGCAACTTTGAGCGTTCCCACGCTCCAGCGTCGGGCTCGCGATCAGCCAGCGCGGGGCTCGGCCACTAGCTCGGCGACTGCTTCGAGTGCCTGCTGGCGGCGCTGCGCACAGTCGCCGCCCAGATCGCGAAAGGTCTGGCGGTTGCCGTGCAGCACGTAGCCTGGGTTGAGCGCAGCGATACCCTGGGCGCCGATACCCGGGTATCGCTTCGCTCAACCCGGGCTACCACTGGGTAACTTTGAGCGTTCCCACCTGCGTCTGGCTTGCGATCAGTCCGCGTAGGGCTCAGCCACTAGCTCGGCGACTGCTTCGAGTGCCTGCTGGCGGCGCTGTGCCCAGTCGCCGCCCAGATCGTGGAAGGTCTGGCGGTTGCCGTGCAGCACGTAGCCTGGGTTGAGCGCAGCGATACCCAGGACGCCGATACCCGGGTATCGCTTCGCTCAACCCGGGCTACATTGGGTAACTTTGAGCGTTCCCACGCTCCAGCGTCGGGCTTGCGATCAGTCCGCGCGGGGTTCGGCCATTAGCTCGGCGACCGCTTCGAGCGCCTGCTGGCGGCGCTGTGCCCAGTCACCGCCCAGATCGCGGAAGATTTGGCGGTTTCCGTGCAGCCAATCCCGGCAGGCACGGTGAAACGCCACGCGCTCGGCTAACTCCGGTTGGCAACGCTGACCGTCGGCGACCCAGAGCACGCCTTGCGGGTCGAGCAGAAGATGCAGGTCGTAGCGCCGTTCGAGCAAGGCCTGTTCGATCCAGGCCGGGCAGTCGCCGAACAGGCTGCGGCTCCACAACAGATTGCTCAGCAGGTGGGTATCGAGGATCAACAGCGGCGGCCGCGCGGCGCGGGCCTGATCTTCCCATTCAAGCTGGCCGCGAGCGATGGCCGGGATATCCGCGTAACAGGTGTCGCGGCCCTGTTGCTCGATAAAGTGACGCACGTACTCGCCGACCAGCAGCCCGCCGAAGCGCGCCCGCACGGCTTCGGCCAGCCAGCTTTTGCCGCTGGATTCCGGGCCGGTCAGCACCAGCACCTTCATGCCCGGACCAACTCCGGCCCGCGGCGCCAGGTCAGCCAACCGTGCAATGCGAGCAGACAGAACAGGCCGTAGAGAACGGCGGTGGGGTACAAGCCCTTGTGCACGAACAGACCGACGTAGATCAGATCCAGCGCCAGCCAAAGCGGCCAACATTCCAGGCGTTTCTGCGCCATCCACACCTGGGCGACCAGGCTGAAGGCGGTCAGCGCGGCGTCCAGCCAGGGCACCGCCGCATCGGTGTAAGTCGACATCAGATAGCCGAGCGCCAGACTGCCGGCGGTTCCGATGGCCAGACTCAGCGCCAGGCCCGGCGCGCTCAGGCGACTGACTTCGCGGCCGCGATGCTGGTCGCCGCCGCGCGTCCACTGCCACCAACCGTAGAGCTGCAACACGGCGAACACACCCTGCAGGAGCATGTCCGAATACAGCTTCACCTCGAAGAAGATCCAGCTGTAAATCAACACCATCGCCAAGCCGATCGGCCAGCACCAGACGTTCTGTTTGACCGTCAGCCAGACGGCGATCACGCCGAGCGTGGCGGCGAAGAGTTCAAGGGGCGACATCGGAAACCTCGGTGGTGCGGGGGACGGCGATTGTAGCGAACCTGCTCGCGCCGATAACGGTCTCGAAGGATGAAATATCAGCGGTTGAGTTCCCGCTCCACCTCATCCGCCCAGGCCAACCAGGACTGCTCGCCGAGGATTCCGCGGCGCAGCGTCAGATAAGGCAAGCGCAACTCCGCGCGCTGCTCGTCGGGCAGGGCGAGAAAATCGCGTTCGATACTCAGCAGGCTGTCTAGGGTCTTGCGGTGCACGGCGACATGCCGGTGCATTTCCTCGCGCAGGTTATCGATGCTGGTATGGGCGCCGCCGAACAGTTTCACCAGCAGCGCGTCGTTGATCTTGTTCGGCTGCACCGGGTCGGCCAGCCAGCGCAGCAGCTCGGCATGGCCGGCCTCGGTCAGGCGATAGATTTTCTTGTCCGGCCGGCTGTCCTGCTGCTCCGCCTCGAACGCCAGCCAGCCCGCCTCGTGGAGTTTTTTCAGCTCCAGATACACCTGTTGGTGCTTGGCGTTCCAGAAATAGCCGAGGCCATCCTTGAAACGTTTGACCAGGTCGTAACCGCTGCCGGGCTGGCTTTCCAGAAGGATGAGAATGGCGTGCTTGAGCGACATAGAGGGGAACTTCACCACGCTGATCGAAAGAGCGCCGCAGTATACGGCATATGCAACTTGTTGCATTAGCAACGCAACCACGCCTAGTATGCAAAAAGTTGCATAACAAGAACCCTGGAGCACACCCATGAAACGCACCGGCACCCGCTTCCGTCCGCGCCTGGCGCAAACCGATTACGACGCCATCATCATCGGCTCCGGCATCGGCGGCCTGACCGCCGCCGCCCTGCTGGCCAAACTCGGCAAACGGGTGTGCGTGCTGGAGCAGCACTACACCGCCGGGGGCTACACCCACAGCTACGAGCGCGAAGGTTACGAATGGGACGTGGGCGTGCATTACATCGGTGAGGTGCACAAACCCTGGTCGATGATCCGTCGGGTATTCGATGTGGTCAGCGACGGCAATATCGAATGGGCGCCGATGGACGCGCGCTACGACCGCATCATCCTCGGCGAGCAGACCTACGATTACGTCGCCGGGCGCGAGGAATTCAAAGCAGAGATCAAGCGCCACTTCCCCGACGAAGCCGCCGCCATCGACCGCTATGTCGAGCTACTCAGCGAGGTCAGCGCCAGGGTGCCGCGCTTCTTCGCCGGCCAGGCGCTACCGCGCTCGCTCGGCATGCTCTACAACAAACTGCGCCGCTGGTGGCTGCCGAACTACTTCTTCAAAACCACCCGCGAAGTGCTCGAAGGCCTGACCCAGAACCAGCAACTGATCGGCGTGCTCACCGCTCAATGGGGCGACTACGGCCTGCCGCCGGCCAAGGCCGCGTTCGTCATGCACGCGATGGTCGCCAAGCACTACATCACCGGCGGCAACTATCCGGTGGGCGGAGCGACCAAGATTTCGGAGCACATCATTCCGCTGATCGAAGCGGCCGGCGGCCAGGTGTTCACCTACGCCGGGGTCGAACGCATCCTGATCGAAAACGGCCGCGCGGTTGGCGTGCGCCTGCACAAGGACGGCGTCGAGATCCGTGCCCCGCAGATCGTCAGTTGCGCCGGCTTGATCCCCACCTACACCCGTCTGCTCGACCCGCAAGTAGCCGCCGCACATGATCTGCTGGCACCGCTGAAACAGGTCGAACCCTCCGCCGCGACCCTGTGCCTGTACGCCGGTTTCAAAGGCAGCGCCGCCGAACTGGGCTTGCCGAAGACCAACTACTGGGTCTACCCCGGCGCCGATCACGACTACAACGTCGACAGCTTCACCAGCGGCGACAACCCGGCCATGCCGCTGATCTATATCAGCTTCCCCTCGGCCAAAGACCCGGCCTGGGATGCCCACTACCCGAACAAGGCCACGGTGGAAATAGTCGCGCCGACGCTGCCGCACTGGTTCGCCCAATGGAAGGGCAGCACCTGGGGCAAGCGCGGCCCCGAGTACGAGGCGCTCAAGGCCAAGCTCACCGACCACCTGCTGGAAACCCTCTACCGCCACCAACCGCAACTGCGTGGCGCGCTGGACTTCTGCGAGCTGGCCACGCCGCTGTCGACCGAATGGTTCCAGTGGAACGAGCAAGGCGAGATCTACGGCATCGACCACACCCTGCAGCGTTTCGAACAGCACTGGATTCACAGCCAGACGCCGATCAAAGGCCTCTACCTGACCGGCGCCGACACCGTCACCGCTGGGGTCGGCGGCGCCCTGATGGCCGGCGTACTGACCGCCACCCGCATGCTCGGCTGGCGCGGTTACCGAATCGGCCAACTGCTGAAAAACTGGAAACCGACCCACAAAACCGACAGAGCCGAACAGGCCGAGGCGGCCTGATGGTCAACCCGGCGCTGCCGAGGCAACGCCGGGCGACTGTATAAAAAACAACCAAACCCTTAAACCTCCCAGCCCTCGCCGGCTGCCGCCATAACCGCACAGGTTATCCACAGAAGGTTGCACAGTAACTGTGCGTAAGAATTTGACTAAGTGATTGAGCTTTAATGAATTTTTTATTGCAAAGCGGTAGACGAACCTGGGGCGACGGCGCCCTTGAACGTAAAAAGGCCAGTCTCGCGACTGGCCTTTTATCGATCACTCCCCAGAACCATCACCGCTCAATGCGGCAGCTATAAGGCTTCCGGCGGGTTGCCCGTTATCTCGGAGCATCTTTGGTGCACAGGTTCCACATTGGCGGCACGCAAGCACCGCAACAGTGCACCACTGATGATCAGGCGGCGGCGCTGGAAAGCTTGCCCATTACCGCATCGAACTGCTGCAACAGATGCCGGCGCCCCACCACCCCGAGCACCTTGCCTTTGTTGTCGACCACCGGGTAGTTCTTCGGCTTATCGCCGAGCATCTGCTGCGCCAACGCCAACGGGTCCATATCGCCGCTTACGCTGAGCACATCGCTGCGCATGATGTCGCGCACCGTAGCGACGCGCTGGTTGTAATACGCCACCTGAATCGCCACGCGTAGACACTCCTGTTCGGAAATCCAGCCCAACAACAAGCCATCGGCATCGACCACTGGCCCGCCCAGCATGGCGTGACGGATCAATAAATTAGCCGCCTGCACCACCGGCATATCGGGGTGGATACGGGCGAAATCCTTACTCATGCAATCGGCGATAGAGGCAGTGATCATCAAATGTGCTCCGTCTTACGGTTGGCTTGTGGGTGCCCGTGTCTGCCGGGCTGCACACAGGCATTAGCAAGTTCCAGGCCCTTTTCGATGAAGGTTCGGGGAAAACGGTGGAAACGTGCAGGGAACAGCCAAGATTCAAACTCCGCGTGAACGCTGCTTTTGATTTGCCTGGTAACTGAATGAGATCTATCAGACAACGCCAAACTGATCAGCACGTAGCCTGGGTCGAGCGCAGCGATACCCAGGGCACCGATTCCCGGGTATCGCTGCGCTCAACCCGGGCTACCGTTGGGAAGACCCTTATCTACAAGGGACTGCAGTTGTAGGGCAGGTGCAACTCGCCACAAATCAAAGGCACCGCGGGTTTCACCCGCCCTACGCGCTTCGCGGCCCAAGCCTCACTCCCCAGCAATCAACCGCTCGATAGTCGCACGCAACTCGGGATGCTCCGGCACTTGAATGGAAAATTCACCCCGCAGCACCTCCAGCACCGTATCGACATCCCGCAGTTGCACGCGCTCGCTGGCTTCGCCCAGGCGATGGATGGCGAAGCTGCCGTTGTTCAGGGTCTTGCGCAGGCGTGGCCCGGTACGGGCTACGAACAGTTGGCCGAGGAATGGCGAGTCCGGGTGGGTGGACACGTACCAGTTGGCGACCCTGTAATCGATGTCCGCCACTGTTTGCAGGTCGAACAGGTACATCGCCCGCCAGCTCCCGTCCACCAGGGCGCGCAAGGTGTAAGTGCCGTCGGCCAGGCTGAGTCGGTAAGGCTCGTGCGGGGTGGCTTGTTGCGCTTCACTGTCCAGCAACAGCGGGCCGGTCGGCACCATGCTGCCGACGCCGACATCGGCGATGTAGCGCACGCCGTCGAGGGTCACCAGCACCAGCATGTGCGTGCGGGCGGTCTGCGCATCCTCCGGCCCGCCTATCACCACGCGCCCGGTCAGCCCGCGCGCCTCGAAGCCCAGCGCCTGCAATAACAGTAGAAACAGCCGGTTGAGCTCGAAACAATAGCCGCCGCGCCCCTGACGCAGCAGCTTGTCCTGCACCCTCGGCGGGTCGACGTGCACTGGAGTTCGGAGCATCGTCGACAGGGTTTCGAAGGGGAACTCGGCGGTGTGCCGCAACTGCAGTTCGCGCAGGGTTTCCAGGGTCGGTGGCGGTGCCGACGAGTAGCCTAGGCGCTTGAGGTAGGTTTGCAGATCCAGAGTAAAGGGCTCGCTCATCGTTGTTGCTCCTTGCTCATATGCGCATCGCTCAACAGAACAGCCTGACTGATAGATGAATCAGCGGCGCCGAACACGACATGGCGAATGACAGTTCCGACTATTCACCCTGAGCAAAGTTGCTACGCTTGAACGCTTACCCGGCGGCACGAACGAGGCGTGGGGTGAGGGGCGTTACGGAGCGTGAATCATTAGGGGGAAGGATCGAGCATGCCAGTCGTCAAGATACTGATGTGGAACACCCAGCACCTCAACAATCAGAATGTACGCAAGCCCATGAGCGAGGCTTACGAGGAAAAACTGGATGCCTTGGCCAGCACCCTGACCGCCTTGAAACCCGAGATTCTCGCGCTGTTCGAGGTCGGCACCACCGGCAACCCGAACTTGCGGCTGGTGAACGACTTGAAAGGGACTTACACGCTGAAGGCGTCCCTGAGCCAGGAGGGCGGCTTGCGCAAAAGCACGACCCTGGGTTCCATGGTGTTTGTCAAAAACGAAGTGGCGGATCAATTCTCGGAAAAATTCGAGTTGCCACTCGGCGACGAGGCCATACGCGCCACCCTGCTGTTGAGCGACAACGAGGACAATCTCTTCGCCTTCTGCCACGCGAATGCCTCATACAAAGCGGCAGCCCAGGTGCGGGATGACATTCTCCTGCTCGGCAAGCTCCAGGGCCAGGACGGCAAAATCAAAAGGCTGGTCTTCTTCGGTGGCGATCTGAATACAGATGCCAACACGGCCGCGGACGCGATCACCCTTAAACCCAGCAATGAAAAAATGCTGCGCTGCACACCAGGGGACGCCGGCTTCACCCATATTTCCGTGCGCACCTCGCTGTCCCTGGCGAAAAAACTCTATGCCGAGGAGAAAAAGAACGCCTATGGCGGGGTGCAGATGAGCGAGAGCGAATATATAAACGCCTGCATGGGCACCGACGTTGCGTTCGGCGACCTCGCCGTGCCGTCGCTATTGGACTACGCCTATATCAATGAACACTGCGCAACAAAATCCATTTGCCACGCCGCGGTCGCGGTGAAAACCCTGATGGGTGAGACGGGCACGCTCAACTCCGTCCACCAGTTCAAACCGAACGAGGTGTACAACGTCGTCGAACGGGTATACCTGGGTAAGGTGCTGCGCAGCGACCATTTTCCGGTCGCCTACATGATCAAATATCCCTGAGGCGGCCAGCACGTAGCCTGGGTTGAGTGCAGCGATACCCAGGGCACCTTTTCCCGGGTGTCGCTGCGCTCGACCCGGGCTACATTTGAGGAGTGTTCTTCTGCAAAGGACTGCAGCAATGGTGCTGTACCGCCGTGACGCAACGCCGGGGGCGACCTGGTTTGTCACCTTCACCCAGCACGTAGCCTGGGTCGAGCGAAGCGATACCCAGGGCACCTTTTCCCGGGTGTCGCTGCGCTCGATCCGGGCTACATTTGAGGGGTGTTCTTCTGCAAGGGACTGCAGCAATGGTGCTGTACCGCCGTGATACAACGCCG